>DJKX01000068.1 GCA_002436185.1 Fidelibacterota bacterium UBA6531
AATTTCATTTAACTCATCCTTTTTTAATTAATTAATAATTATAATGTAAGAAATATATTACATATTGATAAATATATATTACATTATTTATTTTCAGGTAAATTATTTAGAGGTAATACGTCAATGAATAAGAAAGTTCTTTTCTCAACTCTTTGTACAAAAACAGATACGGTGGTAATTTTAGCTAATGCCATCATCTGATACACCGCACCCGACAACTAACTTCTTGAAGAAAGTGTTCTCAGAAGTTCCTGGAACCTATGAACGAATAAACCACGTTCTGACACTGGGACTTGACATGCTGTGGCGTAGGAAGGCGGCAAGAATTGCCGCTGCATCAGGTGGAACCCACTGGGCTGATATGTGTACGGGTACCGGAGAGATGGCTTGCTATCTCAGCCGCCTTGCGGCAAGTGGAACTGTGATTCATGCGGTAGATTTCTCAATGCCCATGATGGCTGAAGCTATGAAAAAGCCGGAAGCACGGAACATTGACTTTGTTGTTTCAGATGTGAAAGCTCTACCATTTCCGAATGAGAGTCTTGATCTCATCACTATTTCATTTGCAACACGCAACATCAATCTGAGCAGCGATATACTTACTCAGACTTTTGCCGAATTCTGTCGTGTCCTGAAACCAGGGGGGCGTTTCGTGAATCTGGAAACCAGCCAACCATCATCCTTACTGTTCAAAAGGCTCTTTCGTTTCTATGTTAGATTGCTTGTGAAACTCGTGGGAGAGCTGATATCTGGTTCTCACAAGGGCTACGCTTATCTGGCACACACCATACCTCGCTTTTATCCACCGAAAGAATTGAGTGATATTATGTGCCGAGCGGGTTTCAAAAATGTTACATACAGGAAACTGTTATTCGGTGTCGCTGCAATTCACCAGGGCATGAAACCGTAAGATTTATAGGTATATAATTTAGATTATTTCTGTTCTCCCTGTAGAGTGAGGACCAGTTTCCGGCCTCCACCATGGTTTCGATGTTCACATAAATAAATTCCCTGCCATGTACCCAAGTTCAGTTTTCCATTTGTAATCGGTATACTCACAGATGAACCCAATATGGCTGATTTCAGATGGGCCGGCATATCATCGGACCCTTCCAGTGTATGCTGGTAGTACGGTGCATTCTCGGGGACCATCTGGTTAAAATGGGACTCAAAATCAGTCCGGACAGTGGGATCCGCATCTTCATTAATAGCTAAAGAGGCAGACGTGTGTTTCATAAATACGTGAAGTACCCCAACAGATATATCCTGTAATTCCGGGATCCCGCGTATTACTTCATCGGTAATAATATGAAACCCTCTAGGGCGAGGAGATAAGCTGATTTCTGTTTGATACCACATATTTATAATTCTTTTTCCATCCAGATCCGTGTTTCGTTTTCTGGAATTTTGGGAATTTTCTCCATGATCACAAATCCTCTTTTTAGAGAAAATTCCAGCATGGCTCCGTGTTTTTTTCTGGTCTTTAGCTTTATGGCTGAAAACCCGTTTTGAACTGCCCATGCTTCCTGCTCTGCCAGTAATAATTGGGCCACGCCCATTTTTCTGAATCGAGGAAGTACCCCCCCCATCCAGCTGTAAAAACTACCGTCATTGAATCGGTCATAGCCAACTTTAAATCCCACCGGTTCATCATTTATGTAAGCAGTGAGGATTAAATGCTTCCCAGATAACCGCTTTTTATATTCGTCCCTCTTATATGGTCTTTCAAATTCGGGGATTTTGTTCGATACATTAATTGCATCGGTCAATTGTCCAGTTTTAACGGAGATCATTTTTCAATGGTGTGGGCATACAATAGCTGGGCCTGCTCATTGATAAAATATATATGGAGTTTATTCCTGGTAATACTTCCCAGCACAAAACCCAGTGATGATCGACTAAAAAGAGAGTATGGAGTGTTTTTTACCTTGCGTATTTTTGCCCCGCCACCGGAGACCACATAATGTGTATTCATGTCTTTCAATAATTGCAGGTCGTGGTCATGGCCTGCAAGATAAATATCTACATTATGTTCATCCATCAGCGGTTTCAGTTTTTTGATAATATTCGTTGTTTCTCCGTGTTTACCGCCTGTTCGTATTGGGTGATGACCGACAACAAATGTCCAATCTTTATCTGATGTATCTAGAGTTTTATCCAGCCATTCATATTGCTCAAAAACATTTTTTTCATTCTTTTTTATTGGGTTGGTATCCACAGCCAGCAAATGCAGTGTTCCGTTATCCTGAAGCTCAATTTTTTTTGAATAATAACGTGCCGGCAATGTCCACCGATCACTGATTTTCGAATACTCTATTTGAGCGTATACATTTCCGGAATGGTCATGGTTTCCCAGGGAAATATACCAGGGAACCGTAAGAGCAGGATGAGCATAAACAGATTCGAATGATTCCTGCCAGTGTGTATCCTGCACACTTTTTACTCCTCGATTATAAAAATTATCGCCAGTTGAAATTATAAACTCTACATTAAATGAATGTGCTATGTACGCCATTGCATTTGCCACAGCTTGTTGTTTAACATTCCCTCGTCGGCCCCAGTCGCCGATAACAATAAATCGGGTGCCGTCTGCGATTTCAAATGGTTCGGGAGGAATAAAAACACTTGGCCGCTGACTACAAGCGCTTAATAATAAAATCAGTAATAATCTGGCTTTAAACATTTACCAAGGTAGATTATTTAAATCTGCATTTCCACCGGTGAGGATCATTCCTATCTTTTGACCCTTGAAGGGTTCGGGTTTCTCTAATAATCCTCCTAATACCACAGCGGAACTGGGTTCAATAATCATTTCAAGATTCTCATGAACTATTCTCATGGCTTTAATAATAGTGTCTTCGCTGACAGTGATGATTTCTTGAACATATGTATGAATGATAGGGAATGTTTTGTCGCCCAGCGATGTCAGGAGACCATCTGCCATGGTCTGGGGGTTAGTTTGTGGAATGATGTTTCCTGCAGTTAAGGATTGAAATGCATCATCAGCACCTTTTGGTTCAGTGCCAACAACAGTAATATTGGAATTCAGACCTTTTGATGCAATACATGTACCGGATATGAGACCGCCACCACCAATAGGAGCCATGATCATATCCAATTCCGGATGTTCCAATAGCAATTCTCTTGCTGCGGTTCCTTGTCCACAGATGATACGATTATCATTATACGGATGGATCATCACAGCTCCGGTTCTTGCCATGATCTTATCCAGCGTGGATTCCCTAGCATCGAGGGTCGATTCACACAGAGTAATCTTGGCCCCATACTGATCCACATTATTGATTTTGATATGAGGAGCATTCTTGGGCATGACCACATGAACAGGGATTCCTCTCAATGAACCAGCCAAAGAAAGTGCTGCTCCGTGGTTCCCAGACGAATGGGTAGCTACACCTTTGGCGGCTTCATCCTCACTCAAACTGAAAACAGCATTGCACGCCCCCCGGAATTTAAATGCACCCACTTTTTGAAGATTTTCACATTTGAAAAAGATATTAGCTCCAAACAGGTCATTAATATGTTCGCTTGAACAAACGGGTGTTCGTTCAACATATGGTGCAATTGTTTCAGCTGCCTTTTCAATATCAGCGAAAAAGGGGAAGACCATTTATGTTTTTCGTTCTTTTTTCCGAGCTGCAGGAAAAAGGATGTTATTTAAAATTAAGCGATATCCCGGCGAGTTTCTGTGCAGAGATAAATCTGTCGGCGGATCTCCAACAAAATGCTGGTAATCTTCCGGATCATGACCGCCGAGAAATGTATAGGTGCCTTTGCCAAAATTCCCATGGATATATTTCACTTGGGGCGTGGTGGGATCTTCGCCCATGATAACAATATGATTTTTTATTCGGTCACGGTGGAAACCGGTGGTTTGCCCCATAAATCCCTTCACAACAGAAACATGATTTTGTGTCAGCATTGTCGGAACAGGATCGTACTTGGCTGAAAATTCGAACAAAGTAAAGTAATCTGCTTCTGCGCCACGGAGGACCGGATTATGACTCGGTGGATAATCGATATCGGAAAATTCATAAATCATGGGATCGGGCATAATGGTAAAATCTGTGAACACCAATGATTTGGAGTAGTCTAGCTTATTCTGAACATTTGGATCAATAGGCGTTCCATCAAATACAGAATGAACAGCATCAATGCTTTCTGACGCTAATGCAATATCATATGAATCCGTTGCACTGCACATGGCAAAAAGAAATCCCCCTGTTCCTACATAGGCCTTAATAGCCCTGGCGACACCCTTTTTTTCTTCGTGGACCGTAGGAAAACCGTGTCGAGTTGCCATGGCTTCGAATTCCTTTTGCTGTTGAAGATACCAAGGGGCAGAATGATAATTTCGATAAAATTTGCCGTATTGACCGGTGAAATCTTCATGGTGTAAGTGGAGCCAATCATAATTATCCAGTTTGCCTTGAAAAACGTCTTCATCCCAAAGTGTCTCGTAGGGTACTTCTGCATACTCAAGCGCCAGAGTAACTGCATCATCCCAGGGCTGTTTATTTGGTGGAGTATATATAGCAATTTTTGGCGCTTTTTCCAATAGCACCACATCCATATTATTTTGCTCAATATGACCGTATATAGTCATGGTTTCTGACGCGTTAATCAGCTCATAATTAATTCCGCGAATCCGGCATTCTTTTTCAATTGCGGGACTCGTATCCGTCATGAATGTTCCACCTCGAAAATTCAATAACCATTCAACATTGACATTATTTTCCAAGATCCAAAAAGCCAGCCCGTAGGCTTTTAAATGGTCACGCTGGCCCATATCCATGGGGATCAATATTTTCTGGCTGAAAACTATATTCACCAAAAAGAAATAGAGAACAATTCGTTTCATTAGCTTTCCAGGTTTGATTTTAGTTCACGAATATGTTGACGAACAGGTTCAACCAATAATGATTTGGGATGGTCTTGTAATAACTGTTCATAAAAACCGATAGCAGCTTCAATGTCATGCTCGATGAATTCAGCAATCTCACCGGAGAGAACGAGGCCTTTATCCCCGTCATTTGATTCATTTAACCACAGTAATGTTTGTTTCAATTCTGTTGTTTGACCCAATTGCAGACGGCTGAATATTTCCCTGATGGCTCCCGTTGTTGAAATGGGTGAAGAGGGCTGATTCAATCGCATGTTTGCGAAAACAGTAACAGCTTCGGACAGTTTATTTTGCACTAATAATTTTTCCCCATTCAAATAGTGCTGAAGCGCTTCTTTGTCCACTTCATTTCCATCCGTTATATGAGTATGCAAAGTCGATTGCAATTCCATAAAGTCATTGAAATGTTTGTTATTGGGCAATAATCCCATGATATACGTATCGATCATATTTATTGAACTGTCTATTTCGCCATTAAAAAGCGATGTAATTAATGTTTTAATTACAAATTGACTTTCGTTTTTTACTACTATCTTTTTTGGAAGCTGATCAATATA
Source organism: Fidelibacterota bacterium UBA6531 (assembly GCA_002436185.1). Taxonomy (GTDB): domain Bacteria; phylum Fidelibacterota; class Marinisomatia; order Marinisomatales; family TCS55; genus UBA2126. The sequence goes on from DJKX01000068.1 coordinate 5,479, forward strand.
CATTTTAGCTTCATCCATTTTTCCTTCTGATATTAATAGATCAATTAAGCTTGAATGAATCTTGAAAGCAAGTTTTTGATCAGGTTTGGATGCCAGCGCTGTGTTGTATGCTAGTCGTGCTCCATCTAAATCCTGTAACACATTGAATTGAATTTCGCCCAATCTATAGTGCGCTTTTGGGGAAAAGGATGTTTCTTCCAGTTCGTTTAGAATGGTGTTATACAAAATGACGGCCTGTTCCAAAGATGTGTTGGAAAAACGATTTGCTTCATAAAACCCACTGGAAAAAAATACATTATTAATGCTGCTAAGAATTAATGATTTACTTATCTGGTGGGGTAAAATCTGGTCTTCATAAACCTGTCCAAGACCCAATAACACTTTCCCCAATTCTTTTGTATTAATTTCTTTGGGGTTTTTGCGGATTTCGTTCAATAAAATTTGATAGGTTTCAATAGCCAGGTCGTATTGTTTTTCTTTACGTAAATTTCCGGCAAACGTATTTAACCCTTTCCATCTTTTTTGCTTAACTCCTGTTATAGAAAACTGATGTTTTAGAGATTCATCATATCTTCCCTCTTTGAAATAGAGTGCTGAAAGAAACGTGTTGATCATATCCTGCCATGTGTCGATATGAGCTAAAAGCTGCTGCTCTATAATAGGAAACGAATCATTATCATCACTCATTATCAATATTTTATCCAATATTATTTTATGTTGACGGGGATTGTGTTGGGCAAAAATTAGAAATTCATTTAAAGCTTTTTCGATACTTTGTCGAGATTGCAAATAATTCCCCATATCCAATGCCATGAAATCCGGATCGGCGAATTGTTTTCTACCAGTATAAATTAATTGAATCATTTTATCACCAAGCCCCATGCGGCTATAAGTATGTATAAGCATGCGATATGCACTGGTATTTTGTCCATATTCTTGAATGAATTCATTCCAAATATATTCTGCCTGCTCATGATTATTACTTATATAAAATATTTCTCCCAATTCCACACGTTGCTGCAGGTCATGGGGAGAATGTTTTAACCATTGATTGGTCAATTCAGCTGCAGCCATGTAATTCCCCAGCCGTTTGTAAATATTTTTCAAACGAGTGTACACCTGCCTGTTCTTGGGCCTTGTTTCCAATATCAATTCATAAATTTTTTGTGCTTCATGCAGATCGCCTTTTCGTTCCATCAACAAGGCATTTTCCAACCCACTTTTACCTAAGGATTGAACCTGAACCTGTGCAGTACAAATGGAAAGAAAAAGAATAATTGTTTTAATTCGCATTTGACGAATCCGATGATGTTGAGAGGAAATTATTTTCACTAATTGCATTGAAATATCTGCGGATCATGGATTGATAATCCCGGGGATATCCGGCTTTCAGTGCGCGATTCATTGCTTCCAATGCAAGGCTGCGGCGCTGGCCCATGTCTGCAGGTAACCCAGCGGGTCCGCTGGTAAAAATTTCAGTTGCAGTTTCACTTTTGCGTTCTTCTTTTTCTCCACGTTGAGTCATGGATTTCTGACTATCCAGCATTCGGGATAAAATTCGCTGCTGCCGATCGACTGTTTTTTTAGACATTCTCCTGCGCTCCAAATCTTTTAACACTTCATCCATCTCTTGAGCAATCCCGCCCATGTCGCCAAGACCTTTTTCTCCGGATTGCTGCATTTCACTCATCATTTCCTGGAGAGATTTTCGAACTTGTTTTTGTTCTCGCAGAAGTTTTTGCAAAAGACCCTGTTGTGCAGCTGCAGCCATTTGTCCCATGGCCAACTGCATACTTTGATTATTAATTCCTTGTTGTTGACCGGCCATATTTTGCATTTGTTCCAAAAATTGCTCATATCCGCTGGCCGAACCGGACGAACGCATTTGATTCATGGACTGATGGATTGACATGGCAGTCTCATTTAACGATTTCATGGCCTGTTGCTGGTTTTGAGCTGCACCGCGCCCGTTACGCTGGGCCAATGCTTTAATGGCTTCTTGCATCATAGCATTAGACATGCCCATACCCCGACCAATTTCAGGCGTAACCGCAAACGTTTCCCGGGATAATTCCATGAGCTGCTCCATAATTTGATGTAATTGATCTTGTACGGTTTGCTGTTGTCCGGCCATTTGACCCAGCCGAGGAGAATTGGTTGGAATGGAGTTTGTTTCACTTTGAAGATATTCCTGGGTTTTTGAAAGATTAAGTATATCCCTCAACACCTGCTGAAATTTAGATGCCATTTCCCGAGTGGTTGCCGATTGAAATCCTTGTTGTATATCCTGCATTTCACTTAATAGCTTCTGCAAATTTTCCAAGGCGGATGCACTGTATTCTGTCGCTTCAGCCTCATTTTGTCTGCGTAATTGATTTACAGTCCGTTGTAGGTCAGAATACGTTTGATTCATGAGCGGATCTCGTTTCAGATCAGAAAGTCGATCAGCTGATTCTTCATGAAATTTTTCTACAGCGTCGGTAGCATCTTCCATTTCATTTCGGATATTTGAAAATTCCTCCACTTGACGCTGTTCTTCTTCACTCAATTTTGAGAATGTAGATGGATCTGTTTCTTCATGTGTTTGATCAATACGATCGTGAAGTTTTTCCTGCTGTTCGGCTAATGTTTCCAAGCGAGTACGTAATTCATCTAACTTCTGTTCTGCTTTAATGCGCTCAAAAATATCGATGAATTTGTCTAATTCCTGTTCCATATATTCCATATTATTCATTAACGATTCCAAGGCATCCTGCAATTTATTGGCATCCATTTCAGCCATCATTTCATCAATATTCTGAAGGTTTTTCATTAAGTCTTCTGAAAGCAATTCATCGATTAATTCTTGTAGGTGATTAAACTTTTCCAACAAGTCGGATGAAAAAAGTTCATGTTTATCTGCAGTCTCTTGCAATGATTTTAATGCTTCGGAAATGTCCTCCATCTTTTTCATTTCTTCTCGAACGCTTTCAAGCATGTTTTGCAAATCCTGCTGCTGATCCCACGTCAATTCGTCCTGTTTTAAAATATCCAGTTCCAGCTGCTCCATATTTTCACGTATCGCTTCCAATTCCTCTTTCGAATACGTGATTTCGTCCAAAATAGATTCTTCTTCTGATTCAAAAGACGTAAATAGTTCAGCCAAACCGGGTAATCTGGCAATGAATTCTTTTGTTACTGTTTTTTTGGGACCGGAGACTAAATCATTATCGGATAATTCAAAATGATAATGAATTTCATCTTCCGGCATTAAGCTTAATTCCATTAATTGCCAAAAATGTATTATATCCTGATTTACATTCATGGGATCATCAATGGGAATAGTGAAAAGTGAAAGTAAGGGATCTTCATCGATATAAGCGGGTCTGTGTATTTCATAAGCAACTTGTAGATTTGAAAAACCAAAATCATCTTCAATCTGTATATGCATTGCAATCGTTTGGTCACTCCCGAGTTCAATAATTTGTTCAGGTTGATGAACTGTAATATCCGGTAAAAGATCATGAATAGCTGTAATGTGAAAAGGAATTGGATTGCGGTTTGAAATCCCACGGATATCCTGGAGCTGAATTGCAAATTGTCCATCTTTATTAATGGTGAATTCCCCAGTAGCTTTCTTGCCAAAAATGTCCATAGGTATTTCTCCTTCATTGATGATCAAGTCGCCTTTTTTCAGAGGACGGTTGCTTCGTAAAGCAACATGGACTTTGGACCCGATTAAGCCGCTGATATCGGCCTGGTTTCCTTTTTGAATAATGGGTTTTAACTGAGTATAACTTGGCGGTGTGAGGGTAATGGTTAAGTCTTCCATCACAGGCCGATCAGTAACTGAAATTGCATGAAACGGAGATGAAATTTCTCCCCATACATCCCAAAAATGTACGGCTGAATAATACGCGCGATATTGATAATCTCGGGAAATGTCTTCAATAGTGTATGTGTATTTTCCTGCGCTGTCTATCTTTACAATTCTAACAGGTCGAACAGAATCTCCTGCGGCATAAGACTTGAGATCAATAAAGAGTGAATCCGGAGCCTCCCCAACAACAGTGAATTGAAGTTCTGCTGATTCACCGCCTAAAAGATTGATATCTCCCGATTGGTTTTGAATGGCAAATGGTTTTGGAACTGGAAAAACTGTTCGGGGATGAGACCAGCGAAAAACAGATTGAGCACTATTTTCCCAATTAATTGCGAAGGGAAACACACCTACCAATAATAAAATTAGTGAATATAATTTCCATTGTTTAGCTCGATTAGAATGAAACAAATCAGCCTCATCTAGATTTTCAAGCTTTTTAGTGGTTTTTTTTACAAATGATGAACTCAATTGCCTGGATGTACTTTTATCCAAACCACGCTCCAATTGCAGAGCGTTAATGATTGTATCCTCTTTTGGAAATGCCAATCTTCCGGCGGCTCTTGCCAGTGTTGACCAGCGGTAGCGATGAATTTTGTTATTAACAGCAAGAATGTAAATAAATGCAAAACCGAAAATGATAACAATTACACCCAATAGACCCAATTGCCAAATTCCGTAACGAATTTCTGGTGAGAAATAAAAAATGGTTTCCAAAGATATAGCAGTAATTACAAAAAATAATCCGATGGTATAGAGAATCCAAACTGAAGTTTTAGCATCATTTACTAGAGCTGCCCGGCGGATGTGCTGGAGTTGTTTCTCGATTGATTGCATTATTGTGTCAGAGCAAAGTGAATAATATTGATCCCCATTTGCAGCGCTGCTTCACGAATTTCAAAAGGATCATTATGAACTTCCGCATCTTCCCAACCATCTCCCAAATCACTTTCATATGTATAGAGGACAAGAATACGATTATCTTCAAAAAGTGCTAAAGCCTGAGGGGGTTTATTATCATGTTCGTGTACTTTGGGTAATCCGAAATCAAAATCAAATACTTGGTGAAATACAGGATGGTCAAAGGGTAATGGAACAAGTTCCTTATCGGGGAAGACGCGTTTCATTTCTCTGCGAAACGATGGATCCATACCATAATTATCGTCAGCGTGCAGAAATCCGCCACGTTGCAAAAATGTTCTTAATCGAATAATCTCCGCATCTTTAAAACGGACATTACCATGACCGGTCAAATATAAATATGGATATGAATAAAGATTCTCATCCGTCAATTTTATCCGGGCTTCTTTATCGGCGGCAATAATAGCTGTGTGGATTTGTAAATAATTTAGCAGATTGGGTAAACTGCTGGGATTGCTGTACCAATCGCCGCCGCCGCCGTAATGCAAGCGAGCAATGGTAAAATGCTGTGCCATGATAGCCGTTGTGAACGAGCTCAAAATGATTAAATGTTTTAATTTCATTTTATTAATGGTATTAGCTTTGTGTAATATAGTTCCTGTTATTTGAGTGGCGGGGAATTTACAAAGACTAACTACCTTTACCATACTACCAGTCACAAGATACTTGCTCAAAATGTATATAGGCATTATTTTGAACTATCATGCATCCGAGGTTCACACTATACATAATCATTTTAGCATCCTTTTTCCGTTTAACTGCTGCTGAAGCTGATTCTTCAAAATCCTACCTTTGGGGGTTAATTCAGTTTAGTTCCGAATCAGACATTGAATACGAACCGGGCTACAGGAAAGACCAATTTTTATATCGCCGTGAATTCCATGAACCTATAAAATTTTTACCTGCTGAAGTTCGTTATGGTGTATTTATTTATGGAGGAGGAGGAGCCGATGGCGACAAAATAAAATCCGACTGGATGAGATATGAAGATGCTGTGCCCGGTTTTGATGGAGGCAATTTAATTGCACGAACAGGTCACCAATTAGACATAGACTTTCTTAAAACAAATGTGTTTTATGCTCTTATAAGAGCCAGTTGGCTCGATATGCAAACGGGATTGAATTTCCGTTATAGTAATTTGTTGATTCCCGGTGAAATTGACAGAATCGAATCCTGGGGAAGCGTGAATCCGAATTGGGATTTGGGTAAAATGTTTTTTGCTCCCCGTGTGTTCAATTTGGGAATAAGTCATACCACAATGCTGCAATGGTATGAGCCTTGGTATATTGATTTAAGGTATACGTGGGGGTATGCATATTCAAAATTTTATTTGGATTCAAATAAGGAATTTCTATCTACACCTACCGCTTTTGGGCCAAGTATGTCATTTTCCTTAGGCCCCAGATTTATTATTGGAGGCGGTAAGAAATCCAATAATTCTAAAAATAAACAAAATCGGTTTTCCTTTGGGATCGATTTACGCTACGCTTATACGAAATTTAATGATATTAATGATCCGGATGACATTACGCCAATTAAACAATTTCATTTGCAAGATTTTGGAATCCACTTCACGTTCTCTGTTTTTTACGGTGGTAGATTAACAACGGGGGATAAGGCAAAAAGTTTTTACTACCGCAAAGACTTTATGACAGCACATGAACATTTTGAAACTTTTTTGAAAGATTTCCCGAATCATTCTAATCGTAAACGAGCAGAGGATTTTCTTGTTCTGTGCAAAGAAAAAATTCCAATTCAGCTTTATGAGGAAGGGATCGCATTCGAGAAAAAGGGAATGTTTTCAAAATCAATTTCAAGATATCTTGATGCGTATAAAAGAGCAGATAGCGATATACAGCAACTGATCCAGGATAAACTTGACCATATTGCAATTCTTGAAATTGAAAAGGCAGATTTATTATCGGCTCAAGGCAGAGCAGACGAAGCAGTGACTATGATGGAAAAGATTATACATTTTTCAACGGCCGCAAAAGATAAAATTCCATTATATAAAGCCCGGCATTTACTTCAACAAGGAGAAAAAGCATTAAGCTACGGTTTTTATAGCAAGTCATTAATGCTTTTGGATGAAGCATTGCAAAAAGATAGTCACTTGGAATTTGAAGTAAACACACTACGGTATCAAGTAGCTACACATCTGGTTGAAATGGCCAATAAAGTATCGGATCATTCTGAATTGCGATCCGCTATCCAAATGCTGGTTGATGCAAGTGAAATGGCAGGTGGTTTGGGTGAAAAAAATGAAAAAATACTCAATGAATTGTTAATCAAATTTAATGCTGACCAAGATCGAGAAATGACAGGTAGCATTGATCAACGGATGAATATAGTTCGACAACGTGCCATTGTAAAAGAATCTACTCCACTATTAACTGTCGGAATGACCGTCCCTGATATTCAATCATTATTGGGTCATCCAAAAGAAATTATTGAAAAGAAAGATAATGATGGATCATCCATCCAAATGTGGATTTACCCTTTGGAGAAGGGTGGAGAAATGTATTTGTCTTTTAAAGATTATATTTTATTCAAGATCGAAAAAGACGCTTAAAGCAAATGAGCATTTTTGGTCACGAATGATATTTCATGGCCAATCACTTTAATAATCCCTGCTGCCGGAACAGCAAATAGCATACCCATAGGACCAATAAGTGTTCCGCCGATAAGCAGGGCAATCATAACCATAATGGGATGCAACCCAACACTTTCACCAACCAAAAGAGGTGTTATAAAATTGTTGTCAACCTGCTGAACAATGATAAACATCAAAGCAACATCCAAGATGTAAAATGGTGAAGGAATGGCGTTAAACAGCATATGAGCTTGAGCTGCTTCATTTCCCAAATTATTCATTAACGCAACAGCAAAGGCAATGAGCATGCCAATAAAGGGACCTACCAATGGAATCAGATTTGCCAACCCGGCAATGATACCGATAAAAATAACAAGTGTCAAATTTGCTCCAAAGAAATTTAGAATATATAATCCAATAATGGACATAATCGCTACACTTGTTGCCGCCAAAAGTTGACCTCTTAAATAATTTGAAACTTGCTGTTCAATATTATAAATAAGTCTGAGTCCCACCTCAAAATATTTATTGGGAATAAAACCCACCAGGGATTTTTTGAATTGATGATAATTCAATAACAGAATGATTGTGAAAATAATGACCATTATCATATTAAAAATAAAACTGCCTAATGCTCCCGCAAAAGTTAGCAATGTAGACATTACATTGCCCACGACCTCATTCAGCTTTGATGCTGCATCCACATCCTCCCCTCCGCCTTTTGCGAAATCCGGTAATTTTGCTTTTGTTTTATCAATGAAGTTGTTGAAATCATCCATGAATGATTCTGTTTCCAGTCGCTGGGAAAAACCTCCGGCCTGATCAGCCAGATTCGTAGCGAAGCTTCCTACAAAAATTGAAATGGCAGCAATTAATCCAACTGTAACGACTAAAACACTTAGTCCACGATTTCTAATTTTACGTTCTAATATGTCCACACTGGAAAGCAAAACAGTAGTAAAAAGAAAAGCAAAAACGAGCATCAAAAGGACAGATGAGATATATGGCCAAATCACATATAAAAACCCAATGGAAAGGAGTCCCACCATTAATCGATAAATAAGTTGAATATAGTTTTTTTGTTTATCCATTAATTATCACTTTTTGGCAGGAGTTCATTTGTTTTACGCAAGCGTTCAGCCAATACGGCTCCGAGATTAGTCAAGATTTTGCTGCTCAAAGCAGGATTGCGTTCCATGAGCGAGAGTAAGTCCGGCCGGAAAAATCCCAATAAGGTAGACGGTGTAGTTGCAATGGCTCCGGCGGATCTTGGTTTAGTATCCAGGAGTGCAATTTCACCAAAAAAATCCCGATCATTTAATTCAGCAAGAATATTTTTGTCCCCGGCATTCTCCAGGTAAATTTCGACAGAGCCGGAAATAATAATGAACATTCCTTCGGAAGGCGCCTTGTTTTTAAATACATGTTCTCCGGACTGGTACGTCCGTTCGTGGGTGAGCTTTTCAATCTCATCCAATTCTTTATCGCTTAGACCATCAAAGACAGGAACGTGCTTTAGGGCAGTGACTTTTTCACTTTCCTGCGAATTCCAGTTTTTAAATATATTTGACCAAAGTGGACTTTTCACATTTCTCTCCTGTGGGTTGAAAGGTCAAAAATAGACACCTTATAGAAGACTAGTCAAGAATACGTTCAATTTAAATGATATGAAATCCTTTGTATCAAGATTGATGAACTGGGTACTTTTAAAGTCTATGTTCAGGCAAATTACAATCATATTATTTCTAATAAGTCAGGTTATCTGGGCCCAATCAGATGATCGGGATTTCCAGAAAGAACTGAATTATCAATCAAAAGCAATTCAGGATCTGAAAAATGAAATAAAATCCACTCGCGGCAGACTAAGCTCTGAAGAAAACCGGGAAAAATCAGCCACTCGGACAATTGCAAATCTTGAAGAAGAAATTTCATTAGTGGAGCGATTAATTACCCAATTGAAAAAAGAGGAAAATTCAGCACGAGATGAAATTAACAAATTGGAAAATGAAATTGCAGAAAATGAAATGGAATTAAAAGAATTAAGAATTCGATATGCAAATCGCGCCATCCATGTTTATAAAAAAGGATCATTATCTGACATTGATAAAGTGTTGAGTTCTACATCCTGGAGACAGGCTGTTTACCGTACAAAGTATCAGAAAATTATTTCCCAGATTGACCAGCAGCAAAAGAAACAGATACGTTCATTGTTAGTAAATATTGGTAAAAAGAAATTGAATGTAGAGGCAATACTTCGCAAAAGTATCAGTCTGAAGAAAGAGCGGGAAAAACAAATGGCCGATTTACGCGTGAAGCGAAAACAGAAAAAACACGAACTGGAAAAAATTCGTAATAGTAAAATGGAATTGGCAAAATATATTACGCAAAAAGAAGAAGGCGTAAAACAACTGGAAGAATTGATTGGCAAAATTAAGGATGATAAAGCCAAAGCGGAACGGGCAGAACGTATTCGCCGCCAGAGAGAAGCGTTAAAAACAAAATCCTTTGCGGCACTTAAAGGCCAGTTATCCTGGCCGGCGAGTGGAAAAATAATCAGTAAATTTGGGAGAAAATGGAATCCAGAGCTTAAAACAACGACAAATAATACAGGGATTGATATTAAAGGAAAACCCGGTACACCGATTACTGCAGTGATGGGTGGAATTGTTACAACAATTACGTTTATCCGGGGCTATGGAAATATTATTATAGTCGATCATGGTAGTGATTTTTTCACGATATACAGCCATGTAACAAAAATCCAAACGAACGTGGATAGCGAAGTAAGAGCCGGTGATATTCTTGCATATATGGGAGATTCAGGATCTATAAATGGCTCTAAACTCCACTTTGAGATTTGGGGAAAAGACCAAAAACTTGATCCGGAAAAATGGTTGGTGAAAAAATAAAAGGTTTTTTACACAGCAAAATAAACAAATAAAAAAACATGTTTAAAAGAAAAGCATTAGTGATCAAATTCGATGAATCAAAAAATGAAAATTAACCCGGCACATTTTCAGCCAGACGTCTGGCAGCGCATAACAAAGATCCTTTCGTCTAATCGTGTGGGCAGTGCATACTTGTTCAGCGGCCCGGAAGGGTCGGGAAAAGAAGCTGTCTCGCTGGCCTTTTCCGCGGCATTGAATTGTCAGGAAAATGAAATTATTTGCGGAAAATGCTCATCATGTATTCGCTTCGCCACGATGCAGCATGAACATCTTCATGTGATAGTGCCCTTGCCTCGCAAGAAAACCAGCTTCGATAAAGATACAGATGTTTTAACTATAATTGGTGATGAAAATGCAGCACTCTTAACAGACCTTTTGCAAAAGAAAGGTTCCGACCCATTTCAAAAGATCAAACTTCCTCGAGCAAAAAGAATTCTGATTAATTCCATTCGTGAATTACGGAAAAAACTTTATCTTAAATCCGTGGATTATGGTTACAAGACTGTATTGATTTTTGATGCTCATTATCTTTCAGATGGAGATGGTGCTTCGGCAAATGCATTGCTGAAAATTTTAGAAGAACCACCGGAAAAAACCACTCTCATTTTAGTCACAGATCATAAATCCATGCTTTTATCCACAATTCAATCCCGGTGTCAGCAAATTGATTTTCCGCCCATATCCCAAGACATTGTCAGTGCATATTTGACTGAAAGAGGCGTTGATTCAAAGGAATCCGAGTTTTACGCTTATTTGTCTGACGGCAATATTCACAAAGCGAGGTTTTTATCTAAAAGACCACTCGACGACATTCTGAATACAATGAAGGACCAAGTTGAAGTAGTTGTAAATCCCAATGGAAATGATTGGCGGGCTTACATAAATAATATGTCCAGAAAAGTGCGAAGTAATCCCGAAGAATTCAACTTTGAATTATTTCTCTTACAAACCTGGTTCCAGCAATCGTACCGATTACGTCAAAATATTGATGCTCCATTAGCTAAAAATGGTTTTGCAGATGCACTAAAATTATTCTCAACTTCCTATCCTCATGCAAACCTTACAGCCGTTAATTCTGTAATAGAAACAACTATTGAATCTGTAAACAGAAATTTTTATATGCCTTTAACGCTCACAAATATGCTGTTAGATATTCAGCGCTATTTAAAAGGAAAAGCCTAAGGTGGCAGGAAAATTCTATATAACGACACCCATTTATTATGTGAATGACAAACCTCATATTGGTCATGCATATACAACCATTTTAGCAGATGTCCTTTCTCGATATCATCGTGCAGAAGGTGAGGATGTATTTTTTCTAACCGGCTTGGACGAACATGGTCAAAAGGTTCAACAGGCGGCTGAAGAAAGGGGTATTGACCCCAAAGACCATTGCGATGAAATGGCGCCACGATTTCTGGAACTTTGGGAGAAACTCCATATTTCCAATGATGATTTCATACGCACGACTGAAGACCGCCATGTAAAAGTCGTTCAGGATATTCTGCAAATTGTATATGATAATGGCGATATTTATGAAGATGAATATGAAGGGCTTTATTCTGTGTCGGAGGAACGGTTTATTACGGAAAAAGAAGCAGAGTCAGGCGATTTCAGGGACATAAAAAAACTGAAGGAAAAAAACTATTTCTTCAAAATGTCATCCTACCAGCAAGGGTTGATTGATCATATAAATAATAATCCGGACTTTATTCAACCGGAACATCGGAAGAATGAAGTGTTGGGATTTTTACGCAATCCTCTCGGGGATTTATGTATTTCCCGGCCTAAATCCAGATTAAACTGGGGAATTGACTTGCCGTTTGATACTAATTACGTTACATATGTCTGGTTTGATGCACTTATTAATTATGTTACTGCCACAGGGTTTGGAGCAAATGATGATTCATATACAAAATGGTGGCCGGCTGAGTATCATTTGATCGGTAAAGACATTTTGACGACTCACGCTGTGTATTGGCCTACGATGCTTCTGTCGGCAAAAATGCCTTTACCGAAATCCATTTTCGCCCACGGCTGGTGGTTAATGGGCGATTCGAAAATGAGTAAATCCTTGGGAAATGTGGTCAATCCACTTGATCTCATTGAAGAATATGGCGTGGACCCGGTACGCTATTATCTCATGCGGGAAATGGTTTTGGGGCAGGACGCCAATTTTACTATGGAATCATTTATCAGACGCTACAACAGCGATCTAGCTAATGATTTTGGTAATTTATTAAGCAGAGTAAGCAAACTTATAGAAAAGAATTTTGACAGCGTTGTTCCAGATCCCGTCGAAAATACAGATGCTGAAAATGTGATACAAAATGCAGCTGAAAAAGTCATCGCATCGATTCATACATTGATAGAAGAAATGAAAATCCATGATGCCTTGGAAGAAACGCTGCAATTTATACGTGGAGTTAATAAATACATGGAACAGCAAGCTCCTTGGAAATTGGTAAAAGAGGATAAGACCGCTGCGGGTAGAGTTTTATATACAGCTGCTGAAGCACTGCGAATCGGTACATTGTTGTTAGAACCGGTCATGCCCAATAGGACTGAAATTGTATTAGAAACATTGTCCGTTTCGAAGAGGGAATTGAATTGGGGCGGATTAAAAGCAGGAATAAAATTAAAACAACACCCACCATTGTTTCCTCGAATTGATGTGAAAAAAGAAAAAATAGAAGAGAAAGAGAAATTCATCAATTATGAAGACTTTGAAAAACTTGGATTAAAAACAGCTGAAATATTAACAGCTGAAAAAGTAGAGGGCGCTGATAAACTGTATAAACTTCAAATTAAAATGGGTAATGAAGAACAACAAATTGTTTCCGGAATAGCAGATCATTATACACCGGAAGAATTGATCGGTAAAATGGTTGTTGTCGTTTCAAATCTGGAACCGGCTACGATTCGCGGTGTGGAATCAAAAGGGATGCTTTTGGCCGCTTCAAGAAAAAAAGAACTGTCATTGATTATTGTGGATGGGAAGAAAGTAGAGTCAGGGAAAAAAGTTTATTAGTAAAGCTAATTTATATATTTACTTTGTAAGAAAATAAATGGAATTAGTAGACACCCACTGCCACCTATTCTATGACGATCTGAAAAACGATTTAGATATTGTTTTAAATCGTGCACAGGAATTAGGTGTGAATCGCTTTATTTGCGTTGGGACAAATATGGAAGACTCCCGGGAATGTTTGGGATTAGCAGAAAGGTATGAAAATATATATGCGTCTGTTGGTGTTCATCCTCATGATGCCAAGGATGCGCCGGAAGATTATCTTGACCAAATTGCAGATTTAATTACCTTTCCTAAAATGATAGCATTGGGAGAAATCGGGCTGGATTATTTTCGCAATATCTCTGAACCAGATATTCAGCAAAACGTTTTTCGTGAACAATTGACTTTAGCGCAACGCTTACAAAAACCGGTTATTTTTCATAACAGAGATGCGGATGCAGATGTGCTCAAAATTTTGTCTGAATTTCCGGATGTAACAGGAGTTGCCCATTGTTTTTCAAGCGATCTCAAAACAGCTAAAACGTTCATAGATTTAGGTTTTTATATTTCCTTCTCCGGAAATCTCACATACAAAAACAGCCATTTGCCTGATGTAGCAAAAGAGCTCCCATTGGAAAAATTACTTGTAGAAACTGATTCGCCCTATTTGAGTCCTGTTCCCTATAGAGGAAAGCCAAATGAACCGGGTCGCACCCGTTTTGTGGCGGAAAAACTGGCTGAAATTCATGGAGTCACTTTACAAATCATTGCTGAAAAAACCACAACAAATGCCGAATCTTTATTCAGTTTGTAAAACTCTGTGACCTCTATGGTTAAAAAAACTCAACATACATTCAGAAAAAAATGGGGTCAGAATTTTCTAACTGATACCAATCTCTTGCGAAAAATTGTTAAAACAATCGATCCTAAACCAGATGATTCGGTTTTAGAAATTGGTCCCGGTGAAGGCGCATTGACGGAAATAATATTGCCATTAGTAAACCATCTGGCTGCTATCGAAATCGATCCCAAATTGATTGAATATTTGAATAATCGGGAAGATCTCCGGGATTGTCATTTTATCCACAAAGATGTATTATTGCAGGAGTTGAGCGAATTACCCATCCCTGCACCCATAAAGATAATCGGTAATATTCCTTATAACATCACATCTCCCATTCTATTTTGGTTGATTGAACAACGATCCAATTGGAATGAAGCCTATTTCATGGTACAAAAAGAAATGGCAGACAGGCTCACAGGTGAAGTAGGAACAAAGGCATATGGCCGCTTAACAGTGATGATTGGTGCATTTTTGGAAGTTGAAACATGTTTTTCAATTCCGCCCGATGTTTTCATTCCTAAGCCAAAAGTAAAATCTGCCATAATAAAAATGGAAAAACGCCATGATCCATTCGTTTTAGATGAGAATTTTAATCGATTTGAAAAGATAGTCGCATCAGCTTTTTCACGACGCAGGAAAATGTTGCGGAATACTCTTTCCGGCTTCGGAATTTCTGAAGAATTAAAAGAAAAAATCGATTTCACCCGCCGCCCGGAAACACTCACAATTTCTGAATTTTCAGAGCTTGCAAAGTAATTTAAAAAAACTGAACTCTATGTCTTGAGAAAACAGTATAATTACTGTAAATTACCCTACTTGTCTCGAAACGATTTATAGAGGAAAACTATGGCAAAAGCTGCAAGAACAGTTAACGAATCCAACAGAAGCCTTAGCCGCTATCTGGAAGAAATTGGGAATTATGAACCTCTTCCACCGGCCAGGGAAGTTGAGTTGGCGCAGAAAATCCACAAGGATGACCAGATTGCATTAGAGGAGCTGGTTAAAGCAAATTTGCGTTTTGTTGTATCTGTTGCAAAAGATTATCAGGGTCAAGGCTTACCCTTAACAGATTTAATTAACGAAGGTAATTTAGGCCTGATTAAAGCTGCCGGGCGTTTTGATGAAACCCGTGGTTTTAAATTTATTTCTTACGCTGTTTGGTGGATTCGCCAATCCATTTTACAAGCGTTGGCGGAACATTCTCGAATTGTGCGTCTGCCATTGAACCGTGTAGGTACTATCAGCAAAATCACCAAAACAGCTGAAAAGCTTGAAGCGGAGATTGAACGATCTCCCAATGAAGAAGAAATCGGCCGCCAGCTTGAAATGACCCCGGATGAAGTGATCGATGCCATGCGTATTTCACGCCGACATCATTCGCTGAATGCACCATTTCGTGATGGCGATAAAAATTCCCTGATCGATGTCATCAAGGATGAAAACCAGTCATCCCCGGATGAACCGTTGATGAATGATTCATTGAAAGATGAAATTCGTCAATCATTAGACACATTGAAAGAAAGGGAACGCCAAGTTATTAAAATGTATTTTGGTATAGAGCGCGACTATGCGTTAACACTGAATGAAATTGGCGAAGAATTCAATTTAACCCGTGAGCGTGTAAGGCAGATCAAAGAAAAAGCGATTCGTCGCCTGCGCCATCGTTCACGTAGTAAAACATTACGAACATATTTAGGATAATTAGAAGGAGGTGAGTGTACATGGTCGAAGTGACCGTTAGAGATGGTGAACCGCTTGAAAAAGCATTACGCCGTTTCAAAAAGAAATGGGAACGCGCAGGTATTTTGCGGGATGTAAAAAAGAGAGCTTTTTACGAAAAACCCAGTGATACCAAGCGTATTTCCCGTAAGAAAGCACTGCGACGTATGGCTCGAATACGCCGTATTTCTCAATACTAAAACACTCTCTGAATAAATATAAAAAAGGCTCGAGATTTTTCTTGAGCCTTTTTTTGTTACTTTATAAATATTTGTATTCGAATTCTGTAATTTATCCTATGATATTATGCAATATGTCCAGAGTTAGACGTGCATCACCCAGATGCAATTCTGATAAAAAACAAGAATTTAAAGGCTGGAGATTTTCTAGATTATGTAATAGGGTTTTCAAATCATTTTATAAAATAATTGTAATCTCAATTTTAATATTAAATAATTATTTCGGATATCTTTTTGCTATGGAGCAATCACAAAATAACGTTGAAAAGTCAACTTTGAACCCAATTAACTCTGAATTATTAGATATATATACCGGGACAAAAGAACAAAATAATGCATTATTAAAGGTTAATGGATTTGAAGGAAATTCTATCGTGGATGCGTTAAAAGTAATCGGAGCTGAAAGTGATTTTGAATCAAGGAAAAAATTATACAAAAAAACGTTTACCAAGTTTGTAAATATATCAAATAAGCCCAAAAATGATTTGGTAGACCAAGATAGTAGTTTGCAGCAAATAGGCTATCTGTACATTAATTCAAATTTTAAAGACCTTCCGGTTTTTATCAATAAAAATTATGTGGGAACAACACCGTTTGAAAATCCATTTAGGTTAGAGTTCGGATTGTATAAAATTTGGTGCATTCCGCCCCTTACAGACACATTGCCAAAAGGAAAAACATTGGTTCATGATGGGAACATCATTTCATTTGTAAAAATTGACAAGGATGTTCAATCACATTTTATAGATATATCAACAATATTTAAATAAAACCTTCTTGAGATTACTATGATTATCCGCAGCATTTCCGGCGTTCGGGGAACAAGTCCCGAATTTACTTCTGAATCCGTTTCACGTTATGCCAAAGCCTTCCATGCCATGCAGCCCAAAGGTGTTTTTATACTGGGCCGAGATACCCGTCCATCCGGGGAAGGATTTATAGATGACATTGCCCATGCACTCATTTCCGCTGGTAGAGATGTGATTAATTTGAATATAGTTCCAACTCCAACAGTGCAGTTCATGGTGGAAAATACCGATGCTGTAGGTGGTATAATCGTCACTGCCAGCCATAATCCGACTGAATGGAATGGATTAAAATTTGTACGGGAAGACGGCACATTTTTACGACCGGAAGAATGTGAAGAATTATTTTCAACTGTCGATGGTGAATTTCCTGATTTAGATCAAGAACAGGGATTACATATTCCAGATGTAAATGCCATTCAAAAACATATTATAAAGGTGGCGAATTTATCGTGCATCAAGCAAAATGACATTCGTAAACGAAAGTTTAAAGTTGTTGTAGATGCGGTGAATGGCGCCGCGTTTGAAGCACTGCCTTACATGCTGGAATCGCTGGGATGTGATGTTATAAAAATCCACTGCGAAGATAATGGCAATTTTGCCCGTCCGCCTGAACCACTTCCGGAAAATTTGACTGATTTGAGTATGGCAGTTGTTGATAACAATGCAGACATCGGCTTTGCATCAGACCCAGATGGGGATCGATTGGCAGTCATTTTAGAAAACGGACGTCCGGCCGGAGATGAGTATACTTTAGTCATGGCGGCAGATGGATATTTACGGACGGTGGATAAATCGGAAGTAATAGTAACAAATTTGTCTACGACATTGGCATTGGAAAAGCTTGCTGAACGATATG
Organism: Fidelibacterota bacterium UBA6531; assembly: GCA_002436185.1. Lineage (GTDB taxonomy): Bacteria > Fidelibacterota > Marinisomatia > Marinisomatales > TCS55 > UBA2126. The sequence continues at coordinate 23,280 of DJKX01000068.1, forward strand.
GTTCAATTGTTCAACGATCAGCAGTTGGTGAAATTAATGTGGTTCAGAAAATGATTGAATTAAACTCCAACCTAGGAGGTGAAGGAAACGGCGGAGTAATACTGAAGGAAGCGCACTTGGGTCGGGATTCTCTTGTAGCGGCTGCTATGATTTTAAACCGTATGGCTATGACAGACGAGCCCATCAGCGTTATTTATGATGGTCTACCGCAATTTTCAATTGTAAAGGAAAGAGTTGAATTGGAGGGGTTTGATAAAGAGGCTGTTTTTAATAAAGCACGATCCATTTTTATTGATGCGAATATCAATGAAATAGACGGTGTCAAATTTACTTGGTCAGATCGCTGGATTCATTTGCGTTCTTCAAACACGGAACCCATTATGCGGATTTATGCAGAAGGTCCAACGAAAGCTGATGCCCAGGAATTGGTGAATCAGGTTCAGTTTAAACTATAAATTTATTTATCTGAAAATAAATTAATTAAATCCACTACCCGGTTGGAATAACCCCATTCATTATCGTACCAGTTAAGGGTTTTTACAAATCGCTTATCTACAACCGCTGTAAAAGGTGCATCAAAAATCGATGAATGGGGATTACCGATAATATCTGAAGAAACAATGGGCGTATCTTCATATTGCAGGATGGAATTAAGGCGATCAGTCGCGCTAGCTTCTTTGACCGCTTGACGAATGTCATCGGCATTGACATCGGTTTTTAATTGAACATTCAAATCCACGATCGAACCGTCAGGGACAGGAACGCGCATGGCAATACCGTCCAGTTTACCTTTGAGTTCAGGCAAAACAACGCCTACAGCTCGAGCAGCTCCGGTTGTGGTGGGAATAATATTTTCTGCGGCAGCACGGCTTCTGCGCCAGTCCGAGTGAGGAACGTCAGCCAATCGTTGATCATTGGTATAAGCGTGAATCGTATTGATAACGCCATATTCAATTCCGAAGGCATCATTTAAAACTTTCGCCATAGGGGCTAAACAGTTCGTTGTACAGGATGCATTTGAAACAATTTTATGGTCAGGCTTAAGACCATCTTCATTTACACCAATGACGACAGTATAATCAATTTCATCTTTGGCTGGAACGGTAAGAATCACTTTTCCTGCACCGGCGTCTAAATGGGATTGGAGTTGCTCGCGAGCTCTGAAAACACCCGTTGCTTCAATAACAACATCAACACCTAATTCAGTCCAGGGTAGTGCAGCCGGATTAGGCTCATTAAGCATTTTAACTGAATGGTTACTTGTTTTTAAAATCCCGTTTTGTACAGTAACAGTATCTTTTAACCGTCCCATGACAGTATCATATTTTAACAGATAAGCCAACGCATCATCATTAGCCAAATCATTGATAGCTGCAACTTGAAAATCTTTTTGTTTATTCAGAATGCGGAATACTGTTCGACCGATACGACCAAATCCATTTAAAGCAATTCTCATGAGACTTCTTCCAAATCATAATAGGATTTTGTCAAGTCTAATATTCGTTGGGAATAACCATAGCCATCATCATACCAGCAAATTGTTTTGAGCAGATTATCTGCAGCAATCATAGTGGCCCTGGCATCAAAAATCATGGAATGGCTGTCGCCTACAACATCGCTGGATACAATGGGGTCATCTGTATAACCGATGATGGCAGACATGGAATTTTCAGAGACATCTTTCATTAATGCATTTACATCTTCCACAGATGGTGTTGACTGAAGTTGAGTAGTCAAATCAACGCAGGAACCATCCGGAATGGGCACATTGAAAGCAATCCCTTCAATTTTTCCCTTTAGTTGTGGTAAAATGGTTTCCACCAATTGGGGTGACCGCGTCTGGTTGGGGATAATATTTTCCACTGCAGATCGGCTCCGGCGCAGATCTGACCGCACACTGTCAGCTAGAGGTTGATCTGACGTATAGGCATGAACGGAGGTCATCATAGCTTTTTCTAGACCGAATTCATTATCTAGAATATCCAGCATCAAAGCTAATACTTGCGTCGTGGATGAAGAAGGTGAAACGATTTTATCATTAGTGGATATATCTTTATCATTCAAGCCCATCACAACAATACGATCGACAGGATCTTCCGGCGGTTTGGTTACTATAACCCGTTTTGCTCCGGCATCCAGATATTTTTCCAAATCAGTGCGGGGCCAAATACGGCCGGTGCAGTCAATGATGATATCAGCACCAAGGGCATCCCAGGGCAATGAACCGGGTCCTGATCCGGGTAATAAGCGAACTTTTTGATCACCGAAATGAATGTAATTGTCTTCGAGTACTGTTTCAGTTTCTATAGGTCCGTATACAGTATCATGTCCCAGTAAATAAAAGAGAGCTTCCGGTTCAGCCAAGTCGCTGATCCCGACAAAATTGAACCGCGGATCATCATAACCAAGGCGCAATAAATTGCGGCCGATACGGCCGAAACCGATAATACCTATATTCACTTTAGTATTCATATTCATAGTAAAAAATTACGCAATATTAAATATGTACAACATGCAGATTTTTATCGAAATAAAAAAAATATTCAAATATTTTATGAATACGCAAGTCCTTGTTGATAAAGTCAAATGGATCATAAATTGATATCTCTAATCAAAACTTTATAGTCTCACAACCGACGTAAATTCCCGATACTAGGCTAATGAAATAATTATGGAATCATTTATAAATAGAATAGATCAAGTGGGTGCCCAGGAAAGAATCGCCAGATTTTTTTCAAGAAGTATCAAAAAAAAATCCAAAATAAATGCCCTCAAAGCAGTTTTAAGCATGATTGATTTGACGACGCTTGAAGGGAAAGATTCTCCTGGCAAAGTTAAACAATTATGCTACAAAGCAGTCCATTTACACGATCAATTTCCGGATTTACCAACAGTTGCAGCTATTTGTGTTTACCCTACAATGGTGTCCATTGCGAAAAAATCACTTAATAATACGGATATTAATGTTGCTTCTGTGGCGACGGCTTTTCCATCGGGTATGACATCACTTGAGTATAAATTGAATGAAGTTCGAATGGTTGTTGCGGATGGAGCAGATGAAGTGGACATGGTCATTTCCAGAGGGAAATTTCTTCAGGGGGAATACAATTATGTAGCAGATGAAATAGCATTCGTAAAAGAAGCCTGTGGCAAAGCCCATTTAAAAGTTATTTTAGAAACAGGCGAATTGGTGACCTTAGATAATGTTCGATTAGCCAGCGATATCGCTATGGAAGCGGGGGCTGATTTCATCAAAACATCAACAGGAAAAGTATCACCGGCAGCCACACCTCCTGTGGTGCTCGTCATGTTAGAAGCCATTCGTGATTATTACAAAAAAACAGGCAAAAAAATCGGGATGAAACCGGCCGGCGGCATTAGTAAAGCAAAATTGGCAATTCAATATTTAGTGATGATAAAAGAAACATTGGGCCAAGATTGGCTGAATGCTGATTTATTTCGTTTTGGCGCCAGTTCTCTGGCCAATGATGTTTTGATGCAAATTGTCAAGCAGTCAATCGGTGTGTACCAGTCAGCCAATTATTTTTCTTTGGATTAAATATGAAAACAAAAAATAAAAAAACAGATTGGTCATACAGTCCTGCTCTTGAAAGTACGGACCACGTTCGCATTTCCACGAAAAATGATCTTTTTATCAATGGAAAATTCATTCCACCAAAAAAAGGTAATTATTTTGAAACAATAAATCCTGCAAATGAAAAAAAATTAGCAGATGTAGCTGAAGCAGATCAAACAGATGTAGATAAAGCAGTCAAAGCTGCCAGAACCGCATATGAAAATGTGTGGTCTAAAATGGATTCTTCCGAAAGAGGAAAATATATTTATCGTATCGCCCGATTGATTCAAGAACGAGCCAGAGAATTTTCTATCATTGAAACCATGGACGGCGGGAAACCTATTCGTGAGTCCAGAGATATTGATATTCCATTAGTATCAGCTCATTTCTTTTATTATGCCGGCTGGGCAGATAAACTGGACTATGCATTTCCCGGGAAAAAGGCGAAATCAATCGGTGTAGCCGCGCAAATAATTCCTTGGAACTTCCCCTTATTAATGGCCGCATGGAAAATTGCACCAGCATTGGCGACAGGGAATACTGTTGTGTTAAAACCAGCTGAAACAACACCCTTAACGGTCATGAAATTGGCCGAAATAATTCAAGAAGCAGATTTGCCGCCCGGCGTTGTAAACATTATTAATGGTGATGGAAAAACCGGTCAAGCCATGGTGGACCATCTGGACGTAAATAAAATTGCCTTCACCGGATCCACGGATGTTGGGAAAATGATTATGAAATCGGTGGCAGGTACGGGAAAAAAATATACGCTGGAACTGGGTGGAAAAGCAGCGAATATTATTTTCGAAGATGCAGCAATCGATCAAGCTGTTGAAGGAATCGTTAATGGTATCTTTTTTAATCAAGGTCACGTTTGTTGTGCCGGATCACGTTTATTTGTTCAGGAAAGTGTGGCTGAAACAGTCATTTCAAAATTGAAAGACAGAATGGAAACATTGATAGTTGGTGATCCTCTGGATAAAAACACAGATATCGGTGCCATCAATTCAAAAATGCAATTAGATAAAATAAAAATGTATGTAGATATTGGACAAAAAGAAGGCGGTTCAATCCATCAGTCATCATGTAGTTTACCTGAAAAAGGCTATTGGCATGCACCGACGATTTTTTCAGATGTAAGCCAATCTCATCGCATTGTGCAGGAAGAAATATTTGGACCGGTGTTGGCCATTCAAACATTTCGAACGGTGGATGAAGTCATCACCAAGGCGAACAATACGCCTTATGGACTTTCCGGCGGTGTGTGGACGGATAAAGGTGCGAAAATATTTCAAGTATCCAAAGCCATTCGTTCCGGTGTATTATGGGCAAATACATTTAACAAATTTGATCCAACATCACCTTTCGGTGGTTATAAAGAGAGCGGCATGGGCCGCGAAGGCGGATTGGAAGGTTTAATGCCGTATGTTAACTTGGTTTAACGAAAGATAATATCATGAGTAAACGAGAAGATATTAAAAAAACATATAAACTCTATATTGGTGGAAAATTCCCTAGAACGGAATCGGGTCGTTATATCAAATGGACTGATCCCAAAAGCACAACCACAGTGAATATTTGCAGAGGTTCAAGAAAAGATTTTCGTAATGCTGTGGTTGCAGCTAGAGAAACGTTGTGTGGATGGTCTTCGAAGACAGCATATAATCGTAGCCAAATTTTATATAGAATCGGAGAAATGCTAGAAGGCAGACGCAGTCAGTTTATGGATGAATTGGTTGTTCAGGGATCTACAAAAAAAGGAGCAGAAAAAGAAATCGATCAATCCATTGATAGATTAATATACTATGCGGGTTGGGCAGATAAATATCAACAAATATTCAGCCGAGTCAATCCCGTGGCATTGCCCTATTTCAATTTTTCTTATCCAGAACCGATGGGAGTGGTTTCAGCAGTTGCACCGAATGACTCGTCATTAATCGGGTTGGTCTCAATCATTGCACCCATTATTGCCGGTGGGAATACGGTTGTTGTATTAGCATCAGAAGAAAATCCGCTTTGTTCAATTACATTTGCAGAAGTACTTCATACCTCAGATGTATCCGGTGGTGTGGTGAATATTTTAACAGGACACCGATCAGAATTAGTAGAACAATTTTCGTCTCATATGGATGTGAATGCAATCGTGTATTGCGGTAATAAACCAGAAGAAATAAAACTCATTCAGGAAAATGCGGCATTGAATGTGAAACGTCCAGTTGTTTATTCTGACGAAAATTGGTTCGATAAAAATACACAGGATCCATATCGTATTTTAAATACATTGGAGACCAAAACAACTTGGCACCCGGTAGGTGTATGAGCAAGGCAGTCAAATATATTCAATCAAAGTTCCAAGGGATAAAACCAAAAGTTGGGATTATTCTGGGTTCCGGTTTAGGATCTTTCGTGGATGTATTAGAAAACCCGCTTTCTTTTTCCTACGATGAATTAGATGGATTTCCAGACGCGGGCGTATCCGGCCATGAGGGAAAACTTCATTTAGGAAAAATTAATCATACTGAAATAGCCGTACTTCAAGGACGTGCTCATTATTACGAATCAGGTCAAGCTGATGCCATGAAAGTTCCCGTTCGTACTTTGGCCGGACTTGGGTGCGAATCGCTAATTTTGACAAACGCTGCCGGGAGTCTAATGGAAGCAGCCCAGCCGGGAAGCGTAATGGCAATAACAGATCATATCAATTTTACAGGTGTAAATCCATTGTTTGGCGAAAAGAGCAATAACCGTTTTGTAGATATGGCTGACGCGTACAATTCGGATATGCGTTCAAGATTTCATAAAATTGCAGATAATGATAATATTAAACTCCATGAAGGTGTTTATATTTGGTTTTGCGGCCCCAGTTTTGAAACATCAGCAGAAATACGAGCAGCGAAAATGATGGGTGCCGATGCAGTGGGAATGTCCACGGTTCCGGAAGTAATATTAGCACGTCAAGCCGGGATGAAAGTATCTGCCTTGTCTGTTATCACCAATATGGCTGCGGGAATGAGCGATGAAGTATTGAGTCATGAGCAAACCATGGCCAATGCTGAAAAAGGGATACAGGATCTGCAGGCGCTTCTCATTCGTTTTTTAGAATTATATTCATAAAATTCTCCTCCAACTCAAAAATAAATAATAATAAAATTACATGACAGAACCGACAGTCAAAAAAGGACAGGAATACGAATTAACCATTGAATCATTGGCGTACGGCGGAAAAGGAATTGCCAAAGTGGACGGCTTTGTTGTATTTGTGAAAAATGCCATTCCCGGTCAAAAAGTTCGCGCCTTGGTTTATCGTAAGCGGAAGGGGTTTGCAGAAGCACGGCCACTGGAGGTGTTGGAAGAATCATCGTTCAAGGTGGATGCTCCCTGCGAACATTTTGCATTTTGCGGCGGCTGTACATTTCAGCAATTAGATTATGCAGAACAGGTGAATCAGAAAAAACAGCAAGTTGAAGATTTATTCAGACGCCAAGCCGGGATTGCTGATTTTTCTGTGTATAAAGTAATTGGAGCTGAAGAACAATATCATTATCGAAATAAAATGGAATTTTCCTTTTCCAGCCGCCGTTGGACATTACCCGATGAGGGGGATGATACAGAAAGAAGTTTTGCTTTAGGTCTGCATGTTCCTCGTCGTTATGATAAAATATTGAATATTAATGAATGCCACCTTCAACCAAAATTAGGGAATGAAATCCTCAATGCAGTGAAAGAAAAAGCGAGGGAATTAAAACTCAAACCTTATGATGTAAAAACCCATAATGGTTTTTTGCGGCACTTGGTTATGCGCTTTGGCCATAATACAGATGATATGATGGTAAACTTGGTCACCAGTTATGAAAACCCGGGATTAATTCAACCATTAGCTGATCATATCCATGAAACATTTCCGCAAGTCACATCCATTATTAATAATATCAACACAAAGAAAGCGGATATTGCATTTGGTGAATATGAAACAATTCTCTACGGCTATCCAACCATAACGGAAAAAATGGGTAATCTTACCTTTGAAATTTCTGCCAATTCCTTTTTCCAGACCAATACAAATCAAGGTGCAAAGCTTTATCAGGCAGCGTTGGACGGTGCTGAACTTACCGGGAAAGAAATTGTGTATGACCTATATTGCGGTACGGGGTCTATTTCACTTTTTCTTGCTCAAAAAGCAAAAGAAGTCCATGGGTTTGAACTGATTACATCTTCAGTAGAAGATGCCACGCGGAATGCAATTACAAATTTGATAACCAATGTACGATTTCATAAAGCGAATTTAGATTTCTTTTTCAAAAAAGAGTCCAAACGTAAAAAAGTACCAAATCCTGATGTTATTATTGTAGATCCTCCTCGTGCCGGTATGCACAAAGATATGGTGAATTCTTTACATAAATTTGGAGCACAACGATTGGTTTATATATCCTGCAATCCAACAACTCAAGCTCGAGATGTAGCGTTATTGATGGAAAATGGCTACACTCTCAAAAAGCTGTCAATGGTAGATATGTTCCCCCATACGCCTCATGTTGAGACTATTGGTATTTTAGAAAAGAACTGATTCAACACTTATATTTTTGTCATATCAGACTTAAATTTTCAGCTATGCGTCGATGGTTTCGATTACTGATACGTAACAGTTTCTTCCAAGTAAGTATAGGCATCTTTATGGTTATGATCTTGGGAGGGCTCATTTTGCGATCCCTGGAAACGGGAGCAATCACTGAAGGTGAAACTCCTTTTTGGTGGGCAATCGTTACCATGACAACGGTTGGTTATGGGGATTATGCACCGTCAACGTCTGAAGGCAGAATATTTGCTGTTTTGGTTATGTTTGCCGGCATTTCACTAACAGCTATGTTTACAGCTGTCATTTCGTCCATTTTTGTTGCTAAAAGAATTAGAGAGGATAAAGGTTTGGAAAAAGTAAATGTAAAAAATCACATCATTCTTTGCGGTTGGAATAGAAACGCAGATAAAATAATTGACTCTATTCAGTATTTATCAGAAGGGCGCCGAAAGGATCTTGTTTTGATCAATGATTTGGATGAAGAAACCGTCGCTCGCCTTAAGACACGCTATCGAGATATTCATCTGCATTTTGTAGCGGGTGATTACACAAGTGAGCAGATTCTTCAACGGGCATCGTTGGAAGATGCAGACACAATCATAATTATTCCCAGCGATGTGGATGCATCGATTCAAAATCCAGATGAAAAAACGATTCTGGCAACATTAACAATTAAGGGATTAGAACCCAATAAGCGATTGATTGCTTATCTGTACAGTCGAGACAACCTGACGCATATCAAACGGGCCAATGCCGATGAAGTGGTCATCAGTGATGATTTTGGTGCGTATATGCTGGCATCTCATGTTGTGGATCCAGGCATTCCTCAAATATTGAATCGCCTGCTGGACAATGTTTCTGAAAATCGATTCAAGCGAGTAGATATTCCCAGTGAATTTGTGGGGCAATCGTTTAATAATTTATTTGATCACTTCAGAAATAATAACGGATCATTACTTATAGGCGTTTTTTCTGAAGAAGAAAATCTGGGTATTGGAGAAGTATTATCGGCCGACTCTTCCGCTTTGGATGCGTTTATCGAACGGAAGTTGAAAGAAGGTGGTGTTTCACTTCAAGAAGAAAGTAAAATTTCGACGGTGATCAACCCTAATAAAAATTATATAATAAAAGATGGCGAGCGAGCCATCATTATACCTTGAGGTGCGTATGAATGTAGGAGCATTAAAAGAATTCAATATTTTTAATGGATTGGATGAATCGGAAATAAAATTATTTGCTGATAAAGTTTCTCCGGTAAAAGTGCCTGAAGGAGATAGTTTTATTGTGGAAAACGATATAGGCGATTCAATTTTTCTCCTTTTGGAAGGAGAAGTTGAAATCAATCAAGCGTTGACGCTTTCCATGAATAAGAGCGAAGCAGATAATCGGGAAAAGGCAATCATTAAACTTTCCAGCGAAATCAAACCCCTTTTTGGTGAAATGTCCTTGTTTAATGAAGGCGACCGTCGCACAGCAAGTGTTAAAGCGTTGTCTGATTGTAAATTGGCAAAAATCTTGAAAGAAGAATTGTTTGAAGTTTGTGATGCCCACCCAGCAACGGGTTATAAAGTGATGCAAAACCTCTGCCGAACTCTTTGCGGCAATTTGGTGAAAGCCAATCAAAATGTATTAAAACTGACCACAGCTTTCAGTTTGATTTTAGAAAGATAACTTACATGGAGCATGGATGATGGGATATGGAAGATGGGCTATCAACCTTGCCATGGTGAGTAAGCAATCATTCATTCATCCATTCAAACTTTCATCCATTCAATTTTTAACTCTTTCAAACAATTTTAACAAATTAAAGATTAGTTAATTCATGACAGTAAAGTTGGACAAAATATACACACCATCCGCAATTGAAGATAAGTGGTATCAGCACTGGATGGAGAAAGGTTATTTTCACGGCGAAGTAAATCCTGAAAAAGATCCCTATACAATTGTTATCCCCCCACCCAATGTAACGGGTATGCTTACCATGGGCCATGTGCTCAATAATACCATTCAGGACATTCTGATTCGAAAAGCACGCATGGTAGGAAAGGAAGCCTGTTGGATTCCCGGAACCGATCACGCATCCATAGCAACAGAAGGGAAAGTAGTTGCAATGCTCAAAGAGCAAGGCATCGATAAACACAGTCTCACACGAGAAGAATTTTTGGAGCACGCTTGGTCGTGGAAAGAAAAATACGGTGGAATTATAATTCAGCAATTGAAAAAGCTGGGCTGCTCCTGCGATTGGGAACGTGAACGGTTTACTATGGATGAAGGATATTCCAAAGCAGTTCTGTCCGCTTTTGTAAAATTATACGAAAAAGGGTTAATCTACAAAGGCCACAGACTTGTGAACTGGTGTCCGGTTTCAAAATCAGCCATTAGCGATGAAGAAGTCATCCACAAAGAAGTAAACGGTTACTTATGGCATTTTAAATATCCAATTAAAGACAGCGATGAATACATGGTTGTAGCCACAACACGACCGGAAACAATGCTGGGAGATACAGCTGTAGCAGTTCATCCAAAAGACGAACGCTTTGCACATTTAGTCGGGAAAACGATCATTCTGCCATTGGTGGGTAGGGAAATTCCCGTTATTGCAGATAATTATGTGGACCCAGAGTTTGGTACAGGTTGTGTAAAAGTAACTCCAGCTCACGATCAAAATGACTTCGCCATGGGCGAACGACATAATTTGGATGTCATCAATATTATGAATGATGATGCATCGTTGAATGAAAATACCCCGGAAGCATATCAAAATCTTACTAGGGAAGATGCGAGAAAAGCTGTGGTTAAGGATTTAAAGAAACAGGGCTTTCTCCATAAAACTGAAGACTATGTTAACAAGTTGGGCTATTCAGAGCGGGGAAATGTTCCCATCGAATTTTATATGTCTGAACAGTGGTTTATGAAAATGAGCGAGTTGGCCAAACCGGCACTGCAGGCAGTGTCTGACGGCAAAATTAACTTTCATCCGGTTCATTGGGTTAAAACCTATAACCATTGGATGGAAAATATAAAAGATTGGTGTATCAGCCGTCAGCTCTGGTGGGGACACCAGATTCCGGTTTGGTATCACAAGGGTGATCCAAATAAATTGCATGTGTCAGTTAAAGGTCCGGACGATCCAACGCATTGGATTCAAGATGAAGATGTGTTAGATACATGGGCAAGCTCATGGCTATGGCCAATGGCTGTTCATGACTGGCCGGAAGATAGCGCCGAACTGGATTATTTTTATCCCACCGATGCCTTGGTCACCGGTCCGGATATTATCTTTTTTTGGGTAGCTCGGATGATTATGAGCGGGTATGAATTCAAAGATGACTTGCCGTTTAAAGATGTGTATTTCACTTCAATTCTTCGCGATGAAACGGGACGAAAGTTTAGCAAGTCACTTGGAAATTCACCCGATCCATTTGAATTATTCGAAGAATATGGAACGGATGCTGTACGATTCGGCACTATGCTCATGGCGCCTCAAGGATTGGATGTTCTTTTTTCATCCACGCGCTTGGAAGTGGGTCGAAATTTTATGAATAAACTGTGGAATGCTTCACGCTTTGTGCTCATGAACTTGGAAGATGGACATGTACCGGACATTGATTTGGATACAGAAGAATTGGATATCCCTGAACGCTGGATTATAAGCAAACTGCAATCGTCTGTTCAAAATTATAACCGCCAGCTGGACCGTTTCCATTTTAATGAGGCGGCTAAAGTGCTATATGATTTTACATGGAATGATTTTTGTGATTGGTATATTGAAATTGCCAAAACGCGTTTTTATGGTAACAATGCCCATGCAGCTGATGTTTCTAGATCAGTCGCTATTCATGTATTAAAAACAGTATTAACAATTCTGCATCCGTATGCTCCATTTATTTCTGAAGAATTATGGGCTCAAGTAAAAGGCACTGATGACCAGGATCTCATCATTCATAAATGGCCGGAAATTGAAATAGATAAAAAAGATGATGTAGCTGAAAAGAAAATGGAATTATTGCAGGAAATTATTACCGGAATTCGCACTGTTCGAAGCCGTATGAATATTCCGCCGGGGAAAAAATCAGAATTAATCGCAAAGTGCGGTAAGGAAATGGCAGAATTTTTGCAAACACATCAAGATATTATATCATCACTGACGCGGACATCATCAATTTTGACGGGTGAAGACCGGGAAAAACCGGAACAATCAGCAACGGTGGTCATAGGTAAAAATGAACTGTATATTCCATTGGGCGGATTGATCGATTTAGATGTGGAAATGACTCGCTTACAAAAACGAGCGGACGAAATAAACGGACATTTAATGGGAATTTCTAAAAAACTATCCAATGAACAATTTATGAGCAGGGCACCGGAAGAAGTGGTGGCCAGAGAAAAAGAAAAACAAGAAGATATGACAGCCGAACTTGAAAAAGTGAACGCAAATTTGGAGATACTGCAATGAGAATAATTAGTTTATTTCTACCTATCATTTTATTAAGCCAAAGCATGACGGTTTATAAGGATAATATTGCATTGGTGAAAGAACCGGTTTATTGGTCTGTTCAATCGGGGTTATCTGAAATTACCTATGATCAACTCCCAAACGGTCTTTTTCCTGAATCACCTTTTCTGTCACTCCATGATGCTTCAATTCTCTACCAACGCTATAATAATGATGTGTTTAGCGGTGAAAAATATTTCAATGATAAACTAGGCCAATATATTTATGTAAAAGTCCATAATGATAAAATTCAAGAAGGCACGCTTATAGAAACAAAAGGAAGTAATATTTCCCTAAAAACACGCAAAGATATAATGACGATCGCTCGCTCCAAAGTGGATTATATGTATGCGCACGATCAGCAAACAATTCCCCAAATACACCCAGAACTGGCTTGGGACATCAACAGTCCAATGATCGGTACGATTTCCGGGGATCTGGTATATTTATCCGGAGGTTTTGATTGGAATGCCGTCTACCGATTTATATTAAATGGAAATAAAGGAGAACTCATAACTGAAGCGATCGTCAAGAATTCTAGCAATGTTGATTTCAGCAATTTTTCATTAAAACTCGTTGAAGGAAATCTTCAGAAAAAGGGTGGACGTCCCCAACCGATTTACCGGTCTGATCGAAGTATGTCTTCCATGACTGCGGAATCCCCACCTGTGGCCAGTGAAGATGTATTGGGAGATTTTCACATTTACGAATTACCGGAACGTATTGACTTAAACCAAAATCAAAGCGTTACCGTCCGTTTGTATGAACCCAAAAATGTGGATTATACCAAAACGTATGTATTTCAAAATTCCGAGCGGAGCAAAAAAGAAGAGCCACTCAAAATTGAGATTAAACTTGCAAACACAGCTGAAAATGGATTAGATATTCCATTACCCCAGGGAAAAGTAAGCTTATATTTAAAATCAGAAGATGAATCTTTGGAATACGCCGGAGAGGATGAACTGAAGCAGATTCCCAGAGGAGAAACGGCTACTATTTCAGCCGGCCGAGCATTTGATGTAATCGGTAAACGCATCGTTTTACACTATGACCGACAGCGAAAAAGTGAAGAAGCATCTATCGAAATTATTGTTAAAAATAAACGAGATGAAAAAGTGAACATCCGTTTAGCAGAACAAATCCGAGGTGATTGGATTATCCGCGATGCATCAGACAATTATATAAAGAAAGACGCTTCAACGATTCATTTTTCATTTTCGCTGGATGCCGGCGACTCTAAAACGGTTACCTATACCTACCGCAAGGAATGGAAATAATACCTTGTGTCAGCACAAACTGATTTAAATACTCCTATAAAATATATTAGAGGTGTCGGTCCTAAAAGGGCTACAGCTCTGGCTACTGCAGGCATTGATACGGTCAATGATCTGCTGCATTATTATCCCCGCCGCTATCTTGATAGAACAACAGTAAAATCAATCCATGAACTAAAAAAAGGTGATCAGGCAACAATGGTCGGTACGGTGGAAGTCTGCGGAGAACGCCAAGCCCGGAAACGAAAATTATTCCAGGCTGTCCTTTCCGATAGCACCGGGATGATAACACTTGTCTGGTTCAATGGTGTAAAATATATTAAAAATGCTGTTCAAAAAGGTGATCGTCTGGCTGTTCATGGCAAAGTAGAATTTTATAATGGTTTTCAGATTGTACATCCGGATTTTGATAAACTGAATTCCGATGCAGATCCCATAAACACGGGTACTATCATTCCATTATATCCGCTGACTGCAGAGCTGAAAAAAGTTCGCATCGACCACCGTAGCTTTCGACGTATTATTAAAGAAAATGAAGAGATGTTTTCAATCATAGAAGATCATTTTGAAGAAAGTGTCTTAAACGAACAAAAATTAATACCACTGCAAACAGCTTTGCAGCATATCCATTTTCCTGAATCAAGAAAAAACCTGCTTGCTGCTATGGAGAGATTAAAATTTGACGAACACTATTTTTTGCAATTATTAATGGCACTGCGAAAAAAATCATATGAAACGATCGGAACAAATGCACTTACAAAATCCGGACCACACGTCCAGCAAATCGAGACTGAATTGGGCTTTGAACTCACAGCTGCTCAACAAAAAGTGATTCAGGAAATTCGAATAGACATTGCACGTCCGCAAGCTATGAATCGATTATTGCAGGGTGATGTTGGTTCAGGAAAAACAATCGTGGCCATTTTAGTTGCCGCCGCTGCTGTTGCCAATGGTGTCCAAGTTGCTGTCATGGCACCTACAGAAATTCTGGCACACCAGCATTTTGAATCGTTCAAGAAACAATTAAATAAAGTGCATATAAGCTGTGCATTATTGGTTGGAAAACAAAAAGCGACGGAGCGGAAACAGATTCTTGAAGCTGTTAAAAATGGTAAAATCAATGTTGTCATAGGTACCCACGCTTTGATTCAGGATGAAGTCGAATTCAAAAATCTGGGCTTTGTTGTTGTGGACGAACAGCATCGCTTCGGTGTAGTTCAGCGCGGTATTCTCTTGCAAAAAGGGCCCCATCCACATTTACTGGCTATGACAGCAACCCCCATTCCCAGGACCATGGCAATCACGTATCATGGTGATATGGATTTGTCCATCATTGATGAAATGCCAAAAGACAGAAAGCCGGTCATCACAAAAATAGTCAAAGAAGACCGACTCCAGAATGTATATAAATTTATTTGTGAAGAAGTGCAAGCCGGCCGACAATGTATGGTAGTTTACCCACTTGTGGAAGAAACGGAAAAGTCTGACCTTGCCGATGCAACGGAAGGATTTGAAGCACTGCAAAATATATTTAAAGGCATAAAAATTGGTCTTATCCATGGACGGATGAAAAAGGAAGAAAAAGACGCCATAATGAATGCTTATGCAAAAAATGAGATTAAAATCCTTGTTTCAACCACAGTAATCGAAGTGGGAATCGATATTCCCAATGCATCCGTTATGTTAATTGAACACGCTGAGCGCTTTGGCCTGACGCAGTTGCACCAGCTTCGGGGCCGTGTGGGCCGGGGCAGCTCCAAGAGTTACTGCATTCTGGTTGAGCGTAATATCAGGGATACATCCAGGAAACGACTGGCGATCATGGAAAAAACAAATAACGGTTTTATCATCGCAGATGAGGACTTGAAAATGCGAGGACCGGGAAAATTTTTCAGTACGGAGCAAAGTGGGTTTTTTAAACATATAATTGCGGATATGGTTACAGATGGTGCTATTATTAGAAAAGCGCGTGAAGTAGCGCAGACCATTGCTGAAACAGATACAAAACTGGAAAATAATCCACGTATGAAAAAACGGCTTCTGAAGGATTATGCACAATATTTAGATACGGTAGTAATAAGTTAATGATTAACCAAACCCACTGTCCCCTTTGCCGCCAGGAACTAAAAACCGTTTTTACTACCAAAGATTATTTAGTGAGTGGGAAAAAATTTGATATTGTGGAATGTTCAGACTGCAGACTGCGTTTGACGAGTCCATTTCCGGAAAAAGAAACCCTTGGCGGTTATTATGAATCCGACGAATATATTTCGCACTCGAACGAAACAAAAGGGCTGTTTGATTCTATGTATAATTTGGTCAGGTCCTATATGTTGGGCAGAAAAAGAAATATAGTTGAGAAATCATACGGGAAAAAACAAGGAACTATCTTGGATATCGGTTGTGGTGCCGGACATTTCTTAAACTCAATGAAAGAAAACGGTTGGGATGTAAAAGGTGTAGATGCTTCCCAAAAAGCACGGGAATTGGTAAAAAGCCAATACGAGATTGATGGAATGACTCCTGAAGATTGGTTGAGTTCAGAAGAAGCATATGATGTGATTACATGTTGGCACAGCCTGGAGCATGTGTATGAACCATGGAACTATTTGGAAAAAATCAAAACACAGTTAAGTTCTGATGGTGTGTTAATTGTGGCATTACCGAATTATGAATCAACGGACGGAAACATATATGGATCCAATTGGGCTGCTTATGATACTCCACGCCATTTATATCATTTTACGCCGTCATCCATAGAAAAGATCATGTTCAATAATGAATTTTTGATCGACCAAATATACAGGATGTTTTTTGATTCATTTTATGTATCCCTATTGAGTTCACAACATATAGGAAAATCAATGTTAAGCGGAATTTGGAATGGATTTGTTTCCTGGCTATCATGTTGGGTTAATAAAGAAAAGTGCAGTTCATTGATTTATGTAATGAAATAGAAAATTTAATTTGGAATCAATCATTCATCTTTAGTCTCATTAAGCATAAATTCGCAGGCTTTTTTAGATTGAAACAACAACACATTTATTTAGTTAGGTAAAAAATATGGTATTAGATAGTCAATTAACAGAAGAACAATTATTCGACCAACTGATTTCATCACTGGTGCATAGTGCATGGGTGTCTCTCGGTAAAATAAAGAATCCCATAAATGATACATTGGAAAAAAACTTGGACCAAGCATCCATTCAGATTGATATGCTGGATATGCTTTTCAAACGTATGAGTGGTAATCTTTCTGAAAATGAAGAACAATATCTTGGCCACATAGTGCGAGAATTGAAAATGAATTTTGTGGAAGAAAAAAATAAACCGACAGAAAATAACATGAAAGATGATGAAGATAAAGAAAAAGGGAAAAATAAAAAGAAAAAAGATAAAGACAAGAAAGAAGTAGAAAAAAAGACGGAAGAATCTGATAAAGTTGAAGAAACTGACAAAGAAAATGACGAGGATAAAAAGTGATTTCAAGTGATAATGTTTTTATGAATAGAGTATTGGCAGTCGTAACGCTGGTGGTCTCTTTTGTTGTTTATATAAGTACAATGGCGACGACTGTACCGTACTGGGACTGTGGTGAATTTATTGCCACTTCCTACATTTTGGGGGTTCCACATCCGCCGGGGAGTCCACTTTATTTAATTCTGGGGCGTATTTTTTCCCTGTTACCTTTGAATACAGATATAGCTTATCGTGTAAATCTCATGTCGCCGATTGCCAGTGCAGTAGCAGTCATGCTTCTCTATCTTATTATTGTAAAAGTGATTGCTCATTATCGCGGTAAAATACAGTCTCGACAAGATGCCATAATTGTATTTGGAGCTGCATTTATAGGCGCAATGACATTTGCCTTTACCGATAGTCATTGGTTCAATGCCGTGGAAGCAGAAGTCTATGCTATCAGTACTTTTTTTACTGCTATCGTGGTTTGGCTAATTCTACATTGGTCTGATAGGGCAGATGAACCGGGTAGCGAACGCTACATTCTCATTATTGCTTATATGTTCGGATTAGCCATCGGTGTACATATACTAAATCTTTTAACTCTGCCCTTTATTGCACTCATTATTTATTTCCGTAAAATGGAATTCGAATGGAAAACCTTTTTTCTAACAACTGTCATTACATTCGTTGTTTTTTTGGTTATTCATAATGGAATTATTATAGGTCTGCCTAAGCTAGCGGGTTCAGTTGGTCTTGTAGGTGTGATTATTCTTGTACTTTTAGTGTTTGGTTCAACTGTGTGGTCAATTAGAAATAAACACCAATTAATGTCCTTAGCTCTTTCATCAACTGTTTTAATATTAATTGGCTTTTCGAGTTATTCTCTTATTTTTATTCGATCAAATCAAAATCCCGCAATTGATGAAAATAACCCGGAAACAATGTCAGGAGCTATATCATATTTACAACGTGAACAATATGGTGAAATAAGTCAATTCCCTCGTCGGTATAATGGTCTACCGGCTAAACATGAAACAGTCGGCCGTCCATCAGCCGGGAGAAATAAATATTCGTCCAGTCAAAACAGGAAATACATGTTTTTCAATAGTTCAAAACAGTGGGATTTCTTCTGGAATTACCAGATCAAAAAAATGTATAACCGTTATTTCCTTTGGCAATATGCTGGGCGCGGTCCATCTGCTGGTGACTATACGACAGCCATGGGAGCCAATAATCGACAAGATGGTATTTACTGGCTGCAGTTTGGATTGCCCATGGCATTAATCTTGGGTGTTATTGGTCTCGTACATCATTTGCGTAAAGATTGGAATATTTTCTTTACGGTTTTTACACTCTTTTTTGTTACCGGTTGGTTATTGATCGTTTATTTAAACCAAGATAATCCTCAACCTCGGGAACGAGATTATTCCTACGTGGGCAGTTTTATGGCGTTTGCCATTTGGATAGGAATTGGTTCAGCGGCATTGAGCGAATGGATTACAAACATTTTGAAAAAACCGGCATTGGCGAAAAATGTTATTTTGGGAGCCTTGGTTTTGCAGGCAATTTTTATTCCCGGAATTATGCTTAAAGCAAATTATAGAGAGCATGATCGTTCAGGGAATTATGTTGCCTGGGATTACAGTTATAACCTTTTACAGTCCTGTGAGTCCAATGGCATTCTTTTCACCAACGGTGACAATGATACGTTTCCCCTGTGGTATTTACAGGAAGTAGAAGGTATACGAAAGGATGTTGCGGTTGCTAATTTGAGTTTACTGAATACACCTTGGTATATTAAACAGCTCAGGGATTCACGCCCCACTAATTCTGAGTATAACAAACTTGTTCAGGAACGAGAGGGCGATGAAATTATCGGACAGCGATTTATTAAAATTAGCGATGATGATATTCGCAATATTACCTCAGGCTTAACCCGTTGGAAAACACGGGACGTTACATTTCCGGTGAAAAGTGACCAGCAGATTACGTGGAGTGTTAAACCCACATTTGCGAAACAGGCATTAAAAGTGCAGGACATGATGATCATGCAAATCATCAATGATACGGACTGGTCATCACCTATTTATTTTGCTGTGACTGTTTCTCCGGGAAATCGCATCGGACTTGAAAACTACTTGGAAATGGAAGGCCTGACGTATCGTTTGCGTCCGTATAAAACCAAAGGTATTAATGCTGAACGCATGGAATTGCACTTAATGACAGAATTGGGCGAAGAAACCTGGAGTCGTGATTTAGTTGGAACAGAATGGGAAGAGCAGGAAGGGTCTCTTTGGTACCGAAGTCCTCATGACAAATATTTATTTCGTAACCTGGGTAATGAGGATGTTTTTTATAACACTCAAGTCATTCGCCTACTGCAAAACTACCGCAGTGCATACATGCAGTTAGCTGTTCATCATTTCATGGATTTTCAAAAATTACAATCATCTAAAAAGACAGATAAGGCAGAATTAAAAAGAACAAAAGTTGAAGAAGTTTTAGATAAAATGTCAGAGAATTTGCCTGAAAATCCAATCCGAATGGATAACAGGGATTTACATTATCAAGTTGGCAGATTATATATGGGCGTTGGAAATAAAGAGAAATTCCGAAGTGTACTTTCTGAACTCACAAAACGAAATGATAACTCAGTTCGTCATCGTGTAGAATATGCCCAATCGTATATGGAATTAGAAGATTTTGACACCAGTTTATCTATCTTAAAAGATCTGTATGATGGATATAATTCCTTGGAAGCAAAAATATTGGTAGGTGGAAGAGATCGAAAAAATATTAATTCGAAAGTGTGGAATCAATTCAGGCAAAATTATCCGGATATTGTAAGTCATTTAATTATCAATTACCGCAATCTTGGATTGAATGAAGATGCTAAAGATTTATTAACGACCTGGCTGGAACGAAATCCAAAAGATAAAGAAGCGACCAAGCTATTAAAGGAATTGGAGAATGGTGAGGGATAGAGTTGTAAATGGTAGAGGGGTGATTGATAGAACAACTTACTGCTAACCAACTTCCAATAAACACTAACTAATATGTTTATTTCAATTATAATCCCTCACTGGAATGGGATTGATATTCTTTCTGAATGTCTTGAATCCCTCAAAAAATCTACGTATAAAGATAAAGAAATTATCGTTGTAGACAATGCGTCATCTGATGATAGTCAAGGATGGATTAAAGAAAATCATCCGGATATAATTTTGATCGAAAATGATCAGAATTACGGCTATGCCGGAGGGTGCAACCGCGGTGTTTTAACTGCAAAGGGAGAGTGGCTGCTCTTTCTGAATAATGATACAATTCATGAATCGGATTGGCTGGAGCATTTAGCTAAAGGAGTCGAAGGAAAAAATGATGTAGCAGCCATCCAACCTAAAATCCGTAATTATTACGAGAGAAAATTATTCGATTATGCCGGTGGAGCCGGTGGACACATGGATTTGTTTTGTTATCCCTTTGCTAAAGGGAGGATCTTTTTAGAACAAGAGGAAGACAGCGGTCAATATGATACTGCTGACAATATTTTCTGGGCATCGGGAACGGCTATTATGGTCCGTAAAGATGCTTTTGAGAAAGTCAACAGATTTGATGAAACATTTTTTGCCCATCAGGAAGAGATTGACTTATGCTGGCGTTTGCAACTTATGGGCAAGCGCATTTTTTTTGAACCCAAAGCAGTGGTGTATCATAAAAATGCTGTTTCGCTTCCCATGTATTCGTTTCAAAAATATTATTTGAATCACCGAAATTCATTTTTCATGCTTTTAACAAATTATAATTTACCACTTACATTGTATTTTTTACCTATTCGTCTGATATTGGAATTCATAGCCATGGTATATGCGTTGGTTAAATGGGATTTACGGCATTTCGGCGCAGTTTGTAAATCATTATTCTGGTTATTGACCCATCCCCTAATAATTATAAAGAAAAGAAGGCTTGTTCGGAGAATGCGAATTAAAAATGATAGGGAAATTTTAAAGAAATTCTACCGCGGGAGTATAGTTTTTGCCCATTATATTCGCGGGGTTAAGAAATACAGCGATCTTTAATCTAGAGCTTTTTTGTAAATCTCCAGATTATCCGGATCCAATTCCATCATATCTCGAAGCATATTTTTCTGACCCAATAACTGCAATATTTTCGCCAAATCATTGGTGTGCGCTTTCAGAAACATCATTGTATAATGTTCTCGCGGGGTTCGATCATAGACTTCATCAAGACCTTTGATCATATTTTTAAATTTTAATATGGCCTCATCCATTTCGCCATTTTGGAAAAGATCCATAGCAAAATAAAAAGAAAATTTCGCTTTTCGTAAACCGAAATTCGTACTCACATTATCAACGAGCTTTGCTCTGTCTGACCACCCTCGGGAAAAATCACTTGCTGTGCCTCGCAAGGCGATTTCACGACTCATTTCAAAGATACGCGTACCGCCCATAGGTTCGTATGTATCAATTTCACCTGCTAAAACAAGGTTTACATAAAATGCTAAAAAGCTGGCTAGTGGATCAAATTGTACAAGATCAAAATACAATGTTCCGCTCTGACCATAAGGAAATTGAACCGATTTATCGAAGAAACGTTGATCA
The DNA here is from genome assembly GCA_002436185.1 of Fidelibacterota bacterium UBA6531. Lineage (GTDB taxonomy): Bacteria > Fidelibacterota > Marinisomatia > Marinisomatales > TCS55 > UBA2126. The sequence goes on from DJKX01000068.1 coordinate 45,280, forward strand.
GTACCCGTAGTAAATAGGACTTGAGCAAGATAGGTTTCCTGGGCGCCTTTTTGGGCTGCACCTTCAAAAATAAACTGAATGTGGAGTGGAATTTTCAAATCGTTGTAATCTTCATCCCAGCGTGTCATTTTTATATAACGTTCTATATCTTCTTTGAGGGGTAAAATATTTTGCTGTTGATGGACTTTCAGTAGACGGTTGTCAAAAACAACCTTCACTTCACCAAACTGCCCGTAAACAAAACATGAAAAAAGGAGGAATATCCATATCTGTCTTATACCCATCACGGTTGAAAATAGAGGTACTTAGTGAAGAGAGCAAATGAAATTATGATGCAGTGTAAGATTTAAAACAAGTTCCGTAAATTCTTTGCTATTATGACCAATATTCATCATTTAATATCTGAAGATTTCATCGGATCCAAAGTCCTGCGACTCGTTGGAGAATTGGGTGTAGAGCGAGAGCATGATACCTATGTTGTGGGCGGTTACGTGCGTGACCTTTTTCTCGGACGGCCCTTGAAAGAGATCGATTTTATGGTGGTGTGCGATGGAGTGGAATTTGCTAAAGCGCTTGCAAAAGAATTAAACGTTAAAAAAATTGTTCCCTTCCCAAAATTTTCTACAGCCAAAATTCCATACAAAGCCATACCGCTTGAAGTGGCTGCAGCGCGTACTGAATCCTATGATAAAGATTCCCGCAAGCCCAAAGAAGTTGTTTATACAGACCTCAAGGGAGATTTACTACGTCGTGATTTTACAGTCAATGCATTAGCTTTGGATCTCCATCCGGATCGATTTGGCGAATTGCATGATCCTCATGGCGGAATTATAGATATAAAAGCTAAAATTCTAAAAACTCCGCTTAATCCGAATGAAACATTCAGTGAAGATCCCTTGCGCATGATGCGGGCAGCATATTTCGCGGCAGCTTTGAATTTTGAGATCGAAGAAAAATGTTTTGCAGCAATATGCAAACAAGCTGATCGAATCAGCATCGTTTCACAGGAAAGAATCACCGCTGAACTTTTGAAAATATTAGCCACGGATAAACCATCCATTGGGTTGATTATTTTACAAAAGACTGGATTGATGAAGCATGTCTTTCCTGATATTGATAAAATGTACGGCATGGAACAAACAAAGGAATGGCACCATAAAGATATTTTTTACCACACAATGCAAGTTGTGGATAATGCCGCACAATTCTCCGAAAAAATGGAATTACGCTTTGCGGCCTTGGTCCATGATATTGCAAAACCCAATACCCGCAGGGTGGACAAGAAAAAAGGGTATACGTTTCATGGACACGATGCAGTCGGAGAAAGGATCTTGAATAAAGTAGCCAAACACTTGAAACTTTCAAATGAACTCCGGGACTATCTTAAAAAACTCACACTCTTGCACCTTCGACCGATTGCACTCGTAAAAAAAGAAGTAACAGATTCAGCCGTACGCAGAGTCATGGCTGTTGCGGGGGAGGATTTAGATGATCTTATGACTTTATGTCGCGCTGACATTACTTCACGCAACCCACAACGAGCCATGAAGTACATGAAAAATTTTGAAATTGTAGAAGCTAAAATGTCTAATGTGGAGGAAAGAGATGCGATGAAATCGTTTCAATCTCCCGTAAGGGGCAAAGAAATTATGGAAACGTGTGGATTGACCGAAGGTAAGGAAGTTGGAAAAATCAAACATGCAATTGAGGAAGCAATTCTGAATGGTGAAATTGAAAATGATTATGATGCAGCAAAAGAGTACATGTTTAAAATTAAAGAAGAAATTTTAGCTAAATAGAGAAAATATATGAATAAGCTAATAAACGTATTTCTAGAGCCAAGAGAGACATTTACTTCATTACAAGAACAAAATAATTGGAAAAATGCTTTTTTACCCATCGTCATTACAGCAGTTGTTGGGTTTGCCAGCATGGTAGTTTTGGGAGAATTATTGACGGAAGTGCAAATAGAACAAACTGAAACGTTCATCATGGAAAGTTCACAAATACCCGATGATCAAAAAGAAGAAATTTTAGCAGAAAGCTTGGAAAAATTTACAAATCCGACAAGGGGCATGGTTGTTATCGGATATATATCCAGTACCTTATCCACACCGGTTCGAATCTTAATAATGAGTCTGATTATTATGCTTATTGGAAATTTCTTTTTTGGCGGAAAATCAACATTTGGTAATATTCTTGTTATGACGTCCTATACGTATATGATTACTGTTTTAGAATCACTTGTAAAGATTCCTCTCATGGTTTCTCAATGGCGAGTAGATATTCATACAGGCTTGGGATTATTGGGGTTGGGCGAAAAAGGTAGTTTTTTATATAATTTCATGGGCGGGATGGATCTTTTCGCCTTTTGGCGAGTAATCATTCTTGCCGTTGGTATGAGTGTTTTATACCGCCGGGAGGTAAAACCATTTATGATCGCTTTAGTTATTTATTGGATATTTCAGACAACCTTTTTCTCATTTATTGGGTCATTATTTACTTAATCTATGAAAGGTCTATTTCACCTATTCAGTTTTTTAACCTTCGTGAGCTTGGATGCTCAGGTATTTTCCCTGGCAGAGTGCATTGAGATTGCGCTACTGAATAAGGAATCATTGAAATCTGTAGAATTAGATGTACAGTCTGCTGTTGCCGGGAAAAAAGGATCATTGAGCAATATTCTCCCCACATTCAGTTATGGAAATTCATGGAGTGAATCACATTCTACAAAAGGTGTGAACACATCAGAGACGGTGTTCTTGGGTGATACCCTATCTTTTTCAACTCCTTACGGTGGTACATCAAATAATTATGGCGCCTCATTTTCTGTCAATCAACCTATTTATGATGGCGGACAGTGGTTGAACCAGATCAGGTCTGCAAATAATACACTTGTCATTAATCAGCAACTTGCTCGCCAGAAGAAGATCAATGTTATTCTCAATGTGCACCAGTCTTTCTATGAATTTTTAAAAGCACAACAACTGTTAGATGTATCCAAGAAAAATTTAACTCTGGCTCGCCATCAAGTGAGTCTAGTAAAAACCCAATTTGAATTGGGAGCTGTTAAAAAAACGGATTTATTAAAAGCACAGGTTTTAAAAGGGAATGCTCATTCGGATGTATTAATAAAGGAAACGAATCTACGAAATGCGAATCTTGCTCTTCGAAACAGTATGGGTTTGGTGGGCAGCGATACTCATTATGAAATTGTAGATACTGGACGACCGTTTCTTCCTGTTCCGGACGTTGAGCAATCTATGTCTGAAGTAGTAGAATATAGCCCCACACTGCTCGTGTTCCGGTCGCAAATTGCCGGAGCTGAATTAAGCAGAAAAATATTATTTGGAACACGTCTACCCAATTTAAACGCATCAATGAATTATGGAATTCTCACAAATGATTTTGATAACATGACTCAATTAGATGATTGGTCTTCGAGCGTTTCGTTGTCATTATCCGTCCCAATTTTTACCGGATATAGTTTATCCACAAAACAGCAACAGGCAGAATTAAATGTCCGAAAGCAGCGATACGATTATTTAACCCAGAAACATGATTTAATGGTTCAATTGGAAAATTTGATCAATATTCTGGGAAATTACCAGGAATTAATACCCATCAGCGAGCAGGTGTTAGCTTCTGCTGAAGAAGATTTGAATTTAGTCCAGGAACGTTATAAACTTGGATCTACAACCATTTTGGAAGTGTTGGATGCTCAGGTATCAGTCAGCCAAGCGCGTAGTTCATTGGTAAGCACAAAATACAATGCACGTATTCAAGAAGCTCAATTAAGAGCAATATTAGGAACACTTGATCAAGATTACAGATAACAGGGAGTAAATTTTGCAAATAAAAAAGAATAAGAAAAAAATATACATCATCAGCGGAGCAGCGGTGTTATTAATCATTATTATTGCTGCTAATATTTTCCGTGAAGATGACAATACCATCAAAGTAGAAGTGGAGGAAGTTCAGAGAGGAACGGTTATTCATAAAGTAAACGCCAGTGGAAAAATTCAACCCATAAGGGAAATTAAGATTAGTGCGACTACATCCGCATGGGTGACAAAAATCACAGTTAAGGAAGGTGATGCCGTAAAAACAGGGCAATTGTTGATTACCCTCGATGAAAAACAACATTTAGCGGCAACAGAACAGACACAATCTTCAGTGAATTCTGCTAAAGCAAGTTTGAAACAGGTCGGGGCCCAGAAAAAACGAATGGAATCACTCTACAATCAAAAACTGATTTCAGAACAGGAATTGGAATCTATCACTGCTCAGCATGAATTGGCCGTGAACCAATTGCGGCAAGCCAAAGCAGCGTTAATATCACGGGAAGATGAATTATCGAAGTTGAAAATGACTGCCCCTTCAGATGGAATCGTCACCAAAATAAATATTGAAGTAGGTGAAATGGCCGTAGGAAGCATGTTCCAGGCAGCGACGCTTATGATCATTGCCGACCTGAATCGTATGGAAGTTATCGTAGATGTGAATGAAAATGATGTTGTTTCCGTATCACTTGGGGATACAACGGAGATTGAAATTGACGCATTCCAGGACACACTTTTTTACGGGGTAGTAAGTGAAATTGCTCACATGGCCCAGACCACATCCATGGGTTCAGCAGAACAAGTAACAAATTTTGAAGTCAAGATTCGTATCATTGATGTGCCGGATGGTATTCGCCCTGGTATGAGCGCCACTGCCAATATCATTACAGATAAAAAATATGATGTTTTAGCTATTCCAATCCAAAGCCTGACAGTACGTCCGGAAGGATCCGAAAAATCTTCATTCGGTAAAGGGAAAAAATCATCCAGTGAAAAAGAGGGAGTTAAAAACTCCAAAGCTAAGAAAATGGAAGAATTGGTTTTTATATTAGCGGATAAACCTGGAGGTGTACTACGGGACGGGAAAATGTCCGAATGGGATGAAAAGAAAGGCAAGAAATTCAAAGCCCCCAAAGATGGTAAATTAGTCCATATCCGCCCCATTAAAGTTGGGATTTCCTCTGAAACCCATTATGAAGTTTTAGATGGGCTTTCAGAAGGGGATGAAATCGTCACTGGTTCATATCGAGCCATCAGTAAAGATTTGTCCCACAATAAGGCAGTTACTTTTGATAAAGATAATGGAGACAATGGGAAAGGCTTTAAGATTCAAATTGGAGGATCTAAAGATGAATCTGAAGATTCGGATTCAAAGCAATAACCATGGCTGATCTTATATCCCTGCGAGGAATCAAACGCCATTATGATGTAGGGGGCGAAGTCGTTCGTGCACTCGATGGTGTAGATCTGATTATAAATCATAATGAATATATTTCCATCATGGGTCCCTCAGGGTCAGGAAAATCCACCATGATGAATATGATAGGCTGCCTGGATTCGCCAACAGAAGGTGTGTATGAATTCGAGGGTGAATTGGTCCATGAGATGGATGACAACCAATTAGCTTCCATCCGGAATCGTAAAATCGGTTTTGTATTCCAGACCTTTAATCTTTTACCCAAGGCCACGGCCCTGCGTAATGTGGAAGTGCCGCTTATCTACGCTAACATTTCCAAAAGTGAACGGGTAAAAAAGGCGGAAAAAGCGCTATTGGCTGTAGGTCTCAGTGATCGAATGCACCATAAACCCAATGAACTTTCCGGTGGCCAGCGACAGCGTGTGGCTATTGCCCGTGCACTAGTAAATGATCCCTCCATTCTTTTAGCTGATGAACCAACCGGAAATCTTGATTCAAAAAGTGGTGTTGAGATCATGAAAATACTGGACAGTCTACATGATGACGGTAATACCATTATTTTAGTGACCCACGAAGAATATATTGCAGAACATGCGGACAGAACCATTAACCTTTTTGATGGTAAGATCAAAGAAGATCGTCAAACAAAAAAAAGAAAACGAGTAGTGGCTTGATTTCACTATTTTGGGAGAATTTGCGCATTTCTCTGGGTTCAATCTTTGGAAATAAATCTCGTTCAATATTAACCGCTCTTGGTATTGTAATTGGTGTTTTATCGGTGACGTTGATGGGCACCCTTATTTCTGGATTAGATCGTACCTTTGAAAAAAGTATGTCTTTCCTTAGCCGGGATGTTTTGATTATCAGTCGAATGGATTGGTTTGGTGGTGATATGGATTGGTGGGAGTTGAGAAATCGTCCCCGCATTAAAGAAGATTATGTGGAACAACTTCGGGAGAAATCTCAATTTGTTGCGGCGGTTGCGCCAATGGCAGAGCGGGGGGGGAGTATTATTCGAGGCGACAAACGAATTGATACTCGATTTTTTGGAACCACGCCGGAATATATGGCAACAAACGAATCGGCAGACGTGAAAACAGGGCGATATTTTACTGACGGGGAAAATCGATCGGGTGTTCGGGTAATGGTCATTGGTGGGGATGTGGCTGATGCCCTATTCCCAGATGAAGACCCCATTGATGAATATGTTAAAATTGGTTCACATAAATTTCGAGTGGTTGGTGTACTTAAAAAGCAGGGGAAATTTATGGGAATGTTCAGTTTGGATAATCAAGCTGTCTTACCATTTGGCACCTTTCAACGCTTATTTTCTCGTCGAGGATGGATGAATGTGAGAGTCAAGGTGAATACGGATAATTATGATGAAGCAAAAGAAGAAATCTATGGCGTTATGCGACAAATACGTGGGTTAAAACCAATGGAAAAAGATGATTTTGCCATCAATCAATCGGCCACCATGGAAGCTCAATATAAAGCAATTAAATTGGCAATCGGTGGCACAGGTTTATTTATTACGGCACTATCGTTGATTGTAGGTGGAATCGGCATCATGAATATTATGTTTGTATCAGTTAAAGAACGAACGAAAGAAATTGGTGTCCGGAAAGCATTGGGCGCAACACAGTCCATGATTTTAGGACAATTCCTCATGGAGGCGGTTTTAATTTGTCTCATTGCCGGATTGGTGGGGATGGGATTGGCCGGGGGATTGAGTCTCCTTATTAACCAGTTTTTCCCCTCATCAATGCCAGTGGGATTGGCCATTGGATCCATTATTATCAGCGTTGTAATAGGTATTGTATCCGGATTGGTTCCTTCTTATCAAGCAGCTCGATTAGATCCCATTGATGCACTGCGATACGAGTGATGGCCAAGCAATCACATTTAAAAAATACGATTAAAGAAAGTTTTCGAATGGCCATCGAATCCATTCGTCAAAACAAACTTCGATCGATTCTGACTTTACTCGGTATCAGTATTGGTGTATTCTCCGTGATTGGTGTGATGACCGCCATACGCACTTTGGAATCATCAGTGAATTCACAACTCGATATTTTTGGTACCAATACTTTTATGATTCAAAAATCACCTGCTATACAAATTCATGGTCCAGGAAATAATAAAATCCGAAAACGGAAAAACATTCGATATGCCCATTATGAAGAACTAAAGCAACGTGCAAAATTACCACAGCAGGTCAGTGTGGTAGATGGGACCGGTGAAAGAAATATTCAGTATAAAGATAAACGGTTAAAGAAAACAGCAGAATTGTCCGGTGTGGATGAATGGGGGTTGCGTTCATTCAAAACATATCTGGCAGATGGCCGGAATTTTTTGGAGGATGATATTCGTTTTTATCGCAGCGTTACCATCCTTGGGCCAGATTTGGCTGACATCCTGTTTCCCTTTGAAGATCCCATTGGGAAGATTATTCAAATTAAGGGACTGGATTATACGGTTATTGGTATTACGGAAAGAAAAGGACAAGCTTTCGGTCAGAGCCAGGATTATTTTGTAATGATTCCGATTTCAGTTTATATCCAACGGTTTTCCAGTCGATGGACATCCTTAGCTATCAATGTTGAAGCAGAATCGACTGAATTGTATGAAAAAACCATGGATGAAGTGATTGGCCTCATGCGTGTTATTCGCAAGGTACCTCCCGAAGAAGAGAATGATTTTGAAATTATTTCCAACGAAGAACTCATGGACACATTTGCCGGTTTTACTGGGGGAATCAAATTGTTTGCTGGTGCCGTAAGCGTTATTGCGTTGCTTGTGGCCGGGATCGGCATTATGAATATTATGCTCGTTTCTGTAACAGAGCGAATCAAAGAAATCGGTATTCGAAAAGCAATCGGCGCTACTCGTAGAGATATTCTTACTCAATTTTTGATGGAAGCTATTTTCTTGAGTCAGTTTGGTGGTGTGGTAGGGGTAATTCTTGGCATTGCCGGAGGGAATTTGGTGGCTGTCTTGCTCAAGGTACCTGCTGTGGTACCCATGGATTGGGCATTTTATGGCATGGCTGTTTGTTCCTTTATTGGGATTGGCTTCGGAATTTATCCCGCTTGGCGGGCAGCTAATTTGGATCCGATTGAATCATTACGGTTTGAATAATATTTCTATCTATTTTATAAAGAACATTTTCTTAATTTAATAACTTGTTTTCGCTGGTATATGCTCAATAATAACATCATTATGACGAATAATTTGATCCCGGTGGAAACGTGTCCCTTCAATAAATTGGTTTTTCCATCGTGAATGTCGGTGTCATCCCAGCCCGGCTACATTCTACCAGACTCCCCCGAAAGATACTTGTCCCCATTAACGAAAAGCCTCTGGTTGTACACGTCTATGAACAGGCTCTGCAGGCGGATTCTTTGGATGAAGTCTTTGTGGCTATTGACAGTGATGAAACAGCGGAAGCACTAAAACCGTTTAATGTCAATACAGTTATGACATTTTCCGACCATAAATCAGGTACGGATCGTGTGGCACAAGTGGTCGAGGAACTGGATACAGACATTGTGGTTAATATCCAAGGCGACGAACCGGCTATGGAACCGCAATTAATTGATGATCTTGTGGGAATATTTGAGACACCGAATGTGTTTATGGCTACACCCGCGACTTCTGATATTTCTGTTGAAGATGAATTGGATCCAAATGTTGTCAAAGTGCTGGTGGATCAAAATAATATAGCTATGGCATTTCGCCGGGAGCCGCGCCAGTATGAAATGGGCGGGTATTACAGGCATATTGGTATGTATGCTTTTCGTAAAAAAGCACTAATGAAATTCACCAATATGACCCAGTCAGAAAATGAAAAAAAATATAAACTTGAACAATTACGTATATTAGATAATGGTTTGCCGATCCATGTACTCATGACAGATTATTCGGGTAGGGGCATCGATACTGAAGAAGATTTAAAGGCATTTATGGAGATTCATGGCTAAACAAACAAAATATATTTTCGTACTCGGCGGCGTCATTTCCGGTCTAGGAAAAGGGATTGCGGCTGCATCTATCGGTTATTTATTGAAAAGCGCCGGATTGAAAGTATCTATCATAAAGCTCGACCCCTATTTGAATGTAGATCCCGGCACCATGAATCCGTATCAGCATGGCGAAGTATTTGTACTCGATGATGGTTCCGAAACAGACCTGGACCTCGGTCATTACGAGCGTTTTATCGATGTGGATATGAGCAAAAACAATAATGCCACAACAGGTCAAATCTACAGCACTGTTTTGGACCGGGAGCGTAAAGGGGATTATTTAGGCGCAACGATTCAGGTTATTCCCCATATTACAGATGAGATTATCAATCGGATTCGTGCTGTAAATAAACCACGAAAATATGATGTTGTGATCTGTGAAGTAGGCGGTACTGTGGGTGATATTGAAAGTTTACCTTTTTTGGAAGCAATTCGTCAATTATCATTGGAAGTAGGCTACCATAACCATGTTTTGGTTCACGTAACATTGGTTCCATACATAAAAGCCAGTGAAGAATTAAAGACAAAACCGACCCAGCATTCTGTAATGAAGCTTAGGGAAATTGGTTTAACCCCAGACTTTATTTTCTGTCGAACAGACAGGAAATTGACTAAATCTGTTCGGGATAAATTGGCTTTGTTTTGCAATGTATCTCCTGATCATGTCATAGAAGGACTTGATGTTCCCAGCATTTATGAAGTGCCCCTAGTTCTGCATAAACAAGAAATGGGCCAAGAAATTATGGACAGGATGGAGTTGCTGTCTAAACCCAATATTGAATATTTGGAAAAGTTTATCCACCGTTATAAAAATCCTACTCACGAAGTAAACATAGCCATGTGCGGGAAATATACAGAGCTTCCTGATGCTTACAAAAGTATATTAGAGGCTTTTGTCCATTCCGGCGTTGAAAATAATGCCAGTGTGAATGTGAAATGGGTGAATACTGAAAAAATCTATAATGATGCAGATGCAGCGAAAGCATTTAAAAATATTGATGGAATTTTAATTCCCGGAGGATTTGGTTCCCGTGGCTCTGAAGGGAAAATTCTTGCCAGTAAATTTGCCCGAGAGAATAATGTACCGTTTTTGGGAATCTGTCTTGGATTGCAATGCGCTGTGATTGATTTTGCTCGCCATGTGTGTGGATTGGATGGCGCCAACAGCACAGAATTTAACCGCCGTACAAAATATCCTGTTATTGCACTTATGGAATCCCAACGAGCTATCAAACGCAAAGGAGGAACCATGCGCCTTGGGGCCTATGATTGTGAACTTAAATCCGGAACAAAAGCTTACAAAGCGTATCACAAAAAGAAAATTTCAGAACGCCACCGCCACCGTTGGGAAGTAAATAATCGCTATCGGACCAAACTGGAAAAGAACGGTTTAGTTTTTTCCGGTGTTAATACAGAATTGAATTTGGTGGAAATGATTGAATTGAAAAATCACCCCTGGTTTGTAGCCGGACAATTTCATCCTGAACTGAAAAGCAGGGTCAGCGCAGCCCATCCACTTTTTCGGGATTTTGTTGGATCAGCAGTCCAATATCATTTAAAATCAGACCATGTCTAATATTATAAATGCAGGCAGCGTCTCTTTTGGTGGTGATGCTTTACCCATTATCGCCGGTCCCTGCGTCATTGAAAGCAGGGAACACTCACTTGCAATGGCAGATGCAATTGCAAACGTATGCTCAAAAACAGATGTACCCTTGGTGTTCAAAAGTTCTTTCGATAAAGCCAATCGAACTTCCGGTGATTCCTTTCGAGGACCAGGGTTGGATGAAGGATTATCCATTTTGTCTGCAGTGAAAGAATCTATAGGCATCCCTGTGTTGACGGATATTCACCATCCTGATCAGGCCGCAGTTGTTGCTGAAGTGGCGGATATCCTCCAAATACCGGCTTTTCTCTGCCGGCAGACAGACCTCATTGAAGCAGCAGCCAAAACAGGGAAAACAGTCAATGTGAAAAAAGGGCAATTTTTATCTCCATGGAAAGTGGGAAGCATTGTTTCAAAAATAGAAGATGCCGGAGGGAATCAAATTTTACTAACGGATCGAGGGACAACATTTGGTTATGAGAGTTTGATCTCTGATATACGTTCTATTCCTGTCATGAAGAAAACCGGCTATCCTGTGATATTTGATGCAACTCACAGCTCACAGATGCCAGGAACAGGTAGTCGCAATACAGGCGGTTCAAGGGAATTTATTCCGACGATGGTTAAAGCAGCCACAGCTGCTGGAGCAGATGGAATCTTTATGGAGGTTCATGATAATGTAGAGGCAGCCAAGTCCGATGCTGCTACTCAATGGCCTCTGGATCAATTAGAAGAATTATTAGTGTCAATAAAACGAATCCGTGAGGCTGTTTGTGGCTGATACAAAATCACTCTGCGCCAATATAAAGATGCTCATTTCTGATGTAGATGGTGTTCTTACAGATGGATCCATTTACAAGGGAGCTAATGGTGAAGAATTAAAACGCTTCAATGTGACAGATGGAGCCGGGTCGGCTATTGCCCGTACTGCCGGGTTGGAATTAGTTTTAATATCCGGACGTCATTCAGAAGCAACTTCTGTACGAGCAGCGGAAATGAAAATTAAGGAAGTATATAACGGCACGTTGGACAAACGAATTCCTTACAATGAAATCAAAGCAAAGCACGGATTAAGTGATGATGAAATTGCTTACATTGGCGATGACCTTATTGACATAACCATCATGGAACAGGTAGCCCTACCCATCGCCGTAGCCAATGCGTATCCACTAGTCAAAGAAACCGCTGTTCATATAACAGAAAAATCAGGTGGTGAAGGTGCTTTTCGGGAGGCGTTGGAATGGATTCTTACGCAGCAAGACCGTTTAGATGAGGTATTACTGGCTCTGCGAGATGAAGTCCAAAATCCACCGGAAACCGATCCGTATCATTAGCGTAATGACCTAATACAATATTTTCCACCACTCCTAAATCCCTGCCTGTCGGAAACGAAACGCAGGCTGGTGGAGAGGTGATATAATTATGACCACAAGAGATCAATTTTCAATATTCAATATTTTCTCACCTTTGGGTTTGTTGACTATTTTATTTTTATGTTCCATGAGCTGTTCCAATCGTGTTGAAGAAAAGAATGCAAACACACGGGAGGGTCTTCCAGATCAGGAAAGTTGGAAAGTAACCATTACACTCACAGATCATGGCACGATTCGCTCCATTGTTCGATCAGGTCATTTGGAGAAATATGATGACAAACAGTTCATCCTATTGGATCAGCGTGTAAATTCTGATTTTTTTAATGAAGAAGAAAATCATACCACAAACCTGAAATCAGAATTAGCTGAAATTGAAGAAGGAAATGATTTTATGCGGGCCATGGGAAATGTGATTGTTGTGTCTGATAGCGGCGTGACACTTTATACGGATACATTGGTTTGGGATTCCAAAGAAGAGTTAATTTATACAGAAGATAATGTCATGCTGACGACTGAAAAAGGTGATACACTTTACGGCATCGGTTTTGAATCGGACATCGCCATGGAAAACTGGCGGATTATTAAACCCTCCGGTGTGACAGCAATAAAAGAAGATGAGCAGTAAACATACATTAAAAGGCAAAAACTTATCAAAACAGTACGGTACACGCTGGGTGGTATCCGGTGTTGATTTGGAAGTAAGCCAGGGGGAGATCGTAGGTCTGTTGGGTCCTAATGGTGCCGGAAAAACAACGACTTTTTATATAATTACAGGAATGATTAAGTCATCAAAAGGCGAGATTTATTTGGATGAAGGCGAAATCACTGGAGATGCCATGTATATGCGCTCCCGGAAAGGGATTGGTTATTTGTCTCAGGAAGCATCTATTTTTGGAAAATTATCTGTGGAAGATAATTTGAAATTGGTTTTAGAAATGACTTCCATGACTAAAAAAGAACAGCAGAAAAAGATTGATCAACTATTGGATGAATTATCCGTATCTCATTTGAGGAACAACAAGGGGAATACTCTTTCCGGAGGTGAAAGGCGCCGAGTGGAAATTTGTCGGGCCTTATCAATGGATCCAAATTTCATTTTATTGGATGAACCATTTGCCGGTGTGGACCCTATTGCTGTAGAAGATATTCAGCAGATCGTTCGTTCACTGAAAGATCGAAATATAGGTGTATTGATTACGGATCATAATGTACGGGAAACACTCTCCATAACCGATCGATCATATTTATTATTTGACGGCCGTATTTTAAATTCCGGCACATCGGAATTTCTGGCGAATGATGAAGAAACTCGACGCCTGTATTTAGGCGAGAAATTTAAGTTGGATTGAGAAAAACCTAATGGCAAAGCTGCAACAGCGATTAGAACAAAAACAAGTCCTCCAGCCTCAACAGATTTTGCAAGCAGCTATTTTGCAACTCAATGCTGTGAATTTAGAAGAACGAATTTTGGATGAATTGGAAATAAATCCTGCTTTGGATCAAGTTGAAGGAACCAATGAACCTGAAGAAGAAACAGCTGACGATGATGATTTGGATTGGGATCAGGATTATGAATTTGAACCACCCAATATCTATGAAAAAAAAGAATACAAAGATATGCCACTCCCCCAGAAAAAAGATTTTGTGGAATATTTAGCTGACCAACTAGACCTCTGTGATTTTATCCCCAATGAAAGAGCAGTGGCAGAAGAGATAATTTATAACTTGGATGATAACGGCTATATTGCAATGGAGATGGAACTGATAAGCGACCGATTTGAAATGGAACTGGTAGATGTTATTGGAATTTTGAAGAAAATTCAAACATTTGACCCCAAAGGAATTGCCGCCAGAGATTTACAGGAATGTTTATTGATACAAATTGATGATTCTAAACATCCAGTTGCTCATAAATTATTACTTGAATTTTTTGATGATGTAGCCAATCACCGTTACGATCAACTTGCAGAAAAAGTAGGGTGTTCGGAAGATGAAATAAAAAAAGCATTGGACGTTATAAGTCATTTGAATCCCAAGCCGGGGGCCGGACATGAAAGTGCGGAAACCATTTCAGTTATACCGGAATTAATCATGTATAAAAGGGAAAATAATTGGGTGATTGTAGTGAATGATAGCTGGTTACCTGATGTTCAAGTAAATCGTGAATACGTAGATATGCTGGCGGGTGAATTAGATAAGAAAGCCAAGTCATTCATTAAGGAAAAAGTTGATAATGCTGTATGGTTTGTGGATGCTGTTTCTGAACGGCGTAAAACACTAACAAATGTGATGCAGGAAATTATCAAACGACAGCCGGAGTTTTTCCAAGGTAACTTAAATCAATTAAAGCCCATGAAACTCCAGGATATTGCTGATGTATTAAAAGTAGATGTTTCCACTGTCAGCCGATCTACCCGGGGGAAATATGTTGATACACCTTATGGCATTTTTGAATTAAAATCTTTCTTCACAGAAGGGATGATTACAACAAGTGGAGAGGAAATCAGTACCATACAAATCAAGAGGTTACTGAAAGAATTACTTTGCGAAGAAAATAAACAACATCCCTATACAGATGAAAAATTAAAAGAAATTTTAAATATGCAGGGTTATCCTGTCGCACGCCGTACTGTGGCAAAATATCGTGAACAACTTCACTTTCCCGTAGCCAGGTTGCGTAAACAGATTTAATTAATTAATAAACATGGAGAAAAATAATGTCACCAAAACGAATAATAATTGGCGATAAGGAATTAAGTCTTCCCGATTTTGGGCTATTGCCCATAATTAGCATCGGACTGATTCTATGGTTGATTTCTGGTGTGTATGTTGTTGGCCCCGATGAAGTGGGCGTCGTACAAACCTTTGGAAAACATACCCGCGTTGCTCAATCAGGATTAAACTATCATTTCCCTTTTCCGATTGAAACAGTCCAAACGCCTAAAGTTACAGAAGTAAAACGAATTGAAATTGGATTCCGGTCAATGGGTAAAAATCAATTCCGAACTATAGAAAAAGAAAGCCTTATGCTTACGGGCGATGAAAATATCGTCGATGCTGAACTCATCGTGCAATACAAAATTAAAGATGCTGTGAATTATCTTTTTAATTTTGTGAGGCCGGAACTAACTGTCAGGGAAGCAGCGGAAGCATCATTACGAACAATCATTGGCAAGCATAAAATTGATGAAGCCCTTACGTCCGGAAAATTCGTAGTTCAGGAAGAAACAAAAGAATTGCTTCAAAGCATTATGGACAAGTATGGAACCGGAATTTTGATTGTTGCAGTTCAATTGCAGGATGTATCTCCACCCAAACAGGTTATTGCTGCATTTAAGGATGTGGCATCTGCGAAAGAAGACAAGAATCGCATGATTAATCAAGCTGAAGGGTATAGGAACGATGTGATACCAAAAGCCCGGGGTGAAGCTCAAGCAATGATACGTGAAGCAGAAGGTTTCAGAGAATCACGAATCAAACGTTCTGAAGGAGATGTAGCAAAATTTAATGCAATGCTGGTGGAATATAAAAAAGCAAAAGATATTACTCGTAAACGTATGTATCTGGAAACAATGGAAGAAATTTTGCCTAACATTGAAAAATACATCATTCCGGAAAGTGGTGGAGGGAATTTACTAAACCTCTTGAACCTCAATTCAGAAGGAGGTAAAAAATGAAAAAATCATTATTAGTCATCATTGCTCTAGGATTTATTGTTTTCTTCACAACAGTATTTATTGTAGATGAGCGCCAGCAGGTTGTCATTTTGCAATTGGGTAAACCTGTCCGTACCATTACTGAACCCGGACTACATTTTAAACTACCGGTACCCTTTCAAAATGCAGTTACCTTTGACGACCGTTTATTAGAATACGATGTTGCACCGGAAGAAATATTGAGTAAAGATAAAAAAACGCTCATTGTAGATAATTATGTCCGTTGGCTGATTAAAGATCCGTTGCTTTTTCTACAAACTGTCCAGGCGATTCCAAACGCTGTAACTCGATTGGATGATATTGTGTATTCAGAGCTTCGTCAGGAACTGGGGAAACACAACATGTCTGAGATTATTACCGAAACTCGGGAAGAAATCATGGAAGTAGTTACGAATGCAAGTGACAAAGCCACGGATCAATATGGGATTGAAGTGGTGGATGTACGTATAAAGCGGGTGGATCTTCCCAGGGAAAATGAAGAATCCATTTATGCTCGCATGGATGCGGAACGGAAACGCCAGGCTAATAAATTCAGGTCTGAAGGTGAAGAAGAGGCTCAAAAGATTCGAGCATCAACTGAAAAGGATAAAACAATTATTCTTGCTAATGCCTATAAAGAGGCTGAAGAAATCCGCGGTGAAGGAGAAGCGAAAGCTTTGGAAATATATGCTAACGCATTCAACAAAGATCCTGAATTTTATGAATTCATGCGCACACTGGAAGCATACAAAAAAGTAATTGATAAAAAAACAACTCTGGTTTTACCGGCAGATTCAAAACTGTTTAAAACACTGAACGAGTAATAACCATTAACCTTCCAAAGCTTTGGAAGGTTAATGGAATACAAAGTCTTATACTAATCCTATCAAAGTGTGATAAGATCTTTGAAAGGAAATGTACAAGGAGCATAATGGACAAACATTTTTTACACATCAAAGATCTCACAAAAGAAGAAATCTTTGACCTCATTTCATTGTCCAAGGACTTGAAATCAAAGTTCCGCAATAAAGAAGATTTCAAACATTTTCATAATAAATCACTGGCGATGATTTTCGCCAAGCCTTCTGCACGAACGAGGATTTCCTTTGAAACTGGTTTTACGTGGATGGGAGGTCATGCGTTATTTTTGGGTCCAAATGATATTGGTATCGGAAAACGGGAAGCTAACAAGGATATCGCCCGGGTGGTGAGCAGGTACAATGATGTTATTATGGCTCGGTTATTTGACCACAAGCATATTCTGGAACTGGCTGAATATTCAAATTCGCCTGTTGTAAACGGCCTCACCGATTATAATCATCCGTGTCAGATCATGGCGGATATTCTGACCATTAGTGAACATCGAGGTACACTGGACGATTTACATGTGTGCTATGTTGGGGATGGGAATAATATTGTCCATTCCTGGCTGCAGTTGGCTGCACGTCTTCCCATGAAATTTACCTGTCTTTGCCCGGAAGGTTTTTCTCCGGATGAAGCAACAGTAGAATTGGCCATGACGAATGGCGTGTCAGAAATTGTAATTAGTCATGATACGATTGAAGGAATAAAAGGAGCAGATGTCATTTACACGGATGTGTGGGCGTCCATGGGACAGAAAGAAGAAGCGGAAGCTCGTGAAAAATTATTTGCTGAATTTCAGGTGAATGGCGATATGATGTCAAGGACGGGCAAAGATACATTATTTATGCATTGTCTTCCAGCAGAGCGTGGAAGGGAAACAACCGATAATGTTATGGAAGCAGATTATTCCATTGTATTTGATCAGGCGGAAAACCGTCTTCATGTCCAAAACGCCATCATGGTGGCTTTGACGTCATAATGAAAAAAATTACGTTTTTATTTTTAATATCATTCTGTTTAGGACAAAACACCTATGTGGGCTCCGTAAGTTTTGATTATTCCGGTTCCATCAACGGATCGTTTCAGGCTGAATTGAGTGATTCCACATTGGGCGGTGCTACTGCTGCAGTAATAAATGGTGACTCCACTTCATCATTATTCATGTCAGCTATTCAGTCCATTGATTCAACGACTGTGTCAGTACTTCTCATTTATATTCAAGATAATAATTCTATCTTTTCCCCTGGAAATTGGTCTTTACCGCCGGATGATATATTGAACCCTGATATCGTTTTTGGTTTTTTTCCTGAAATTGATACTTCTTTTTTCAGTCAATTAGTGGCTCTGATCCCTGATTCTATTGAACAAGACTCCACACTTCTTGACTCAACATTCCTGGAAGATTTAATTACGGAAATATTATTAATTATTTCAGATGATACCTATTTAGGATTATCAGGCTCAATCAATCTTGCTCATATTTCTGCAGATTCGATTAATGGCAGTTTTGATATTGGTGCCCTGCGAGCTGGGTTTCCACCGGGGATTATCAATATTTCCAATGGAACGATTGATTTGGATGGTATAATATTACCGGAAGTGGGTGTAGAAAATGAATCGGTTATACCTGATCAAATCATATTATATAAACCTTACCCAAACCCTTTTAATCCAAGAACCACTATCCGCTTTTCGTTAGAGATGCAGTATGCAACATCTCTACGTATTTTTAATATTACCGGCCGTTTGATGGATGAATTGATTAACGGTGAATTAGCAGCCGGTGAACATGAAGTTGTTTGGGAGGCGTCTAATTTACAAAGTGGTGTTTATTTTATTCAGTTAATAAGCGGGAATAATATTCAGACTGAAAAAGTTTTACTTATAAAGTAAATTAATCTGATTCAGTCCAATGAATATCATAGGTTCGATATTCAACTGTTGCAGATTCCTCTTTTAAAGGTACTGTAATTGTAAAATTGGCTGTTGCTCCCGCTTCGATTGCGGTATCTGAAATTACACCTGTACTGTATTCCTGAACTGATCCTGATGCAAAAGCAGAATCCGATGCTGCGAGTTCAGTTTCCGGTGTCCAGAGTTTTGCAACAATACGTACAAAATCCGCACGTGCCTTACCTGAATTTTTTACCATGCCCGTGATTTCTTCATAATCCGGATATACACTGACAAAAGGTTCACTCATCAATTCTATTTTAGGAGTCGGAGGTTTTTCCTCTTCAATATTAACCACTTTATCTTTATTAATAGATAATTGACCGAGGGTGGTTTGGATAATGATTTCCAAATCTGATTCTTCTATGATCTCCCCGATAACAACTGTACCGTTTGTGAGTTCAACGCGGTGTTGGAGTTCGGGTATTCTGATAAGATTGAGCAATTCCTCATTAATGCCGGGAATGGCTTTTTTACGTTCCATAACACGGATGACGCGCTTTAGTGAATCGATTTGAATCTGTAATCCTTGTAGATTATCTTTGAAATCGAAAAAGTAATTTTCGTCTGTTAATTTTTCTGCTTTATTTTTTTCAATGATTACTTCTGGAAATAAAGTTGAATCAATTGATGTGGAAGAATCCGTTTTTACCGAATTTGCTTCTTGAGCGATAAGAGAAGAAAAGAAAATTAATATGAAAAACGGTTTCATTGATTTAGTGCTTCCTGTTGAGCCTTAAAAGCCAATCGGCGAATATCTTCTGCAAATACATCTGTTTTACCCATGGTTTGAAGCATGTCCATCATGGCCGGTCGCAAGGGATAGTTATCTGCATTAGCTAGAACCGGTAATACCATTTTAACAGTTGCATCATCTGCAAATCGGCCCAGAGCGCGAATGGCTTTGGCTCGGATTGGAACCGGAAATTCATCATTTTGAGCTATATCAACGGTTGCTTTATACACTTGGGGATCATCGAATTCACCTAAAGCATCTAACAATGTATTGAGCATGCTGAAATACTGACGCTTACCCGTGTTGTATGTTTCGATAAGTGCCAGGATCAAATTTTCTTCTTTGACTCCCGCCATGGTATTGATGGCAAATTCCCGTATCTCTGTATTCATATCCGGATCACCCAGCAATTCTGCAAATGCTGGAGCAACTTCGTGGGGATCTTTCTTTCCCAGGATTTCTAAAGCGCGATTTCTTACAGCAATATTTATATCTGAATCTTTGGAAATAGTCACCAGGATTGGAATCACTTCTTCCGAACCAATCGCGCCCAGTGTTTCAGTTAACAATTTGTCAGTTCTGGATACATTTGCTTTGGATACTTCGTATAATTCCAGCAAGGCAAGTATCTGATCTTTCGTTCGAACTTTATTTAAGCTGCGCACTAGAGTCATGTGCAGTTTATTGGATTTTTCATCGATAGTGTGCATAGCTCTAACCATTGCATCACCGGCAGCAGGATTATTTCGAAACTCTGCCAACAGTTCAATGGATGCTTCCATAAAACTCAAATCCAGTGCTTCAGCTTCTGATACAACAGAGGCGATGGCATTCATTGCTGTGGGGTGCTGTGTTTGTGCTAGGACATCTCCTGCGGCAATGCGTACATCAAACGGCAGATTAGAATCATTATACATGCTAATCAATTCCTGCAATGCTTGAACGCGCCCGTCTTGGTAATCCCGGCGCAGATTTTCTACCTGAGCAAGATTTATATCGGCTTTCCCTTTCTTTTTCCCAAAGAGTCCTTTAATCATTGAACAACCTTGAAAAGAAAGGGAAGCCGCCAAAAATGTTAATAGAATGAGTCTACGCATTTTCTTCCCAGAATTTGAGTTCGATATCATTACCATCAAAAACAGCATAGGAAAAATACTGCAACCAATCGCCCAGAACAACCAGCTTCCCACCGTTTACATTTTCTATGCAAGCTTGGTGATAATGGCCTGTTAAAACGTAATCATGACCATCTTCTGCAATGGTTTCTGTGAAAATTCGCAACTCTTTGAGCACCTTTTCATTATACTCCCGGGAATGTTCATAATGGCGGCCTCGTTTGGATATGGCGTTGGCAATTCCGTAACCAATGGTCGGATGGATCCAGCGGTAGAGCCAGATAAACAGTTTGTTGCGAATAACCGCTTTTAAAAGTCTATATCCTCTATCCCAAGACAGAATACCATCCCCATGTGTCATGTAAAATCGTTTACCGTGAATCTCCAGTGACACATCATCGAAATAGACCTTTGTGGAGAGAGTCTGATTCATGAAATCCATGGTCCAGTGATCATGATTACCCGTTATAAAATGAATTTCAACACCTGTGTTTTTTAAGCTATACAATTTTTGGTAGAGGGGAAAATAGACCTTTGGAATAACATGTTTGTATTCAAAATAGAAATCATATAGATCACCAATAATAAATAATGTGCCTCCGGATTGTGCGACTGAATCCATAAATTGAAACAGCTTTTCCTGCCGATTCTTTTCCTGCTCATCGTAATTAAGCATCAAATGAATATCGGAAATAAAGTAGACGGGCAATTGCATAAGCAGAAACTTACTTTTTTGAAGATGTACAGGCAAAGGAAATGTCATATTTAACATGTTTATTATTTCTGTGTCCAATCATTGACTTCTGCAGTAAACATCCATAGTTTCGGGTGAGTATAGTTTCTGGAACTCAACCAACGTATCGACGTAAGTTTAACATATGCAAAAAATAATTGTCATTGTCATTCTATTAGCTGAAGGGCTTCTGGCTCAATCATTTGGTCAAAATAAGGTACAGTATAAGGATTTTGACTGGTCATTAATTTCAGCTCCGAATTTTGATGTATATTTTTATGGGGAAGATGCCCAATTAGCTGAATTTACTGCAGAGGTGGCTGAAGACGCCCACGAACAGATATCCAAACATCTGCGCTGGACATTGAAAAAACGGGTATCAATTATTGTATACTATTCCCACAATGATTTTCAACAGACGAATGTTATTTGGCAGTACATGCAGGAAGGTATTGGCGGTGTAACAGAATTATTTAAAAATAGAGTTGTGCTGCCGTTCGAAGGGGATTATGAACAATTCCGCCATGTCATTCACCATGAGTTGGTTCATGCGTTATTGAATGACATGATATATGACGGCAATATTCAAAGTGTTATTGGCGGTCGAGTAAAATTGAGAATTCCTCTTTGGGTGAATGAAGGATTGGCAGAATACTTATCCATGAATTGGGAGACCAAAGCAGACATGACCATGCGCGATTTATCCATAAATGAAAAAATGCCTACGGTTAAAGAACTTGAATCTTATATGGCCTATAAAGGAGGCCAATCCATTTGGCGGTTCATTGCTGAAAAATATGGTCGCGAAAAAATCGGTGAAATCATAAATGCTATGAAAATGACCCAGAATGCAGAAAAGGGTTTTGAACGGGCATTAGGCATGGATTTTGAGGATTTGACCAAGCAGTGGCATAAATATTTGAAAAAAGAATATTGGCCGGATGTTGCCGGGCGGGATGAAATAGAGGATATTGCCAAACGTCTGACAGATCATAAAGAAGCGAAGAATTACTACAACATTTCACCCTCAGTTTCCCCGGATGGAAGCAAGATAGCTGTTTTATCTGATCGATCAGGATATTTTGATATTTATCTATTAGATGCAATTGACGGTGAAGAAATCAGACGGTTAGTTAAAGGAAACAGGTCTGTGGACTTTGAAGAATTAAAATTACTCCAGCCCGGAATTTCCTGGTCACCGGATAGTAAACGGATTGCCATTGCTGCTAAAGCAGGCAAAACGGATGCATTGTATTTAATTGATGTTAAAACAAAAAAGAAAGAGAAACTGACTTTTAACCTTGATGGTATTTTCACCGCAGCATGGAGCCCTAATGGAAATGAATTGGTCTTTATTGGTACGAAAGCCGGTGCAAGTGACCTATATGTTTATAATCTTAATACAGAAGAACTCACCGCTTTGACAGATGATATTTATTCTGATTCTGAACCGGCATGGAACAATGATGGATCCGCATTGGTATTTGTTTCAGACCGCAAAGATGATCTCAACGGACTGTATAAACCCGATTCCATTGAAATGGGAAAATTTTCTCAAAAAGATATCTATACTTTCGATTTGAAATCTGGAAAAATCAACCGATTAACAGCTACAAACCATAATGAAGATTATCCAATTTGGGCTCATACGGAAACGAACACGTTATTTTACGTCTCGGATAAAGGTGGTGTATGGAATATTTATCGCCATAATTCGGATGCAGAACCGGTGGCCCTGACCAACATTCTTACCGGCGCATTTCAATTAAGCCTTACGGATGATGACGGCTATTTGATTTTTGCCGGCTACGCCGATATGGGCTGGGATGTGTATAGCATGAGTCTTCCATTAGATAAAGAAGCCATGGAAGTTCCCGTAACGCGATATATAATGAAACAGGATGAAGTATCTGATGATCTAATGGATCTTCGTCGTCATAAAAGAGGGCGGTGGAGTTCCGGCAGGTCAACTGGCAGGGATTATCAGGATTGGATTTTTGCCAGGGAATATGATCATTATAATAAATCCATGGAATCACCCAAAGATGCTTCGGATGGATTTGTTACGGATACAACTGATTTATCCGAAAATGGCTATATACCCAAAGCATATAAAACACGTTTTACGCTGGATATGGTTAATGGATACGCTTCGTACAATAATGTATTTGGCGCCCAGGGAATGACTATGTTTGCTTTCAGTGATATCTTGGGTGATCACCAAATCTATTTTGGAACTGAAATGGTCATTGACCTGAAACGAAGTGATTATTTTTTCAGCTATGCGTACCTAACCCAACCAACAGATTATTATTTTTCTATTTCACATATAGCGAATGAATATTTCCTTGGTTATGATATAGAGGGATTTCAACATCGTGGTCTTTTAAGAAATCTTTCTTTGATTGGATATGTTTCACGCCCCTTCAGTCGTTTTATGCGCTTTGAAGGCGGATTATCATATAATTATTTTTCATTTAGTGAATGGCAGCAAGTGAATTACTATGAATTCGAAGAAGTGAACAATAATGATTTTTCCGTCATTTTACCTGTCGCCAGTTGGGTCTATGATAATACGGTGTATGGTTACACCGGCCCTATTGATGGTTTTCGCCAGAATACAACTTTTGCAGTAAGTCCAGGTTGGGGCAACAAAAAGCTGGACTTCAAAACGCTAAAAATGGATTTTAGAAAATATTTTATGATTGGTCGATATTCCAGTTTGGCCGGACGATTAACACTGGGAACCAGTCGTGGAGCGGATAAACAAAAATTCTATTTGGGCGGTTTACAAAACTGGATATTTGGCACTGGTGAAACGGATGGCGTAGAAGATGATAGCCGTTCTCGAAATGACATATTGGATGGAAACAATGATTTGGAAGATGTATTCTTTTCGGAATTTGTTATGCCGGTCAGGGGGCGTCGTTATATGGAAAGTGTCGGATCAAATGTAGCCTTGGCAAATGTTGAATTTCGTTTTCCGTTTCTTTTGGCTGTGGGTGTTCCGAACAAATTTATGTTAAGCAATCTTGGTTCACATATTTTTCTAGATGTGGGTACAGCTTGGGATGAAGGCGATGATTTTAGTAAAAATCAAATTGCCGGATTTGGTTGGGGAATGAAGATTAATCTGGGTTATTTTTTACTACGAATTGATTCTGCTTGGGATATCAATGAAACAGGATATTCCAAACCACAATATTATTTCTCATTAGGCACGGATTGGTAGAACGGTAAGTACCTAAAAATTTTCTCTGTAAGCTTTGCACAAGTAGCCGGTTACAGATAACTTTCTATCCGGACTATGGCACAATCATCATCTAAAACGATATTTCTCTGTAATAACTGCGGAAATGAATATTCCAAATGGCATGGACAATGTCCGGCCTGCAGTGAATGGGGCACACTCAGTGAATTTAATCCGCCTAAATCAAGGCGCAAATCCAACGGTGCTCCCGCCAAAGAAACGACAGAGCTTCACACAATTACACATAAAAAAGATCAAAAACGATCATCGTCCGGTTTAAGCGAAGTGGACAGAGTTTTAGGTGGTGGTCTATTGACAGGATCCATGATTTTGTTGGGCGGTCAGCCTGGAATTGGAAAATCCACTTTAGCTTTACAAATCGTCGCCGGTTGTGATGAGCCAGCTCTCTATGTTTCTGCAGAAGAGAGTGAAGACCAACTTGCATTAAGAGCCGAACGCTTGGGTATAAAATCAAAAAATTTGCATGTGTCAAGTGAAAATGAAATTCTGAATGTGCTGGAACAAGTATCTGTTGTTCAAGCGAGCTTGCTGGTGATTGATTCTATCCAAACAGTTTATAATGAAGACCTGGATTCATTGCCGGGTTCCGTTAGTCAACTCCGGGATTGCGGTCAACAGCTTTTGAATGCTTGCAAACAAAAAGGATTTACGGTTATCGTTATCGGACACGTGACCAAGGAAGGTATCATAGCCGGACCGAAAATGCTGGAGCATATGGTGGATACGGTTTTGTATTTAGAAGGAGATGAGCGTTACGATCATCGCATTCTTCGTTCGGTAAAAAATCGATTTGGCGCCACCAATGAAGTGGGTGTTTTTCATATGACATCTGCCGGGTTGGATGAAGTGGAAAATCCGTCTGAACTTTTTTTGGCTGAACGGACCGCCAATACGGCTGGAACAGCCATTTTTCCATCTATGGAAGGGAGTCGTCCCATCCTGGTGGAAGTTCAGGCATTGGTTTCTAAAGCAAATTTCGGAACGCCACAACGCAATACAAATGGTATTGATGGACGGAGGCTATCCATGCTTTTGGCAGTGTTAGAAAAGCGCTTGGGAAATATCATGGGTATGAATGATGTATTTGTGAATCTGGTGGGCGGATTGAAGATTCAGGATCCGGCGGCAGACTTGGCGATTATTTCTGCGGTGGCATCCAGCAGTAAAGATAATGTTATTGCCGATGGAACCGTCCTAGTGGGTGAAGTAGGTTTAACAGGTGAAGTTCGTTCAGTTGCGCGAATTGATCAGCGTCTCCAGGAAGCTGCAGCCCTTGGCTTTAAGAAAGCCATCATTCCGGTCACAAATTTGAAGAATAAAAAATCCTTCAATGGTTTGAAGATTCACGGTGTTAAGACTGTCCGAGAAGCTTTCCAGTATATTTTTTAACTGTTGAAGTTTACTATCCACCATATTGATAATCAGACATCTGCCCGGTCGGGGGAAATCGTTACAGATCGCGGTTCTATTCCAACACCTGTATTTATGCCCATTGGCACAAGAGGGTCTGTTAAAGCTGTGAATACAGCGGAATTGAGTTCTATTGACTCTCGAATCATATTAGGAAACACCTATCATTTATATTTAAAACCGGGACATGAATTGATCAGCAAGGCCGGAGGTCTTCATTCATTTATGAATTGGAACGGATCATTATTGACTGACAGCGGTGGATTTCAGGTTTTTTCATTGGCTAAACTGAATAAGATTAATGATGACGGTGTGGAATTTCAATCCCATATTGACGGTAGCCGGCACATGTTTACTCCGGAATCATCCATGGAAATTCAGCAACACTTGGGGGCGGATATCATTATGGCATTTGACCAATGTCCCCCGGGCCAGTCGGATTATCAAACTGTGGAATCAGCTGTGGAACGAACCACAAACTGGATGAAACGTTGTGTGAGTTATTTAGAAAAAAATAAAGGAATACATGCTTGGGAGCAGAATGTATTCCCAATTGTTCAAGGAAATGTGTACGAAGAATTGCGCCAAAAAAGTGCAGAAGAATTAATTCCGTTTGCAACATGCGGAATGGCCATTGGCGGATTGGCTGTTGGAGAAGATAAAAGTGATATGTTTGACACTGTTGAACAAATGGATGAATTGCTGCCGAAGGATCAGCCGAGATATTTAATGGGTGTAGGCCGGCCCACAGATTTAGTGCGAGCTGTAAAACGCGGCGTAGATATGTTCGATTGTGTATTGCCTACACGCAACGCCCGCAATGGACAATTATTTACATCGAGTGGAATTGTTAATATTCGTAACGAGCAGCATAAAGAAGATTTTACAACTGTGGACGAAAAGTGCAGATGTGATCTCTGCAAAAATCATACACGCGCCTATCTACGGCATTTAATGAATGTGAATGAAATATTGGGTCATCGCTTGGCCACAATGCATAATTTGACCTATTATATGGAGCTCATGAAAACCATAAGGGATGAGATTACAGCCGGATCATTTGATGACTGGTCTCACAATTATTTGAAAACAATGATAAATTATAAAGGTATGTAATGGCCAATATCGTCTCCAGAGTGATTGATGCATATGTGTTTAGAAAAACAGATGATGGCTTATTGTTCTTAATCTTGAAACGAGCGAAGACAAAACGTTACGAACATTTATGGCAAGGCGTGGCCGGCAAGATAGAAGCAGGTGAAACTGCCCCGGAAGCAGCCAAAAGAGAATTGATGGAGGAAACAGGCCTTAAACCGAAGCATATGTTTGTGGCTGATCATGTGAGCCGTTTTTATGAGGCCCATGGTGACCGTATCAACCTTGTCCCCGTTTTTGGAATTGAAGTAGATTCAGATCAAATAACCTTGTCAGACGAACATTGTGATTATAAATGGGTCACCCTGGAAGAAGCATTAGAACATCTTGTCTGGCAAGGGCAGAAAAAAGGCATTCGTGTTGTAAGTGATATGGTATTAAGTAATGATGACCGCATGCGATGGTCAGAGATTAAATAAGGAGAAAACATGTTAGCAGAGGGAAGCAAAGCACCAGATTTTACATTATCAGACCAGGATGGGAATGATGTGTCCCTTTCAGATTTTAAGGGGAAGAAAGTAGTACTATGGTTTTTCCCAAAAGCCAGCACTCCGGGATGAACAGTCGAAGGAAAAGGGTTCCGGGATGAACTCAAACAATTTGAAGTGAAAAATGCAGCTGTTGTTGGGATGAGCGCTGATTCATCCCAGAAACAAAAGAAATTTTGTGATAAGCAGAATTTTGAATATCCTATGTTATGCGATGAGAGTAAGGATGTGTTGAAAGCCTATGGCGTATGGGGGAAAAAGAAATTCATGGGTCGTGAATACAATGGCATTTTCCGTAATACATACGTGATTGATGAAAATGGTGTCATTGAAAAAGCCTATCATAAAGTAAAAGTTAAAACACACGCGCAAGATATTTTAAATGACCTAGGTTAATTTTCACATGCCCTTAAAGTTCATGCATTCCCGACGATTGAAATACTTGTTGGGAACATTAATCATCTCATGGTTTTTTTTTATTGTACTTCGGATCGTGTTCTATTTTCTGTTTAACGATCCAGCCGCAGAAACAAGTGAAAATGAAATAAAACGTGCATTTTGGATGGGCGCTCGCTTTGATTTACGCTTATCTATTCTGCTGACATTTCCGATCCTGATTCTATCTATGCTACCCGTGATCAATATGGGCCGTTCTTCCAGAGTACGATGTGTTGGAAAATGGATTTACGGGATCTTGATCATAGGCACTGTATTTTTTTATGCTGCTGATTTTGGCCACTATGCATATCTCCAGCAACGAGCAGATGTCACAGCAATAAGCTTGTTAGAAAATCCATTAATCTCTGCTCAAATGGTCTGGGAGAGTTATCCGGCCGTTTGGTTTATGATTATCATCGTCGGGATTTGTGTAGCGTGGATCAAGCTACATAATTCTCTTATGAATTCCACATTAGCATGTCCACCAAAGTATAGAGAACTATCTCATAAGGTTCTTGGTGTGTTATTTGGCGGAATGATCTATTTTTTCAGTTTGTGGGGCACGTTCGCCCAGTACGCTCTTTTCTGGAGTGATGCCTTTTTCAGCCGCGATCCATTCGTATCAGCACTAGCCCTGAATCCGGTATTGTATTTTTATGATACCACAACTTTCAGCGAATTGGATTTTGATGAAGAAAAGGTTCGTGAATATTATCCCATGATGTCAGAATGGCTTGGCGTAGACAGCCCCAATGCAGAAGATTTGAATTTCGTCCGATCAGTACAGTCTGATTTGGAAAGTGAAAGGCCTTCAAACATTGTAATCATTTTTATGGAATCAGTGGGGCTCAATCGCATGGGTTTGATGGGGAACCCATTTGATCCAACACCCACGTTGGATCAATTAGCTAACAATGGATTATTTTTCCCCAATTTCTATGTGCCGTGGGTGAGCACTTCCCGGTCTGTTTTTACCATGGTTACCGGCATTCCGGATGTGGCGCGGTTCAAGACATCTTCGCGCAATCCACTCATCCGCGATCAGTACAGCATTATTTCTCAATTTATAGATCATGATAAATATTATATGATCGGCGGCAGTGCCAGCTGGGCCAATATTCGCAGTCTAATTACATACAACCTGAAGGATATGGATCTCATCGAACTTGGGGATTTTGATCGGCCACGTGTAGATGTGTGGGGTATATCTGACTTGGACCTTTTTCGCGAAGCCAACGATCAATTCTCCCAACATGACCCGGAGAAACCCTTTTTCGCCATCATCCAGACAGCGGGAAACCATCGTCCGTATTCCATACCGGATGACAATGCAGGATTCGAGATCATAGAAAAAGATGAGGGTGCATTACGGAAAGCCGGATTTAAATCTTCGGGGCAATATAACGCAATGAGGTTTTTGGATCATTCCATCGGGAAGTTCATGGAAATGGCCAAAACAGAAGACTATTTTGAAAACACTATATTTGTACTCTTTGGGGATCACGGCAACGCTGATCCCCAAGCGGAGCATATGCCAGTGGATGACTATGCGCTTCGTCTCCGTTCTTACAATGTACCGTTTATTATTTATGGTCCGGGTTTGGGTATAGATCATGGCACTATTGGAACGGTCTGCGGACTGCCTGACCTGCTGCCGACCATCGCCGGATTAAGCAGAATTGATTATACCAATAAGACATTGGGAAGGGATGTATTAAAAAATGAAAATGGTATGGCCTTTGTAGTGAATAAAAAGATCTCCCCCAGCAGTTATGGTGTATTAGATAGTGATTACTATCTGCGGATCTTTCGCAATGGTTCCGGGATGGAATTTCATGATCTCAACAGCCCCGACCCTGCAAAAGATGTTTTATTTGAAAAAGAGGAATTGATTACTCATTATGAGAGGATGACATTGGGTATCCTCGAGACAGCGAAATATATGTTATATCACAACCGGAATTAATCTATTGCCGGGGCAGCCATAAAAGAATCAATGGGCTTTGCCACAATATCCACTGTATCCTTTTCAATATTTGCGTACCACACCATGCTCAATAGTACATATTGTCCGGTTTTTCCATGTTTCCACCTTTGGATGGTGCTGAAGCGTGTTTCTTTGATCCCTTCAGAAGACTTTAGTGTTTGCTGGTGGCGCTGTGTCCGCTGGAATTCATCGGGATGGATCAGGTCTTCCCGATCATAACGGTGACCTACAAGATCACCCATAGAGTACCCCATGAGTTTGTTCCAATCCCCACTGATATCGGTGATCACTCCATCAGAAATATTCCCGGTCATAAATAATGATTCTGCATTTACTTTTTCAATAATATCATTCTTTCCACGGGTGGAACGTATATTGGAAATGTCCTGACGAAGTTGGGCGATCTCATTTTTCAGATGCACATTTTCAGCGATCAAATAATCAATGACTGCCCGCTGTTGTTGTACAGCATCTTTTTCTGATAACGGGGCCGGCACAGGCTGGTGTGTATGGAGCGAAGACTCCGATTGGTATTTTAGTATGTGTTTTGAAGGGATAGCGCCTGTGGTCAGCCACGTGCTCACCGCCTGAGGGGTAACACCAAAGTATTCTGCTACCTGGTATTTATGGCGAAACCCGTGAGTGCCCATTACATCAGATATGATTTCTTGAACTGATTTCATAAATATAAAAATAACTTGAAATAAATTAACAATTTATGTAATATTATTCAAGTAAAATGTATTTATTATAAAAAAACATGTTTACTTGTTTCAACACTTGTAGTGTTTTTAATGTTAACAACGCTACAAACCATATTTTAAGGAGTTAATAATGAATATCAAGAATTCAGTCGGCACACTTTTTCTATTAGTTGGTGTTATTTTTGCCCAGGAAA
>DJKX01000003.1 GCA_002436185.1 Fidelibacterota bacterium UBA6531
GCAGGTCTCCCGAAAAAAAGGAGATCAAAATGATCATAATACAATCACTGCACAAGGATATCCAGCACCTGGATCTCAACTACAGGCCGGAAACGTTCTGGGGTATCCCGGAAGCACTGCTGGCTAATGTTAAAGGAGAGCGAAGAAAACAACTCATCAAGGAAGCCTTGCAAAATAGCGAGACCATCCCTGAATACGTCTTTGAATCGGACTGGCCACTGGAGATGAAGCAGTCACTCATGGCCCAGCATCCAAGCTTATCAGGGGGTGAGTACCTGCCGGACTATCTTCCGGGAGAGGTTGAGTTTGCCAGGATTTCAATGCCTTATACAACGTTGGCCGATGTGATCAGTTTAAGGGTACGCTTCAAGAAAGACAGGTTTTATTACCGCTGCATTGATGAATACTGGGATCAAGGCTTTAGTTATAACACCTATCCAAAAACCACAAAACACCCACTGACCCTGGCGGGGCTGATAAATATGATCCTGTCCATTGAATGCGGTGAAGATCTACGGGAAGGCGATGACCTGGTCTACAGCCTTTATGAACAGTGGTATGTTGAATACTATGAAGAGAAATATCATCCGCCTCTTCGAATCACATCTGAATTCTATCCAGGCCTAGGTGATTATTTTATTGCCTTGCAGGACAGTTTTCAGAGGACCGTAACTAGTAATGATGCAGAAAATCTGACAAATTATGATCTTTATGAACGGGCACTTGTGGGATTTGAACTGCCGCGGGTCCGCAGCCATGTTAACCTGCAAAACGGGAAGGAGAATAAAAATGCCAAAACCAGATTATAAAAGAGCTGCAATAGAGCTATCGAAGATTCTGAAAACCGCCGAGAAACGAAGAGGACTTCCCTTAAAATCATCAGAGACTACGCAGGGCATAAAGGATGTTACTGGAGAGTCATCTGAAACCGCCTATCAGTTCACAGACTTTGACCTGACGGTTTTTAAGAATGAAGATGTTGAAGATGATGGTGATGAAGAGAATAAATAACAAAAGGAGTTAATAATGGCAAAAATTACCCGCAAATTCTCGCTTCCTCCGAGTCATCCGTTGTTCTCCAGAGGCTTCTCAATAATATCGCTCCGCAAACCAATAAAGCCTAAAAAGGACAAGAAAGATGAAAAAGAAAAAAAGTAAGAGTGCGCACGGAAATCCCTACCTTCCGCATCCTGAAGAAATAAGGAAATCAATGAAATGACCAAAACTGAACTAAAAGAGAAATAAAATGAGTGAGCGGTTATTACGTGGGGTTGTTTATTTGTGATATGATGTGTAGATTTTATAAACAAAATGTCTGAAAAGAAAAACCCGGCACTAAAATGGAAGATTAAGACTGATCGTGTAAATAGGAGATCCGTTTAAATGAGAAAAATCATATTAACATTATTCATACTTTCCACTTCATTAATGGCGCAAGTGGGTGGGATTACCGGCGGAAAATTGAACACGCCGGATGCAGCAACATTACCTTCTCAAGTTTTTGAATTTGAACCGTCTTACACGATGGGTGAAGCAGGAAGCTTTGGGTATCGGATGTCCGCAGGATTTGGCCGCTATGAAGTAGGGGTTAGTTTGGATAATCAAGCGGTGATGCAAAATTTTGGCACCAAAATTTCTATGATTGAAAATACACTGGCCATGGCGGTTGGCGTAGATTATGACACCGCATTCTCTGCGTTTGCAGCCGGACTGATATACAGCCTTGCTTTCAGTGAAGCATTCACTATGGATGCCATGGCGGCGGGAAACAATATAGGTGATGCCAATGGCATGGTTTCATTCGGTTATTTTATCACCAATCGGTTTCAGCCTATTGTAGAATTGGCTTTCAATCAGGATTCAGAATTATCTACCGTGTATGGGTTTACATTTATACTGAATCCAAAAGTGCTTTTAGTGGTTGGCGTGGAACAGCCCATAACCGTTGAAGGTGATCCGTCTGTTGGAATTGCTTTTACCATGGGGATAGAATAAGATAAAAATCCAGAGATTCAGAAAACATTACTGGAGACGCTAGAAGAACACGGTTTCTAAAGCCAAACATCAAGTCTCGCACCAGCGGGTTTTTTTGTTTGTGGAATGATGGGTAAATTTGGATATATAATAGGAGATAATTCGATTATGGTTGATATAATATTAAAAAACTTTAAAAAACCCGATGAGATAAGAAATTTTGATAAGGGAAAGTTTGAATTAGTACAATTAGCAGATATGACTATTGGTAAAGCTTCTTACGAACCGGGTTGGAAATGGTCTATTGATGTTTCTCCTTTAAGTGGTACAGAATTTTGTGAAGTGGAACATTTGGGAATGGTGGTATCTGGCAGTGCAACGGTTGCTTTTAAAAATGGTAAAATACATACACTTAAAGAAGGAGATTTATTCTACATACCTCCTGAACCTCATGATAGTTGGGTTGTGGGAGATGAACAGTATGTTTCACTACATTTTTTAGGTGCTGAACAATATGCTGATTAATCAACAACCCCCACCCAAAGGATTTAAGCAAGAGCCCCACAACAGTGGGGGTTTTTATTTCCCCCAGCATTTTTCTGCATTAATCCTTACATTCATATGTGAGGATTAGATTTATA
The DNA here is from genome assembly GCA_002436185.1 of Fidelibacterota bacterium UBA6531. Taxonomy (GTDB): domain Bacteria; phylum Fidelibacterota; class Marinisomatia; order Marinisomatales; family TCS55; genus UBA2126. The sequence goes on from DJKX01000003.1 coordinate 2,616, forward strand.
TTAATTAAAGGAAAAAAATGAAAATAATAAACTTCTTGTTAGTTCTATTCTTCTATCAAACA
>DJKX01000024.1:0-542 GCA_002436185.1 Fidelibacterota bacterium UBA6531
GATAAAGACATTTTGCGGCGTGTTATGAATCAGTAATAAGTTCAATCCATGCATCAAGTTAAATCACTATTTTATATTCTATTCATTATTCTATTCAGCTGTGAACCCCTGGTCACCACCTTTGAAGATGTGGAAGATGCTGTATTATATGAAGCCAAAACATTTACCACGATTCCGGCTCTTGACAACGGGTTAACCATTTTGTCCTGGAATATCCGTTTTGGTATCGGACGCCTGCCTTTTTTCGGCGATTCCTGCGGAGACCGAACCGTCATGACGGAAAAAGAAGTAATGGATGCTCTGGAGCTAATCGCCGCAGAAATTGATGCCATTGACCCGGACATTATTTTGTTCCAGGAAGTGGACCGGGAATCCAAGCGAACCCAATATATTGACCAGGTTCAGTGGCTGCTGGATAATACAAATATGAATTACGCCGCTTATGCATCCATGTGGAAAGCGCAAACAATTCCCAGTGACGGTATCGGACGAATTGATGCAGGCAATGTGGTTATGACCCGCCATGAAATCGAATCTGCCGA
>DJKX01000024.1:882-2603 GCA_002436185.1 Fidelibacterota bacterium UBA6531
CTGCGAACAGACCAGGATGCTTTAACGCAAATGTTTTACCTCCGCAGAAATATCCTGAAAGCAAAAATAGCCATTCCCGATATGGATAATTTTTATGCGGTTTCGGTCCATGCCACTGCTTTTGCTACCGATGATACCAAACAAAAACATGTTAATACATTTAAGAATGTTCTGGATGAAATGGCCGCAGCGGGAGATGTGTTTGTGGCCGGGGGAGATTTGAATTCCGTACCTCCCGGGGCCGAAACGGATTTTTGCGATAAGGACGCATGTGAAGACGATGTGTTTCATACTGACGGAGATGGGGGGCCTCATTTGGAAGGAAGCTATTTTGAAAATTTTGCCAATGAACCCACATTGTTACAACCGTTATATGATACATATAATACTGCTATTTCGTTAACAGCCGCCGTTACGGCAGATCATAATACACACAGCACGTCCGAAGACAGAGCCTGGGATCGCAAGTTGGATTATATTTTTACGAACAAGAATGTTGCATCCGAAAGCGGCACCACTTTTCAGGAAGCTATACAACTATCTGACCACGCACCGGTCAGCTGTAAAATAATATTAGAGTGATGAAAAAGATTATCTTAATAGCTGCTTTATTAAGTCAAGCGCTCTCTCAAGGCGAATGGCTCTCCGGCACAGCTCACACGCTGTCCCAGGGACGCTGGGAATTTGGATTATTTCAGCCAGTTCGCTGGGGGCAGGCTGAAGGCCGGGAAGTTTCATTTTATAAGCTGACGGCTTTCCTCATGCCCGGAGCAACCGTTAAGCAGCGTTGGCTCCAGCGCTATGATTGGACAATATCGTCTTCGCATTCGGTGTATTATCCGACACCTTTATTAAAAATGGTGACAAAACCCGGTATTGGCGGAATGATTTCACCTGAATTTGATATTCCCAATATGGTGTCAGTATGGAATATGGTGTTAGCAAGCAAACAACTGAATAATGATAAAATTCTCACGGTAAAAGCCGGGATGGCCCTTGCGTCTGGCGGAAGTGATTTGGCCGTAGAATCCACCATTGATCTGCCGTTGATTTATCATCGACTGGCAGTGTATTACAACAACTGGCTCCTGCGTTTCGGGTCAGACATGAACAGTCGCTTGAGCGAAAAGTGGACGTATTTGGTGGATAGTGATTTATTTATAATTCCCGGAATGAAAGGTTCTTTTGCTTTGGAACATAAAGGAATGGTCACGTGGGAAAAATCTTCGCGTTTTCATATATCATTGGGGTATAAGATGGTTTATGGCCAGTATCCCGATGGCTATCCAAACGAAAATATCACCCGATTACATATTTTACCCATGATTGATTTTGTGTGGAGCCGGGAATGAATACATGTGCCGGTACAATAGCTGGCACTCAATAATTATTTGTATTATACAAATATTATGAAACATCTTTTTATTATTTACACTGTGATTTTATTATGTTCTCAATCCCAAGCAGCAGCTAGTTCTTTTTCTACAAAAGGCCAGTTTTGGATCAGCGGCCTGTACGGTACGGATGCTTCAATTGATCAATCATCTTTTGAATCAAGTATTGGTTATATCCCAACAATTTCATTTTTCAGGGGGCTGTCACATGAAGGATTGCTTGATGTTGAATGGGCTTACAGGGTTGAACAATATTATTCCGGTGATTCTCTTTTATTTGAGAATTACAATCCCCACAGAGCCTGGGTACGCTATTCCTCCCAAACA
>DJKX01000039.1 GCA_002436185.1 Fidelibacterota bacterium UBA6531
CGTATCAAATTGAACCACTTTATTTTTTTTTGCCAAGGATTTTACCAAATGGCTGCCCAAAAAGCCTGAGGAACCGAGTACCAATATTTTTTTATTTTTCATTAAATTTTATTTCAATTTTAATCTTCCAAGGTAATGTCACTACCTACAGAATTTGTTCTTTTTATTTCTTTAGTCATAGCTTTTTTAAGTACAAACCACTTTGTTTATCAGTTTCTGAGCCATGGATAAAATTTGATACCGTAAACCCAATTTCATTTACCAATTTAAACAAATAATTCCTGTTATATCGAACGACATGGAGCGGGCCCGAATACTGTTCAAACAGGTAATCAACCGGGTTTATGCTCACATCAGATACATCTTCTTCAATAAAAGCAGTAAAGAAGACCCGGCCGCCGCGTACTAGAATACGGAAAAAATCCTTTAAGTAGACACGCATGTCTTCCACCGTCATATGAGAGAAAACAGAAAAAAGGTAGATAATGTCCACACTTTCAGAATCGAGGGGAAACTGAAAACCATCCTTAAGCTCCACTCCTTTCCTATTATAACGTGCATTGATAATATTTAAGTGCTGAAAACGGTAGTTCGGATTATTGCGCTCGATGAAACGCTCACACCATTTGATTGACTGCTTATGCACGTCCACGCCGACGTAGCTATCCAAGTCAAAAACCTGGAGCATACCAATAGGTAAGCGACCGAAACCGCAACCAACATCGAGGACCCGGCTTTGCGGGGTGCACCCCAACAATGTTTTCAGTCGCTTGGCCTCGTTTACAGCCGAATCCAGAAAATAGGCATTGTCCCGGAATTCAGGTCCACACCAGCGACGGTGCGGTGGGGGCAGCACAACATCATTGTACTGTACCGAGCTGGTGGCGGGCAAACGGTTTTTCAACTGGTGGATGAAGGCTTTCAGCATAGGTAGTGCTATTGTTTTGCTCTTAAATTAAATAACCGTATTTAAAACAATACATAGATGAAAGGTGCCAGAGCAGATCCTTCGGTTAGAACCAACAATGTACCAAATAAAACAAAAAAGATTATAATCGGCACCAGCCACCATTTTTTACGGTATTTAAGAAATTCCCAGATCTCTAAGAAAATGGAAAGCTTAGACATATAATTATTGCTCCTTTTTTAGGTTTTTCAAAACAAGCGGTAAAACATAGTCTGCCACAACACGATGCCCTTCTTCATTAAAATGACCGTCAATTTTACCATACATGGTGTATCCATGATTAAACTGTTTTTGCATAAAAAATAAAGGGTCATGCAATTCAATGCGATTCTCTTGAAAGTATTCTGCCAGTAATTCATTGGGTTGTTTTAAATCTACTGAATCCAGGGGTATATCAAAGTTTTCTATATGTTCATAGAAAATTTTAGTATTACACTGATAAACGCTTGGTAATAAAATAAAAACAACGGGGACATTCAGACGTTGAAATTCGTCATGAATATTTTTACATATACCGGACGTTATCCCCCACCTGGCAGAAGATTGTTCACTTAATAAAAATATATCCGGAAAATATGCTGCAGTTAGACCAAATTTAGCGAGAATGGATTGAAATCTGTGTTTCAGAAAAATAAATAAATGTGATCTAACTTCAAGAAAATCATTTATCGGATATAAAACAGAATTAATAAAAGAAGACCAACTTAAATCTTCAGGAATACTAAAACTGTGTTGGGGTGAAACTTGTTCAAAGTTGTATGAAGTATTTACTGATGTTACAATGTCATTAGACACATACAAAAAAACTAAACACATATCCAATTTGAGTCTGTTTTCTTTTAATACTTTTTTTGCTTCCAACAAATAATGATTCGGATCCCATCCCCCTACAGCTGAATTATAAAAATCAACATTTAGGGTATATTGGGACTGTAAATCTTGTTTTAATAATTGAGGGATAGTTTTTTCATTTTCCACCTGCAAGGCCGCTAAAAAAGAGTCGCCAAGGATCAAAACGTTAAGAGGATTTCCCGTATTTTTTATTTTGTTGTCAGTTGCATTTATTCTATAACCATATTCATCTGTACGGAAATGCACCAATCCTGCGCCCGCATGATTTACCACTGTATTTGTATTTTCAAGATACCTCCATCCAAAAGTACTATCTGGTTGGTATACATCCGGGGGAGCGTAGATTAACTGCTGAGGAAGAAACAACCTCACAATGGTTTCTGCAATTACGGTGCAGAAAAGCAGAGAAGCAAATAAAAGAAGAAAATTTTTAGTACTGTTTTTCATAGTCTTTCAAAACACGTTTCTCAGTTTTTCTATCATTCCAATAGGAGTTATTTAATTTATCCACCCTGAGACTGAGGAACTGTTTCCCAAATAATCTTAAAGTTAGTCCAATCGTTGTAAATATAATATAAAAGAGCAAACTTAATATTATACGTGTCATTATCCATCCAAGGATGGTGGCGAAAATCATCCATATCCAATAAATGGGTTTTAGAATAAAAGGGATCATTATTCCAAGAATACAGAAGGTTATACCAAAAGTAAGTAATATTTGAAATGATTCTTTTTCCTTCCAGAATAAAAACCCGGCAATGATCAATAATATTACGCCGATGGTAATCCCAAACTTCCGTAAATCACTTTTTTCACTTTTTATATTTTTTATTTCTTCTAGCATACCTTAATCCAGTTCAAATTCACTCCGCCAGTCAGAATCTCCTACAATTGTTTTTTGATCCTTTTTATCCAACAAATAATTCCCCATTATTAAGTAATCCATTTCCGTCCGCATGAAACAAAGATATGCATCTTTCGGTGTACATACAATAGGCTCTCCACGAACATTGAACGATGTATTAACAATAACGGGACAGTCGTATTTATCATTGAACTTTGTAAGCATCTTATGGTAGCGGGGGTTAGTTATTCCATTCACTGACTGAATCCTAGCGGAATAATCCACGTGTGTGATTGCCGGTATTTCAGAACGAACTACATTTAGCTTTTCAAGACCGAAATAAGAATTTTGTTTTTTTGACATTGCTACCTGTCTATCTTTTTGAACATTGGCAACCAACAGCATATAGGGGCTTTCCCGATCAATCTCAAAATAATCAGAAATATTTTCTGCTCTGACTGATGGTGCGAAAGGTCTAAAACTTTCTCTATATTTGATTTTTAGGTTCATCGTTTTTTGCATTTCAGATGATCTGGCATCACCAATGATTGTTCTGGAACCCAACGCTCTTGGTCCGAATTCCATCCGTCCCTGAAACCAGCCTATTACCTTTTCATCGGCAATCAGATCCGCTATTTTATCAGGTAATTCTTCATCCGTCAGAGTTTGATAAGAATAGTCATTCTTTTTAAGAAATGATTCAATACTGCCGTTACTGAAATTCGGTCCGAGATAGGCACCTTTCATAAAATCATTTTTATTATCCGCATTTCTAATATTTCCCAAAAACTGGTACCATGTGAGCAATGCACATCCGATAGCACCTCCGGCATCTCCAGCTGCAGGCTGTATCCAGATATTATCAAATAAGCCAGATCGTAATAGTTTTCCATTGGCAACACAATTCAATGCAACACCGCCGGCAAGACAAAGATACTTCATTCCTGTTTCTTTTCTTACGTGCTTTGCCATTTTTAGTACAATTTCTTCAGTTACTTCCTGAACTGAACGCGCCAGGTCCATTTCTTTTTGAGTGAGTTCACTTTCAGGTTTCCGCGGCGGACCTCCAAAAAGTTGGTGAAATTTTGCACTGGTCATGGTCAAGCCAGCACAATAATTAAAATAATCCATATTCATCTTAAAAGAACCGTCTTCTTTCACATCAATCAAATGCTCATAAATCAAATCTTTGTATTTTGCTTCACCATAAGGCGCTAATCCCATCACTTTATATTCACCGGAATTAACCCTAAAACCAGTGTAATAAGTAAACGCAGAATAAAGCAATCCAAGTGAATGAGGAAATTGAATGTCTGCCAGCAACTCAATCTGGTTATCTTTGCCAAACCCAAAACTGGATGTTGGCCATTCGCCAACACCGTCCATCGTAATAAATGCAGCTTCCTGAAATGGAGAAGGGAAGAATGCTGATGCAGCATGGGATTCATGATGTTCTGGAAAAATAATTTTACCGGAATAATTCAGTTCATCTTTGATTATTTCTTTGATCCAGATCTTTTTCTTAATCCATAACGGCATTGCCTTTAAAAATGAGCCTATCCCAAAAGGTGCATAAGCCAAATAGGTTTCCAAAATCCGTTCGAATTTCAGAAATGGTTTGTCATAAAAAGCGACATAATCCAGTTCCGTACCATCTATGCCAGCTTCTCTCAAACAATACTGAATTGCATTGGATGGAAATGTATGATCATGTTTTTTTCTGGTAAACCGTTCTTCTTGAGCCGCCGCCACAATTATGCCATTCTTTATAAGGCAAGCTGCGCTATCATGATAAAATGCTGATATACCCAGAATATACATTTACCAAAAGTTATAATATTTGTTTAGGAAGGTAATTTTTAAAAGGATTCAATCAAGGTATTCTGTTTCAGAATTATCCGAAATTTCATGTGTTCGTTTCGTTCCCATGAATTCCGGCATAATTTCCTGCTCTTTTGAGGTAACCCCAACACCTTTAAACACCAATAAAATTGTAATCAGAATTATTTTTATATCTAAAAAAAAGGAATGATCATTTACATATTGAACATCAAATTCAAAGCGTTCTTCCCATGACAATTGATTGCGCCCCTTAATTTGTGCTAATCCAGTTATGCCAGGTTTGACCTGGAAGCGCTTTTTTTGAAAGGCGTTGAATCGGGAAAAATATTTTTGGGGTAATGGCCGGGGACCAACCAAACTCATGTCTCCCTTGATAACATTGATTAATACGGGAAATTCATCAATACTCGTTCGTCTTAAGAATTTTCCCCATTTGGTCAGGCGGGTAATATCGTGAGAAGCGCTGATTGATTGCCCGGTGGCCATGGTTCTAAACTTCACCATTGTGAAGGGAGCGCCATTTATGCCCAAGCGCTCATGAAAAAACAAAATCGGGTATCCTTGAAATAAAAGGCTTAGTACCATAATAATCAATAAAATTGGCGATAAAATGATAATACCCACTAAGGTGAACAAAGTATCAAAAAATCGTTTCATTGGTATCTTGGTCTTCTAATCTCCTGAATATTGGGCCAGTCCAATCAATAAACTGCCCAACCCGATTTTACCCGCAAATGAGTAAAAAGATTTTTGAAATAAATTATAATCCCGAACTTGGCCCCATATTCCATCTGTATTTCCACAATCAATGACCATTTTTGAATATAAATCAAATTGCCTAAATAAATGTTTGATTGTTTGTTTTCTATAGGCACGTAAATGCATGGGAGGTTGAATAAAACCGTAATCAAAAGACAGTTTTGAGGATATCCGCCGCAATCGGGCCGTCAATGAATTTTGGTTTGGCAACTCCAAGTGAATGATGCCCCCAGGCTTGAGACGGGACACAATGGATCGCATGAAAGCCAGTGGATCTTCAACATGTTCAATCACCTGATGGGCCATAATTACATCATACGTTTTTTCCACTAATTCCAGGGGTTTATCAGAAATTGGAATATTATTTTTTTCGCCAAAATCTTTCCAATAAGAATTTATTTCAATTCCATCCCATTGAATAGATTCTTGTTTATAGGGCTTATAGAATACACCGGGTCCGCATCCAATTTCCAGAATATTTTGGCATTTTCTTTTGAGGATTGATTCATAAATATTGATTCTTCTTCTAGCGTATTGCGTTGCCAATTCATTTGTTTTATGGAAAGCATTGGCCATCATTTCAATTCCTTCCAAATGGACAGGAGAAGAATTGCCTCCAGATTCTTTTTCAACCATTTGGCTGCAATAATCCAACCCGCATTGATTGCAGTGAATCACGGGGTACTCTCCCCAAGAAAACTTATTCAATGCATCTGAGCCCGAACATACAGGACAGGATTGCTCAAAATTATTCATAATAATTTAAAAACTGAAATATAGATTTATTGAAAAATACATATTTTTTCACATCCCGGCTAGCAAACACTAAAGTTATGCCTGACAAGCATCTTACTTCTTCCACTGTTTTTTACCCCATCTCAATCTTCCCCGTTAAGGGGAAGAGGTTGAAGGGACAGGAAGGACAAAAATCATACAATTTTTTCTCTTTTTTCGACATACTACGGAATTTTACTAAGGTCTTAAGAATAATAGGCGCGATCAATTACTTTTTCGAATTTTCTATAATTTGTGTTTATATCAAACCGAGCCGCCAATTTTCTAGATGCCAATCCCATTTGATTAAGCATACTGTCATTTGTTATTACTTCGTTTAATTTTTTAGCCGCTTTAATGGGATCATTCTTAGTGATTTCAAATCCCGCCCCGCTTTGCTTTAATAATTCTGCCTGCCACCCCCCGTAATTGATCATAATTGGTTTTCCTGCTGCCAGGCCGTCGAAGAATTTATTAGCAGAATTATATTCCATCTCCGGTAAATCTATAAAAAAGGAGGTTGTTATGGCGGCGGCAGATAAAAGGTTCGGTACTTTATCTTTTGGCAAATAATCGATAATGAAGAGTGATTTGTTTAATAGGTCAAACTGTTTTGACTGCTTTTCCATTTTTTCTTTTTCATACCCATCCCCAGCCAATATGAACCGAACATTTGAGTTTATTTTTTTCATCTCCCGGGCAATCTCAATTAGGTAAGTTACACCATTAATTCGGCCGAAGGCCCCTGTGTATACTATAAGCGGATTATTTGAAATACCGGAAAAATTGCTTCGGAAGTCCAACCCCGCTTTTTCCGAAACCTGAAATTTATCCAAATCGCTTAAATTGGTTACCACAGATAATTTATGCTCCGGAATCATACCTTTCAATTCAGATTGCATTCCTGTTGATAATACAATGACCTGTTCAGAGTTTTCATAGGTTTTTCTTTCAAGGAACTTGGCAACTTTAATTAAAATTGATGACCTAAGAGCGCCAATGGCAATAGGCAACTGGGGCCAAAGGTCTCGAACTTCAAAAACTATTTTTTTCCCTTTTAATCGTTTAAACCAAAGTGCAGGGATGGCCACGGTCAGTGGGGTGCTACTGGCAATAATTAGATCAAATTTCAATTTTCCACCTAATACCAAAACAAACCAAAGATATCCAAAATAAGAATAAACGCGGGCAATAAAATTCATTTTATTGGCATAATTAAAGGGGGCCCAGTAAACATTAATTCCTGACTCTTTAGAAAATGACACTTTAGACTTTCCCTGCCAATTGGAGGTTACCATGTAAACTGTGTCTCCCTTAGAAACCAATCGTTTTGCAAATTCATAGGATCGGGTAGACCCGGGCATAGATGGTGTATTAAAATATTGATGTAAATATAAAATTTTCATGTTTTTATATAATTAGATACAACATACTTATGGGATAAACGTGCTTGTTCAAATAAAACCCGGTTTTTTATCTGTTGTGTATTTGAGTGTTCATGGTGAATTATTTCTAATTCCGGATAATAGGTTATAGGGCAATTTAATCGCTTAGCAATTTCAGCAACAGTTAACTCTTCTCCATATAAAGAAAAATTATCATCTAACCATCCTCCTACTTCAAAGAATCGACGGGAAAAAAGAATGGCTGACCCATGAACTGCATAAACTGTTGTTGGGTTTTTTGGAATTGGAGTTGGTGCCTCAGGAAAAATTTTTCTTATAAACTGTTTAACACTCATTAATATTTTCGAACCGGTAAACGACATAAAAAAAAGATTCCAAAACAAGTGTTCTTTCCATCCCATCTGTTTAAACATAAACGGGTTAAGTAATTGGCGGGATATATTTCTTATCTGGGGGCCAATTACAGGAAATTGGTTGTAATCAATTGTCTTTAATTTGTTAAAGAATTCAGGATCCGGAAAAGAAATATCGTTATTACATACCATAATCCAGTCTGGATAATCACCATGAATCTCAACTAATTTAGAGATTAGCTTTTTCGCCGCCGGCCAGTAATAATAATTAGTTGAATAAGGAAAAATATCTATAGTTAATCCTGGTGATTTTTCCATTTGGCGAAGTTTTTTTAAACTTTTTTCTGAACTGGAATTATCAGCTATAGCGATATGAATATCAGGGGGAAAATCACAGGTTTTTAAGGATTCAACCAGAGCCAACGATGGCGCAGGATCCTTGTAATTAACGGTTATAAGCCAAAATCGCATGTCGGGCAGGTAAAAAAACGATGAATGCAAATACCCATGAAATTATAATACTATTATAATGAAAAATGCTGATCACGGGTGAATATAAGGTGAAGGCATAAAACATGGACAAAGGAACCATGGCCAAGAGACTGCCGTACCGTACGCGGAGAAATGCCAATTGGATCAAAAAACCTAATATAAAGGCGACCACAACGGATCCCAGCAATGAAAAATCGAGTATCAGTCCCCGCAATGCACTATAAATATTGGTGGTGATCCCCGGGGCGATAAAGTGGGCGTCATAAAACCCCAAGGGTCTTTCAATAATGTCCGCTAAATTGGATGGTCCGGCAAAGGTAGTCAGGCCCAAGGTGGGCAAAACGGAATCTAAATGACTAACCCACTGGGTAAAGGAAGCCAGGTACCCGAAAAAGTAGGCGCGGATCCGTGTGAGTAAAAGTTCTACTATGAAAGGATCCATTCCCTGCCTTAACCACTGAATAACAATATAAAAAACGGTGAAAACGGCTACAGCTATACTCCCAGATATGATAACTTTCAAATAGCTTATTTTTACAGTTTCATTTTGGTTGGTAATTAAACCTGAAAAAAAGGCAGAAAAGTACAGAACGAGAGTCAAGAGTATGTTGGATCGCGTACCTTGAACCATCCCAAAAATGATAGCGACGATGATTGGTAAAACGGATAAAAACTTTTTTCCCCCTGCAGGAGTCAAGCTACGGAGAAAGCCACCCAGCAAGGAGGCAGGATATATGCAATACAGGCTATAGCGAACATAAAGGGGGTATGCTGCACCACTACCGCTATAGCGGTCAACGGAAATGAGGTTAGGAATGGACAACAACGCTGCGGTATTAAATTTCAAGCCATAATTTGAAAACGCATAAAAAATTAATAACACCAAACCTACCAAAGTTACCAGCAAAAATAAATTATACGAAAGAAACAGCAAACGTAAGTTTGCATTTTTCCCGATTGCTGAAAGTGATAAAAATTTAGTTACTGCGGGCTGGGGAATAATCACCGAACCGGCAGCACATGCCATGGCTAAAAGGACGATGTACCACAAGCCAAAGGCATCCGCATTAAAGTCAGGGGCAAATACCAAGGGCACGAAAACAAAAAAGGACCACAACAAGGGAAAAAAGGCGCCGGGCGAAAGCCAACTGCGGGTGAGAGCACGGGCCGTAATTGCCGTTAATACCATTACAGTGAGGGGGGCAATGGCGGAAATCATTAATACTTTTTCCTAATTAGTGTATAAGTAGAAAAACCCGCAGTAAGAGTAAAGTAACTCAGGGCAGACAGCATTGCGGTATAGGCAGTGGCGATTACGCCGAAGCTAGGAAGAAATATGGTGTTCCCTATAACATTGATCCCGAGAGAAAAGGCCATGAAGACCACCATTAGTAGGGTGCGCTCCTTCAATTCCAGCATTTTATGTGTCAGAAAAGATACCTGCCAAAGAAAACCCGTAATCAAAAGAGGAATCAACAAAGGCCGGAAGCGAGCTGAAATTTCCGGGACTGCAAATTGAATCCCCATAAAGAGCATACCTTCAAAAGTGAGGGCTGGAATGATGACCAGGGCAAAGATCCCCAGCTGTGATATAAGGCCCACCTTAAGCAATGAAATTGCCTGCGCATGTTTGGCATTATTCCACAGGGACATAATCCTCGGGTGAAGGGCCATGGTAAGGGGAAACAGGGCCAGTGAAAAAAAACGTGTGAGGAGCTCCTGGAGTCCTGCATAGGCGCCCAGTTCTAAAGGAGATAAATATCGATCAATAAAAAAGCGATCCAAAAAAGGCAATGCCAATCCGGCGGCAAACCAGACCGAAATCGGAAAACCAAAACGTAACCATTTGGTTAACAGGCCTTCTAGCTTTAGAGTGCTGAGCATAGAGTGCACAGTTAAAACCCAGCGGCGGATATTGTGAAATATGACCCAACCACTAACGGCCAGAAAGGAAAAGGTCACCCCAATTAGAAGTGATGTACCGGTGCGGCTAAAAATCTTGATTAAAACCACCGGAATTAGGAGGGCGAGACCAGCCTGAACTGCTGTAAGCAAGATCACTCTCTGGGGTTGAATCCTGGCCTGGAAATGAGTTTTGATTAGATTGAAACAGGCCATAGACCAAATGCACAACAAGATTATTCCCAAAACTACCGGCTGAACCGGACTAACAATAATAATCAATAATGAAACAGCTACTACCACCAAGCTGGCGAGGCTAAAGGCGCCAAGCACCGCCGGTTGAAAACCAGGGGCTTTCCTGTCCTTTGAGTGATACCGAAGCAGGGCATGATTCAGCCAACCATAACAAAGAGCGGCAGTAAGGTTACATTGTGCTAGAAGGAAACTGTATTCTCCAAAAGCCTCAGCCCCCAACAGACGGATAAAAAGAACGACTGCTATCAGGCCGGAAACCCCAGGAATAATTTTTGATAGCCCATAAAGAAAGGCTTCCCTGAAAAGCGTCGTGGCAGAGGCACCTGATTTCAACGCTGATAACTCAGTGATTTAGTTATTAGGGCGACGACCAAAATACCTAGAAAATATTTGGGTGACCAGACTGCTTAAGTCGGATCCGGTTCGAGGAGATTTTCCTTGAAATAAATAATGAACAAGCCCAGAAACACACCAAAAAACAGGCTCATACCAATACCAAGGGCTCGGCGGGGCCGGGTCAGTTTTACAGGGAGCGTGGGTCCGTCAATGAGCTGCACCATCTGGGCCTGCTCCACTTCATCGATCTTGGCCTTCTCGTACTGGGTTTTCAGGGTGATATAGAGGCTACTATGCAAATCGACCTCACGCTGCAGTATCTGATCTTTGATCTGGAGTGAAGGTGAAATAAGCTTGCGGTTGGTTTCCTGAAAGAATTCCAGTTCCTTTTGTTTATGGTCTAATTCATTTGATACTTCGGTTAGGCGCTCATCAATGAAGGCGCGTTTCTTACTTATCCGATTCGTGCGCAAGCGGCGCAGGGACTGGCTCGATTTTTCAATCACCACCCGAGCCACCTCCATGGCCAGCTGCGGCTCAAAAGCTCCCACTTCCAGCGTGACGGAGGGTGACAGGCGGTCTTTGGTGACCTGAATCCATTTTTTCAGGGCGTTGGTGGCTCGTACGGTCTTTTGAGGCTCAGAATATGCATCCAAGCGGTTCTCTGCCACTAAAATTTCCTTGAGTGCGCGGTTACCATATTTGCGGGTCTTGAATGGCTGGTCCAGAATCCCTGAAAGCAACGCTTCACTCTGCACAATTTCGGGGTAGACTTCACCCCAAGGCAGGGTATTGCTCAGGTTTAAAGGTATGTTCAGGCCCAACTGGGTGGCCATCCCTGTAAATCCGGTGGTGTTGGAACCGTCTTCAGAAATAGGCAGGACTTTTGCAATTGAAGAGTATACCGGATCAGCAATGAAAAAGAAATAGAAGGCCAAAATAAATGTTGTTATAATCGGCGTCCCCAACGCAATGTGCAGATTTTGGGACAGGGCCTGTTTCAGCGCAGTGGGTGAAAATTTCCACGGTTTCAGCGGAAGGTACAGCTCAGGGGATGTGGCAATGGCGGGAGTATTATTAGCAACCACGTTTGGTTCATAACCAGATTCAGCATTCAATACTTCTTGAGTGTATTTCATCAAATGTCGGGGCGGTATTTTACCAGACTTGATCCAGCCCGAAAGGGTCTGGGGTGTCACTTCAAAATATTCGGCGACCTGATAATTGCGGCGGAAACCAAAATGGCGCATTACATCTAAAACAATTTCTTCGGCAGTTGGATAAACTTTATCCATGTTTGATTTTACTGTGAAATACCTTCTGCATTTGTACCAACTAAATAAATATCAAACAGGCTTGCACCGAATGATTTGGTGGCCCCTACTAAAACCAAATTCCCCAAGGGTGTTTCAAACACAGACCAGCCCCAGTCATCTTGGTCGTAGGTGCCGTAGGGCCGAGACCACAGTATATTGCCGTCTCCGTTCACCCGTAACAGAAAAGCGTCTTCATCATAACCTCGGGCAACTTCCCGGCTGGAAGAGCCCACAATCACAATATCGCCAACCGAGGTACCTGTAGCACGAAATTGGTGGTGCTTTTTTCCGTTGGCAGCAAACGTGCGCTCCCAGTCCACATTCCCGGTGATATCGATTTTTATGATCTTAGGTTGAAAAACATCCGGCTCAGATATGGAATTAACCATTGAACAAATATAATAACTACCGCTGTGGGTATAACTAATGCTGTAGGCAATCTCATCGACAGCGCCGGATTCATGAATTTCTTTCTCCCAAATCAAATTTCCATTCATAGCAATACGTAAAACCAGATTATTGCGCTTTTGCTCTCCGTAGTAATCCCGGGCACCCACTACTAGCAAAGTTTTGTCAGGCGTTTCAATTATATCATTGGCCCATTCATGGTGGGGAAAAGCGAGACTACCATATGCTCTACCCCAGATTTGATTCCCTGCTTCATCAATTTTAATTAAATAAACATCCGTATTTCCCGAAGATATCTCAGGGCTGTTGGAATATCCGGCGAGGATATAACCGCCCCCCGTCACCTCGATTACCGCAGTGCCCACATCCCAATTTGAACCACCATATGTTTTCTCCCACTCAAGATTACCGTGAAAGTCCGTTTTTACAGCGTAAAACTGCTGTGAACTGCCAAATGACCAAGTGTACCCTATAAATAAAAAACCCCCATCTGAGGTGGCAATCACATCATAACCTTCTTCATTACCGCTACCACCGAAGGTTTTTTCCCA
>DJKX01000022.1 GCA_002436185.1 Fidelibacterota bacterium UBA6531
CCCGTGATAATGGTTATCGTGTAATTCCTTCCTGTCCCTATATCGCCGGCTCATTTTTAGAGCGTTTCCCGGAGTTCAGAGATTTGGTGGATGAGGGTGAATTCCCCTTTGCTGAAAAATCATAAACAAATATCATTTCAGACAATCGTTAGAAGTCGGTAATTTTCAAGTCTATTATGACTGAAAATCGCGGAAATATTCTTTGGGTCGATGATGAAGTTGACCACTTAAAGCCCCATATTCTTTTTCTGGAAGATAAAGGGTATACTATGTCCAAAACCACCAATGGCCAAGACGCCGTTGCCATGGTTGAGCAAGATGCCTATGATTTGGTATTGTTGGATCAATATATGCCCGGGAAAGACGGCATGACCACCCTTCGGGAAATTAAAGAGATTAAACCGGGACTTCCCGTTATTCTGATCACCAAGAGTGAGGAAGAAGACCTCATGGATGAAGCTATTTCCGAAAAAGTTGAGCAATTTCTTATTAAACCGGTAAATCCAACACAGATCTTCATGGCCTGCAAACAAGTGTTGGAACAATCAAAAATACGGGAAGAACACGCCACCAGTGGGTATCTGCAGGAATTCCAGAAAATTCAATTTCGTCTGCAGGAAGATATGTCCGCGGACGACTGGTGGGATGTCTATTCACGTTTAGTTAAATGGCAACTGGAATTTGATGAACATCCTGATATCAGTTTAGGAGACATTCTTGCAGAGCAAATGCAGTCAGCGAATAATGAATTCGTCAAGTTTATAGAATCTAATTATCTGGATTGGCTCTCCGACGATAATCGACCTATCTTATCCAATGACGTATTTTCCAAATTTATAAAACCAGAAATTGATCAAAATAATAAAACCTGTCTGGTTGTGATTGATGCCTTACGTTACGATCAATTCAAGGCAATTCAGAATTTTCTGAATCCCTATTATGACATAAAATTTGATTACCAATTTTCATTGCTTCCTACAGCCACGCCCTTCAGCCGCAATTCAATTTTTTCAGGGATGTTTCCTAATGAATTTGTTAAGCGATTTCCGGAACAACTACGTGATATGGAACATCATGCAAAAAGTTTAAATCGGCATGAAGAAAAAATGCTTCGAACTGCTTTGGATAAAGCTGGATTCAAGGAAAAAACTCTACGCTATGAAAAAATATATACAGCTGAACAAGGTAAAAAATTCCAAGCCCATTATTCTGAAATAAAAAATACAGAAATATTGAGTCTTGTTGTCAATTTTGTGGATATGCTGGCCCATATGCGTTCTGAATCAGATGTGTTGAAGGAAATGGTCCCGAATGAATCCGGTTACAGAACAGCCATTCGGACATGGTTTGAACATTCTTGGCTATTTGCACTTTTGAGAGATTTAAGCCATGATGGATTTACGGTTATAATGACGAGTGATCATGGAAGTACGCAAGTATCAAAAGGTGTATTGGTTGGAGCTGATAAAGAAACGTCAAAGGGTGTACGATACAAGATTGGTAGGAATTTAAATACCAATGAAAAACATGCTATGATTATACGCAGGCCTGCAGAATATCGGTTAATTGAATTAATGCATCAAACCACCTATCTCATCGCCAAGGAAAACGTATATTTTCTTTATCCCAACCAGCAGCATAAATATGAAAGTCAATTGAAAGACAGCTTTCAGCATGGTGGAATTTCATTAGAAGAAATGATGGTGCCTGTGGTTACACTACGCAGTAAATCCTGAATTAAACTTTATGCAAAAACAATTTTCAATTACACTCGACAGTATTTCTGCAACACAACAGTTTGCGGCTGAAATGGCTATTACAATCAAAGGTGCATGTGTTATCGCCATGACCGGGAATCTCGGGAGCGGAAAAACGACCTTTACGCAAGGTTTTGCCCGGGGAATGGGAATTGAGGAAAAAGTTGGTTCCCCCACATTTAAACTTGTGAGCCAATATCATGGTAAGCATTTAAAATTAAATCATGTGGATTGTTATCGACTTGAGAATGAACGTGAGTTTTTTAATATTGGCGGTGAAGAATATTTAGATCCAGAAAATGCCATCACCATTATTGAATGGTCAGAAAAAATTGAGAAAATTATTCCTCCGGATGCTATTAAAATTGAATTCAATCGTGATTCCAAAAATACTGATATGAGAACTTTAAAGATTGAAGGCTGGGCACCATGAATATTTTAGCTATCGAAACATCGACTGAAGTGTGCGGAATCGCTTATTTTAAAAATGATGAAATGGAAGAAATCGAAGAAGCAGAAATTCCACGTAAACATGCTGCATCACTTCCCATGTTTTATAAATCACTCCAGGATAAAACGAATTTTACATTAAATGAATTAGACGGAATAGCCGTTTCCATTGGACCCGGGTCATTTACAGGATTAAGAATTGGTTTGAGTTTTGCAAAAGGACTTGCATACAGTCATGACCTACCCATTATTCCTGTTCCCACATTGCAGGCAATTGCGCTTAATCGCAATCATGATACTCCATTTCATGTGTTATTATTTTCACACAGGGATATGATTTATCATCAGTCATTTTCTGCTGTAGGCCACCCCATATTAGAACCTGAAGTGAATAAATGGGATGATTTAGATTCAGTAATTGGGGATGAATCATTTTTCCATGTGAATTGTGATAATTTTACCAAAAATTACTCTTGTGCAATAAAAGTACATGCAACTGCAAAAAATATTGGAGAATTGGGATTAAATAATTTTAACGATTGGGTTGTAAAAAAACCGTATACGTTGGTTCCAAATTATATAGCACCATTTGAAATGAATAAACCGAAATGATCAGGTGTGCAGATTTAAATGATGTGGATGCCATTACAGCAATTGAAAAAAGAGTTTTTAGACATCCGTGGAGTAAAAATCAAATTGTACAGGAATTAGAACAGGAAAACGGTAAAAAAGTTTTTGCAGAATTTGAAGAGAAAATGATTAGCTATATAATGATTAGCTATATAATGATTAGAGTTGTAAATAATGAAGCCCAAATTCTGAATATCGCCGTTGATCTCCCGTATCAGCACCGTGGCTATGGGAAAAAGCTATTACAGTATACTTTGAGTGAATTGGGTACTGAAACGGATGTATTTTTAGAGGTGCGCGAGTCTAATTTGCCAGCGATTAAATTATACAGTGAATTTAATTTCGAAGAGATTGGTGTGCGAGAACATTATTACTCCGACGGTGAGGATGCGATTATAATGCATAAAAAGCAATAGAATATGGCCTGGTTTAAACGAAAAGACGAAAAAATTAAAGAACGGGATAAGAAATCTATTCCGGATGGATTATGGGAAAAATGTCCTTCGTGCAATGAAATTCTTTACCGCCAAGAATTAGAAAAAAATCATTCTGTCTGCAGGCATTGTGAGCATCATTTCCGTGTTTCATCCCGTCTGTATTTTGATATCTTACTTGATAATGGATCCTCAACAGAATTGTTCGCAGGCATTGAATCGTCTGATCCCTTAAAGTTCAAAGCGAAAATGAAATACAAAGATCAAATTAAAATCGCCCAGGAAAAGACAAACCACAAAGATGCGATTAAATGTTATACGGGTTCCATTCATGATCAAGGTGCTGTATTAGCCATAATGAACTTTGGATTTATCGGTGGCAGTATGGGTTCCGTAGTGGGCGAGAAAGTGTCTCGTTCCATCGAATATGCTCGGGAACACAAATTGCCGTTAATAATCGTGTGTGCTTCCGGTGGTGCCCGCATGCAGGAAGGAGCACTTTCTTTGATGCAATTGGCAAAAACCAGTGCCAAACTAGCACGATTTTCTGAAGAAGGGGGTTTATATATTCCTATTCTAACCGATCCTACAACGGGTGGAGTGACAGCGAGTTACGGCATGCTGGGCGACATTATCCTTGCAGAGCCGGGTGCTTTAATTGGATTTGCCGGCCCAAGGGTCATCAAACAGACCATTGGACAGGATTTGCCGAAAGGATTCCAGAGGGCTGAATTTTTACTGGAAAAAGGATTTATTGACCATATCGTTTCCAGGGAAGAAATGAAATCGACTCTATCCAATCTTATTCGGTTGCTGTCATGAGTAAAAAACACATTTTGGTAACAAATGATGATGGCATTTATGCTCCGGGAATAAAGGCATTGTGGGAAGCTATGTCAGAACTAGGTCATGTAACCGTTGTGGCGCCTAATAGAGAGCAATCTGCTGTAGGACATGCCATTACACTGAGTGACCCATTGCGTGTTGATAAAGTAAATCGCAGCAATGGTTTTAAGGGCTTTTCTGTGGACGGCACTCCTTCCGATTGTGTAAAAATTGCTACACAAGCTTTGTTAGAGGTTGAACCGAATGTTATAATTTCAGGAATAAACCTTGGTTCAAATACAGGGACAAATATTATTTATTCTGGCACCGTATCAGCTGCGACAGAAGGTACAATGCTAAAAATTCCATCTGTAGCTGTAAGCTTGAATTCATTTGAGTCAAGGGATTTTGCCGGTGCAAAAAAAGCAGCAAAAACAGTGGTCTCTCATGTTTTGGAAAAAGGTTTGCCAGAAAAAACATTATTAAATGTAAATGTACCTGCTATCTCCGAAAATGAACTTAAGGGATATAAAATTACACAACAGGGAAACGTAGCCTTCAGAGATAGTTTTGAAAAACGAGTCGATCCCAAAGGTAGAGTATATTATTGGATGACAGGCCAAATGTTTGACCCGGATGAAGAACCCAATATGGATCACAATGCAATAATGGATAATTTTGTAAGTATTTCACCAATTCACTACAGGTTAACGAACCACGATTTTCTTGATGAATTAAAAAGCTGGGATTTATCTTGAATAATATCCATTATGGAGGAGTCATTATTTTGGACTTCGGTTCTCAATATACACAATTAATTGCCCGGCGTATTCGAGAACAAAATGTATTTTCTGAAATATTGCCTCCAGACACTTCCTTATCTGATATTGAATCCAGAAGGCCAAAAGCTGTTATCATATCAGGAGGACCTTCCAGTGTATTTGCTGATGATTCACCTGATTATGATGCTGACATTTTCGGTATTGATATACCTATTTTAGGGATTTGTTATGGATTGCAATTAATCGCGAAACATTATAACGGAAAAGTGGCACCGGGAACGAAAGGTGAATATGGATTTGCTAAAATCCATCTTAAAAATTCAAATGCATTATTAAATGAAATTCCAGATGATTCTCAAGTATGGTTGAGCCATATGGATAAAGTAACCGAAATACCGGATGGCTGGTCTGTATTGGCTGAATCATCGAATGGTGTTGTTGCTGCCATGAGTTCACCGGATGGCAAACGATACGCAACACAATTTCATCCAGAAGTTGTTCATACAACACATGGCGAAACGATCATAAAAAACTTTCTTTTCAAAATATCGGAGTGCGATACAAGTTGGACTCCGGGTAATTTTATTCAAGCCCAAATTGAAAAAATTCAAGCCCAAGTCGGTGATAATCACGTTCTATGCGGTGTCAGTGGCGGAGTGGATTCTTCTGTCGTTGCTGCATTAATGCACAAGGCAATTGGGAATAGATGTACATCCGTGTTGATTGATCATGGTTTACTGCGTAAAAATGAAGCTGAACAATGTGTGTCTGCGTTACAAAATGGTTTGGGAGTAAATATCCAATCTTTCGATGAATCTGAAAAATTTCTAACCAAACTTTCCCAAATTGAAGAACCGGAACAAAAACGCAAAATTATTGGTGAACAATTCATTCGATCATTTGAAAATATTGCCGGCAGATTGGGACAATTTGATTATTTAGCCCAAGGAACACTATATCCTGATGTTATAGAAAGTGGGGTGAGTCATGGAAAATCTGCTCATGTAATTAAAAGTCACCACAATGTGGGTGGCCTCCCTGAAGAAATGGAATTTGACCTCGTGGAACCATTACGTGAGTTGTTTAAGGATGAAGTTCGCAGGGTTGGCAGGGAATTGGGATTGCCAGAAGATTTAGTTGATCGCCATCCATTTCCAGGCCCGGGATTAGCGGTTCGGATTATTGGTGAAATAACAAAAGAACGAATAAGCGTACTTCAGCAAGCCGATGAAATCTATATGAATTGTCTCCATGAAGCAGGTATTTATGATGATATTTGGCAGGCTTTTTCGGTCTTGATCCCGGTGAAAACAGTGGGAGTAATGGGCGATCAACGAACGTATGATAATCTTCTCGGCTTGCGGGCTGTTACAAGCAGCGATGGTATGACGGCAGATTGGTACCGCATGCCGGAAAATGTATTATCAACCATATCAAATCGTATCGTAAATTCTGTAAAAGGAATCAATCGAGTGGTTTATGATATTACATCCAAACCGCCTGGAACAATTGAGTGGGAGTAATGTATGTTTATTATAATATTATTTCACAAAGGAGAGTGTAGATAATGTGCGGAATAGTTGGATATTTTGGAAATAGAGATTCTGTACCCATTTTAATCAATGGGCTAAAACGCCTTGAATATAGAGGCTACGATTCAGCCGGTTTGGCTGTTATCGGCGATGATCAATTACATTGGTTGAAAAAAGCCGGAAAAGTGTCTGTTATTGAATCTGAAGTGGATGACCATGTATTAAATGGTACAGTTGGAATAGCTCATACGCGCTGGGCAACTCACGGCGAACCCAATGATGTGAACGCTCATCCCCATTTGGATCAGACAGGAAATATTGCATTGATCCACAATGGAATTATTGAAAATTATAATGTCATTAAACAGGTTTTAGAAAAAGAGGGGGTCACGTTTCAGAGTGAAACAGATTCCGAAGTTCTGGTTCAATTGATATCAAAAATTTATTATAAGGACGGTCTTTCTTTTCCGGAAGCAGTACAAGCGGCACTTCAGGAAATCGTGGGTGCTTACGGTATTGTAGCCATTTGTAAAGATGAACCTGATATAATGGTTGCTGCTCGATATGGAAGTCCATTGGTATTGGGCGTGGGTGAAGGTGAATATTTTATTGCCAGTGATGCGTCGCCTATCGTAGAACATACCCGTGGTGTTGTGTATCTGGATGAAGGTGAAATGGTTGTATTACAAAATGACGGTTATACAATTTCACAGATGAAAGATAAAAAAGTGATCACCAAAGATATTTCCATCATTGAACACGATCTGGAAGCAATTGAAAAAGGTAATTTCCCCCATTTCATGCTGAAAGAGATCTATGACCAGATAAATACAATTACGGATACAATGCGCGGCAGACTGCTGGTGGAGGAAGGAAATGCTTTCTTGGGAGGTTTGTCAGATTATATGCCGCGAATTGAAAAAGCCAGCAGGTTTTATATTACTGCCTGTGGAACATCATGGCATGCTGGGATCATTGGCAAATATTTGTTGGAAGAATTTGCAGGGATACCTGTGCATGTAGAATATGCTTCAGAATTCCGTTATCGCCAGACCATTATTGATAATGATACATTTATCATTGCGATTAGTCAATCCGGTGAAACAGCAGATACCTTGGCAGCGTTGAAAAAAGCCCGTGAGAAGGGCGCATTAACATTAGGAATTTGCAATGTGGTTGGCAGTTCCATCGCCCGCAATACTGACTGCGGTGTATATACCCATGCCGGCCCGGAAATTGGTGTTGCATCCACCAAGGCATTCACAGCACAAGTTACTGTATTAGCCATGTTAGCGCTTTTGTTGGGACGTAAAAAAGGAATGTCCAAACAGTATGGCGTAAAACTGGCGCGCGGAATGATAAATATTGGCAAAGATGTAGAATCGATCCTTAAAGATAATGAAAAGATCAAAAATATCGCTGCTGAATATGAAGGAGTAGATAATTTTCTTTATTTAGGGCGTGGCGTGAATTTTCCGGTAGCATTGGAAGGTGCGCTTAAATTAAAAGAAATCTCATACATTCATGCAGAAGGATATCCTGCAGCGGAAATGAAACATGGGCCTATAGCATTGATTGATGACAATATGCCTGTGGTGTTCATTGTCCCCCACGATCTAACATATAAAAAAGTATTATCGAATATTGAAGAAGTCTATGCACGCAAAGGCCGGATCATTATTGTAACAGATAAACACTCAAAGGATCTAGAAAAATTATCTGAACATATCATTGAGATTCC
>DJKX01000009.1 GCA_002436185.1 Fidelibacterota bacterium UBA6531
GATGGTGGTACATTTGGTGGCGATCCATTTGAGTGGGCAGACAAACGTATTTTCGAAAGCGAACATTTCAAGCCTAAAGAAAAATGATTGACTTCGTTCACTTACACAATCACACAACATTTAGCTTTTTAGATGGATATGGTACACCCAAACAATTCCTAGACCAAGTTGAAGCCATAGGTCACAAGGCTGCAAGCATAACTGACCATGGGAATATATGGGGACACGTTCCTTTTATGCAGGAAGCTACCAAGCGAGATATAAAAATAATTCCTGGAGTTGAGTTTTATATCGTTGAAGATGCGATGGTAAAAAACAAAAGGCATTATTTCCATATCACTGTACTTGCTAAAAATCAAACTGGATTAGAAAACATTCACAGATTAGTAACCTATTCAAACATGGAAGGGTTCTATTACAAACCAAGGATTGATTTCAAAAGTCTATTCGCCCATTCGGAAGGTTTGATTGTATTAAGTGGTTGTATGGGTGCTGGTGTTTTACTCAATATAATAGAGGATGATAGTTATGTCGAAAGGTATTTAACAGGATTTAAGGACAAATTTAAGGACGATTTTTATATTGAAGTATCACCACAGCATCGAGTTAAGCCAGAAATCACCAAAATGATTGAAATTGCTGACAATTATAAAATCAAGCCTGTAACAAGTAGCGACACTCATTTCCCTAGAAAGGAAGACCACAGTGCTGAAGACCTGATGCTGTGTATAGGTTTATCAACAGTTGATGCCAATCCAAATCGTATGGTGATTATGCCTGAGTTGTATTTGTTTGATGGAGTTGAAGCTGAGAAAAGAGGTTCAGCAATTTATGGCGACAGGTGCAAGGAATTATATGATACCACTTTAGAAATTGCAGACAAAGTTGATATCAAGCGAACTAAATCAGGCCAGAAATTATTTCCACTGCCAGAGGGGTTTGGTGATAAGTTTGAATTGTTTAGAAGATTTATAGATGCTGGTGTAATTAGCAGAAATTTAAAAAATAGAGATGATTGGGATATATATAAGGAGCGTCTGGAATATGAAGTTGAGCTGATTATCGAAAAGGATTATGTTGATTACTTTTTGGTGATTCGGGATATGATAATATGGGCAAAACAACGTATGTTAGTTGGACCAGCTAGAGGTAGTGTTGCTGGTAGCTTGGTTGCTTATGTTTTAAGAATTACTGAAGTAGATCCGCTTGAATTTGGTTTACTGTTTGAACGATTCATTGATGTTACTAGATATGACCCACCTGATATTGATGTTGATTTTCCAGATGAGAAAAGGCAGATAGTAATAGATTACATGATTGATAAATATGGTGAAGATTATACATCCCTCCTGGGAACCATTAGCACATTTAAACCGAGGGTTGCGATATGGGATACTAGGAGGGTGTATGATTTACCATGGGATGAAGCTAAAGAGCTGGCAAGTTTAATTTTGGACAGAAGTAGTGGTGATGCTAGAGCAGCATTGTGTTTAGAAGATACATTCAATAAAGGCAGTGATTGGTATATTGAAAGAGCTGGGGAAATTGTAAAGAAAGTTCCTAAATTTAGACAAGCAGCAAGATTAGAAGGCCAAGCAAGACAAACAGGTATGCATGCAGCCGCAGTGGTTGTAAGTGAAAAACCTTTGATTGAGATAAGTGGTTTCATTAAAGGAAAAAAAGATGAAAAGATATTGTGTCTAGATAAGTATGGTGCTGAAGAACTTGGTTTATTGAAGATAGATTGTTTAGGCTTAAAGCAATTGACTGTATTTGAAAAAGTTTTAACAGCGATTGGCAAGGATTATGAGTGGTTATACAATCTGCCAAAGGAAGACCCAAAGGCTCTGAAACTTTTCAGGGATAATAAATGTTGGGGTGTTTTTCAGTATGAAGGTGATGCTGTTAGGGTAGTCAATATGCAGGTTCAACCAGACACATTTTTAAACATCTGTGAAATAAGTGCATTGGCCAGACCTGGAGCACTCCATTGCGGTGGCACTACCAAATATCTTAATTATAGAGCATATGAAAAAGGGTTCGACAGGCCAAGCAAAACCAAACCAAAGTATCTTCATCCATTGCTTAAAGAAATGTGCAGCGATACTTATGGAGTGGTAATATATCAGGAACAAGTATTGAGATTAACAAATGAAGTTGGCCATATGGGATGGGAAGCTTCTAACCAATTAAGAAAAGCTATGAGCAAGAGTTATGGTGCTGAGTTCTTTAATAAATACAAGGTCAAATTTGTTAAAGGTGCTACCGAGAAAAGTGGCTTGAATAAAGAAACAGCGGAAATACTTTGGGATCAATTAGTGACATTCGGTTCATGGGCATTTAATAAAAGTCATTCTGTCAGCTATGGTCATTTGAGTTATTGGTGTGCCTACTTAAAAGCACATTATCCAGCAGAATTTTATTTGGCTACTTTGCAGAAAGAAAATGATGATGATGTAATCAAGAAGCTATTGCGTGAATGGGTTCAGGCTGATGGTGAGTTTGTTGTGTTAGACCATAACAAATCAGATACAAATTTTTCATTGCATGATGGTATCATATATGGTGGGTTTAGGAATCTAAAAGGCATCGGGGAAAAACAGGCTGAAAAGCTGGTTGGCAATAGACCTTTCTCTGATGCCAATTCATTAAGAAAAACAGCCACAAAGAAGGTTTTGGGTGTGTTAAAATCTCTTGATGCATTAGATACTTTGCCAATTGATAATAGCCACCAAGTGAACCTATTTGCAAACGATGAAGAACTGGGATTTGATGATTTTGGTGATATTGAAAAGCAGGGTGATATAATTGAGATTGCACCATGGGCTGACTTGTATCCGATTGGCGACAAATACGATGAATTTGTGGCAAATAACAACCTTGAAATCACAAATGTAGAAGATATCAAGGAAACCACTACCGATGTTGTATGTGTTGTTAAAATAAAGCACCTGAATTTAAGAAGTATTAGAGAAACTAGTGTAACACAGCAGCGAGGAAAAAGTGTCAAAAATGCTCATTTGGATAAGTTCCTAAACATATATGCTGAAGATGATACTGAAACAATTATTTTAGGCATCAGCCGATACAATTATCCCAAGTTTGGTAACAAGTTATTTGACCATGGAATAGGTACAATTGTTTGCATTCAAGGAAAGAAGGTTCGTGGGTTTAGAAAGATCTCCGTAAACAACCTGAAAATACTCAAGTCTGCGAATAATTTTAAGGAAAATCAAGAAAAATATCAAGAAAGTGAACGCCAGTATGCATAAATAGTGTAATACATGAAGATACCAATATAAAATAAATACACAAAAAGTACAAAAAATGTAGCTTTGCATTGTCAAATCGTGTATATTCCTTACATGATTATTAGAGATTACAAGAATAAACAAGAATGGAGTCAAAAATCATGAATAAAAAAGGTCGTTTTAACGAAGAGCGTGCATTCGGAGTTGAAATTGAATGTTTAGTACCTATTAGATACAGGTACAGAGGTGATGCTAACCATAATAAATTAGCTGACGATTTGCTAGAAGCAACTGGTCTTAATTTTAGGGTTGGTGGTTATCACAGAACTTATGATGAATGGAAAATAACTGGTGACAGTTCTGTCCGTTCCTTAGGTTCCTTAGTTCGTAGATTGATTGGTAATGTTGAAATTGTCAGCCCACCATTAAAAGGACGTGATGGCTTGGCAGAAGTTAAAAGAGTGATGGATGCGTTGGTTAGTTTAGGTGCTGAAGTAAATCGCACCTGTGGCCTTCATGTTCACCATGATTGTAATGAATGGAAACGTATG
>DJKX01000019.1 GCA_002436185.1 Fidelibacterota bacterium UBA6531
CTAAAAATATAATCAAACCTAAAGCAGGCCCTATCAAAAAAAAGTTTAGCATAAACTGATTATGCTCCGCGTTCCATTAAATCAAATGCTAGCTATCGTTATTCTATCGCTGGTAGTAGGATTAATTGCAAATATTTTAAGATCAGACAGTATTCCA
This sequence comes from Fidelibacterota bacterium UBA6531, assembly GCA_002436185.1. Classification (GTDB taxonomy): domain Bacteria; phylum Fidelibacterota; class Marinisomatia; order Marinisomatales; family TCS55; genus UBA2126. The sequence goes on from DJKX01000019.1 coordinate 158, forward strand.
ATACTGGCTAAAAAAATCTCAATCGTTGAAAACTTAAATGATGTTTCTGGTGAGCCTGTTTCAATAACATTAGATCAAGCTAAAAATTTATTTGATAAAGGTGTCGTATTTGTCGATGCACGTGACGATCAATATTTTAAAGAAGGCCATATACCAAACGCTTGGAACAGCGGATTTTTCATGGAATTAATGTTTAAACTAGATTCAGCGCAAACGAAGATAGGTCCTGTTGTTTTATATTGCAGCGATGATGAGTGTGGTTCCAGTGAAGAATTAGCCAATGATTTATTCAATGAAGGATTTACAAAATTATACGTGTTTAAGGGCGGCTGGCTGGAATGGATAAAAGCAGGATATTCAGTTGAATGAAAAATAACTTTAAAAATATACTAGTAATGATCTGCCGAATTTGCTTGGGCTTTATGTTTGTTTATGCCAGTCTGGATAAGATCGCCCACCCTGAAGAATTCGCCAAACAAATCGGATATTATAAAGCGCTGCCTTTTGGTTTGGAAAATGTGTTGGCTATTGTGCTGCCGTGGACAGAATTGATCGTAGGCATTTGTTTACTGGCTGGACTGTTGGTGGATGGCGCCACGCTGTTAAGTATCATCATGATGCTGGTGTTTATTTTGGCTATTTCCCAGGCCATGCTGCGGGGAATTGACATTACCTGCGGGTGTTTTAAAGTCAGCGCTGATAGCGATAAGCTTGGGTTGGATACGATTATCCGTGATATTGTATTCCTGGTCATGAGTTTTATTGTTCTAAACCGTCAGGAAAGAAAGTTTGAATTCCTGCCAAAATCCGATTGATAGGTGAGCTTTATAACTGTAATTTTGCGCCCCAATTTCATGCGAGAGTAGCTCAGCTGGTAGAGCACCACCTTGCCAAGGTGGATGTCGCGAGTTCGAACCTCGTCTCTCGCTCATTAAAACCCCGTTGCAGCGGGGTTTTTTGTTTTTTGCTATATTCATACCTGTTTTTAACCCACAAACTCTACCAATGATTATGAAACGAATAATAATAACACTTATCATAATGACTGCATTTTCCTATTCAGGTGAAATTGATGATGTTTATCAATCCAGCTCCGAAAAGATTATTCAAACGTGTTTAAATAACGATGAAGGCTTTGAGCGCCTGGCAGAACTCTGTGATACATTCGGACCCCGCTTCACCGGTTCCCAAAATCTTGAAGACGCCATTGACTGGTTATTAGAGAAAATGGAAAAGGATGGTTTGTCCAACGTACATGGAGAAAAAGTGAGAGTTCCCCGCTGGATTCGTGGCAATGAATCTTTAGAGTTGATCGAACCCTTTGCCAAGGACATGCACATTTTGGGATTGGGAGGAAGTATAGGCACTCCTAAAAAAGGAATCCGCGGTGATGTATTCTGTGTGAATAGTTTTGAAGATTTGGAAGCCAATGCCGATCAGGCAAAAGGGAAAATCGTTCTGTTTAATGTACCATTTACAACCTATGGCAAGACCGTTCAATATCGATACGGCGGTGCATCTGCGGCAGCAAAGGCTGGAGCCATTGCGAGTTTGGTCCGCTCCATAGGACCTTTTTCTATGAATACTCCTCATACTGGCGGTATGTATTATGAAGAGGGTATCAAAAAAATCCCTCATGCGGCCATTACCCTGGAGGATGCGAAAATGTTCCAGCGCATTCAGGATCGAGGTGGAAAAGTAACAGTTAAATTAAAGATGGATGGCCATTTTATCCCTGATGGGTGGAGTCGAAACGTGATCGGAGAATTGCCTGGATCTGAATTCCCGGAAGAAGTAGTGGTTATGGGCGGCCATATCGATTCCTGGGATGTGGGCCAGGGCGCCATGGATGATGGCGGAGGATGTGTCGCCGCTTGGGAAGCATTGAGAATCATTAAAGAATTAGGATTAAAACCAAAACGTACTATTCGTGTTGTTATGTGGACCAATGAGGAAAATGGAACTCGTGGTGGTAATGCGTATCGTGATAACCACATGGATAATTTGAAAAACCATATATTAGCCATCGAGTCTGACGGTGGTGTATTCAGCCCGGAAGGGTTTGGATTTACCGGATCTGATGAAGCGAGGGTAATGGTCAAGGAAATTGCCAGCTTATTAGAGCCTATTGGGTCAAATTTCATAGGTGACAGCGGCGGCGGAGCGGATATTGGCCCTATTATGAATGAAGGAGTTCCTGGAATGGGATTGAAAGTTGATGGCTCAAAATATTTTTGGTATCACCACACTAATGCAGATGCTATTGATAAATTAGATAAAGATGAATTTAATCGTTGTGTAGCCTCTATGGCTGTCATGGCATTCGTAGTAGCAGATCTGGATAAACGGTTGCCAAGATAATGGATATCAGGGATAAGATAGTTTTATTGACAGGAGCTTCAAGGGGTATTGGGACTTATATTGCTAAAACATTGGCTAAAAATGGTGCTGAAATCATTGGTACAGCCCGGTCTGTTGATGGCCTTAATGTTGTAAAAGCTGAAATTGAAAAGGATGGAGGTGTGTTTCATGCATTGCCATTTGATTTACACAAAATAAATGAATTATCAAGCCTTGTAAGTCAAGCAAGTGCAATTAATGGGGACGTTGATATTTTGGTAAATAACGCTGGTATAGAACACTATAATGAATATCAGGATTATTCTGCAGACGATGTAAGAGATGTTATTAAAATAAACCTGCGTGTCCCCATGGAACTTACCCGGTTATTATTACCATCAATGCTGGAAGGTGGTGGACATGTTGTATCCATCGCATCGTTGGCCGGTAAAAAGGGAGTCGCTTACAACACACCCTATTCAGCAAGTAAAGCCGGGTTGATCATGTGGACAGATGGTATGCGGCAGGAATACCATGAATCCAAAGTTGGGTTTTCTGTCATATGTCCCGGTTATATTTCCGATGCGGGCATGTTCTATGATGGTCATGTTGATCCACCGGCATTATTAGGAACATCCAAGCCGCAAGCAGTTGCGGATGCAGTGCTGAAAGCGATCCGTAAAAACAGCGCCGAAATCATTGTGAATAAAGGGCCCATGAAACCATTACTTGCTATCGGGCAAATATCCCCATCTTTTGGTGATACAGTTGTGCGCAAATTTGGAGTATCGAAGGTCAGTAAAAAGAGAATCAAATAATGAGAGTCTTAAAACTCCTGGCTGTCATTTTTTCTACACTTTTACTATATATATGTTTTTGGCCAGTAGAGATTAAACCGGCCGTTTGGGAACCACCCATAGATGAAGGTTTAATTGGAGATTATTTGCCCAATACCTATTTGTCGAATGCAGATATATTTGGAGTAGGGGATGGCATTGGCCCGGAAGATATTGATGTAGACAAGGAAGGTCGAATTTATGCTCCTTTTGAAGACGGTAGAATTCTACGCTATGACAGTGATGGCAAAAATCCAGAATTGTTTGTCAACACGGGTGGCCGACCATTAGGAATGGAGTTTGATGCAGAAAACAATTTGATTATTTGTGATGCATTTAAGGGGCTGTTATCTGTGAACCCGACTGGTCAGTTAACCGTGTTAGCTACGGAAACAAATGGAGTCCCTTTTGGATTTACGGATGATGTAGATATCGCCGAGGACGGAATAATTTATTTTTCTGACGCATCTAAACAATGGAATATTAAGGATTACCGTTCAGATATCGTCGAACACCGTCCGTATGGTAGATTGATCTCATTTGATCCATCCACCGGTCAGTTAAACGTCATACTCGAAGATCTGTATTTTGCAAATGGGGTTGCATTAAGCAGTGATGGATCGTTCGCACTGGTGGTTGAAACATC
>DJKX01000008.1 GCA_002436185.1 Fidelibacterota bacterium UBA6531
CTCAAAGTAGAAGAAAATGAGATCGTCAGTGCAGGACAAGCGGGTGTGATCTATCTGAATTCATTGGGATCTCCAAAATGTCATTTGCTGATCAGTGATGATCTAAAAGAAGATTATGCTGATTTTGATTGTGGCAATGAGGTCCCTAAATGGGTGGTCATGGGTGATAGAGGGCATGACTGGACCTACGATGATATGAACGTGGCATTTCGACTTATGATGGATGGAGCAGATCTCTTGGCACTGCACAAAGGAAAATATTTTCAGGTTAAGGATGGGTTGAATATGGATATCGGTGCCATTGTTACTGGATTGGAGTATGCCACCGGTAAAAAGGCAACCACGCTCGGAAAACCGAACAAAGAATTTTTTCAGGCAGCACTCGATGATCTTGGTTGTTCATCAAAAGATGTTATAATGGTGGGAGATGATTTAATTAATGATATTGGCGGTGCTCAAGCATTGGGAATAAAAAGCGTTTTAGTGAAGACAGGAAAATACAGAAAAGAAATACTGGAAAAATCTGATATAATTCCTGATGCAATTATTGATTCAATTGCAGATTTAGAGCACCCTTTTTAAAAACCTTTTCATTTAATTCATCATCCGTATAACCCATCATGACTGAATGGCCTTCCACAGATAAGTGCTCTCCATTTTGTTTTAAAATTGTCATGGGTAAGCCTGATGTGCCTACGGAAACGACTGCTGTATTTTCCGGCAAAATGTAGAGTTGATTTTTTTTAATGATTTCTGTCCAATCAAAATTGACATTATAGTCAGCGTTTTCATGTCCGATTGTTAAATCCGGATTTTCTTTTGTGACGGGTGCTCCGGTATATAAAGGAAAAATGGCCTGCAATACAACCCAAGCTGTACTGTTTGGTTTTAATTCAACGTGAAATTTTCCATCATCATACAAATTCAATTTCCGTTGAACATCATTGGCGTTGACCAGCAAATTATAATGTGAAAGTCGAATGCCTTTTCCTGTAGAAATAAAAATCAATGCTTCATCATTCAGGTTGGGTTTAAATGTAGGATCAAATGTGTCTTCTTGATGTTTCAAACAATCAGGTATTGGATCTGTTTTGATAACACGATCAGGCATTATGATATGATCAATATCTTGTGATGGATCTTCAACAAGAATAACGGAAGCACCCACTGTCCATACAGCAAAAACGAGTAATTCTGTATGGGGGAATTGTTGAGGATGGATCCAAACCCGCTCTTTTGGTTTAAGACCGGTACTCACTAGCCAGTTTGCTATTTTCTGGACTTGTGTATAAAAATCAAGGTTGGTCATACCCAAATCTGCATAAATCATTTTACCATGGTGTTTAACATTTTGTCCCTCAACCAACGCGTGTAAATTCGGGTAAGGCGTCATGTATTCGATTGGTTCAACGTTGCCCAGAGTTTGGGCACGGTAAATGCGATTAGAAAGGTTGTCAGTCAATTCTATTCAGGCTTGATTTTGCGGACTATTTTAAAAGTATCTGAAAGAGGGCGGGTGTAACTATTTCCGGCAAGCCTGCCGATAGGTTGCAGTTTTTGAAGATTGATACGGCCGTTTTCATATATGTCATCAGCAATATGAAACAGTACAATCGTACCAATGACCACAAATCCACCTCCGGGACCATCACTTCCAACTGGAATTATTTGGTTTAATTTACACTCATAACTTATTTGTGCTTCACTCACACGGGGGACCGTTATTTTTTTGCTGGCTGCCGGTGTTAATCCGGAAATTTCGAATTCATCTACATCTGGATCAAAGTTGGTAGCACAGTCCACCATTTGCCCCGAAAATTTTTCAGATACAATATTTACGACAAATTCTTCTGTTCCACGGATATTGTTCAGGGTATCTTTTATTTTGCCATCGTTTCCTCGGCGAGCGGGGCAAAAAAGAATTGAGGGCGGGTTTGAACAAATTCCATTGAAAAAAGAAAAAGGCGCCAAGTTAAAAACCCCATTTTTAGATTGGGTAGAAACAAAGGCTATGGGCCGGGGTACGATGGACCCGATCATTAGTTTGTAAGAATCGTTGAAAGGGTGTTCTGATGGGTCAAAAATCATGTTGATATCCAGGATGTTGAGTAAACACTTACAAAATATTCACAATGATCAAATGCTTTAAGGTGACGAACAATAATTCCGTTTTTCAATAAGTATTCAGTGATAGTTTCAGCTTGTTTTTCCGACTCCCACATTGTTGATAAGAAATTGGTTATGGATGGACCGGTCTGAATGTTGAGATGCAGGAATTCTTCAATGGGTTTTCCGGGAACATAATTTGCCAGTTTTTGAATATATGAAGGAACTAAAGGCATAAATTGAATTTACGATAAATGAGAACTAAACTCCGAGCCATGAAAATAGCCGGACCACTCATTAAGGGTAAATTTATAGAACGACCAAACCGATTTATTACACATATAGAATTAAAAGGAAAGAAAGTAATAAGCCATTTACCCGATCCTGGCCGATTACAGGAATTACTGATTCCGGGTGCAACGGTTTGGCTTCGACCTGCTCTTAAAGATTCTCATAGAAAAACACAGTATTCTACAATTATGGTTGAAAAAGATGGTGTGTTGATTTCTTTAGATACAACACTGCCAAATCAATTTTTACGAGAAGATTTTGATACAATACCATTTTTCAATAGATGGAGTTTAGTTCGGTCAGAATACAAGATTGGGAACCATCGTATTGATTTTTTATTAAAAAATACTATAGAAAATGAAATATACACTGAAGTTAAATCTGTTACATTTGTTGAGAAAGGAATTGCCCAATTTCCGGATGCAGTAACGGAAAGGGGGAAGCAACATTCTGAATTGCTGACATCTTTACAAAGTAAAGGAAAGAAAACGATGATTTTATTTATTTGTCAACGACCTGATGCAGATATATTCCAGCCCATGTGGGATCGAGATCCTTCCTTTTCCAATGCGTTGTTTACAGCGCAGCAAGCTGGAGTTGAGATAAAATGTATTACAACCAATGTTTCATTAAAGGAAATGACGTTTTGCAGAGAAATTCCCTTAAATTTAGCACCTCCAAATGAATAGTAAATTATTCCTGTTATTTTTCTGTGCTTCTGTTATATCATGGAAGTGCGCAGCTTTTGCTCCACCTACTGGCGGCAAGAAAGATACCACACCTCCGGAACTATTATCTGCAAGTCCCCCCAATGGAACTGTTCGTCTGCTTGAACAAGTTGTAGAATTGACATTTTCAGAATATATGGATGAAAAAAGTTTTACAACCGGAATTCGTATTGCACCAGTTTTGGAAGTCGATCCTGTAGTGAAATTCAAAGGGAATCGTGTTCGTGTCTTTTTTCCTGATGGAGTTAAAAATGATATGACAGTCGTGTTAACATTGAGCAGGGCAATAAAGGATGAACATGGGGTCGAACTGGCCAAACCGATTCAGCTGGCATACAGCACCGGGAATGAAATTGATACTGGAATTATTAAAGGTAGAGTTTATTCATCAATACCTGCAGCTGTTTATTTATTTAATGATGATGAAAGTGACACGCTGTTGCTATCAAAACCAAATTATATTTCCGAAACAGAAGATAATGGTTCATTTGAATTCAATTACCTTTCTCCAGGTAAATATAAAATACTGGCATTGGAACGCAGTGCTGCCGGATTGCAATTGGATCAAAAACGCTTGTCTTACGGAGTTCCCTTTATTAACGGAATAAAATTGGATTCTATTTTTACTGGAATAAGAATACGCTTATTCAAGGAAAAAGAGTCATTAAGGTTATTGCGAGGGGAATGGAAAAACTGGAATTGGGGACAGTTATATTTTAATAATAATATTGTAGATAGTGTGACAATTGACGGATTACAAATTGGTGATCAAGATATGAAATGGTTTAACCATCCTGATGATGAAAACGCGATCGTTGTTACAGCAACCGATACAATTCATAGTGAAAAAGAACAAATCAGTTTTAATCATATCTCTTTGAATCAAACCATTTTGGCTGAGTCATCTGCGGTCAATGTATTTATTCCAACCGAAGTTGATACAAATTATTTAACAGTAGTCTCTCCAGCTGCTAAAAAGACCATTACTCCAGATCGATTGGGTCCGCCGATTGAATTGGTTTTTTCCCGCCCATTGACAGATTCTTTGTTAAATAATATTCATGTAGAATTAATGATCGATGACACAAACAATGCTGCGTTTAAACAAACAATACAATCCCCCATGAAAATTTCCATTATCCCTCAAGATGGATGGAAACCTAAAAAATCATATCAAATGAAATTGTTTAGGCATGATTCTTCAAATGAGAAAAATACATTTAAAGATTCGGTTTCTATCATAAACATTGAAACAACCCGGCCCCAGGGATATGGTGGGTTTACCGGATCAATTGCAGGATATGAATCTGCCCAATTGATTACGGAAATATCTAGTGTTGAAAAAGCAGAATGGAATTTTAATAGTGTTGTAAATTCGGAAGGTCGATTTGAATTTAAACATATTCCAGAAAGCTCATATATTTTCCATGTCTTTGAAGATGTGGATAATGATAAAACATTTTCCAATGGCAAAGCATACCCCTATCAACACAGTGAATGGTTTTACGAACTACCGGATACGATCGAAGTCCGTGCAAATTGGGATATTGAATTTCAATCTTTTAATGTTGAGAAATAATTAATGTATTGTGTCGTTATGGCTGGAGGAAGCGGTACTCGTTTTTGGCCCATGAGCAGGAAGTTAAAGCCAAAACAACTGTTAAAAATTGTCGGCGATCAAACGATGCTGCAGATAACGGTTGACCGCCTGATGAAATGTAAAAAAACAGATGATATATTCATTTCTACTCGTAAAGATTTATCAGCTGTTATTGAAAAAGAAATAAAAGGTGTAAAACCAAAAAATATAATAGCCGAACCCAGCGGAAAAAATACAGCTCCTTGTATTGGTTTATCAGCATTGCATATTTCTAAAGTGGATGGCGAAGCTGTCATGGGAATTTTTCCTGCTGATCATTTGATTGTTGGCCATCGAGCGTTTGATAAGGCATTGAATCATGCTGCCAAAACTGCAATTGAAAAAGAGGCGCTTGTCACAATCGGTATACAACCTACATTCCCCTCAACTGCTTACGGATATATTCAATTTGATCAAGATAGTCAAGTGGATAAACTGGATGCATATCCTGTGCGCACATTTGCTGAAAAACCATATTTGAATGTAGCAAAACGATTTTTGAAAAGTGAAGATTTTCTTTGGAACGGCGGTATTTTTATATGGAAAGTAGATGTGTTTCTTGATGAATTAGGCCGACACATGCCTGAATTGAGCAACCAGTTGTTGAAGATTGGAAAGCGTATTAAATCTGGAAAGTCTTATACAGATATTTGGTCTGAAATAAATCCCGAATCAATAGATTACGGGCTTTTGGAAAAAACGGAAAATATTTATGTAGTTAAATCGGATTTTCGCTGGAACGATTTGGGATCATGGAATGCGGTATACGATGAATTACCCAAAAGAAAAGACGGTAATTTGGTAAAAGGTGTCGGTGTCGTAATTGATGGAAAAAATAATTTTATTCATAATGAGGATCATTTTACAGCTGTAGTCGGTTTGGACAATATAATTGTGATCTCCACGGATGACGCAACATTAATCGTTAATAAAGATAATGTAGAGGATGTCCGTAAAGCTGTAAAATTCTTAAATGACAAATACCGCCAGGATTTATTGTGAGTGTAAAACCTGATAATTTAATGAGCATGTTTGAAGAACTTGCTGAAAAACTGAACATTAATATTGTTCAGGATAAAGGCAATTTCACCGGCGGAAGTTGCACAATCAATGATGAACATTATATTGTGATCAATAAATCAAAACCCATCGAACAACGTTTAAAAGTATTGGCAAAGGCTTTTAAGGTCAAGAAATTATCAGACACTTTCATTTTACCTGCTTTAAGGCTTTATATAGACGAAGTAACAAATTGATATTAGACTAACAGAATCACTTGATTTACTTACATCAGGTAAGTACACTTAGGCTCTTTTTTATAAGGGAATGCGGATAAGATCATCAATGACAAATTCTAAATCGAGGAAAAACTCATGAAACAATATGCAACTGCCGATATACGAAACTTTGCTTTGGTTGGGCATGGCGCCAGTGGAAAAACCTGTTTGAGTGAAGCCATGCTTTATTGCAGTAAACACATTAATCGCATGGGAACGATAGATGCCGGAAACACAGTTTCCGATTATCACCCGGGTGAGCAAAATCGGCAAATTTCTATCCATTCTACTCCCATGGTTACAGAATGGAATGATAAAAAATTCAACCTTATTGATACGCCAGGATATTCCGATTTTATTGGAGAAGCATTAAGCTCATTAGCCGTGGTGGATATGGCTGCAGTTGTTGTAAGTGCAGTGAATGGGGTGGAAGTAGGAACAGAACAAGTTTGGGATCATGCCTCCAAAAATGAAATTCCTAAAATTATTATTATCAATGGGTTGGATAGAGAGCACGTCAATTTTGATCAAGTCTTAAAGCAGTGCAAAGAACGTTTTGGTCATAATGTATTCCCCATGCAATTGCCGGTCAATCCTGGCCCCGGATTCAATAAAGCGGTAGACGTTTTGCGGAGTGAGCTTATCGAATATAATTCAGATGGTTCTGGAAAATTTACTGAATCTGAATTACCCGAAGATTTGCAACTGCAAGTAGATGAATTGCATCAGTGTTTAATTGAATATGTGGCAGAATCCGATGATTCACTCTTGGAGAAATTTTTTGAACAAGGGAATTTGAGCGAAGAAGAAATGCGTGATGGAATCCATGCTGCAGTTCAAAATCAGACATTCATACCACTGTTTTGTACATCTTCAACATCAAATATTGGTGTCGCACGTCTTATGGACTTTATTTCTAAATATGGTTCTTCGCCTGTAGACAGGGCACAGATCACTGCCTTGGATGCCATCAGCGGAGAAGAAAAAATCGTTGATCTAGCCGGCAGTGATGCAGTGTTATTTGTTTATAAATCCATATCAGAAGGGCATGTAGGTGAATTATCATTTTTTAGGGTGTATTCCGGGCGAGTCTCAACAGGTATTGATCTTTATAATACATCTAGAAGTCGGAGTGAACGGTTTGGCCAGTTATATATTATGAATGGAAAAGATAGAAGCAATATTGGTGAATTAGCTGCAGGCGATCTTGGTGCTGTTGTAAAGCTCAAAGACACACATAATGGAAATACACTTTGCGGAGCTGGCTTAAAAGTAAAATTGAAAGAAGTTGAATATCCAAAACCAAATATTCACGCTGCGATTGAAATCCACTCTAAAGGAGATGAGGAAAAAGTAGCTGTTGGTCTTTCAACTTTACATGAAGAAGACCCAACATTTATCTATAGAGTTGATTCTGAATTGAAACAGACAGTTATTTCGGGACAAGGTGAATTGCATTTGCAAGTTATCCATGATCGTTTGAAACGGCGATTCAGTGTGGATATACATTTAATAGAACCAAAGATACCCTACAGAGAAACTATTCAGGGGAATGGACAATCGAAATACCGCCATAAAAAACAAAGTGGTGGTGCCGGGCAATTTGCGGAAGTTTGGATGCGCATTGAACCTAAACAGCGTGGTGAAGGTGTGGAATTTTCTAATTCACTTGTTGGGCAGAATGTGGATCGTGTTTTCGTTCCATCTGTTGAAAAGGGTGTTGGTTTTGCCTGCAGTGATGGTGTTTTGGCCGGCTATCGTGTCGTAGATCTTAAAGTAGATTTCTATGATGGAAAGCAGCATCCAGTGGATTCAAAAGATATTGCTTTTCAGATTGCAGGGCAACATGCGTTCCAAGAAGCATTTATGCAAGCGCAACCTTGCTTGCTTGAACCCATTATGAATATTGAAGTCAAGGTTCCGGAAGACCACATGGGAGATGTCATGGGTGATATTTCCGGCCGACGCGGAAAAATAATAGGTATGGATTCTGACGGATCATTACAGGTAATTAAAGCACAAGTTCCACAGGGACATTTGTATAATTATTCTACAACACTGCGATCATTGACTGGCGGAAGAGCATTACATACTGAAGAATTCAGTCATTACGAGCAAATGCCTAGAGATATGGAGAATAAGGTTATTGCGAAATCAAAAAAAGATGATGAATGAATCTGTTGAATTCAAAAAAATATTTACAACAATTAAAATCAATTCCCAGAAAAATGACTAACATTACTTCCATTTATATTTTTTCCATATTCCATCAACCATTTAACATATTCCATGGATAGGTTATGGGCTCCATGGCGGATTGAATATATTCGTTCTATAAAAGAAGATGGATGCATTTTTTGTGATAAACCTGAAAATACCGATGATCGTGAAATGCTTATTTTGCATCGTGGGAAAAACGTATTTGTTATGATGAATTTATATCCTTATAATAATGGACATTTGTTAATTGCTCCCTATTCTCATACAGATAATTCAAATGATTTGGCAGCTGAAGACCGTGGCGAAATAATGGAACTTGCAGATGCTTCAATGGAAATCATGAAAAAAACAATGAATGCTGAAGGATTTAACTTTGGTGCAAATATTGGTCGATCAGGCGGAGCTGGAATTGAAGAACATATCCATTTTCATGTTGTTCCTCGCTGGCAGGGTGACACCAATTTCATGCCTGTTGTTGGTTATACAAAAGTCCAAGTGGATGGACTAAAAGAAGCATACGATAATCTCAAACCCCATTTTGATAAATTATAGATGGACCTTTTTTCACATTCCTGGTTACCTTTTCTTTACTTATATGGTGTAGGTGGAATATTTTTTGCGCTGGGTTTATTCATCATCCGCCGCAGTGGTTCTCTTAATTTGACCAAACCTAGACATTCGAAATGGCTTAAGGTCCTTTATTTCGGTTTTGTCTGGTATTTGATGATTCATGGCGTTTTTACTTATTTGGCTCTAGGCTAATGGAAACGTTTCACAATATAGGAACATCAACCGACTGGATAGTTATGGTTGTATATTTTATGGCGATCATGCTCTTCGGCAGTTATTTTGGTCGTTATACTAAAACGACGTCTGATTTCTTTTTTGGCGGACGGCGCTTTTCCTGGTGGTTGATAACAATGTCAATTGTAGCCACTGGTGTAGGTAGTCACAGCTTTGTGAAATATTCAGCCAAAGCATGGGAACATGGTTTCAGTTCTACGATGACCTATATGAACGATTGGTTTTTTGTGCCGTTTTTCATGTTTGGTTGGTTGCCGATTTTGGTTTATTCAAAAGTACGATCCATTCCGGAATACTTCGAAAAACGATTCAGTCCATCTGCGCGATTTTTGGCTACAATATTATTACTTCTATACATGATTGGTTATATCGGGATTGGTTTTTTAACTCTGGGAAAAGCTGTTATCCCCATGCTTCCGGAAATGTTTACTGTCTTTGGTTCTCAAGTGGATATAACACTTATGCGTGCCATAGTCGTGATTGCGATTATTACAGGTATTTATATAACATTTGGCGGACAAACTGCTGTCATATTTACGGATTTATTACAGGGGTTTATTCTCATTTTTGCCGGATTATTACTATTCGGTATAGGTATTGCTTATGTTGGTGGTTTTGATACATTTTGGAATCTTCTTCCAACAACATGGAAATTGCCATTGGCGGATTATAATCAACCGTCTAGTTTCAACTTTGTAGGTATATTTTGGCAGGATGCTGTAGCAGGTTCAATCGGCTTTCTTTTCATGAATCAAGGATTAATTATGCGTTTCATGGCTTGCAGAAATGTAAATGAGGGACGAAAAGCAGCAGCCGTAAATATCTTGTTTGTTTTACCTATTTCTGCCATTGTAGTCGGCAATGCCGGTTGGATCGGAAAAGCCATTTCTATTACGAGCCCTGACATAATTAGCCCTAATGTTTCTCCAGATGAAATTTTTGTTGTTGTTGCCAGCATTGTTACAAGTCCGGGTGTATTTGGGTTTGTGATGGCAGCTCTCACAGCTGCTCTTATGTCAACAGTTGATACTTTGATTAATGCTACAGCTGCCGTTTTTATCAATGATGTATACAGGCCCATTAAAAAATATTTAGGTAAAGTTGCATATACATCTGAAGAAGAGAAAGCTGAATTGTTTGCTGCTCGTATTACATCGATAGGAATAACGATATTGGGTGTATTAGCCGTATTGGCTTTTAAAAATTTTCCAACTGTGTATGAAGCACATGGTTATTTCCACTCAACCCTGACTCCGCCTTTGGTTGTGGCTATTTTTCTGGGAGTTTTTTGGAAACGATTTACTCCGGCAGCCGTTATTACAACATTTTTGGGGGGAGTAGCATTGATGCTATTAGGAGCCAGATATCCTGGGATATTAATAGCTCCGTTTGATCATGGAATTGAAATGAATCCTGCACGACCCTATTCTTATATACGGGCATTGTATAATACATTTGTTTGTATAGGTGTAGGCACATTGGTTACGTGGACCACTTCAATACAAAACACTTTTACGGTAAAAATGAATAAGAATTCTGCTAACCTACTGAGTGTAATTGCAGGATTAATATTCTTTGGTATTATTTTTAACCTGTTTCCAATAAATATAGCTCTTTTCAGTACCATTGTTTTGATTGCTCTTACTGCCATTATAACGAGTTATTTTATTCCATATGATGAATCAAAAATTATTGGTTACACTTCATGGTCTATTGAAAGTGCAAAACGAATATTTAAAGGAAGTACACCTAATGAAAATGAAGGTGAAAAAATTATGTTGCAATGGCGATTGAAAGATGGATCCGAAAATGATAATGTCTCATTTTCTAGAAATGACATGAATCGAATGATGGCAAATACAGGTGATCTTGTTTATTTATGTGATACACGCAGATGGTTAGGCGGCTTAAAATCCATACATACTGTATATGGTGAATCTCATAACGAAGATGGTGTTGTTTATATTAATAAAGTTCAACTGGAACGAGGATTATTTGATAAGAACACAACTCTTTATGCCGAAAAGGAAATGTAGCTTTGAGAGTAGCAAAAAGAACTATAAATTCGCCAGCTTTTTTCAAGAAATAATTTAATAATACGATCCGGAGTAGCTCAGTTGGTAGAGCAGGTGACTGTTAATCACTTTGTCGGGGGTTCAAGTCCCTCCTCCGGAGCAAGATGATAGACGAAACGGACATGGATTTCCATGTCCGTTTTTTCGTTTTTGTACAAAACACATGAGCAGAAATGAGATTATGACGTCGTTCAGAAAGCATTTTTTTTAATGCCCTTATCCCATTAATTACTATAAACGGTTGACCACCATTGTTTCAAAAAAACATTCATCATTTCTTTGCGGTATTTCATGGGCATTAGATCATTATCTACCGTTTTACAATTTTTTCTAGCTTGTTTTAACAAATTTTCAATAGATAATGAATGGAATGATTCTTCAATAAGAATCGGAGACATGGACATTCCATTTATACAAATCCTGACAATGTCCTTATTATCCACAACTGCAGCTAAAGTAAGTGACGTAAAATCAAGTGTTTTACGTAAACGAAGCTTTTTAAACCACCATGTTTTTGGTTTTTCTGGAATATTAATTTTTTTCAAAATAGCGTCTTTATCGAGATGTTGATGAAATATAATACCATCCGGAGAATATAAATCTTTTAATGGAATTTCTTCTTCCCCTTCCTGGTTATGTACAACAACACTGGCATTTAATGCAATCAAAGCTGGAGCTGTGTCAGATACGTTGCGAGAATAACATTTATTTTTTCCCCCAGTCACTTGACAAATATCTCCTACATCCCTCATACAGGATCCTACTGCTTGACGCCATTCCTTTGATTGGTTGTAAAATGTGCACCTATTATTAACCAATATATTGCCGCCAATTGTGGCAGTTTTACGTATAACAGGTGTTGCTACAGATTTTGCAGCTTGTGCTAATAGCGGGAAATGCAATTGAATATCTTTGGAAAGACTTATTTCCTCTAAAAAGGTAAACGCACTCATTTGTAATGATGCATTTTTTACTAGTATTCTTTCAGTTGCTTCAATAGCGTTTAAATCAATTATAGTTTCACTATTTTCAAGTCCTTGTTTCCTATAAATCTGTAAATCAGTTCCTCCACTGAAATACATGTAATTCCCTGAATTATTCGCTGCTAATCGAAGAGCCTCTTTAATACTAGAAGGATGATAATAATTACCCATAGATTATTTAAGCTCTTTAATTTTGGTAAATATTTTATCAGGCGTTATGGGTAATTCACACATTCGAACCCCAACTGCATCAAAAATGGCATTGCCTATTGAAGGAAGTACAGGATGAATTGGCCCCTCACCGGCCTCCTTGGCACCATAAGGTCCTTCGCCATCATTTGATTCTATAATTGTAACATCCATTTCCGGGGTATCTACACTGTAAGGAATTCTATAATCAAAAAAATTAGCATTCATTATCTGGCCTTTTACATAACGCATATCTTCAGATAATGCCTGTCCCAATCCCATATGAATGCTTCCCTCAATCTGTCCTTCTACAGCTAAAGGATTCAGAGCTTTTCCGCAGTCATGAGCTGCCCATATTTTTTCTACGTTTACTTCACCTGTTTCCGGATCAACTACCACTTCAGAAATGAATGCTCCAAAGCTATATGCTGGACTTAACCCCGCTCCAGATCCTTTAAAATCGCCACCCAACTTGGGAGATATATAAAATCCACTTTCTACAAATGCGCCGCGGCCAGCCATGGCGATTTCCACGCCTTCAACCCATGACAGATCCAGAGTTTCATCTTTTGTAAATATTTTTCCATCATTGAATTTTATACTATCAATAGCAATTCCTTTTTCTTTTGCAATAGCTTTTGCCATTTCTTTACGGACTTTTTCAACAGCCATTTTTGCGGCATTTCCTACCATGAAAGTTACCCTACTGGAATAACTACCTAAATCTACAGGTGTCGTTTTTGTATCAGCCGCTTCCACTTGTACAAAGTCCATTGGTATACCCAACTCTTCTGCAGCAATCTGTACGAGCATTGTATCACTGCCTTGTCCAATATCACTGGCTCCACTGAACATAACAATTCGTCCATCAAAATCCAGTTTGGCATGGACAACAGTTTGTGGGTAACGATTCCATATAATTGGCAGTGCGCTCCCACTAATAAAAAAACCACAGGCGACTCCCCGCCCATGGCCGTATGGCAGCTTATTGTAGCGTTCATCCCAATCAGATTTTTTGCGCACTGTTTCTAAACATTCCTTTACACCGTTGCTGGTTATTCTGAGTTGTCCCACCGTCAGCGTGTTCTCTGGCAGGAAATTTTTCATGCGTAAATCGCAAGGATCAATTTTTAAATCATGTGCCAGCATGTCCAACACTATTTCCACAGCATATCGGGGATTAACAGCTCCATGGCCGCGCATTGCACCGCATTGCGGTTTATTTGTATAAGTCCGCCGTGTTCTAAAACCAAATTTATCAATCTTATACGGTCCTTGTAACAATACCCCATTGTAATATGAAGTCACTACTCCAAAACTGCCGTAAGCACCACCATCTATTATGACATCTGTATCTAAAGCAGTTATGTTGCCTTTTTTATCGCAACTGACTGTCATATCAATGTCTGTTGGGTGCCGGCCATGGTTTGTTATGAAAACTTCTTCCCTTGAGAAAGTGCATTTGACTGGCCGCTTTGTTTTCATTGATAAATAAGCTGTAATCATTTCATGGGCGAAAGGGTCACTTTTACCTCCGAATCCACCACCAAGTGTTGGTTTTTTAACTTGGATTTTGTGAATGGGTAACCCCAAAACCTTTGATAAATTTTTGTGAAGATAATGTGGGACTTGAGTGGCACTAATTACCGTTAATGTTTCATCACCATTCCAAATTGCAATGGTAGAATGGGGTTCGGTAAAAGCATGGGTCACACCAGCAAACTTGAATTTTTCTTTTCTTACAAAATCAGCAGATTCAAATTCTTTTTCAGGGTCATTGAAGCGTAGTTCTGCAGTCTTATGAATATTTTTACCGTTTTTTGTATGGTCGTGAATTTGTTCATCAGGAGCACATGTTTCTAATGAATCAGCAGGGTTCAAAAATTCACGAATTGGTTCATATTTAACTTTTATACCCTGCACTGCTTTTTGGGCTGCCTCAATTGATTCAGCCGCAACAGCCGCAACTATTTCACCTACATAACGAACTTTATCCACTGCCATGGCATTTTCATCCGGGCTAATAGGCAAAACTCCAAATGAAACAGGTATATCTTTTCCGATGGCAACAGCAGCTACTGCAGGGTCTGCTTCAACAGCTTTTATATCAATATTTTTTATTTTTGCATGAGCATATGAACTACGAAGTAATCCCACATAAAGCATATTTGGATAACGAAAATCATCGGTGTACATGGCCTGGCCAGTGGCTTTTTGAACACCATCAATATAAGGAGTCGCTTTTCCTACAGGCCCACTCACGAATTCATTTCCTCAGCGGCTGATTGAATAGCTTCATTGATTTTTTTATAACCGGTACACCGACATAAATTTCCCGAAAGGCTGTTCTTTATTTCGTCTATAGAAGGGTCTGGATTGTTTTCTAAATAAGGTACAGCAGTCATCACTACTCCAGGTGTGCAAAAACCGCATTGCAAACCTAAATTTTTCACTAAATGTTTTTGCACTGGATGTAAATCTTCCCCTGCACTAATACCTTCGATTGTTACTATTTTTTTTCCTACACACCTCATAGTTGGAGTCAGACAACCCAAAACCGGCTTCCCGTCTAAATGTACTGTACAGCTTCCGCATGTGCCTTCATCGCAACATTTTTTAGTTCCAGTTAAATAAAGGCGGTTGCGTAATGTATCAAGAATAGTTTCTGATGAATCCACTAAAACGGTATGTGAAAATCCGTTTACATTTAATTCAACTTTATCCATTAATAATTATTTATAAAGATTATTGTTTTAATAACATGGCTACTCCCTGCCCATGCCCAACACAAAGTGATGCTATGCCGTATACTGAATTATTCTCTTTCATACTGTGGGCAAGTGTAACAGCGATTCGAAGACCGGACATACCCAAAGGATGCCCCATGGCGACTGCTCCACCATGTATATTTAATTTTTCATCAGGGATACCTAACTTTTGTTGACAGGCTAAAACCTGCACTGCAAAAGCTTCATTGATTTCAAATAAATCAATTTCATCTAAAGTCAAACCAGTCTTGTTCAACAGTTTATTAATTGCATAAACAGGCCCAAATCCCATTGTTTCAGGATTTAAGCCAATATTCACTGTATTTTGGATTTCAACTAAAGGTTCCCTTCCAAACTGATCAACAGCAGATTGATTTCCAATCCAGGCCATACAAGCACCATCTGAAATTCCGGAGCTGTTGGCAGCCGTTATAGTACCATCTTCTTTAAAGACAGTCCGCAATTCTCCTAGTTTTTCCAATGTTGATAGGCGGGGTTCCTGGTCATCGGTAACCGATTGACCGTCAGGTAAATCCACAGGAATTATTTCATTAGTAAAAAATCCATTTTCTTTTGCAGAAAAATACCGTTTGTTGGATTCGATTGTAAACAAGTCTTGTGCTTCTCTACCTATTTGAAAATCTTCAACAATTTTCTCAGCTGTTAATCCCATATTCGTCCATTGAAAATCAAATCCGTCAAAAAGCTTTGAATTGTAATCCAATGCGGCTGTCATGGGTACATGTCCTAAATGCTCCACTCCTCCAACAAGCATTTGGCTGTTGTTACCCGCTTTAATACTGTCTGCTGCCATCTGAAGAGCACTTAAACTTGAACTGCATAATCTGTTAACAGTAGCACCGGGAATTGATTGAGGCAATCCAGCCAGTAGCAAAGTCAATCTAGCTAAATTTTTACCCTGTTCAAGATGCTGTCCTACACATCCGAGATAAAAATCATCAATTTTTTTTGGATCAAGTCCCGTGCGTTCAATTAATCCTTGTAACACCTGAACTGATAATTCATCAGCCCGAAGCTTGCTATATAAACCCTTTTCAGGATGACCTCTTCCTATAGGGGAACGACACCCATCAATTAAATACACTTTTTCCACTAAATATACTGACCCCCATCTACTTTAATTACTTCTCCTGTAATATGTTTAGCACCGTCACCGGATAAAAATGTTATAACTTCAGCAACATCTTCTGGAGTACCAATACGGCCCAATACAATTTCTTCCATGGCTTTTTCCTTAAAATCATCCGGCATACTCTGGATCATTTTGGTAGCGATAAGTCCTGGGCAAACAACATTTACTGTCACATTTGAACGTCCCAATTCCTTCGCTACACTTTTTGATAGTCCTATTACGCCCGCTTTGGCGGCTGCATAGTTTGATTGTCCGAATTTCCCACGCAAAGCATTGATTGACGAAACGGTTATGATCCGTCCATATTTCTTTTCTCTAAAGTTCGGGGATGCAGCACGGATATAATTAAAAACACCTTTTAAATCTGTATCAATTACTTCATCCCACATAGTTTCAGTCATTTTCCAAACAACTTTATCTTGGTTCGCTCCAGCATTATTCACCAGAATATCCAGGGTGCCAAATTTTTCATTAACTTGATCCACCACTTCTTGAGCTTTTGCAAAGTCTGCCATATCAGCTTGAAAATATGCACCTTTCACGCCCATTGCTTCTATTTCTGCCAGGACAGATTCAGCCCCTTCTTTATTGCTGTGATAAGTGAAGGCGACATGGGCTCCCGCTTGAGCAAAACTTTGGGCAATTGCTGTCCCAATACCCGAGCTTCCCCCTGTAACTAATGCAATTTTACCATCAAGTGTTTTAATCATTTTAATTTCCTATTAATTATTTTTCCATTCTGGGTTTCTTTTTTCAAGGAATGAGTTAATACCTTCATTGGCATCATGGGTTTCCATGAGTTTTTGGGTATACATTTTCGCGAGCGTATCCAGATTCTCTGACAGTGTGTTATTAAACAATGTACGTGCTACACCATTTGCTATACGTATGGATGAGGCACTTTTAGATAAAATATATTTTTCAATCCATTCTTGAGCACTTTCCATCATACTTTGATGATCGTCGAATAATTTGGTCCCCAATCCTGACGACATTATTTCATTTGGCTTCATGCTTCTTCCGGTTAGAAGTAAATCATCTGCTTTAGATTGCCCTATTTTCATGGGTAGGATAAGGGAAGCCGGCGGTGCAAAAACACCGAGATTAATTTCAGGCTGTCCCATTCTTGCGGATTCATCTAAAAAGAGAAAATTACAGAAAACAGCCAATTCCATTCCACCACCCAAACATTGCCCGGACACCAAAGCCATGGTAGGAACAGATAGATCAATCAACGTCTTGAACAGCCCATGAAACTGCTGCAACATTTCGGGCGCATTTTCTTTTGTATGTTCAGGGACAGAAGCCCCAAAACTAAAATGATCACCGGCACCGACAAATTGAAGTAATTTTACATCTTTACTGATATTTTCAAGTTCAGACTGCAATTCAGCCATCATTTCTCCATCTAATACATTCGCTTTTGGTGCATTTAGTATCAGACGGATGACCTGCCCGTCAAATAGTTCTTCTCTTCTTATTTTTTTCATATCCATTTTAACTTTGCGAAAGTTTTTTACTTTGGTAAAATTGCATCCATTAATTCATCATTCCACGGATGCCCTTCAGCCAGCATTTGACGTAGTTTAATAAAGTCAACTTCCCGATTTCCTTTTGGACCTTCGTTAAATGCTCTGAACCCTGCCCGAGCTTCCGTCACCATATTTTGTGCCAGCCAATCTCTGTTGGTTTGGCTATTTTGATCCCAATGTTCCAGCTTCTTTTTTCGAAGGCTGTTCAATGTTTTGCTGGTGCATTCAGGCATCAAGTACATCATTTTTGTAGCCAAAGCATTCACAGCATCATCGAGCGGTGTTAAATCAATTTCACCATTCATGAGTTGCGCTTTTCCGGTTTTGTATTCGTCTCCGGATTTTTTCTGACCATATACAACATCCCCAGATTCATCAACCCATTTGTCCGTCACTAACAGAGGATTGCGTACGACATTTCCATCCATTTTAAGCACAGGCACAGCTTCAGTAATTAGACCAAAATTCTTTGCTTCATACGCTGTCCACATTTCACACAATACACCGCTCTGCATGGCCCGTTCAATGCCAACGTAAAGATGCAGGAAATCTGTGCTGCCGCCATCGGGAGCGCTACCATGCTTGGGACCGGCTTGGCCAAAAACCGCTAGATCACTGGAAATTGTGAAGTCACAGGCCATTCCGATTTCCTGTCCGCCAGCAATTCGCATCCCATTTACACGGCAGATAACAGGTTTATCGCAATGGAGAATGGATGTTATCATATCGTTAAACAGGCGCATATATTGTTTGTATTCCATGGGTTTCCCGGAATAATACTCGGCATATTCTTTCGTGTTTCCACCAGTACAAAAAGCTTTATCCCCTACTGCAGAAAAAATAACAGATACAACACTTCGATCATTGGAAGCCTCTCGAAAAGCGAAGATAATTTCTTTTACAGCTGCTGTTGTATATGAGTTATATTGTTTTGGATTGTTCAGAAAAATCCACGCATTGTTTAATCCTTCAACCGGATTACCACTGTTATCCAAACATGGGCGCAATTCATAGATTATTTCGGTATAATCAATATCTGTTAAATTGTGATTGACGAGTGGTGTATTCATGTTATTCTCCAATTTGTTTAAAATCCGGTATCATGACCGAACGCTTTTTTAATTTATGGTCTAATGTATTCTTAAATACAGTGTTGATTTCTGATATGGGAAACGATTCTGTAAATGGTTTTATTTTTAATTTTTCTTCAGCAACTAATTGTAAAACATCCGCATACAATTCCGGTTTACATCCCCAGGTGCCGATAATATTTGCATCAAATGCCATGAGATTACTTAATCGGACTTCCAATTTGTCCATGGTGAATCCGACGATGGAAAGGGTGGATGCAATTCCCATGAGCGCATAAGCCAATTCTTGCCCTCGTTTGGTGCCGGACATTTCATAAATTTTCCATCGGTTGGATGGCGCACCCGTTTTTCGGCATTTCTCCTTCACCACTTTTTTGATTTCCCGCACATCCATACCGGATATATTTAATGTTTGGTCAATACCCACTTGATGTAACTGGTCCAGTTTTTCCTGTGAAATATCCAATGCTAACACTTTTCCACCAAATATCTTTGCTAATTGAGCACCATAAATACCCACACCGCCAACACCGATGATAACAGCAAAATCACCTTTTTGGATTTTACTTTTTACCATGACTTGATAGGGTGTAGATACAGCATCGGCAATGACAGCCAATTCCCATAATTCATGTTGCGCCAAAGCACTTTCTGGAACTTCCGCTAAATACCGGGATGGAGTCACAACGTGACTGGCAAAACCACCATGAAAATCATTCCCAGGCATTTGCTGCTTTTGACAAATATTGCTCCTTCCGGCCTGACATAAATCACAGTCACCGCAGGGCATCACAGCCGGAATAATGACAGATTTACCTATTAAATCTGAAGATCCATCCACAACCACACCACTGATTTCATGTCCCAATATCAATGGAAGCTCATGGCGAGTGGGAACACCGTAATGCCAGAAACTCAAATCTGTATGGCATACACCACATCCTGAAATCTTTACGAGTGCTTCACCTTCTTTCAAAGATGGAATAGATTGTTCTACTAATTCAAAGGGCTGATCTTTCTCAACCATTTGCCATGCATATATTATACTCATTCTTTAGTGGGCTCTCGTCATGATGTTAAGCTTCATTCTTCATTGCCAAAATAGATGCACCCAAGGCAACCATGTATTGAGGATTGGGTGCGATGAAAATGTCCACGTCAAATTCTTCTGATAATAATTCTTGGAGATAAGGGTGAAATGCAATTACACCGCCGCAAAGAATAATGGGAATGTGGGTTTTAACCGGCAATTTTCGTATTCGCGTAACAATGGAGAGATAGATTCCTTTTGCAATTTCTTCGATGGGAATATTATTGAATTTCCATCCCAGTATTTCTGACTTGGCAAAAACAGTACAAAAACTATTAATAATTTTTGACCCTGAAGACAATTTAGCCAGATCACTCATTTCACCAATTTCCAATTCTGCTTTATCGGCAATTTCAGTAATAAATGTCCCTGTTCCTGCAGAACACTTATCGTTCATATAAAAATTTATCACTTTTCCATCAGGATCGCTTTCAATGATTTTAATGTCTTCGCCACCAATATCTATAATGCATTTATGTTCTGGGAATAATGCTGAAACACCAGCAGATGCACAAATGAGTTCTGTTTTTTTAATATCGCCATCAAACGTATCCCGACCATATCCGGTCGTACAAATTTGTTTGATTGAGAATTGTTTATTTATTTTTGCCAATTGATTCCTGAACATATCTTTATTTCGGCTTAATGTTGGGATAACGTTATTAAACATAAGGCCACCAGAATCATCAGTTACAGCAAATTTGGTGTACGATGAACCTAGATCTATACCAAGAAAATAATCATCCATTATTCTTTTCCTCATGTAAGTGAATTAATGCAGTTATTCCTTGATTTAAAGGTGTATCAATGCCGTATTTTTTTCCATATTTAACAATCTTCCCATTTAACTGATCAATTTCAGTTTTAACACCATTTTCTATGTCAATTAACATAGACGGCTTATGGTCACCTGCTTTTGTAAGATATTCAATAGAAGCACTTCGAAAACCATCTTTTATCTCTATATTTTCTCTTTTTGCAACTTGTATTGATTCATCTATAATTCCTATAACCATATTTACTGTTTCAGGAAAACTCATCACTTCTTTCATAGTGCGATGTGATATTGCACAAATGCCGCTTAGGGCTGAATTAAGGATTGCTTTCTCCCAGACATGGTTTTTTATTTCATTTGAATCACACATTTCTGTTACCAGATTTACTCCATTTAATAAATCGGTAATGGTTTTTGCAAATGGTTCGCCTGTAGACGTAATAGGAGCTATATAATTTGGAGGATTGAAAAAAGTAACATTTACCGTATTGGGATTTTCCATAGCACCGGCATAATTGATAACCATACGTAATGTTTTATCTTTGCCAAATTTTTCTGCAGCGATTAATTCATTATCTATACCGTTTTGGGCACACATAACAAATAATTTTTCATCATCAGTATTAGACAGTTGATCAACCACGACTTGCAATACAGTGGTTTTGACGGAAATTATCACTAAGTCCAAATCATGCTTTTTCAATTCATTAACGGAATAACAAACTTTATCCACCTTTACATTTTTTTGAATTGTATTGATTAGTGAAATACCAACTTTCTTTATTTCATCTATTTTTTCCTCATCAATATCACATAATACAACATAAGCTCCTGATTCAATAAAATGAGCAGACAATGTTAATCCAACAGGCCCCGCACCGATGATGCCGATTTTTAATGGAGTTTTTGGATTGTAAGTCATATCTTGGTCACTTATTATATTTAAGCTGTTCGATAAATGTCTCAATTTTTGTTCTCGTCTGCCCTTCGGAAAAAAACCTTAAATCCACTAAATCACCATCAAATGATACAGTGTCAATCCCGGTAGCTTCTTCTACTCTTTTGGGTAAGCCAAATCGACTGTTGGCATTATTAAAACAGGTTTTTGAATCATGAAAAACAACGCCGTCCACTTCAAATTTGCCCATGATATCCTTCATCATTTCCAACTTGGTGTTTTCGCCGCGATTGATAAAAATCTGCGTATAGGCATAAGCCATGGATTCCATTGGATTGTCCGGATCAAAATGATCAAAAACCCAGCTATTACAATAAGTTGAAGCCACAACCGAAGTTTGGTTTTCAGCGAAGAATTCCGATAGAGAACGCAGCCGACCCCACACAGGCATTCCTTCCCAATAAATTCGTACCTTTTCATTGGGGATCGCCCCTTCATTTTGTGCAACCAATTCTTTTAATTCCACCAACGCTTCCTTATAAAAATCGACACAAATTTGAGTTCCCCGTAGAACGACAATGGGTGCCATAAGAATACATCCATCAAAAAATGTAAGAGGAGCTGGCGAATGACTTGCTGTTTCCAGTACTTCTTTCCAAAGTTGAGACCCTTCAAAACTCAATCGAACAGTTTCTGATAATTTTGCCGGATCCAAAGATTTACCAATAATTTTTTCACCTACTTTTACCAATCCTTTGAGCTGATCAGTAACATTATCAATTTCTGCTTGAGTTATTTCTTCTAAATATCTTGGTGGAAAAATACCCACCACCGGGCAATCATATTCCCTTCCAAAAAAATTGAACCATTCCGCAACTTCTCTACATTGGTTTGTATTAAAAACAATCAAATCCGGTTTGGGTATGGACTTCAATCCATAAATTTTTGTCAGAGGGGTTTCCTTCATAAGCCAGGCGCCTATATCGGCTGTAAGGTAGGAACAGATTTCGCCGTCATACCCTTCCTGATGGGCTCGGGGAATATATTTTTCCGCTGTTCGAGATGCGCCCAGTAATGCGCCATGATTTTCAGGAAAATAAACTTCGAAGCCCAATGCCCGGAGTATTTCAGCCGGTCCGGCACTTGTGCACCAGGCAATGGGAGATTTCATACCAGTAAAATAGTCTTTTAATAATTCTTTTAATGCAATTTGAGATTTTAATTGAGCCATTTCTTATTCCACATTTATGATATAAACATCTTCTGATTTCGATTCCAAAGGGTTATAAAGAGATTCAATTTCCGCTTTAAATACTTTTCCCACAACATTGGGCGCCAGTTTCATGGATGGTGTTAATTCTTCGTTTTCTATACTTAACTCGTAGTCTATCAGCATGGCTTTTTTATATCGGGAAAATTTGGTGTCATTGGCATTGTTCCATTTTAACAAACAATCTGACAGACAGTTAAAATAATCATCCATACCTTCGGGGCATTTACAATCTTGCGAAAGGAGAGACTCGTCGGGTTTTTGGGAAAATAAATTTTTATTGGGAAAAACCAGCAGGACAGGATGATCTTTCCCGCTACCATGTAGATATGCATGGGCAAGGTAGGCACAATCTTTTGCAATGAGATTTTCCACTTCAGTCGGAACAACTTTTTTACCATTGATTAATTTAAAAATCCTATCCTTCCGGGAAATAAGTTTTAAGCCTGTTTTTGTGTATTCGCCCACATCACCCGTTTTAAACCAATCATCTTCTACCAAAACTTCTGCTGTAGCCTCTGGATTATGATAATAACCAGTCATTACATTTGGACCTTTAACCAGGATTTCACCGTCATCAGCTATTTTTACTAAAACACCCGGAATTGGTTTACCAACAACGCCTTGTTTTCGTGTTATCGTCGGGTCAGTAATCGTACAGCATGGAGATGTTTCCGTTAATCCCCAGCCTTCCACCACAGGAATCCCGTGATCTTCAAAGAGGTCTGCAATATTTTTTGGTAAGGGCGCTGCTGCTGTAAAAATGAAACGTAAATCATCATGAAAGATCATTTCTTCCACTTCTTTGTCCTGCATCACGCGTGTTGCAATGGCTTGATAAATTCGCGGGACGCTGAAAAAAACGGTTGGTTTTACTTTCTTCCAATTATTGAGAAGGATATCCAAATCTTTCCCATATCCATGCTCAAGAGATAAAACAGCACCATTTACAACTGCAGCAAATTTTTCGAAAATCCCTCCAAAACTATGATGCCATGGAAGATAAGATAAAAACCGATCCTGATGATTTAAATCCCATAACGCTTTCATGGCAGCCTGCTGGGAAAGAATATTTTTATGGGTTAATTGCACACATTTTGGTAATCCCATGGTTCCTGAAGTATACATCATT
This sequence comes from Fidelibacterota bacterium UBA6531, assembly GCA_002436185.1. Classification (GTDB taxonomy): domain Bacteria; phylum Fidelibacterota; class Marinisomatia; order Marinisomatales; family TCS55; genus UBA2126. Next base: position 24,022 of record DJKX01000008.1, read on the forward strand.
AAAGAAACAGTCTCGGGATGGATATCTAACCCCATTATCTCATTCGATTTTGGTTCATGAGAAATTAAGTCTGCAAAGGGGACAAGGTTGACAAGATCATGATTTCCTAAAGAAGAAAAATAGATGATTTTCTTAATGTTTTTTGGAGATTTTATTTTTTCGAATTGATCTTGATCAGCAACAGCTGCGAAAGTGGATTCACAAAACTCTAACAATCTATTGGCTTGATCGGCTGGATATCCGGAAAAAATCGGGACGGAAATGCCACCCATAGCCATGACGGCCAATTCAAGTTCCAGCATTTCTTGGCAATTCCGGGATAGAAAAACCATCTTATCGCCTCGTTTAAAACTATTCGATAATAACCAACTTTGAATTGCTTTTACACGAATAAAAAATTTATTCCAAGCCAGCAGGGTATAAGTACCATTTTGGACATCTTGATAAATGGGTTTATCAGAAAATTTTACCGAGTTTGTTTGCAGTAAAACAGCCATATTCATTGCATATTCAGGTAACGGAATTGAACTGGAGTAAGTATTCATTTCTGCCATTATATCAATATTTTTTGGCGAGTCCAAATAGTTTTCATTTCATCTCCACAAGCAACAAAACAAGAATCACACTTCGTACCTAACGGTTGGTCTTCTTTAACCATATCTTCCAAATGTATCTCTCTATTCATTTGAGAAAACAATTCACAGGCTTCAGATAAGCGTGGCTCACCACAGGTAAATTGTTTACTCCAGCCATCCGTTATTAATTGTTCATCCCGGGACGAAACGGCCATACCACAGAGTTCTGTCATGCTTCAGCCTTAATTTTTTCTAAACGCTGAAGCGCCAATGTTGCCGCGCCCAATGCTGTTGTGAATTGCACCATGTCACCTTTGGGCACATTAATTTTTTCTTCTACATTTTCTGTCAAAACATCGATCATTGTTTTAAAGCGCATGATGCCGCCCGTGAGTGTGATCTGGGATTCCATTTTCACCCGTTTTAATAATTGTATGGCTCTTTTTACAAGTGAAGACATTGCACCATGCATAATGTCTGATGGAGCGGATCCTAAAGATAATTGATTAATCACTTCAGATTCAGCAAACACGGCACAAACACCGGAAATAGGAACATCTTCTTTTGAAGTCTGTACCAATGGACCGATTTCTTCCGTTTCATAACCCATGTATCTAGCTGTTTTTTCCAAGAAAGCTCCAGTGCCAGCAGCACATTTATCGTTCAACCGAAATGATTTCACTTTTACCTTTTCATCCAATCGACTGGCCTTCATGGTTTGTCCTCCAATATCCAAAACAGTCCGAGTCCCAGGAAAAAAATAATTAGTCCCACGCGCAGTTGCTGTTAAATCGGTAACGGTAATATCTCTGTAGGGTACCATGTGCCTGCCGTAACCTGTAGAGATTGCATAGCCGATTTCATCTTTAGCCAGTCCCGCATCTTTCAGTATTTTATTAAAAACTTTCTCAGAAGCTTTATCCAATTTAAAACCAGTTGGGGTCATGGCATGTCCAACCACTTCTTTTTCTGGGGAAAGAATTAACGCTTTAGTATAAGTAGATCCTACATCTACACCAATAACATAACTCATGCTTGACCTCCTGCCGGGATGCGGCTGGTTTTAATATGATCCATGGCAAAAAGAGCCGCGCCCAGGGCACCCATAAAATGGGATTCATTACTGACATTCAATTCCTTACCAATGTTTTCATTCAAAACTTCCACCATGCCAATATTTTTTGCAACTCCGCCGGTAAATGTAATTTGTTGATTTAATCCCACGCGCCGCAATAATGAAATGGATCGGGATGAAATTGATTTATGAACTCCCAATAGAATATCCTCAATTTTCTTTCCTTTTCCCAACCAGGAAAGCACTTCGGATTCAGCAAACACAGTGCAAGTTGTACTGATTTTTACCGGTTTTTCCGATTTCAAAGCTGTCACACCCAATTCGTCTAAAGGTATATCCAGAGCCATGGAAGCAGCACCGAGAAAACGACCGGTTCCTGCAGCACATTTATCATTCATACAAAAGTCCACTATTTCGCCTGTTTCACTTACAGCAATGGCTTTTGTATCTTGTCCCCCCATATCCAGAACAGTTCTTGTATCCGGAAACATGTGTACAGCACCTCGACCATGGCAACTGATTTCAGTCACTTGGGCATCACCAAAAGTCACTTTATATCGCCCATATCCTGTTCCAATTACATAAGTCACTTCTTCTTCTCTCCGCCCGCTGTTATTCAAGGCATTCAAATATGCTTTTTCAGCAGCCTGAACAACATTGGCACCTGTATCGATTAAGGATCTTCCAACGATTTCTAATCCTTCATTTATAATCACTGCTTTTGTTTGCGTGGAGCCTACATCCACGCCTGCTGATAATGCCATTCTATGCTCCTATTGCTTCTTTTGCTTTCCGGGATGCCAATCCTTCGAAAAAAGCATCAATTCGATTTTTCATTTGCGCTTCTCCCACAACCCTTGAATCCATCATATCTGATTCAATGAACAGACTGGGCAAATTGCTGTTTTCCATTAAAGCCCTACGGTTATCCGCCATGCCGGCTGATGTTGTTCGACAGCTTTTGATAGGATGATATACCACTCCGTCAATATTATAATTATTTGTTTTATCAAGCACAGTTAGTTCAGGATGAAACATGGAATCCATAGCATCGCGAACACTGATAAGTACGCCTTCTGCCAGAGAATCCATGGGGTTGTCCAAATCATATTGGACACCCAAATTTGTTCCGCCTGAAGCAAACCACAAGTATGTGGACATGACAAAGGCTCCACCCCATTCGGTAAACATTTCATTGAATCGGCGAAAAATGGGATAGCAGGGTACTCCGATGAAACTTAAACGATATTTTTCATCCGTAAGTGTTCCAATTCCATTGGCAGACATATATTCCATTTCTTCCACGAGTCTTGTAAAAAATTCGGCACCTTCAGGCGTGCCGCGGAATACATTTGACATACCCAAATAGACTGTTCCGTCAGTTAATGCATTAAAAAGAGACGGACGGCTTTGATTCAATTCCATCACCCGTTTCCAACCAGCACTCATAGTATTGACGTATCCTAAAATTTCACGGAGACGATCAATATCAAATTTTTTGCCAGTCATTTTTTCACAGAGTTCAATCAATTCTTTTAATTGAGTTTTTACATATTGCTTTTCCCGCTCAAATTGATCATCGCCGGGCCAGGTTCTTGTACCAGCTTCCCGCGTAGCAGGGACATCAATGGAAACCATGGGAATATCATAAATGCGTTCCCAGATTTCACCCCATTTCAAGTATGTGTTACAGGCATTAGTTAATACGGCAATGCCGGGTTTGGGAATTTGTCCCATGGGATGTTTTCCGTTTTGCATCTGCATGGCGAAATCAGCTTTTACGTATCCACAAATATCCGGGGAATAACCATAATCTTCAGCCACATTCAAATAATCATCGGCCACATGACGAACCGCTGTTTGTAATGAATGAATTTCCGGAAATACCATTGGTAAATCAAAAACCCGGAGAATTTCTGCTATGCTTCCCATGACAAACACATACGCTGCTGTTTCCCCTTTCTCTGCTTTTTCAGTCAAGTCCTGAAACCAATCTCTAAATAGCACTGCCCCTTCCCGAGTACCACGACCAACCATTTCTTTATTATTTATTTCACTCATTTTTTACCTCAATCAAACATTAAATTTTCGACAAACGTTTCCAGTTGGATCTCTAAATGATCAAAACTGGTCATATTTTCTTCAAATTCGCTAACGAAATAGGGGGTATCGTCCTTGTCCAATTCCTGTGTATATGTTACCTGTTCTTCCAGTCCGGGTTCACACATTTTTGCCGCTGTGATGATAACTGCTTCAGCACCTGAATTACTTACCCTATCTCTCAACATTTTTTCTTTCGGTTTGCGGAGATCGTGCTGTACAGGACTATAAGTGGATTTATGGATATAGGCTTCCGCCATAGCATTTAATGGATCATCACCCACATCAACATCTTCCAGTAAATATCGCAGTCCTATCAATAAATCATCATCTACCACATAGCAAGAACGGCCTACAGTTCGAAGCATATCCAAAGGTGGTTGTTCACAAAATCCTCCCTCAAAGACGACGCGAATACGATCCTGTTGACGAGCATTTCGTTTTTCAATCATGGGTATAACTGTTTCGAGTATTTCGTTATGCTCTTCCCGTGGAATCATGCCTCCAATTGCAACAAGGGTATAGGCCTCATTGATTGTAATTAACCAGGGTTTTTCCCTTTTTATATCATATAATTTCCGAAGCAAAGTGCGATTATTGTTAAAAACAGCAATAGAATTCTGCAAAGCATCATTAGTTATTTTCTGTTCGGCAACTTTTTCGATGATACCTTGAATTCTTTCATACTCCTCTTTTAGATATTGAACGGAGTAACTTGAATTTGGGTTTTGAGGCAGATATAAAATTTGGCAGGGATAATCAAAATTCCGTCCCCAGATGGGAGCCAAATTTCTGGCTGCATCACAAATGGGATGTGTAACAAACATATCCAATTCAACGCGCCCGGAAAGAACTTGCTCGAGACTGGTTTTTAGAATTGAGCAAAGATAAGATCCAAACCGGCTATCTGCAATACGTGTTTCCACAGATGCACCAAACATCTTCACAGGGAGCATCCCAGCAGCATGGGCAATTTCTTCAGGAAAATATACCTGAAAATGTCCTAATACTTTTCCACCTGCTTCCCGCCAGCGTTTAACCGTTGTTACTTCAGTATCTTCAACCGTTTCTTGGCAAAGCCAAAGAATATCGTCCAACGATTTTCCCTGCCATTCTTCCATTACTCGTACTGTCATAATGAATATCCTTTATTATAATCTATTTTTTCGATCTGATTAATTATTAGCTTGATCCCATATGCTTTGCAACATTTCGTGCAAAGTTTCTATTTCTTGAGTTACTAAACCCTTTACCAGTTGTTGATCAACTTCTATAATAATTGTTTCTATTGTATTATAAAGATTTCGACCTTTTTCTGTCAAAAATAGCTGAATGATTCTTCTATCTGAAGATGTGCGTCTTCTTTCAACTAACCCATCTTTTTCCATTCTATCAGCCAATCCAGTAATTGCTGGTTTATCAAGATGAACGCTTTTCCCAATATCTGATAAAGATATTCCATCAGAGCTAAATAATGTATTTAAAACAGATGCTTGCGAAGATGTAACATTGAATTCACTCAAGCGTGCATCCAGCATCTTTTTCATCCCGCGTGCCGTTCTAAACATTAAAAATCCTGTTGTTTTCTCCATAGTTCCTATTGGTATTTCATAACTCATAATATACTCACTGGTTATTTATTTAGGGTAAAAGGTTTATTTATTCTGGATTTAATATTTAAATATAGTTCACATATGAACTATTTACAAGTAAACTATATGAATTTTATCCAGTTCTTTAGATAAGAATAAAATAATTAAGTGCTTTGGCTAATACAATCAATGATACGTTGGTTTATTTCGTTTAAACTAATAGTGATTCGCAGGGAATTATTTTGCCCGAATATTTCCATATCACAAACCATTAGTCCTTCTTTTGCTAATATTTGGTATACATTGTTTTTCTGGTCATTATTCTGAAAAGGTAAATAAAGAAAATTGGCATGAGAATCACCCACAGTAAAACCTAGCCGTCTTAATTCTTTTAATAGATATTTCCTTTCCTTTAAGTTATGACTAATTGAACGGCGTACATAATCCACATCATCCAGAGCAGCTTCAGCTGCTTTTTTCCCTAATATGTTGATCGATCGCAGCAGTCGTTTATTTTCTAGTATTTCAACTAATTTTTCACTTGCAATTCCATATCCTACTCGAGCACCTGCCAAACCATATATTTTAGAAAAGGTGCGTAGAATGATCAAGTTAGGAAATTCTTTAAGAAGCTGTATTGAATCTGGATATGATTCATCAGTGACATATTCATAGTATGCTTCATCTACAACTACCAATATGTTGCTTGGTATAGTTTCCAGGAGATTCCTTAATGAATCATGTGTAACAATAGTACCCGTGGGATTATTCGGATTGGCAATAAATATCGCCTTTGTATTTTCCCCACACAGGGGAATAAGATTCTCCAAATCACATTCCAGCCCGGACATATTTGAAACCACACACTTTCTTCCGTTTCGCTTTGCACTATATCTATAGGCCATAAACGTATTATCAAAGGTAAGAATTTCTTCATCTCGGTTTACCAAAAAATGAATAATAAGATTTATAAGTTCGTATGAGCCTGCTGAAACTGCGATATTATTGGGGGATACTTGATATTTTGAGGCAAGTTTTTCTTTTAATGTTTTCGGTTTCCAGCTTCCATAGCAATGGACATCTTGACTGTATTTTTTAATTGCCTCCAAAACCATGGGAGAAGGCCCGAATGGATTTTCATTGGAATGTAGACTTATAGTTTCAAACAATTTTTTAGACATATGGGTTTTTCTTTCTTCAGATTACAATTAAAGCATAAATAGTGTATGGCACGTTTTTGGATTTTAAAAAATACTAATCCAATTTGATATTTAAATTTAGTTTACATACAAATCATTAGCAAAGAAACTATAGGGATTTGAGAATAGTAAAAATACTATATGATATTGATAATAATTATTTTTCAATAAAAGCTTGTATATTGGATTTGAATGTCTGAATTTCCTATTATAGACTGGACATCAGTATCATACAGTATCATATTTTATACTGTCGGTTCTTTTGTGGGCTAGTTTTTAGTGTAAATCAAACCTAATAACAATAATCAAAGGAAAACAAAATGATGCAAAAGAAAATCGTATTATCGGAACAAGATATTCCAAAACAATGGTATAATATTGCCGCGGACATGCCAAACCAGCCGCCACCCATTTTACATCCAGGAACGGGTCAACCTATTGGACCTGATGATTTAGCACCCCTTTTTCCCATGGGATTAATTATG
>DJKX01000011.1 GCA_002436185.1 Fidelibacterota bacterium UBA6531
AAACATGATCCAGGGGTACCGTAAAAAGCATCGCCAAGGCAGGGGGAGTTTCGTATTGTCATCCCTGCATAGTCACTGAATCCTTCACCCATCCCTGAAGTATATGGAGAATCAAAAGGTTCGTATGCAAATTGGGTAATACCATGCTGGTATTCGTGGTAAATGACATCAGCCATTTGATCTGTAGCACTGCAGCCCCCGCCAGCTGAAAACATATTTATACCAATTCCATTCCAATAAGCATTGCAAGGCCAGAGGTTGTCTTCCGAACCAATATTGACAGCCGCCGGCATGATATAATCAACTCCATCAAAAAAATTATCAATGTTCTTGATCCAATCATGGATCAGATTGGCATGAAAATACGTATCCCGTTCACCAGCCAGAGAATTAAGGTTGTCAAAACGAACATTGAATGTATCTCCGGGGGTTACTGTTGAACTCACATAAGCATCACTGACATTACTGGCATTTACATTAAGATATGAACCCAGTAATTCTACAGCTACTGTTCGCTGATCGGTACCTGCCTCAATACTATAATACCCATATTCGTCAGTATATGTGTCACCAACTCCAGACACAACTACTTTAACATCTTCAATAGGTCGTTGTGTTTCTGTCCCGTAGGGGACATCCTTTACCATTCCTGTAATAATTCCCTGAATCTCCAACTCTTCCACTCGATCAAAGATAGAAAAGATTTCCCCACTATGCGCGTCCACCCAAATCAAATAATTACTGACAGAACGTTCAAAACGGTTGGGATCGCTATGATGAACAAAGAGCCCTAACCTCCAAGCCAGTCGGTATTCTCCGAGACGATGTGCATAAATAAACAGCTCAGGTTCATTAATAATGAAATCTTCATTACCCAAATCAAATTCTATTTCTCCTTCAGCCAAAAGGAGCGCCACGTCACTACCAATGCTTGGAGTTACGTTTATATTTATGTCCGGGTACGTATCTGCGCCAAACCATACAAGATTATTTTTACTATATCGAAAATCTATTCGCGATTGGTAAACAGGAATGTGTTCGAATGTTTGACGGAAAATAACATAATCTACCTGTCCATAATTTTCATGGACCTCAAGTTTGATTTCATCTCCAGGCATTCTGAATATCTCCGGATTTTCATCAATATATTTTATAGAGCGACGTTGAAAATCTAATTCCTGATCATGTGGATCGTTTTGGGGGATAATTCTATGAGCTGAACCCAATGCATCATCAACGTAAATAATACTTTTTTCTCCAAATTCAGCTTGGATATGCGCAGCTGAAACAGGTCCAAAATGATTGGGTGGTGACACTTCTGAATCGGCGCCACGAAGCGAAAATAAAAGGGATAATATTAAAACGGTATTTTTCATTTATTCACTAAACGCACAAACCTGACAGGTAATGATGTTTGTTTAGTAACGTTTCCATTGCTGTCTTTACTTATGATACGCAGTGTTTGGCTGAACATTATTTTACCTACGGGAATGACCAGGATGCCACCATTCGCTAATTGGTCCAGTAATGCCTTTGGAATTTTATTAGCTCCAGCGGTAACAATTATTCTATCAAAAGGAGCCTTTTGTTTATATCCATTCCAGCCGTTACCATGGACAACATCTACATTTGAATAGTCCAATTCCCTTAGCCGACGTTGAGCAGATTCCGCTAATTCTTTAATGCGTTCCAGTGAAATAACATGTTTAGCTAAAGAAGATAAAACAGCTGATTGATAACCACAGCCGGTTCCTATTTCCAAAACGGAATGCTGATGTTCAACTTTTAAGACTTCCGTCATAAATGCCACGATGTATGGCTGGCTGATGGTCTGGTCAAAACCAATGGGCAGGGGACCATCCATGTATGCTTCATCCCGCAAGTCTTCAGCCACAAAGAGGTGGCGGGGCACATCGCCCATGGTATCTAAAACACGATCATTTGTAATACCCCGCTGCCGGAGCTGGTTTTCCACCATATCTTTACGCATATTTTCTATAAATGGCTTGTGCATCGTTACAGATTCAGTTCAATTTTAACAATCAATTTTAATCATTTTATGAACTCCATGGGTAAAATACTCATTCTAATATTATTATGGATCTCCAGCCTTGAAGCAGAAAATAGATCCTATGTATTATTAGTATCTTTTGATGGCTTTCGGGCTGATTATCTGGATTGGTATGATACTCCGCACTTCGATCGTTTTGCAGAGCAAGGAGTAAAAGCGGATGGTCTGAAACCCGTTTTTGTATCCAAAACATTTCCAAATCACTATAGCATAGCTACAGGGATGTTTGTTGAAAATCATGGGATAATTGCAAATTATTTTTACGATACAAAACTGGACGAGTATTTCACGCTTTCTGACCGTTCGAAAGTAGAAGATTCCCGTTTTTATGGAGGAGAACCCATTTGGGTTACTGCAGAAAAACAGGGAGTAAAAACTGCATCATATTTCTGGGCCGGTACCGAAGCTCCTGTGGGTGGTGTGTGGTCAAGTATCTGGAAAAGATACGATCATGATTTTCCATTTTCTGCGAGGATTGATTCAGTTGCAAAATGGTTCAGTCTCCCCAAGGAAAAACGCCCGCATTTGATTATGTTGTATTTTCATGAACCGGATGATGCCGGACATCGCTATGGCCCGAAATCTGCAGAAGCAGAGGCGATGGTAGACTCAATGGATTTAATCATGGGAAACATTATGAAAACCATGGAATCGTTGGAAATATTTCCAAATTTGAATATCATTGCAGTTGCGGATCACGGCATGGCAGCCATCAGCCCGGAGCGGACGATTGATTTATCTGATTATGTCAATCTATTGGGAATTAAACAAGAAGGGTCCGGTCCGTTTGCAATGTTGTATGGAGAGGATGATCAGAAATTAAACACCATTGTAAAAAAATTAAAAAAGGTGCCCCATATGAGTGTATATAAAAAAGAGGATATTCCTGAACGGTATCATTATAAAAATCATTACCGTATCAAAGATGTATTATTAGTGGCAGATGAGGGCTGGTTTATATTGGATAAAAAATATCATGGAGCAGATATATTTAAATTGAAATTTTTGCAAGGCGGTACTCATGGCTACGATAATGAATTGAGAAGCATGCACGCAATTTTTCTGGCTGATGGGCCGGCGTTCAAAGATGGATATTCAAGACCATCACTGGAAAATATCCATATATACCCGCTGATAGCAGAAATTTTGGGATTAACACCTAATGATAAAATTGATGGCAATCTTGATAAGATCAGAGATGTTCTGATAGATCAATAGTCGATCTTAATGTCGAGATACCGAATACTGAAATTGATATACATACCGGATGCATCCAGGGCAGGCTCGCCTCTTTCATCCCATTCAGCATCATAAGATTTTGAATCTTCTCCGTCGCCTTCATTGTATTGCCAATTTCCATGCACACCGGAACTGCTAACACCTGCTTGGAAAACGATATCCAGTTTGCGGTTCAGCATTATTTCAGTTTGTAAACCAATGTGTGAAGTTATTAAGAGTGTTGAAACGTTATGCTCTTTATCATCACTGCGAAATACGACATTAAACGGGACATCAGCCGTAACACATAAATTGAATTTTGGTGTATAGAGAAAACGATAAATAAATCCACCACCAATCGTAAACATTCCGTTACGTCTGTTGCGGCTGTCAATAATATTACCACCACCCAAAAAACCATTGAAAGACCAACGGTTGAAAGGCTTTAATTGAAAGGAAATACCTCCCCGGTCAAACCCTGATTTTTCAAAGTTATAAGAAAAGTATAATCCCGATGCTACTGTGGGAGGATGAATCATTTCCACTGCTTTATAGCCTTTTTTAACCCGTCCCCATTTTCGCACAATTTTACCGGTGCTTGCGTCACCACTGACCCTATCAATTCGGATCAGGCCTACAGATCGACCGGGTATAATTACTTCACGGTCTTTTAATGTTTTCTTTTTGTCCAGGCGGGAAATTTCGTAAACAATGCCTTTTTTGACTCCCATTTCCGAACCAAGATACAAGGTAACATTGCTGCCATCTACATCTAACACTTCTGAAGTAATCGTGTATAATTCTCTGAGCGACCGGGAAACGTTCCAGCGTACAATAGTTAAAGCTTTGGATAGAGATTCACCGCGACTTCCCCCGGTATGCATTGCACTGATTGGGAATGTGTTCAATGTTTTACCTGATTCTATATCTAGAAAAATGATATCAGCATGAATAATTGTTTGCATATTATAAGCATAAGGTTCTTCTTCTTTTGGAGTGGTTGCAGAACGTATAGCTCCTTTAACCGATTCATAAACCACCATTTCCCAAAAACCCCTGTCATCATTGTCCTCCTCCTCATCTTTATCCTCTGGAGGAATCCCTTTTTGACTGAAATGGTTGATCTGTACTTTCATAGCTTCTTTTGCAGAAGCGATACCTCCTAATTCAATGATGTCTTTTCCTGCTATAAATCCCGCTTGATGCAAAGCCAGCTCATTCAATATAGATTCAAGCTGATTTCGGTCTATCACTTCATAGCGCCCAAGCCTGGATGTAGCTTCGGCAACAATTTTAGAGATTTTACGATCTAACGCATCATCAGGTTTAGACTCATCCGCAGTTAATACAAGCAGGCGCTTCTTTTCATCAGTTATATCAGGAGCGATTTTTTGGGAAGCAACAAGAGAAAAGAAAATTATTGATAAAATGAGAATACGTTTATACATAATGCGCTGAGGTAACCAAAAATTTATAACAATTCAATGTATGTGTTTGTGTTGAATATCACAGAATTATTTCCGCCAGCTAAGTGAAATGTAATACGACTGTGGATATTGTTTGGTTTCAGTATAATAATCCTGTTCAACACCAGCAATAAGCGCCAGGGATTTATTTATTTGGTAAGTTAGTTCAGCAAAGAATTGAAAACGTGACAGATCAGAATCCACCGCATCGCTAATCTGTTTGAACCACTCTGCATCAACCTTTGAACTTATTTTTTTCATATCATGATCCCAGAAAATCCCTCCCTTTAGATATGATGTTTTGCGCGTATCATTCAAATAATCTGACATATCATAGGCATGACCAATTTCAGCATGAACAAGACCCTCCTCGTAATCGTTAATAAAATACCCAAACCCCTGATTGAAATGGTAACGCAGATCCAACTCCGCTCGGGTATTCTTCTGATAGGAAACAGTCGTAAAATTGTACAATCTGCCGCTGGGGTTATATTTAACACTGTTTTTGTAACGCAGGTAAACATACGAATCATCCCCGAGGCTGTAACCAAATAAACGCAGATCCTGAAACGTGCTTAATGTTTTACGGTTAACACGGTAATAAGCATGGCCTCCATTTATTCCTTGATCGTGGGATAATCCACTTCGAGCGTATTGAGACCAAACGGCTGTATCAGTGTCTTCTGCTCCAGACAGCGAAGTGATAGTGAGGAATATTAATAAAAATCTCATTGCTTGATTTTTTTACCACTTTTCATTAACAAAATTGCAGCTGTTGTAAATAAAATGGTCATAAATAGAGCCATGAGAAAACTGTTTAATGGCGACGAGTCATACACTCCAAGTACTGTATAGCGAATGCCATTAATCATATAATATATTGGATTTACCAATGATAAATGTTGAGCCCAATCCGGTAACATGTGAATGGAGTAAAATATGCCGCCTAAAAAACTCAAAGGTGTTAAAAAGAAATTTTGCATCATGGCCAGTTGATCCCATGTATCGGCTAATTGCCCCAGCAATAAGCCCATGCTTGAAAATGCCCAGGAAACAAGGAAAATAAATCCAATGGTTGCTAGGGGCTGTTGGACGGGCATGTCTATGAGCAATACTCCTAATAGTAAAACCAATATTCCATTCACCATTCCCCGGACAGCACCGCCGATGATATATGCTAAAGAAAGTTCTAGGCTTGATAAAGGGGCGGTTAGAATATCGGGTAACTGTTGCAGGAGTTTCATCTGTAACATGGATGAGGAAGCATTGGAACTGGCATTTGTGAGTGTATTCATCATAATCAATCCAGGCAAAATAAAGAGGGTATAAGGGACACCATCGATTTCCTTAATGCGTTGTTCAAGGGTAAAACCAAAAATTAAAATATATAATCCCGATGAAATGAGCCCAGGTAAAATTGTTTGTCGATAAACTGAAAAAAATCGCCCCACTTCTCTTCTTGTTAGAGTATATAATCCAATCCAGTTCATACCACGTATCAATTGATCCCCTTGCCCGTGAGATTCAAAAACACATCCTCCAATGAAGATTTTTCTGTAGAAACACTGTGGATATGACATCCGTGGTTGGATAATATTTGAATTATACTAGCCATGACTTCTTCAGGATCGCGAACGGTGAAATGAAGCCGGTTATCTTCAAGCATAAATGAATAATCGGATAACGCTTTGTTTAATTCATCATTCCATCCGGTAATGTGAACATTGATTCCTGCTTTTCCTAATTCCCTAGTTAGATCCGCAGGTGACCCTTCTTTAATGATTTTCCCTTTATCAATTATACCTACTTTTTCGCAGAGTAATTCAGCTTCTTCAATATAATGGGTAGTTAGCAAGATGGTTTTTCCGTTTTGGTGGAGTTCTCGCAAATAATCCCAAAGTTCATGGCGCAGTTCAACATCGACGCCAGCCGTAGGTTCGTCCAGAATGATAATTTTGGGATCATGTACCAATGCTTTTGCCAACTGGTAACGGCGTTTCATACCGCCGGATAGTTGGCGTAATCTTGATGAACGTTTTTCCTGAAGTCCTAAACGATCTAATAATTCTTCCACTCGTGGTTTAGCCTTATGTTTGGTTATACCATAATAACCAGCGTGGAAATAGAGCAATTTTTCAATGGGGAAGAACCAATCTATCGGTAGTTCCTGGTGAGCAATACCCAGTTGTGATCGGGTAAACCGATAATCTTTTACAGTATCTTTTCCATAGATTTTTGTAATACCCTGATTTTTTAATACCAAGCCGGATAAAATATGAATCGTGGTTGTTTTACCTGCGCCGTTGGGTCCCAGTAAACCGTAAAACTGACCATCTTCAATTGTCAGGTCAACCCCACAAAGAGCCATCGTATCTTCATAGGATTTATGAAGACCGGAAATATGAACTGCAGAATTATTCAATTATCTAAATCAAAGCCAATCTTTGAATCAAAAGGACTGGGAAAGTCAAAGCCTTGTACATTGGGAAAATGCACAATGGATGATATATAAGCCCAGGCGATCAATATGGATGCTTTTACTGTTTTGAAAGCATTTGGATCATCTTCTGAAGTATCAGGCAGCCGGAAATCAGGGTTTTCGATCCAGACTCCATTTCCATCATAACCCACCACTTTAGCAAACAGTTTATTTTGTGTTATGCCCAATTCTTTTAGTGGTTCATTTTCAGTTAGTATCAGTAAGATAATGTCTCCTACTATATCTTCAATTTTCATCATCATTATTTTCCTTTATTCCGAGGCAGTAAGTTTAAAGATTATTCCGTTATAGTCCACAATATAGAGTTCACCATTATTATCCTCGCCAAAAGAGGAAATATAGTTAGTGAAGCCACCACCGCCCAAGCTGATCTCTTCAGTTCTGTTTTGAAATTCGGTGGCTTTACCATTTTTTTCTTTAAACGTCCAAATGTTGCCTGAACAATAATCTGCAAAAAAATATGTTCCCTGCAATTCCGAGATTGCGGAACCACGGTATACATAACCACCAGTGACCGAACAACCGTCCACATTGGGTTCATCCATACCGGTCAAAATCTTCATATAATTGGCATCGTTGGGGTATTCGAAAATGGGGAGTACACCAGTCTGCTCGCAATCTTCTTTTGGGTTGTAGCAATGATTCCCTTCCATAACCCGCCAGCCGAAATTTTGGCCGCCGGCATTTTCCGCTGCTACAAAATCAATTTCTTCCCATAAATCCTGGCCCACGTCTCCCAAGTAAACATCTCCTTTTCCCCGATCAAATGAAAAGCGCCAAACATTTCGCAATCCGTAGAGCCAAATCTCGTCTTTAGCATCTTCATTATTAATAAATGGATTATCATCTGGAATTGCATATGGATCACCAGTATCCACATTAATGCGCAGAATTTTGCCAAAAAGATTTCCCAGATTTTGGGCATTATTATAAGGATCGCCCCATTTACCCCCGTCACCTACTGAAATATATAAATAGCCATCCGGACCAAATTCCATGTGACCACCATTATGGTTGGAAAAAGGTTGCTTCAATTTGATTAGTACTTTTTCAGAATTTGTATCTAATCTATCTGGATCACTTGCAACCCTGAAGCGAGAAACGATAGTATGGTCATTTTTATCAGAATAATTGATATAGACAAAACCATTGTTTTGATAATTGGCATGAAAGGCCAATCCAAGTAGTCCGCGTTCATCCCCAGGCCTGATGGGATTATGAACCTTGTTACGCAGGTCAGCATAAGGCTTTCGAACTGTCATACCATTTTTGATGATTTTAATAATTCCTTTTTGTTCCAATACAAAGAGTCTGTCATTATCTCCCGGAGGCTGACAGACATATACTGGTTTAGTAAAACCGTTGGCTATTTGAATGGACGAAAGACCTAGGTCTTTTGCAAATAAAAACAAGGAGGTGAAAAAAAATAAAATGTATCTCATGGTAAAAGTATACTAAATCTTAACTGCGGAGATTCATTTGTATTATATTTTTTGTTGTTGATTAAATTATTGGAGAAAAAAGCAACAGTATAGCCCACCACCCAGCCGGCAATAACATCAGACACATAATGATTCCCCACATAGACTTGGCTGTATCCACTTAAAAATGTGTAACAAACCATAAATGGAAACAATTCCGGGTTTTCTAAGGTGACAGTTGTTGCCCAAGCTACAGTTGTTGCAGCATGGCCGGAAGGGAATGAGGGCGTAAACCGGGAATTCCACATACGGGGATTATAATGTCTTTGGGGCCGTTCACGTTTAAAAAAGTATTTCCCCAAAGCGATAGGTAATTGAACTCCAAGGGTGGTTGCAAACGAAGGCACAAGTTTTTCATTCCCAATTTGATTTAATCCTGCGGATCCAAATTCAATAAAGGGTGTAGCTATTGCCAACCCCTCCATAGCGACATCCATAATCGGGTTGTTATTTTTCCCTTCTAACGTAGATGTTAAAATAATATCTGCTTTTGTTAAGTAGTTTTGTGAAAATGTAAAAGAGAAGGAAATCAGAAAAATGAAAATGTGATTCATTTAACCAAATCCAAAAATTCTGATTCTATTAACACAGATATACCTAATTCTTCAGCTTTCATTAGTTTGGATCCGGCATTTTTTCCTGCTACAACATAATCTGTTTTTGTGCTGACGGAACCGGCTGCACGCCCGCCTCTGGATTCGACTATTTCTTTTCCTTCTTTGCGGGTAATTGATTCAAGGGATCCTGTGAATACAAACGTTTTTCCCGCAAAAATCTGTTCCGTTTCATTATTAACCGGTTCTAAAACAATGCCTAGATCAAAACAATTATTGACGATGTTTACATTGTTTTTATCTGTCCAAAATTTGACAATAGTTTCTGCAACAATGGGTCCCACTTCAACTATGGCTTCGAGATCTTCAACATTTGTTTTCATGAAATCTTCCATGTTTCCGCTAAATGCTTTTTCCAATACTTTAGCAACGTGTTCGCCTACATTGCGGATTCCTAAAGCATGGACAAAACGATGAAAGGTCGTGGACTTGGAATTGTTTAATGCAGATATTGTATTATCTGCTGATTTTTCAGCCATTCTTTCCAGATCAGAAAGCTGGTCTACTGAAAGACGAAAAAGATCATCAACGGATTTGACTAGATTCTTCTCCACTAGTTGATCAATCAGCTTTTCACCTACACCATCGATATCCATAGCATTCTTGGACACGAAATGTTCAATACGCCTTTTTACTTGGGCGGGGCAGGATAAATTTTGACAGCGAGCGACGACTTCACCTTCCGGGCGATATATATCATGATCACATTCAGGACACGTGTTGATCATTTTAAACGGTGATGAATTTGCCGGACGTTTTTCTAAAATTATTTTCACTACTTGGGGAATGACATCACCTGCCCTCTGGATTAAAACAGTATCACCCACACGGATATCTTTTCGGTCTATTTCGTCTTGGTTGTGAAGAGTAACATTGGATACCACAACGCCTCCCACTTTTACCGGCACCAGTTTTGCAACGGGTGTAACGGCTCCTGTTCGACCAACAGAAAGAATAATATTTTCAATGACAGTCGTTTCTTGCTGTGCCTTGAATTTACCCGCAATTGCCCAGCGGGGTGAGCGGCTGCGCGAACCTAATTTCTCCTGTAAATCATAATTATTTACTTTGAAAACGGAACCATCTATTTCATAGGGGAGTGTATTACGACGGGATTCCAGATCAGAATGAAAAGCGACAGCTTCTTCAATTCCATTTAAAATTTTGATTTCAGGATTTACAGGGAATCCCCAGTTTTGTAGTGCTGCCAGAAATTCGCTATGAGTTTCAAACGTCATTCCTTCCACCATACCTGCCTGATAGCAAAAAATAGATAAAGGCCGTGTGGCTGTAATCCTGGAATCAAGTTGGCGCAGGCTGCCGGCTGCGGCATTACGAGGATTGGCAAAAACAGGTTTATCATTTGCCTCCTGTTGTATGTTCAACTTTAAAAAATCATCTTTACGGATAAACACTTCTCCCCGGACTTCCAACAACGCCGGCACCGATTGCGCTTCCACGCGGAGGGTGAGAGGAATGGCTCGAATTGTTTTTAAATTTTGGGTGATATCTTCACCGGTTGTACCATCACCACGGGTAGAGCCATTTACAAATTTTCCTTTTTCATACACCAACTCGACTGCCAATCCATCCAGCTTGGGTTCGGCAATATATTCTATTGCTTGTTCTTTGCCCAGCCTGCGAATTAAACGATCGTGAAATGCAAGAATCTCTTCTGTATCCATGGCATTGGCTAATGACTGCATAGGTATACGATGCCTAATATTTCCAAATCCGTCCAATGGCGGTGCACCCACACGTTGAGTAGGAGAATCATCCGCTATTAAATCAGGATGTGCATCTTCAAGCAATTGTAATTCGCGGAGTAAGCGATCGTATTCTGCATCAGAAATAACAGGATCATCCAACACATAATAGCGGTAATTATGGTCGTTTAATTCTGACCGTAGATCGTTGATTTTATTAGAGGTATTCATCGACGCTGGGCCAGTTTACGTTTGAAATATTCAGCAGGATCTTCCAATGTGCGTTTTACAAGAATTATATAGCCGTCCTTATCCAGCGGCGCAGCGTAAATTGAATCATCTTTCAGAATTACCACGAAAAAATATTCGATTGTTTTCGCCGGTGTTAATAGAGGATTGAAAGAGTGGCGGTATCGGGCTCTTACTGTTTTAAGCGGAAATTCTAAGTAGTTTTCTACTGCATCCGTTTTTATAAATACACTAGTAGATTCAATTTCATTTTCATCAAAATCAACAAACAAATCCAAATTAAAAGGTCTAGTATTGAATAATACTTTTTCAGGATGGTGAAATACCTTTGGAGTAATGGGGAATGGGCCTTTTGGGGGCAGTGTTATATCTGATGCTTGAATTAGGCTTGAAGCAAACAGAAGTAGTAATAACTTCAAGATATTGATTAACCGTTAACGTAATTATCGATGAAATCGGCTACAGAAAAGTGGTTTTTAAGTGCAAGATTGAATGTATTATGGCGATAATTATCACTTTCATCTACATGATACTGTGCAGTATATAATTCAGTATTTTGTGTAATGTCAATTAATGCTTGTTCTAAAGCGTCAATGTCTGACAGTGTGTTATACAATCCAAATGACGCTCGTACCATCCCGGACTTTAGTTTAAATGCGTTTTCAAAGTTTTCTTCATCAACGGTTTCTGTGGCTTCGAGCAAATCGTCCAAGATCATTTCCTTAACGTATGGATGAGCACAAAAACATTCATTTCTAACAGCAATGTTATGGTAATCATTCAAGATGGCGGCGGTGAGCCCATGATCCATTCCTTTAATATTAAAGGAAATCGACGCCGCCCGTGGACAAATTTTGTAATCGAGTTCACCGTAAATAATTATACCCGGAATTTTCTGAATTGTTTCTAATGCAGATAAAACAAGTTCTCCTTCATCATCAAATATTTCCTCCATTCCAATGCGATCGAGTACATCTATCGCTGTTGCCAAACCAATGGCGCCGGGAATATTGGGTGTGCCGGCTTCTTCACGATCAGGGAAATTTGTTTTGACTTCATAACGTTCTACGTACACATTTTCTACCATTCCACCTCCCACTTCTTCCGGCTCAATATTCTCGAGTATCTCCTTTCGGCAGATGACAGCTCCCGGCGAGCCGGGGACATAGGTTTTGTGCCCGGAAAAAACGAGTGCATCTATATTTCTGTTCGGATTTTTATGACCGCTCATCTGCACGGGCAAATGGGCAACCAATTGGGCTCCATCAATTAAAATAAGAGCACCGTATTCATGAGCCAATTCAGCTATATCATAAATGGGATTAATAATTCCCGTCACATTGCTAACGCCGGTTACTGCAACATAATTTACCTGCCCTTTGTTTTTTAGCAATTCATCTTCAAGGGCATTCAAGTTGATACAGCCCGCTCGTCCTTCATAGCTATTGAGGGGAATATGAATCACTTTTTCAGCATGTTTTCTATGGGGGAGATCATTGGAATGATGTTCCATGAGTGAAATTAAAGCAATGTGCTGATCTGGCCGATAATCGCGAAATACCCTGGCCAATCGGTTTATTCCGGCTGTTGTACCACTCCCAGTGAAAAAGCACGTGTATATTTCCGGATCTGCCTTGAGAAAAGATAAAATTCGCTCGTGAGCCCATTGGTATTGTTTTGAAGAAATATGAGCGGAAAAATGCAGTATACTATGGGTATTGGCATAATGTTCATAGAACGCTTCAACGGCATCATGAGCGGCACCCATCATTAATGTGGATGCAGTAGAATCCAAATAAATACGCTGGCTTTTTTTACCATTAGCTAAAGTATATACAGTATCCAGCCCGATAAAATCAGCCGCGACTTTTGCTAATAATTTATCTTTTGTTTTCGTGTTTTCCATTGATGGAATTTAAAGTTTCTTGAAGCCTATTTTGAATAGAATATTATCAAAGGATTCTACAATTCTTTAAAATAGAAACAATCTTTATACCATTTTTCATAACTTATTTTTTTATGGATGAATGTATCAATACTGCATTTTGCTTTGCCGACGCAAACTTGAGGTGGTTCATCCCGGATATCGCTGTGCATCACTACAATAAATTTGCTGAATTTCTTTTTAGCATATTGCCCCATATTGGTAAGCGCTGAATAAGCAAAGCCCATATCTTCATTGGCACGATTACGGTCTGTACGAATATCCACCTGATAAACACGGCCCTCCCTTGTTTTGTAAATATTAACGCCTAACAATTTTGGGGCTGAATGGTTGCGTTGGAAATAACGAGGCGTCATTGATTTCAGTTCTGAATCGTTAAATTTTGGTTTGGCAAAAATCAATAATGGTAGAAGTAATAAAATCAGTTTTTTCATTTCACTTTCTCCGTTTGTAAGCTAAAAATAAAATGATTAAGAATAATCCGGCAGTGATAAGAACTGCAGTTTGAATACGTTGTGGTGAATACACAACTGAAGCTGCTTCAATTACATAATCATCATTTATGTATTGCTGTAATCCAAATGACCACTTTAATGTATCTCTAATAATGGTATCAGCATTGGTTGAAGTGATGACACCAGGCAATATTGCCCAATATTTAAATTGATCATCCTGCAAATCACTCGACAATTCTAATTCCTCTTCATAAACGTTGGTTGCATTGCTTAATAACGTACTGTAACCAATTGGCAAATCTTTGCTAAAAGGCTTTAACATTTGATCAATAAAGGATTGTTTATTTTCCAGTTCATCAAATAATTCTTTTTGGCTTACTCTGGCCAGTGTATTGTGAATATGATTCCCAATCCGTTCAGCTATACCATCATCAATGGCGGTTGATGGATCATTTTGCAAATCATTCAAACCCTGTGAACATATATAATAAAATGCTTCATCCAGCCATCGCGTGGAATCGGAATCACTTTCCTGTAGACTCCGGCCAAAGGATGGATATTTTAGGTAAACCTGCCGTCCTTTAAATACGTTTCGCAATGTATAACGCGTTGCAAAATGCCCATCCTTTTTTGTGATTTGTATTGGATGCTGAAGGGCAGTTAATGAATCATTTCTGGATGTAAATATATATGCTTGTGTTATGATCCCTTGAGTGGACATTGTCCAAATGTCATCATCATTTCTTTTTTCTTTTGTAACATGGGTATTCCAGTCCAGACCAGCAGGGTGGGGGAAATCATTGTTGAAAACATCGATGGAATCACCTTTGGTAATGAAATTCATTGTATAACGGCCATCAGGATGAACCTTAACACTAATGAGTGTTTCAACACAACCAGTGAAAAGTATACCAGCAACAGTTAGGATTAAAAAAAGAATTCTGTTATTTACGGACATAATCATAAATACGAGGTGCATAAATATAACAAATCCAACCGGTAAATAATCCAACAAGACTATCAATTGGATAATGGAAAGAACACACAATCGTAGAAAGAGTAATCAGCCAAAAAGCAATGATCCAAAACCATTTTCGACCCGGAAGAAATATATTTGCATAAACACAGGTAATCATTGCTCCGGCAACATGAAGACTGGGAAATGCTCCGCCACCAGGGTGGAGTTTATAAATCAAATTCATGATAGGAATCATTAATATACCATCAGGGATTATTTCTTCTCGTAAAGGTATTGGTCCATCAGCCGGGAGGAAAATCAAAAGCCATTGGTGAAAACTTGTTGTTAATATTATTACAAAAAGGTATTCACTGATTTTAGAGTGTCTTTTTTTATACACAATCCAAGCAGGAACACCTAGTAACAAATAATAACCAAAATAGAAAAAGTGAAAAATTTCCAAACCAAAGATATTTAATTTTTGTGGAAGTATAGAATAAAGTGGTAATTGAAAAATAGCCAGATCCCATTTAATTAATATTGGATCCAAACTGAACGGTATGATTGAATATTGTAACTCACACGCTTGTGGATAATGCCAAATGAGCAAAAATAACGGGTAGAATGTGTGGATGAATTTAAAAGGTTGTCGATTGAAACGGTTGGCTAACCACGCTGAAAAAAATATCCACGCAGTAATAATAAAATTCAGTTGAAGATGATCTATCCAATCGGGGACTGTGTGATTAAATAACAGTACGTGCACCGTAAGGAGCAATTCGTAGAGTAGAAGCAGTTTATCAATAATATTTAACATAATAAAAAAGGCACATCAATTTGATGTGCCTTTAATTTAAACAAAAGTCTGAATTAAAACTAAAACGTCATTCGCAGAGAACTTTGAATCCCGCGGATAATCAGCAATGCGTCAGCGCCGGTAACAGACCCTGAAGGATTGAAATTCCCCGTAATCATATCCGCTTGCATGATACCTCGTTCAGCACAAAGGGCCATTGCATTGTAAGCAAAATGACTGCTGGGTACGTCGCTGAAACGAGAAGGACTTTCACCAAAATACCGTGTTTCCAATCCAGCATCCCGTGTCGCGACGACCAATAAACGCTGCACAGCCATGGCGTATTCAGCTCTTGAAATAACTTCATCGGGATAAAATTTTCTGTCCGGACTTACTTCCAGAACGCTGTATTTCGTCATTTCGTTGATCCATGTTTCTGCCCAATGTCCGGGGCTATCAATTGGATTTGCTGCTGAACTACCACTTGCGTTGGATTGACCCGGAGTCTGAAATCCACCATTCTGCTGGGGCATTTTGGCAAACAATTCGCTGATTTTTAGTTCTTCAGCAAATAATACGGCAAGATCAGCACGGGTTATCTTTTCGTGGAGAGCCACTTTTTTCCCAACGGGAGTCCCCGGCATAGCCCGGACGATTTTCTGGGCTAGATTCCACTTGACATCTGCTTTTCCGGCGTAATCACCTTTCTTTGCCACAACTTTTCGGAAATACGACCCGGCGTCTTCAAATTCATAATTGTACAAATGAGCAACGCCGTAATAGTACAATGATGCTTCGTGATTTTTCTTTCGTTTGAGTGCTTTATCCAGCAGTTTTGTTGCGCGCTTAAACCATTTCTTTTCATGCTCACGCAATGTAATCCATACTCGTGCACCCAATGCCAACACATCGGGATCTTTTTTACCTTTACTTACACCTTTATCCACATTTTTTTTGGCTTCTTTAACGTTTCCAAGGTGTGCGTGTGCGAGTCCCAAGCCGCAATATGCCGGCGCAAATTTTTTGTCGAGATCGACGGAGCGCTGAAAAGATGTCAATGCTGCATTATATTCCCCAGTTTCTACAGCTCTCATACCCGCTTTAAAATGGTATTCAGGTGTGTCCACATCACTTTGGGGTTTTTGACTGCAGCCCGCAAGTAAAAAGATTGCAAGTGTAAAATATAGTAAATGTTTCATGGTAGAACCCTTTTTGGTTAGTAATCTTGCTGGAATATAGGGTAAAATTGATAGAAAATAAAGCCTGTGAATCTTATAATATGATATAGATCACACATAACAATGTTTATCATTGCAAATCGGGGTACAATTAGATAATTTAACTCAATAATCAATGCAGGGGATTAATAAAGAATGAAGGTCTTTTTACATACTAAAACGATTTGTATAGCTATCTGTTTAACCATATCGTTCATTTGGGCTCAGGGACAAACGGCTCAGGGAGTCGGATATGGGCAAACAAAAGATGCAGCTATTGAACAGGCAAAACGAGATGCTGTAGAAGTAGGATTAGGTGCGTTTATTTCCTCTGAAACAGTCGTAACCGCCACATCCTTAAGTGATAATATATATTCCAAGGCCCAAGGGTTTATAAAAACATTTAAAATCGTTTCTGAAAACCAAGGGCCCGATGGTCTTTGGGAAATAACCATTGACGCGGAAGTAACTCAAATGCTGGACCAAGTCATGCAGGATGAGGCCGCGCTCCAAACTTTGCTGAATGCCATGAATCGTCCCCGTATAATTTTTATGATCAGGGAAGAGAATCTTATTGACAATACTCCCACTGATTTTGCTGAAACGAAATTATTAAGCATGTTTTATGAAAAAGGGTTTGATGTCGTAGATCGCCAATTGGTAGCAGCTTTAAAAGGTCAACCTGATTATGAAAGTGCTCTTGCGGGAAACGTATCTGCCGCAGCAACAATTGCAACACAGTTGGGAGCGGAAGTGATTGTTATTGGTATGGCAAAGATTTCATCCGGCGGAAAGGTGTATAATATGTATTCCGGCCAAGCCGACATTAACGGTAAAATAGTTCGCGCAGATACAGGTGAAATTCTGGCTGTTGTTCCAAATGCTCATGGTAAAAAACCGCACATTTCAATATCAACCGCAGGAGTAAACGCTACAAATGATGCAGCGGAAAAATTAGGGAATGAAATAATCAGGCAACTAATCCAAAAATGGAGTACACAGCAATCTAATTTCATCAAAGTATATATTATTTTGAAAAATGCAGACTTTATGTCTTACATGACATTTGAATCATTTTTAAAAGCACAGACTGTTTCGGGAATCAGGAATGCTTACGCCAAAAGTTTGAATGAAAGTGTAGCAGAATTTGAGATTGAATTCGAAGGGAAAGCCCAAGCGTTGGCCATGGGTTTAAGCCGAACGTCTCCCGATGGATTAGATTTTAAAGTTACCGG
>DJKX01000060.1 GCA_002436185.1 Fidelibacterota bacterium UBA6531
CCTTCAAAATACCATTAATTAAAATTAGACCAACAAATAAGATTATAGATGATTGAAAGAATTATAATTATGACACTACTACTTTTCTCCACTTCCTGCGAACAAAACCAATTCGCAGATAAAATCTATTATAATGGCACCATCTGGACAGGTAACCCCAATCGCCCCGGCGCTGAATTCATCGCGATCAAAGGAAATGAGATACTTGCTTTAGGTAATCAATATACATCTTTTCAAGGAACGGATACTGAAATGATAAATCTGGAAAGGCAATTTGTTGTTCCCGGTTTCATGGATAGTCATACTCATTTCTTAAGCGGCGGATTTCAGCTCATGAGCATTAATCTACGAAATGTGTCCGGTAAAGATGAATTCATAAGCCAAGTAAAAGATTATGTAAACGATATTCCTCCAGGACAATGGATCTCCGGTGGTGACTGGGACCATGAAATGTGGGGTGGTGAATTGCCAGCCAAAGAATGGATTGATTCATTTACGCAAGAAATTCCCATATTATTGAGTCGCCTTGATGGACATATGGCCTTGGCAAATTCAAAAGCATTAGAACTGGCGAGCGTGAACAAGGATACACCAAATCCTCCGGGTGGAATCATTGAACGGGATACTCAAGGTGAGCCAACAGGCATTTTACGTGATAAAGCAATGGGATTGATCAGGCCTTTTATTCCGGAAAGCTCCGTTGAAGAAATGGATGCAGCCCTTGAAAAATCCATGATACATGCCGCTTCCCTGGGATTAACTCAAGTCCACGACATGTGCAGTTGGGATGACTTGGAAACTTATATTCGAAATAAGGAAAAATTGAGTTTACGTATTTATGCCCTGCCCTATTATACCCATTGGAAAGAACATAAAGCGTATGTTGAAGAAAACGGCTTTGGCGACGATACACTGCGCTGGCATGGAATGAAAGCGATGTTGGATGGTTCGTTGGGCTCCGGAACGGCTTGGATGCACACATCCTATAAAGATGATCCAAATACGAAGGGGCTGGTCGTATCTGCTGACACACTGGAATTACGAAATGTATTGCGAGAGGCGGATGAAGCTGGTATCCAATTTGCTATCCACGCCATCGGTACACGGGCCAATGAATGGATATTGGATGAATTCAACACAATCGTACATGAACATGGAGAAAGGGAACGCCGTTCCCGTGTAGAACATGCCCAGCATCTCCTTCCGAAAGATATTTTACGTTTTTATCATGATGATGTGATCGCTTCCATGCAGCCGGCTCATTTATACGATGATGCTGCCTGGGCTCATAAACGGGTGGAAGATGACATTTTACAAGGAACGTATGCTTTTCAGTCACTCCTCAATTGCCATGCCACATTAACCTTTGGTTCAGATTGGAATGTAGCATCACTTGATCCGTTAATGGGAATTTACACAGCCGTCACTCGCCGGACTCGGGATGGTAAAAATCCCAATGGCTGGTATGCCAATGAAAAAATCTCCGTTGAAGATGCCTTACGCTGTTACACAATCAACGCAGCGTATGCTGGATTCCAGGAAGATAAACTAGGTACGCTAGAAACGGGAAAACTGGCGGACTTTGTGGTCTTATCTAAGGATTTACGGGTGATCGATCCGGAAGATATTTTAAATACAAAAGTGGTTCGCACCGTGGTGGATGGGAAAGATGTTTATGTTAAATAATAATAATACATGTTACGAACATTTATTGAGGATGATAATTTAGATTATGGATGACCCAATAAGTTCAAATTCATTCGAATTTTCAATTTGAACTTTACAGAATTCACCTTTTTCAACTACACCTTTGATATGGACGATTTGATCTACTTCCGGTGAATCAAATTCTGTTCTGCCTACAGAAACAGTTTCTCCCGCTTCATCCACCAAAACATCAAGAGTTTGACCACAAAGAGCTTTATTTTTTTCTGCTGATATTTCCGCTTGTAAATCAAGGATTATGGATTTACGCTCATCTTTTTCTTCTGCGGACACATTATCATCAAGATCGGCAGCCAATGTATCATCTTCTTCGGAATATGTAAATACGCCGAGACGGTCAAAATGTATCTCTTGCACAAAATCATATAATTCATTGAAATCTTCTTCTGTCTCATCCGGATAGCCCACAATAAGAGTCGTTCGCAAAGCTATTCCGGGATTGGCATCCCTTATACTCTGGATGCGTTCACGCATCTTATCTTTACCCAACCCTCGGCGCATAGATGATAATATTTTATCAGACGCGTGCTGAATGGGTATATCCAAATAATTGCATACTCGGTCTGTTGCGGCCATAGCTTCTATAATGCGTTGTGATAAATGAGCGGGATGGGCATAATGAATCCGCAGCCATTTTACTGATTCCGGTAATGATTCATCCAATGAATAAATCAAGTCACTCAAATTTACTTTTTGCTCCAAATCCCAACCATATGATGTGGAATCCTGGGCAATGATCAACATTTCTTTCACACCTTTATCTGCTAGCCGCTGCGCTTCAGAAACGATTGCCGAAATAGGCCTGCTTTTTTGGAGTCCGCGCATAATGGGAATACTGCAGAAAGAGCAACCATTGTCACATCCTTCGGCAATTTTCAAATAGGCATAATGATTGGGTGTCATGAGTGAACGGAAAAACAGGGGATCATCTTTGGTGAATTCTTTACCGGATAGAAAAGTGACAATATCGCGATGATTGTTGGAACCAAAAAACCTGTCCACCTCAGGTATTTCATATGCTAATTCTTCAGGATATCGTTCAGACAAACAGCCCATAACGACCAATTGTTCAATATCACCTGATTTCTTTAATTCTGCTGCCTGGAGGATGGTTTCCACTGATTCCTCACGGGCAATATCCAAAAATCCGCACGTATTTACCACCACTGTTTCTGCTTCTTCAGGCGATTGTGTGATCTCCACATCATTCTGTTTGAGTCCACCCAATAGGATCTCTGAATCCACCAATGCCTTGGCACAGCCAAGGCTGATCATATGTATTTTCATAGTTTCGTCAAAATTGCAATATTATGATTTTGAAAATATCTGGATTAGTGGAGTAATGGATTAATCCGTGTTTGTTCACTCTTCAGCTTCTTCCAATCCCAATAGTGATCGTATATATTCCTGGTGATCAAATTCCTCCAGATCATTCAATTCTTCACCAATCCCAACGAACAAAACAGGAATATATAATTCATTTTTGAGGGCAAAAACAATTCCGCCTCGTGCAGTGCCATCCATTTTGGTCAATACAGCTCCATCTAATTTTACACTTTTAGCAAACTCCCGGGCTTGATGAAGTGAATTTTGCCCCAAGTTGGCATCAATGGTCATCATGGAAATCAAATTGAATTCAGGAAATCGATTGCTTACCACACGAGCCATTTTTTCCAACTCATTCATAAGATTCGTATACGTATGTAATCGGCCTGCTGTATCGACAATCACAAGGTCAATATCCTCCGATTTAGCAGATTGCAAGCCGTCAAATAAAACAGAGGACGGATCCTGGGAATTTTCGTTGCACACCATGCGTACATTTAACCTTTTGCTCCATTGCTGCAATTGTGCAATCGCAGCAGCGCGATAGGTATCCGCCGCCACCAAAAGTACTTTCTTACCCTGATCCACATAGTAATTGGCCAACTTGGCTGCGGTGGTCGTTTTGCCGGTTCCATTCACTCCAACGACGAGCATGACCGAAGGAGTTTGAATTTCCAGCTGCTTTTCTTGATCCAATGACTGCTGCATATAATCTGCAACTTCATTCAGAAAATTTTCATGGGAATGTTTTTTAACTATATCAAGAATATCTTCAACAGTACTTAATCCCAAGTCTGATGCGAGGAGTGTTTCCTCCAATTGTTCCAACGACTGGGGGCTGACCTTTTCTTTTACCAACTGCTGGAATGCATTGGAAACACGATCCCGCGAGCGGCGAAGCGCGTTAAATAGTTTTCCTATAAATGCCACGGACTAGGTCTGTTTTGATACTTTAGAAAAAGACTGTAAATATTTCAGATAACTTATAGTCAATAATCCTGTAGCAATATATAAAGTGAATATCGGCAGCCATGATAATTGGGCGATTGGGAAAATGTGTAACACGATAGAAAGTGTCGATATGCCTGCTGCCCATTTACCATACCAATTTGATTGAAGAATGAAATCACGACTGTTTAAATAATAAATTGCCGGAAGAGCAATAGCCACATATCGCCCGAGGAAGAACCAATAAAACCATGCCGGGAATAATCCTTCCACTACTAAATAAGATGCAACGGCAAGAATCACAACAAAATCAGCAATTGGATCCAGCCATTTACCAAAATGAGTTATTTCGTGGGCACGACGGGCAAAATATCCATCCAGTGTATCAGATAATATCGCCAGCATGATGAGCACAAATGCTATATTCCAATTTTCATTTTGTAGAAAATAAATAATGGGAATTGCCATAAACGCCCGGAGAAGACTAATCATGTTGGCCACGGTCAAGATCCGTGTGGGATCCATAAATTTTGCTTTTGGATTATCCATTTGTAATAGAGTTTTTCTTTTCAGTATTTATCGTGTTTTGATCCAAATCATACACACGATCGCAAAATGTATAAATAAATTCTGTATCATGAGAAATAATGATCAGATATTTATTATTCAAATATAAGTGTAATTGACGGATCAAAGTTAAAACTTGTTCCCGTCCCAGACCAAATGTTGGTTCATCTAAAATCAGCAAATCATATTTACAATTTATGAGCCAAATTGTCAAGACTAACCGCAGAGTTGACCATGGTAAATCCAATGCTGTTTTCTCTTTAATCTGCGCCCATTCCAATTGGCAACTTTTAAGATTATTTATTCCATGGCTTATTTTGTGTTTGTCAAGTTTTCCGACGCTAACAAGCCTTTCTACAAAATCAGCCAACGATTCAGCACCGATCATTTTCTCCGGAAATTGTTCAAGGTATGTTATGGAAGCTTTTTCATCATTTTGGGTTAAGGATATAGAACCGGATTCCGGCTTTTCAATGTCGAGGAGTAATTTTGCCAGTGTTGTTTTCCCCGATCCATTCGAACCCGTAATCCCCAATGATCGAAAATTGTCAATTTGTAGGTTAAAGCCTTTAAACAAATTCCTATTTTCGTTATAGGTAAACGTCATTTCCTTACATTTCAGGTTTACATAATTTGTTTTTTTATGATGAATAATTTTCTCTAAAGGATTTATTTGATTTTTCCATTCATGCATTGATGATAATGTCAATTCCCATTGTGTTTTTCCAAATTGAAGGTCATTGCAATCACTAGTCAACCAGAGAACAATACAATTTGAAATCTCAATTCGATCTTGAATGTAATGGATCATTTCTTGTTTTTTATTCGTATTAAGAAATGATAATCCATCATCAATTAAGATAAGTTTAGGGTCAACGCTAAATGCTGTAATAATATTTAGCATTTCTTTTTCTCCACCACTTAATGTGGCGGGATGACGATTTCCATCCATTTTCAAAAATTCATATTCTCTAATATTTTTAAGCTTTTTTGATATGAATGCCTGATCATTCGATCTGCATTCCAGAGAAAATGCCAATTCACCATCTAAAGTTGAACTTACAATCTGCGTATCTGGGTTTTGAAAGATTTTTTGAACTTCATCAGGCCTATTAATGTTCGATAGTTCAAAATTTTCATGGCTTTTTTCAAAACCAAGAATTTGATTGATTAAAGCTGATTTTCCCCTCCCGCTTTCACCGTAAATAACGTGCAGACCACTTCCGAAGGTGAAGGAATTTTCAAAATTGAATTTTGAAAACGAAAGTTTGAATTGTAGCAGATCAGTCACGAATAATTCCACGAACAACTCGAGTCGCTGAACCCAGATTTTGGTGAATCACATCCGTTGATGCATAACTGGCTTGAAGAAAAAGATTCTGATAGGTCAAAAGATTATCCAACACATCAAAGACTTCATCATGATTATTAACCATAAAACCGCCTCCGGCTTTTATGAGTTCGCCTGTAGCGTGAAATTGTTCATGTTTCGGGCCAAACAACACAGGCAATCGAGCGATGGCTGGTTCCATAGTATTATGAACACCGGTTGAAAATCCGCCGCCGATATAGGCAATTTGTCCATGCCAATAAAGTCGGGACAAAATGCCAACCACATCGACCAATACTATTTTCGCTTTTGGTAATTTTACCGTTTTCTTTTTCAATCGTTTGCAATCAAATCCCTTATCAATAAAATATGTTTCAGCCCGAGAGATGTATCGTTCATCCGGATCATGAGGCACCCAAACCAGTGAAACATCGTCATGTTTTTTTAATATATCAACTAATGCTTCCATAATAACGAATTCATCTTCACTGTGGATGCTACCGGCAATAATGTTTTTTTCACGGTCTAGTACTGATTCCGTATGTGTAACCGTAAATTCGTCCGCTTTGGATTTAACCTGATCATAACGTGGATTTCCCAACACCCTCAAGACAGGACTATTCTTCCCTTGCACTAATTTTTGTACGCGCACGTAATCAGATTTATCCACAGTATAAATGGTTTTGAAATAGCGATAAACACTACGATAAAAATTGCGAATAATGGGTTTAAGTTTTTTGGTTCCTTTAACAAATCGCGCTGCAAAAAGTGTGGAGTGAATCTTCCGTTTATGAGCAGACCAAATAAGATTCGGCCAAATATCATAAGCTGCAAAAATAAGTTTCCTTGGACGCGTAAGTTTCATTGCCTTCCGGATGGTCCATGGGAAATCAAAGGGGAGATAAATTTTACAGTCGATATGGTCATCATGTACATTGTTGTAACCAGAAGGTGAAAAGAAACTGATAATGATTTTTGCAGTCGGTTCTACTTCTTTTAAACCGGCTAATACCGGACGAATTTGTTCATATTCACCAAACGAAGCAGCGTGGAACCAATAACATTTTTCCCATACTTTACGCTGTTTACTGAATTTTATTAATTCATTTATTGATTTTAATCGACCACTAATTCCTTCTCTGATCTTCTTGTTGAACAATGCTCCAATCGCCATTAGGATCATCAGAAATGGAAATAAAATAAAATTATAAATCAGTTTTGTAATAAGGATCATACTGACAAAATACTATTTATGGAATTAATAACATTTTCAGGTGTAATTGATGTCATACAATATTGTTCTTTTCTATAGCAAGGTGTTTTACCATTTTGAGAACAAGGCCGACACCATAAATCTTCATTCGCCAGAGTTACTGAATTCTTCAAAAACGTTCCACCACCCGTTTCAACAGATGTTGGCCCCATAATCATAACGCCAGGAACACCCAGTGCTTCTGCAGCATGGACTAATCCTGTATCACTGCCCATGACTGCTTTGGCATTGTTGACTATACCCAAGGAAGTTCTCAAATCAGTTTTACCTTTTAAGTTCAATACTCTTGAGTCATCAATGTCAATTTTATCACAAATAGTATCATTTTCAGATCCCAAGATAATTATAGAAAAATCTGTTTCTTTTAATAAATTTGTAAATACTGATTTATAACCTTCAACTGACCACATTTTCGTTTCCCATGCCGCACTGGGAATTACGATTAAATAATCATTTTCAATTCCATTTTGTTTTATAAGTTTAATAGCTTGATTTTTCTCATTTTCTGAAATTGAAAGTGTCGTATGAGGGATGTCAGTCTGTCCATTTAAAACAGGTTTAAGACATTCATGATATAATATCCGTTGATTGAATCCATCTACAAAATCATTTATGTGTAATTGAAATAATTTCAACCGTTTCCAGCGTGGTTTTTTATATACCAGTGTTTCTGTATCCACAATCCGCCGACGCATGATTTTCGTGCGCAGTGAATTATGCAAATCCACAACCAGATCATAGTCCTCATCTAACCTATTGCCCATACTGCGCAAGGTCATGACAGGTTCAGATGAATTTATTTTAATAATACGGTTAATGGATGGTTGATTCTCTAATAATGGTGCAAAATGACTTAAGGTCATAAAATCTATCCGAGCATTTGGAAATCGATTTCGAAGAGAAGCAAGTGGTGACGTTGCTTGTACGATATCACCGATAGAACTTAAACGCAGGACCAAAATGGTCCGGGGGCTATCCACGATTAACCGGTACGTTGAATGTTATAGGCAACCAGGTCGATTAAAGAATCTTTATAAACAGAATCAGGATATTGACTGATGGCTTCAATGGCGATGGAACTGAAATCATCAATCTTTTTTCGTGCATAATTAAAACCATCAGTTTCATGAATAATATTTTTCAATTCGTTTACATCTTCATCCGTTTTATGTTTATTCCGCATGATTCGCTTAATTTTTCTTTCGCCCTTTTTAGAAATATTACTGTAGCTATGGATCAATGGTAGTGTGATCATATTTTTCTTAACGTCTAGCCCAACATTCTTCCCTGTTTCAGATTCTGTACCCTCCAAGTCAAACAAGTCGTCCTTTATCTGAAAAGCCATTCCAAGATGCTTCCCGAATAGTGCCATATTCTGTCTATCCACTTTTTTCTCTGAAGCAGTGATAGCGCCAATTTCACAGCTGGTAGAAATCAATGAGGCTGTTTTTTGATAAATCATATCATAATACTCATCTTCTGTCATCGTTTTAGACATACTTTTTTCGATTTGTAGAATTTCTCCTGCGCTCAATTTTTCAGCAGTATTGGATAGAACTGTTAATGCATCTAAATCTTTTAATTTGATCAGATTAATCAGGACCTTACTAAACAAAAAATCGCCCATGAGAATCGACACTTTATTTTTCCATATCCGATTAATGGCCAGGAAGCCGCGCCGTTTATCTGCACCGTCAACCACATCATCATGAATGAGCGTTGCCACGTGCAAAAGTTCTATCATCGCTGCAGCTTGATAACTCTGCAAAGTGGGTTTACCTGTTAAGCGTGCGGAAAGTATGGTCAAGATGGGCCGAATATGTTTTCCTTTATGACGCAACAAATATTTACCGATTGTATTTACCAGCCGAACTTCAGATTGCATCGCTTCTCGAAACTCGTTTTCAAAGATTTTTAAATCTTCAAAAATAGGAGCTGTGATTTGTTTTAGATTTTTTATCTCTTCACGCATATTGGAATTTAGATAATTTTTATTGCAAACACATATTAGTCTTCTTGTTTATCCCTTTGTTTTGAATTAACCATATTAATTCAATGAAATGAATACAGTTTATAGGCTTCAATCTCATTATCTATTAGGAGGTACTACTTTATTTCAACAGCACCATCTTCTGTACTTTAGAAAAGCTGCCTGCTTGTATACGGTAAAAATACATACCAGCACTGACTGATTTTCCTGAATGATCTCTCCCGTCCCAAATTGTCTGATGATAGCCGCTTGGCTGAATTCCATTCACCAGTACTTTTACCTCGCGTCCGAGAATATCGTAAATCACAAGATTAACGTGTGTTTGATCCGGGAGTTCATATCTCAAAGTTGTTTTCGGATTGAAGGGATTTGGATAATTATTGTGCAGAACGAATTTACTTGGAATAGGTTTTTCAGCTTTTAAAACAATACTTCCGCTTAAAAGACTTTTTGCCATTGGATCTTCCGACAAATGTCGAATATCACTAAAATAATCAATTTGAAAGTCGTCATTCGTGTGAAGATTAAATATTAATTTTACCAGTAACTCATTTTCAGGTTGAATAATTTGGTCTTTTGAAAAGGCTGCCATGTCAAAAACTAATTTCCCTGTTTCTTTATCTTCGTAATGAAGTGTAATCCACTTATTATCCATGTTTGAATCATACTCGAATCCTTCCAAATCCATTTTTTCAGGATCATACTTAAAAATATATTCCAATGCAGTAAACTCAACATCCAATTCCAAAACAACATTCAAATCAAGTGAAACGGAAGTATTCGAATCCCAGGGATTTTCATAATGAAATTCAGGAAGAAATGTCAAATGTGTATCACTATTCATCATTTTTACTGACGGTGGAAGATTGTTTGAATATCCGTTTACTTGAGACCAATTCCACATATAGGTAAATGTTATCAATTCATCATAAGCAAAAACACCATCCGGCTCAATAATTACATTGGGAATTTCTCCGGCAAAAGGATGCAATTCAAACTGATCAACATTAATTTGATCTTGTTCCCACCATGCATCTCTAAAAACGATAAAATCACTAAAGTTGATTTGATTATCCAGAGTATAATCTGCAATCAAAGGTGTAAAATACTCAAAATGCAGACTACCGATTGCGCCGTCATTGTCGTAATCGAAATATTTACCATCCGGATTTTTTATTCCTATCGATAACTGAACATAAACAGTATCGAATGCAGGAAAAGATGTTTCAGGTATAATCGTTATCGTTTTATTGTCGGATCCGACAAATAAATTAAATCCCAGAGGACCATAACCATTACTTTCAATATTAATGTTTGATTCAACAGAATTGGGATCGAACTCATCTGCAAATACAATATTAATGGTATCCTGCAATTGGATCATGGAATACACATTTGGATTAGAGCTAACAGTCGTTCCAATCAAATGAAAATATTCAGTATAAAATGCTCCCATATCCATTCGGGTTCCATCCGGGTCTTGGTCGTCAGGATCATCCTCCCACGTAATGCCATCACCGTCCAAATCGGGATCGCCTGCATCAATACAAGGTGAATCAAACTGCAAAGCATAATCGCCATTTTCAGGATCAATAAAAAGCGGATCAGCATCAATGTTGCCCTCGCCTTCCCAGTCGCCTTCTATATCTGAATAGGTTGCAGTTACTGAACCATCAATCTCTGGAAACGAATTATTCCATAGGATACAGTTTACTAAAGTCGGATCGGACTCAGTGCAATAAATCCCGCCGCCATTGGTATCAGCAACATTATTGGATATAATACAATTTGTAAGTGTGGGGCTGGAATTATCCTCACACCAAATCCCT
>DJKX01000035.1 GCA_002436185.1 Fidelibacterota bacterium UBA6531
GTCGTAACGGAGATTGTTGAGTAAATATAGTGGCAAATCAAACCATACGCATAAGTCTTAAAGCATACGATCATCACTTGTTGGATAAATCAACGGAAAAGATTGTAAAAACAGCTAAATCAACTGGCGCTGTGATTTCCGGTCCAATTCCAATGCCGACAAAACGGACTGTCTATACAGTTTTGCGGTCACCCTTTGTAGATAAGAAATCAAGAGAACAATTTCAATCTAAAATACATAAGAGAGTTGTAGATATTTTGAATTCCACACCTAAAACAGTAGAAGCATTGATGAAGTTAGATTTGCCTGCTGGTGTTGATATTCAAATCAAGGTGTAATTATGCGCGGATTAATTGGTAAAAAAATTGGTATGACACAAGTCTTCGGAGATCACGGAACGATGGTTCCCGTAACTGTTGTTGATGCGGGTCCATGTGTTGTAACACAAGTAAAAACCGAAAATAAGGATGGTTATACATCTGTACAATTAGGTTTTGGTGAGCGAAAAGAAAAACATACAAATAAACCTATGAAAGGTATGTTTGACAAAGCAAAGACAACGCCAAAACGTATTTTATCTGAATTCGAACCTATACAAGGATTTGATTATAAAGTCGGTCAAGAATTTGGTGCAGCAATATTTAAAGAAGGTGATATTGTTAATGTTACCGGTACATCAAAAGGAAAAGGATTTGCAGGTGTGATGAAACGACATGGTTTTTCAGGTGGTCCGAAAACACATGGACAGCGTGAATATGATCGTGCGCCTGGTTCAATTGGGCAGGGTTCTGATCCTTCAAGAGTCTATAAAGGAATGCGCATGGCAGGGCATATGGGTGTTGAAAAAGTGACAGTAAGAAATCTTGAAATTGTACGCGTTGATAGTGGAAAAAATCAATTGCTTATTAAAGGTGCAGTGCCCGGTGTTCAAAATAGTTTTATACTGATTAAAAAATAATGATGGAATTACAAGTTTTTAAACAAGATGGTAGTAAAGCTTCAAAAGTGAAGCTTAATGAAACTGTATTTGGTATTGAACCGAATAAAGATGTTATTTTTCGTGCAGTACAGTCTGAATTAACTAACAGTCGTCAGGGTAATCACGCTACAAAAAATCGAAGTAAAGTTCGAGGTGGTGGCCGTAAGCCTTTTAAACAAAAAGGTCGCGGTGTTGCTCGCGCAGGGTCTACCCGTTCACCATTATGGAAAGGTGGGGGTACTGTCTTTGGCCCTGAACCTCATGGTTATTCATATAATCTCCCAAAAAAGATGAAGGGTCTAGCTCGGCGATCTGTGCTTTCCAGTAAAACAAAAAATGATGAAGTTATTATAATCGACGAATTAAATGTTTTATCACCAAAAACGAAAGAATTTGTTAAAGTTTTAAATGATTTAAAAATCGCAGATAAAAAAATCGCAATTTTATTGGGTGAAAGTAAAAATGATGTTTTTTTGGCTGGTCGAAACTTGCCCAATGTTGCCATTTTGGAAGCCGCTCATGCAAGTGCATATGATCTCATTGATTGTGATGTAATCCTAATAGAAAAAAGCGGAATTGAAGCTTTAACTGAACAATTAATGGTAAAATAATGTCAGTACGAGAAATCATAATAAAACCATTATTTACTGAAAAATTGAGTCAATTAGAAGAAACTCAAAGAAAATACGCTTTTCAGGTAGATAGTTCTGCAAATAAGATTGAGATAAAAGATGCTGTTGAAAAAAGATTTGATGTAATAGTTGCAAAAGTTGCGACAATGAACAGATTAGGTAAAGCAAAGCAAATGACAGTCCGTAGTGGTGGTAGGACCATCCGTACAAATGGACATCGATCCAATTGGAAAAAAGCTATTATTACTCTAAAAGAAGGATCGACGATTGATCTCATAAGGGGAGAAGTTGGATAATGGGTATCCGCAAACTTAAATCAACTACTCCGGGTAATCGTTTTGCGACGCGATCTGACTTTTCGGAAATTACGAAAAATACACCTGAAAAAAGTTTAACTGAAGCCAAGCGTAAAACGGGTGGACGAAATAATAAAGGTCGTATAACTACACGCCATCGCGGAGGCGGTCATAAACAACGCTATCGCATTATAGATTTTAAACGTAGTAAACATGACATTCCTGCAAAAGTATTTGCAATTGAATATGATCCAAATCGATCAGCAAATATTGCTTTATTGCATTACGCTGATGGTGACAAACGTTACATTCTTTCACCTTTTGGAATTAAAGTTGGTGACACGGTTCTCTCTGGTGAAAATGCACCATTGAAAATTGGTAATGCTTTACCATTAATTAAAATACCTACAGGTATGTTTGTTCATAATGTTGAATTATATCCGGGTAATGGCGGGCAAATGGTTCGCAGTGCTGGTGCATCTGCACAGGTTATGGCTCATGAAGGCGGATTTACTACATTGAAATTGCCTTCAGGAGAAGATCGATTAATCCGCAATGAGTGTTTAGCTACTTTGGGTGAAGTTGGGAATAAATCCCATGAACAGATCGTCTCGGGTAAAGCCGGACGTTCTCGCTGGTTAGGTCGTAGGCCTACTGTCAGAGGTGTTGCAATGAATCCTGTTGATCATCCAATGGGTGGTGGTGAAGGAAAATCTTCAGGCGGTCGTCATCCTACGACTCCTTGGGGAAAACCAACTAAAGGGTATAAAACAAGGAAAAAGAATAAAAAATCTAATGATTATATCGTGAAGAGGAGAAAGTAGGATGGCAAGATCATTAAAAAAGGGCCCCTACGTTGATGAGAAACTCATGAAAAAAGTTCAGATTATGAATGATGGTGGAAAGAAACAAGTGATCAAAACATGGTCGCGCCGTTCTATGATCACTCCCGATTTTGTGGGTCATACGTTTGCTGTACATAATGGTAATAAGTTTATTCCTGTATTTATATCAGAAAATATGGTTGGGCATAAATTAGGTGAATTTGCTCCAACTCGAATTTTTAGAATGCATTCTGGAGACCGTACATAGTCATGGACGCTAAAGCTTGCAGCAGATACGTAAGACAATCTCCACGAAAGATTCGCATTGTTATGGATGAGGTTCGCGGTAAGAAAGTAGGAGATGCATTAAATTACTTACACTTTTCTCCGAAAAAAGGATCTGAAGTTATTGAAAAAACATTACGCTCTGCCGTGAGCAATCTGCTTCAAAAAGCGGATGATACAAATATAGATCCGGATGGATTAATCATATCTGAAGCTTTTGTTAATGGGGGTCCATCACTGAAGAGATTTCGGGCTGCATCCATGGGTCGTATTTCACGTTTAAATAAACCAACAAGTCACGTCACAGTTGTTGTGAGTGACGTTTAAGGAGATATTTTGGGTCAAAAGACACATCCGGTCGGTTTTCGTTTATCAGTTAAAAAGAATTGGAGTTCTAATTGGTTTGCTGAAAAAACATTTTCTTATGAATTAGAAGAAGATGTAAGGATTCGTAAATATATCAAGCATAGAATGCCGAATGCCGGGATCTCCCGAGTAGACATTAGTCGAACATCAAAAGTAGTCACGGTTACAATTCAAACAGCACGACCTGGAATTGTGATAGGTAAAGGCGGAGAAGAAGTGGGCCGATTAAAGAAAGAAATAAATCAGTTAACAGATAAAGATGTACAAATAAATATTTCAGAAGTAAAACGTCCCGAATTAGATGCTGCTTTGGTTGGGTCTAATATTGCCCATCAATTAGTAAAAAAGATTTCGTATCGACGAGTTGTGAATAAAGCAATTCAATCAACCATGCGTATGGGCGCATTAGGTATTCGTATCAATGTTGCAGGTCGATTAGGCGGAACAGAAATTGCTCGAAGTGAAAAATTCCATGAAGGACGTGTTCCACTTCATACACTACGAGCAGATATAGATTATGCACTAACTGAAGCCCAAACGACGTATGGTATTATTGGGATAAAAGTTTGGATTTGTAACGGATAAACCGGTTTAAATGAAATTATGTTAGAACCCAGAAAAGTAAAATTTCGTCGTCACCATCGCGGTAATCGCCGTGGTTTAGCTACTCGTGGCAATCAAGTTTCCTTTGGAAGTTTTGGTTTAAAAGCAGTTGAACCCGGTTGGATTACAGCTCGACAGATTGAAGCGGCTCGTGTTACAATTTCCAGGGTGGTTCGTAAAACAGGTAAAATGTGGATTAGAATATTTCCAGATAAACCTATTACCAAAAAACCAGCTGAAACAAGAATGGGTAAAGGTAAGGGAACACCGGAATACTGGGTAGCTGTTGTAAAGCCGGGGCGAGTCATGTTCGAAATAGAAGGTGTCGATCGTGAGTTAGCAGAATTGGCATTCACAAATGCATCACACAAATTACCTATTAAAACAAAAATTGTGGAACGGAGAGACATTTAATGAAACGTTCAGAATTAAATGAAATGTCCCAATCAGAATTGGATGTTAAGCTTGATGAAAATATGGAAGCACTTCAAAATATTCGTTTTCAGAAATCTCTACAGCAACTGGAAAATCCGTTACAGATAAGACATTTGAAAAAAGAAATTGCACAGATAAAAACGGTGATTCATGAATATAAATTAGGTGTTAGAGAAGAGAAAGGTTCGAAGAATTAATGGAACGTAAAAGACAATCATTGACGGGCGAAGTGATAAGCACAAAAATGGATAAAACCGTAGTTGTAAAAGTCACAAGGCGCGTTAAACATAAAGTGTATAAAAAAATTATTAATACATCAAAAAAGCACATGGCGCATGTGAGCAGTGTTGAGCCTAAAGATGGTGATATTGTACGAATTACTTCCACAAGTCCAATCAGTAAGAATAAACGTTGGCAAGTGAGTGAAATTATTCGTGAATCGGTAAAGATTGGATAAAGAGAGTGATTCAACAAGAAACAAGGCTAAAAGTTGCAGATAATACGGGAGCAAAAGAAATTTTGTGTTTCAAAATTATTGGTGGCTCTAAACGACGTTATGCTACCGTGGGAGATATTATTGTTATAACTGTTAAAAATGCTATTCCAAACGGAATGGTTAAAAAGGGTGACGTCTCACGAGCAGTTGTGGTTCGGACAAAAAAGGAGATTCGTCGTATTGATGGATCATATATTCGGTTTGATGATAATGCAGCTGTATTGTTGACGAGTGCAGGTGAACCGCGTGGAACACGTATTTTTGGTCCAGTTGCCAGAGAATTGCGAGATGGTGGTTATATGAAAATTATTTCAATGGCTCCGGAGGTATTATAATGCATATTAAAAAAGGCATGACGGTACGTGTGATTACCGGTAATCACAAAGGATCAGAAGGTAAAGTTTTACATATCTTTCCAGATTCACAAAAAGTGATTGTTGAAGGAATTAATTTGGTCAAACGTGCTTCGCGACCAACACAGGAAAATCCTGCAGGTGGATTTGTAGAAAAAGAAGCTCCTATCCATATTTCAAATATGCTGCCAGTGCATAAAGGAAATGCAACACGGGTGGGATATAAGATTTTAGAAAATGGACGCAAAGTAAGAATTGCATCAAAAACAG
The DNA here is from genome assembly GCA_002436185.1 of Fidelibacterota bacterium UBA6531. Taxonomy (GTDB): domain Bacteria; phylum Fidelibacterota; class Marinisomatia; order Marinisomatales; family TCS55; genus UBA2126. The sequence goes on from DJKX01000035.1 coordinate 5,540, forward strand.
GTGAAGAATTAGAATAGAATTATGGCAAAAAAAGAAACAAGCGAAAAGCCAGATAAGAAAAAATCAGTTGCAAAGAAGAGTACTGCTAAAGAAACTGCTGCGAAAAAATCGACAGCAAAAAAGAGTGCGCCTAAAAAAACAACTGTAAAAAAATCATCAAGTAAAAAGAATGCTCCGAAGAAAAGTACAAAGTCTAAAAGTGATATGTATATACCTAATTTGAAGATGAAGTTTGGGCAAGATATTACTCCTGCATTGATGAAGCGTTTTGGTTATAAGAATGTGATGGAAGTTCCTCATGTTTCTTCTATTTCGGTAAATATGGGAATTGGTGACGCAAAATTGAATCCGAAAGCTTTAGAAAGAGCAGTCGAAGAATTAACGGCAATCACTGGACAAAAAGCAGTTATAACTCGTTCTAAAAAGGATATTTCTAATTTCAAAATTCGCAAGGGATTTCCTGTGGGATGCAAGGTGATGCTTCGTGGAAATCGCATGTACGAATTTCTTGAAAGACTTATTTCGATTGCTTTGCCACGTACGCGCGATTTCAGAGGTTTATCTTTTAAGTCATTTGATAGAAAAGGAAATTATTCCTTCGGAATAAAAGAACAGATCGTTTTTACTGAAATCGATTATGATAAAATCGATTCTATCCGAGGAATGGATATTACGCTTGGAACGACTGCTAATTCGGATGACGAATCATATTGGTTATTAAAAGAATTTGGTTTTCCTTTAAGGGAAAAACCTGTAAAACAAGAAGAAGTAGTTGAGGCTGCCTAATGGCAAAAAAATCACTAATTGTTAAATCAAAAAGAAAACCGAAATTTTCCAGTCGGGCATATAACCGTTGTTTCAATTGCGGACGCCCCGATGGCTATTTACGCAAATTCGGATTGTGCCGTATTTGTTTTCGAGAAATGGCCTTAAAAGGTGAAATCCCGGGTATTACAAAAGCAAGTTGGTAAGGAGAGTATGATTTAAATGAGTATGACAGATCCAATTGCTGATTTGCTGACGCGAATTCGGAATGGCTTAAGGGTCAACAAAAGATGGGTTGATATTCCATCCTCTAACGAAAAGAAACGAATTGTATTTATTTTAAAGGAAGAAAAATATATCGAAGATTTTGTCCTAATCGAAGATAAAGACAGGAAGCATATTCGAGTCTTTCTGAAGTATGATTATCATGGTAAATCAGTTATATCAGGAATAGAAAGAGTAAGCAAACCCGGTTTACGAGTATATAAAGGGAAAAAAGAATTGCCCCGAGTGCTCGATGGATTAGGGATCTCAATCATGTCTACATCAAAAGGCGTCATTTCGAATAAAATGGCAAAGAAAATTGGTGTGGGTGGTGAAGTGCTTTGCAACGTTTGGTAAGAATATGTCGAGAATAGGAAAAGAACCCGTAATGATACCGGATGGTATCAAAGTTGAGATTCAACCCGGTGCTGTTTTGGTAAATGGTCCAAAAGGTGAATTGAAAGTAAATATTAATCCGGTTGTTAAAGTTGAACAGACTGATAATCAACTAAATATACAAAGAACGTCTGATTTAAAATTTGATCGATCAATGCATGGAACTACTCGTATGTTAATAGCAAATGCAATCCATGGTGTTTCAGAAGGCTTTTCGAAAGATTTAGAAATCAGAGGTATTGGTTTTCAAGCAAACATGCAGGGTAATAGATTAAAGTTACAGTTAGGGTTTTCTCACGATATTTATTTTGATCCACCGGAAGGTATCGAAATTAAAGCAAATCGAGCAGACATCAATATTTCTGGGATTGACAAACAACTTGTTGGAGAAGTGGCTGCTAAAATAAGGTCTTTCAGAAAACCGGAACCCTATAAAGGAAAAGGTATTCGCTATAAAGATGAATATGTTCGGTCTAAACAAGGAAAAACTATAGCAACAGGTGCTTAATAAATGAGTCGTATTAAAGCTAAAAATATTCGTTTTGCACGTCGTCGTAACCGTAGTAAACAATTCAATCGGTTACAGTCGGATAGATTTCGGTTGGTGGTCACTCGCAGTCTGAAAAATATTTCTGCACAGATTGTAGATGATTCTCAGGGTATAACTCTTGCATCTGCTTCTTCAATGGATAAAAACTTGCAGACAGCATTGAAGAAAGCAGGGAGTAAAGTTGAACAAGGTAAAATGGTCGGTGAGGAACTCGCTACCAGGGCGAAAGCAAAAAATATAGAAAAAGTAATTTTTGATAGAAACGGTTTCCCTTATCATGGACGCGTAAAAGCATTAGCTGATGGCGCTCGTGAAGGTGGATTGGTTTTTTAAAAGGAGTTTTCATTGGCAATTATAAATCCAGCAGAATTAGATCTTAAAGAAGAAGAAGTTATCCGTATCAATCGTGTTGCAAAAGTGACTTCCCGCGGAAAACGATTTCGCTTTTCAGCGCTTGTTGTGGTCGGTGACGGAAAAGGTCATGTTGGTGTTGGATTAGGAAAAGCGAATGAAGTAATGGGGAGTATCTCTAAAGCAAAAGATAATGCGAAAAGAAATATTTTTAAAGCACCAATTATAAATGATACCATTCCACATAAAATCACTGGAAAACATGGAGCCAGTAGAGTCATGTTGAAACCGGCTTCTCCAGGTACAGGAATTATTGCCGGTTCGGCGGTTCGAGCCATAATGGAGCAAGTAGGTGTGAATAATATTTTATCCAAACGTTATGGATCAAATAATATTTTAAATGTGGTTAGAGCAACCGTAAATGCTCTGGAAAATTTACAAGATGCTGTTACTATAGCGAATAAACGTGGAATAACAATAAAAGAAGTATTTAGTTAAAAATGGCTAAGGCAAAAACAAAAACACTCCAAATTACTCAAGTTCGTAGCCGGATTGGAAGACGTCCAAATCAAAAAGCAACTTTGGATGCTTTAGGTCTAAAAAAGATTAATCAAACCGTTGAACATAGTGATACACAAATTATTCGCGGAATGATTAATACGGTAAACTTTTTGGTGAATGTAAAGGAAGTGTGATGAAACTCGGTGAAATAAAACCAACAAAAGGTTCTGTTAAAAATACAAAACGACGAGGCAGAGGCCACGGAACAGGATTAGGCAGAACAGGCGGACGTGGCGAAAAAGGCTATCATTCACGTAGTGGAAGCAAATCATTATCTTGGTTTGAAGGTGGTCAAATGCAATTACAGCGTCGGGTACCTAAACGTGGTTTTTCGAACAAAATATTTAAAAAATCATTTCAAGTTGTGAATTTAGCAGCATTAGAAAAACTAGATATCGTTGATATAGACGGACAAATATTACAAGATAATGGTTTAGTCCGTTCTGCTTTGCAACCCATAAAGATTTTAGCAAAGGGAGATATTTCACGAAAAGTGAATATTACTGCAAGCGCAATTAGTGCGACCGCAAAGGATAAAATTGAAAAAGCAGGTGGATCGGTAACAATTCAATGATTGATAAGATCAGAAACGTATTTAGTATACCTGAACTCCGAGCGAGAATTCTTTTCACTTTCGGGGTTTTAGTGGTTGTTCGTCTCGGGGCTCATGTTCCAATTCCAGGTGTCAATGGCGATGCTCTACATGCTGCATTTGAGTCAATGCAAAATACACTATTTGGATTATTTGACATGTTTGCTGGTGGCGCTTTCCAAAAGGCAACGTTATTTGCATTGGGAATAATGCCTTATATATCAGCTTCCATTATGATTCAACTTATGGGGACCGTCGTACCCTATTTTCAGCGGTTGCAGAAAGAAGGAGAAGCAGGTCGTAAAAAGATTACCCAGATTACTCGCTATGGAACAGTCTTAATTGCTGCATTCCAAGCCTATAGTGTAACGGTGTTCCTCGAATCTATGACAGCAAATTCTGGCACTGGTACAATTGCTGTTGTCTCCAGTCCCGGTGTTGGATTTAAATTCGTTGCTATTACCACAATTATCACTGGTACTATGCTTTTGATGTGGCTTGGAGAACGTATTACAGAAAGAGGAATTGGCAATGGGATATCTTTGATAATTATGATTGGTATTATGTCCCGACTCCCAACTGTAATCATAAGTGAAATAGCGTTAATAAATGAAGGAGTACGTAGCCTTCTTTCTGAATTAATCCTATTAGCTATCATGTTTGTCATCATTTCATTTGTTGTATATTTGACACAGGGTACTCGCAAAATCCCTGTCCAGTATGCCAAACGAGTCGTGGGACGTAAAGTATATGGAGGTCAATCAACACATATTCCTTTACGTGTTAATACTGCCGGAGTTATGCCCATAATTTTCGCTCAGTCCATTATGTTTTTACCCAGCACAATAGCCATGTTTTTTACTGATAGTGAATTTATGCAAGGAGTTATGCGCTGGTTTTCATTTGATCATCCATTTTATTGGGGTGTCTTTGGAACATTGATTGTTTTCTTCACATATTTTTATACAGCGATAGCTTTTGATCCTGTTCAAGTGTCTACGCAGATGAAACAGCAAGGTGGTTTTATTCCTGGAATCAGACCAGGGAAAAAGACGGCTGATTATATAGACAATATTTTGACCCGAGTGACTTTACCCGGTTCATTTTTTCTGGCATTTATTGCTATTTTTCCTTACATCTTGATGAATGCCATGAATGTAGGATATGATTTGGCATCATTTTTTGGTGGAACAAGTTTATTAATTATTGTAGGTGTTGCATTAGATACCTTGCAGCAAGTTGAATCTCATTTGTTGATGCGCCATTACGATGGTTTTTTATCAAAAGGTAAGATTCGTGGTCGGAGGCGTATGTAATGGTTCGCGTTCGAAACGAGAGAGAAATAGATTTAATTGCAGAAAGCTGCCAAATTGTTGCAGATACGTTAGACATGTTAACGAACCATATAAAGCCAGGAGCAGTTTTGTTAGAATTAGACTCTTTGGCTGAAGATTTTATTCGATCAAAAGGAGCACGCCCGGCTTTTAAAGGTTATATGGGTTTTCCGGCTACGCTTTGTATCTCAATAGATGAAGAAGTTGTCCATGGAATTCCTGCAAAAAGGACATTACAAGAAGGCCAAATTGTAGGAATTGATTGTGGTGCCGAGAAAAAAGGATATTATGGAGATTCAGCACGAACATTTGCAGTGGGCGAAATCAGTATAGATAAAAAGAAATTGATGGATATTACTAAAGAATCTTTGATGATAGGGATTGAGAAAGCTAAACCTGGAAATTATGTGTCTGATATTGGTCATGCCATCCAAACATTTGTTGAAGCAGAAGGATTTTCAGTTGTTCGTGAATTAGTAGGTCACGGTATTGGAACATCCCTTCACGAAGATCCTCAAGTACCCAATTTCGGTGTACCAAAACAAGGATATAAATTACAGGAAGGAATGTGTCTGGCAATTGAACCTATGATCAACTTGGGTGAAAAAGAGATTTTTACAGATATAGATGGCTGGACTATCAAAACAAAAGATGGTAAATCATCTGCTCATTTTGAACATACCATTGCTATATTATCTGAAGGTCCTAAAATACTTACTATGGGTAATGCATAATGGCCAAGGAGCAACCCATAACAGTTGATGGCATTATTAAGGAAACATTACCTAATGCAACATTTAGAGTTGAAATTGAAATTGGAGACCAAAAACATATTGTTCTGGCTCACGTCAGCGGAAAAATGCGTATGCATTTTATAAAGATTTTACCAGGAGATGTGGTGACTTTAGAAGTTTCACCATATGATTTGAATAGAGGAAGAATTATTTACCGTCAAAAATAAAAATTATGAAAGTACGTCCATCAGTTAAAAAAATGTGTTCAAAGTGCAAGATCATTCGCCGCAAAGGTGTGGTGTTAGTGATTTGTGAAAATCCAAAACATAAACAGAGACAAGGTTAGGAGTAAGGTTTGGCTCGAATTGCCGGAATTGATATTCCCCGAGATAAAAAAGTCGCTTATTCCCTATGTTATATTTATGGGATTGGCTTGACAAAAGCCCAAGCTATTTGTGCTAAAGCGAAAGTCGATGAGAATATTCGTGTAAAAGATTTAAAAGAAAAACAGGTGATTGCCATTCGTGATGCAATTACAAAATTGGAAATTAAAGTAGAAGGTGAAGCACGTTCAGACATGGCAATGAATATTAAACGTCTGAAAGATGTTGGATCGTATAGAGGTATGAGACATCGTAGAGGTTTACCAGTGAATGGTCAACGTACTAAAACAAATGCTCGTACTCGAAAAGGTAAGAAACGTACAATCGGGTTGGGCAAAGGTGCCGAATAAGGAAGGATAATAAATTGGCTAAAGAAAAAACATCAGGAAAGAAAAAATCTAAAAAGAAATCCATTGAACCCCATGGTGTTGCACATATAAAAGCAACGTTTAATAATACACACATCACCATAACAGATATTTATGGTAATGTAGTTGCTTGGTCAACTGCCGGAACATCTGGTTTTAAAGGATCGCGAAAAAGTACTGCTTATGCTGCAACAATGGCTGCAGATAAGGTCGCTTTGGAAGCAAAAGCCAAAGGATTAATGCGGGTTGATGTACGTGTTAAAGGTCCCGGATCCGGTCGTGAATCAGCTATTCGTGCATTAGGTGTAGCTGGTTTGGAAGTTCTTTCAATTAAGGATGTAACACCTTTACCGCATAATGGATGTCGTCCACCAAAAAAGAGACGTGTTTAGGACGGAGATAATATTATGGCAAAATTAAAAACACCCAAGGGAAAACTTGTTCGCAAATTTGGCGAAAATATTTTTGGTAATCCAAAATATGATCGAATATTAAATCGAAAACCTTATGGCCCCGGTCAACATGGTCAAGCTAGACGTCGCAGACCGTCTAACTATGGAGTACAGTTAAGGGAAAAACAGAAGATAAAAGTTTTATATGGTATTTTGGAAAAACAATTCAGGAATTATTTTGAAAAAGCGGATAAAATGGCTGGAGAAACGGGTACAAATTTGATGCAGCTTCTTGAAAAAAGATTAGACAATGTTGTATATCGTATGGGGTTTGCATCCACACGTCCTGCTGCAAGACAAATGGTAAACCATGGACATTTTCTTGTGAATAACAGGAAAGTAAATATAGCATCTTTTTCTGTGAAAGCGGGTGATGTAATTCAAGTACGGGATAGAAGTAAAAAAATGGATGCAATTCTTGATTCCATGAAACGAATCAAAGGCGATCTTGACCTGCCTTGGCTAGAATTAGATAAAGCAAAAATGACCGGTAACGTAATTGCAATACCTGAACGTGAAGACATGCAAGTTTTGGTGAATGAGCAATTAGTTGTGGAATTATACTCTAAATAATTAACAAAAGGGCGTTCTATAAATGACTAACAAACTGAATATTAAAGTTAAAATTGATGAAAATAATCAATCAGATACTCTAGGTACATTTGAATTGCAGCCTCTTGAAAGAGGATATGGAATTACGTTGGGTAATTCATTACGACGAGTTTTATTAACGTGCATCCCAGGGGCAGCAATTACAAATATACGTATTGATGGTGTCCAACATGAGTTCTCAACAATCAAAGGCGTCCGAGAAGATGTTGCTGATATAATTCAAAACTTAAAGGGTGTCCGTTTTAAATTAATGGAAAATGATCCTGATAAAGTAACTTTAACAGTTAAGGGTCCAGGCAAATTCACTGCTAAAGATATCCAAAAAGCCAGTGATCAGTTCAAAATACTCAATGGTAATCACTATATTACCGAATTGAACAAAGATGCAAAAATGGACATTGAATTACGAATTGGCATTGGTAAGGGATATGTTCCTTCAGAAGAGAATGAATTACCCAATGCTCCGGTTGGTACCTTAGCCATAGACAGTATATTTAATCCAGTAACAAAAGTGACATACGATGTAAGTCCTGTGCCCGGAGCAAAGGAACCCATCGAAATACTGACAATGTCAGTAGAAACCGATGGTTCTATTACATCTAAAGATGCTATTAGTCACGCTTCTTCAGTTATGATTGATCATTTAAGATATGTTGAAGCTATTGCAAGTCCTGAAGTATTAGAAGTTTCTGCAGGAATCAGCGAAGAAGATCTAAAAATTAGAGACTTACTGAAACGAACAATTGACGAAATGGAACTTTCAGTGCGAAGTCATAATTGTCTCCAGGCAGCCGGAATCAAATTTATTTTTGAAATGGTGAAAAAAGAAGAAAGTGAAATGCTGAAGTACAAAAACTTTGGTCGTAAATCACTAACGGAGCTTGTTGAAAAACTGGATGAAATGGGACTTCACTTCGGAATGGATGTAGATGCATATTTGAAAGATCCTGCGTAATCATGGCAAAAAATAATAAACATCGCAAATTAGGTGTCAATCCGTCACATCGCCGGGCGATGCTCATGAATTTGGCTGAAAACCTAATTAAACATAAACGCATCAAGACGACAGATTCACGGGCAAAAGCCTTGCGTGAGTATATCGAACCACTCATTACGAAAGCGAAAAAGGGTGATCTTACTTCCCGACGTATGGTGTTGAGAAAATTGCATAAAGATGCAACTCAAACTTTATTTGATGAAATAGGCCCCGCTTTTGCTGATCGCCCCGGTGGATACACGCGGATAATAAAGTTAGGATTTCGTAAAGATGATACAGCTTCATTATCATTAATTGAATTTGTTGATTTCGAGGGAATAGCTGTAGCTGAAAATGAAAATGCAGATTCTGAATAATTAATTTTGATTAATCAATTGCAATATCGCTTGAGGGCAACCGTTTTGGTTGCCCTTCTTTTTATCTGCACAAGTCAAATTATTGCAGGATTCAATGCGTTCGAAGAAAAATGCCTTTGGGTTATACGCAATACAATGACAAATAAGCAATCCATTGATGAAATGATTCATTTTGCTCAAAGCAATGGATTTAATAATCTTTTGGTTCAGATTCGAGGCAGAGGTGATGCCTATTACCGAACACAGTTAGTTCCCAAATCAGAATTATTACAAAATCCAGATTTTGATCCTTTGGCTTATATTATTGATGAAGCACATGCAGTAGGTTTAACTGTTCATGCCTGGGTGAATGTCTATCTTGTTTGGTCATCAGAAAAAACACCACGCGCTTTGCATCATGTTTATAATGGATATCCTGAATGGATCGATACGAATGGCAATGAAACAATTTCCAATAAGAAAAATGGCATCGTTGGAGAAGGATACTTTTTAGCTCCCCATCATCCGGAAGTTCAAAAGCATTTATTGGCCGTTTTTAGGGAATTGACGGCATTATATAATATTGATGGATTGCATTTGGATTATATTCGATTTCAAGATACGGAATATGGAAATAATGTGGGAGCAAAAACATTTTACCTCCAAAACAGGTATAATGATAAGAAACATGTATTTGAGAATGATGATTATGTTGAATGGGATAATTATAGAAGAGCTGCTATTACAAATCTCGTAAAAGAAACAAAACAAATGTTATTGGATGTTCGACCGGATTGTATATTATCTGCAGCGGTAAAACCAAATCTGCTTTTGGCGAAGAATCGATATTTTCAGGAATGGGATGTATGGTTAGCGGCCGGTTATTTGGATTGGGCCATACCCATGAATTACACATCAAATCTTCGTGACTTTGCGAACAATATTGATATTATTTATGAAAATCTACCCAGGAAATATCGTCATAAAATTATAATGGGTATTGCATTATATAATCAAAAACCTATAGAAGCAGTGGATAAGATATATTATTCTGAAATTACACGCTTCAGAGGAATCTCTATTTTTTCTTATAATGTGTTTAAGGAAAATCCGAGATATACCAATGATTTCATCAAATCTATACGTTATTAAGAATCTAATTTTAATAGCAATTTTCGGCCACGGCTCTGCATTGCCGGAGATCCTACTTTCATTAATTTCTCTATTATTGGGCGTACATCAGACTTCATTGTTGAATCATTTCCCGCCAAATCAACCAGTGCCTGCATGGTAAATGTGACGACGATTCTGCTTTTATCTGTTAAGTAAAATTTAAAATATTCAGTTAACTCAATTCGTTCCTTCAGGGAAAGTGTTAAGCGAGGAATAATTTGACATAAATGCCAGCGAACTTCCTGCTGTTTTACATCATTGACTAATTTTATCAATGTATTTTTATGAGGCTGCAGCCATTCAGGATTATTTATAGTCAGTTTTTCTATAGCATCCGCAGACCGCATGGCAATCAATTCATTATCATTGGTAATTCCTTCAATAATGATAGGGAAGAGGGTGTTATCTTTATTTAGTATTCTAATTACTTTTTCAACACCTTGAACCATACGTTTATCACCGTGTGAAAGTGATTCTAGTATAGGATGTAAATTCATTTACCTGTTAACTCATATGCTTCATTAATCCAAAATCGGGACATGTCCATTTTTTAGGTACTGTCGCCTAATCTGTTTGTTTCTATTATATAATCCAATGTTTGTCGACTTTGAGTGTTGAGAAGATTAACATAAATTAACAACTTATTACAGGAGAAAAAATGTCCAAAACAATCCATCCACCCATAGGAAATAGACTATCCTGCAAAAACTGGCAAATTGAAGCACCGTATCGTATGATACAACATAATCTTGATCCGGATGTTGCCGAAAATCCGGATGAGCTTATAGTGTATGGAGGAAAAGGAAAAGCAGCGAGGAATTGGGAATGTTTTGATGCAATCCTCGATACGTTGAAAAGACTCGAACCGGATGAGACTATGTTGGTCCAATCCGGTAAACCTGTAGGCGTTATTCGGACTCATACCACATCACCACGAGTATTGATTGCAAATTCAAACCTTGTGCCTGAATGGGCTAATTGGGAACATTTTAACGAACTGGATCAAAAAGGCCTCATGATGTACGGCCAAATGACAGCCGGTTCGTGGATATATATTGGCACACAAGGCATTTTACAAGGAACCTACGAAACCTTTGCCGCCGCAGCGAAAGAGCATTACAATAGTGATCTCACAGGAAAATTTGTTTTAACTGCTGGACTAGGAGGTATGGGTGGAGCTCAACCTTTATCAGTAACAATGAATAACGGCGTATGCATTTGTATTGAGATCGATCCCCATCGGATCCAAAGGCGATTAGAGACAAAGTATCTTGATGTAGCATCAGAATATTTGGATGACACTCTTACATTGGCCAGAGACGCTGCTGCAAAGGGAGAACCCTTATCCATTGGATTATTAGGAAATGCGGCCGATATTGTACCAAAAATTGCCAAAATGGGTATTATCCCGGATATGGTGACGGATCAAACCTCCGCTCATGATGAATTGGATGGTTATGTCCCTAATGGAATGACATATCAGCAAGCTATCAATTTGCGCCAGTCTGGTCCGAATAAATATGTAAAAGAAAGCTTTCGATCCATGGCGGAACATTGTCAAGGAATGCTGGACTTGCAAACGATGGGATCCATCACGTTTGATTATGGAAATAATCTTCGGGGACAAGCTAAAAAAGCTGGTGTAGAAAATGCCTTCGATTTCCCCGGATTTGTTCCGGCCTATGTCCGTCCATTATTCTGTGATGGCAGAGGGCCCTTTCGCTGGGTGGCATTATCCGGCGATCCGGAAGATATTTATAAAACGGATGACAAGATCCTGGAAATGTTTCCCGATGATGAAACCCAGACTCGATGGATCAAAATGGCTCGGGAAAAAGTACAGTTTCAAGGATTGCCATCGAGAATATGCTGGCTGGATTATACACAACGGACAAAATTTGGTGTGGAACTAAATCGAATGGTAGCCAGCGGTGAGTTATCAGCGCCAATCGTCATTGGGCGGGATCACCTCGATACCGGATCAGTGGCATCGCCTTATCGGGAAACTGAAGCCATGAAAGACGGATCAGATGCTGTTGCAGACTGGCCCTTATTGAATGCATTGGCAAATACTGCCAGTGGAGCGACATGGGTTTCTATCCATCACGGTGGCGGAGTTGGAATGGGGCTGGCTATTCATGCCGGACAGGTTATTTGTGTGGACGGAACTCCTGAAATGGAAGAGCGAGTCAAACGTGTCCTAACGACTGATCCTGGAATGGGATTATTTCGCCATGTGGATGCTGGTTATGAAAGAGCGATTGATAATGCAAAGAAATGGGATGTTGATATTCCCATGATTGATAAAAAATAAGGATAAGGATTAGGATAAGGAAAAAATAATGTCATTGCGAAGAATCCGGAATCGGAAGACGAAGCAATCTCATTAGATCAATTAAAGTAAGGAGATCGCTTCATCCCACAATTTGGGATTCGCGATGACAAGATTTGTTATGATTTTAGAAAATATAGGAAATTTAACAACATTCAACCCCGATTCAGGAGAAGTTGAGACGACATCGAATACTTCACTGGTTATTGAGGATGGTATCATTGTCGAAAATGGCAGTGGAGAGTTCATTGACTGCACAGGTTGTCTTGTGACTCCTGGGTTTGTTGATCCTCACACTCATCCGGTGTTTTTAGATTTGAGAGTTGACGAAGTAGCTATGCGAAAAGCAGGGGCGACGTATGAAGAAATAGCTGCGATGGGTGGAGGTATTAATTCCAGCATTAACGGCGTACGAAATGCATCGGTCGATGAGCTTATTGAACGAGTTTCCAGGCGGATGGATCAGTTTCTAAAGTTGGGTACAACTACCGTGGAATGCAAATCCGGATACGGCTTAAATACTGAAGCTGAACTAAATTCACTTCAAGTTATACATGAAGTGAATCAAAGACATGAAATGGACATGATTCCAACATTTTTAGGTGCACATGCATTCCCGCCGGAGTTTGCTCATGATCACGATGGTTATGTGGATTTAATATGTACAGAAATGATCCCAGCTGTGGCAGAGCAGGGGATAGCTGTATTTTGCGATGTTTTCTGTGAAAATGGCTATTTCAATGTGGATCAATCTCGACGAATTTTGAATACTGCCAAAGAGTACGGCTTAACTCTTCGATTACACGCCGATGAGTTCGAGGATTCCGGTGCGGCAGAACTGGCAGCAGAATTAGGGGCAATTTCGGCAGATCATCTCATGGCAGTGACGGATGTTGGCATTGAAAGTCTAGCGCAAAACAATGTCATTGCAACATTACTACCGGGCACAACTTTTTTCCTGGACAAAGACACCTACGCTCCTGCTAAAGAATTAATGAAAATGGGCGTTGATATTGCCTTGGCTACGGATTTTAATCCCGGGAGCTGCCATATCAAATCTATGCCGTTTATCATACATTTGGCTTGTAAATATCTGGGTATGACAGTGGAACAGGCATTTGCTTCGTCCACTTATTATTCTGCCAAAGCATTGAATTTGGAACATGTGGTTGGATCGCTCACTATCGGCCGAAAGGCCGACGTCATCGTTTGGGATGTAGAAAAACTATCGGATATTCCTTTGCATGATTCAGGCTTACCTATAAAAATGATGATCAAGAATGGAAAAGCGATTGACTAATGAAGCGGGAACGTGTAAAATTGCGCCTGTCTAAATGACATTATGAAGATGAAACACACTAAATTATTTTTACTGGCAGTCATTTTATTCCTCGGTATGGATGGACTTTGGGCAAATTATGCTTTTTACCGAACTGTTACAAATACGTGCAAATCTTATCGGATCGAAACGCAAGAAGGTGAAATGTATTTTGGCAGGAAAGAAGCGACAAAAGATAAATTCTATCTTTCAGTAAAAAGTAATCGAAATAACTTTGAAATGGCACTTATCGTCGCTTTTGTATCTGTAGGACAAGCAGTGAAACATCAACGCTACATGGTAAAGAAAGGGTTGATTGAAAAATCAACCGAACCGAAAACGATCCATGCGACGGTGAATGTACCGGTTACACGGGATAATATGGTCATCTCTGCAAGCGCCACGGCAGAACAAGCGGTGCAGCTTGCAGACGGCAAAATCGATTCTGCAGAGTTTATGCGTTTAATCAAAAATTCAATGGTAACACTATAGGAGGTCTCCATGGATCCATTTGGAATTGAATCAACCTTTTTAAGCTACTTACGAGCAATTGGCTGGTCTATCGCCGCGGCGATCGGCTTTTCCTTTGGCGTCGGATTGGCTATTAAGGTCTTCGATTGGCTCTCCGCCGATATTGACGAATGGGAAGAAATCAAAAAAGGCAACATGGGTGTTGCATTAATTTTTGTTTCTCTCATCGTTATGGTGGGCGTTCTTGTCTTTAAAGTTATTTAAATAACGAGGACACTATAATAAACACCCTTTAACGGGGATTGGTCCGTCCAATTCCCGTTTTTTGTTATATAAAGATTTTATAATTGAATTTCATAAAGAGGATATTGGAGAGTTTGTACAGACCAGGAAGATGGTTTTGTTAAAATAACATGAATGCGATCATTGCGCCCACGATCGTATTCACAAAATTCACACCATCATTATCCAGCCACTTGAAACCTTTTGAGTGGCTGGTATGCATTTGGCAGTGCATTCTTTTTTCAGTTTCTTTATTGCATACAGAACATTTAAACATAGCTTGAACACTGCCGCCTAAAACAGAATCCAAAAAGCTGCCGACAAACCCAGCTATCAATATCCACTCAACAGGAACTGCTCCACCAGTCATCGCACTACCAATTAGTGCTATAACACCCGCCCCTAAAATTGAACCAACAAAACCTAAAAGTGTCACACCGCCGGACGTTCCTTTTTCCACAGATCTAAAATTCAAGATGTGCCGGGGATCATTCTTACTGAAAAAACCAATCTCTGTTGCCCAGGTGTCCGCAGTGGCTGCTGCTATGGCTCCCAAATACATAACATAGGCCAGATCAAATGGATGGAAGAAATGGACAATGGCTATGATCATGGGCACACCACCATTGGCTAATACTTGCAGAACATCTCGATTCGAGCCTTTTTGAGTGGCTTCAGCAGACTTTTTCCCCAATTTCGACAGAATGGACGAAAAAACAAAAAATGCCAGGATTGGAGTGATCCATTGAATTCCACCGGTTCCAAAAATACATATGCCCATGACAAAGGCAGTCGCTGTTCCGCCGTTGTTCAGCGAGCGCATTTTATATGCACCATAAAAGATGACTGCCGAACCCAGCGTCCATAGCAATAATACCGGCAATGAACCGTGGGTGTAATTGATGAGAAATATTTCGTATGCAATTGCAGTAACTAGCGGAACTGAAAGATTATCCGATCCTTTCGAACTGGTTGCTTCAGCTAAGGTGGCGGCCAATCCTGTAAATGCTGCACAGGCAATGAGTACTTCCAACGGCAGGAAAAATGCAGCTCCAAATAGCCATGCAAAAAAATCCGTCCCGATGTAAAAGATCATTGTAGTGGAAAGGAACATAGCGGCACTGCCCTGAAGGGATTTTTCATCTTCCCAAAGAGTAAATTTCAGTGGTTTCTTTTCGTGTTCTCCCACAATATATGCCAGGGTATCAGAAAATGTCATGACCAGCAAGGATAGAATAAGAGTAATGGGCTTATCCCAAAAAAATGCAGCTAATACCAAAAATGCCAAAGGAAAATACACAGTGCCGTAAGTTGTACGCTCTGTGGCATGCATACTTTTAAATGCATGTGATTTTAGTGTAATTACGTTCACTATTAAGAAAATAACCGCCAGAGTCATGGGCTGGATATTCGATCTGAAAATCAGTGGGCATGCTGCCACCATGATCCCTACGATCACATGGACCATCTTGCGACTGGCTTCAGGATTCCACTTCAACTTGGAGCGGAAAAATTCAGCTGCGCCGATTAATATAAATATGGCGATGAAAAAAACACCGAATGTGAACCATTCGTTTTCGAAAGGATGAAAGAGGGGTAATTCCATAATAGAAAATATTTATAAAAGTTGTAATGAACTGCAATAAATTTATACACTATTTTTTAAATTAAATGAGCACTCACGAATACAAAGCTGATAATCGCAATGATGAAATACTTATCTATGTGAATGGTGAGATCGTTCCTCGAAAGGATGCGAAGGTCTCTGTATTTGACAGTGGTTTCTTATTAGGAGACGGTGTTTGGGAAGGGATCCGTTACCATAACAAGCAATTGGTCCACAAAAATGAGCATTTCAGTAGACTGTTTGAAAGTGCTGCAGCCATCGGGATGGATATTGGTAAAACAGAAGTAGAATTGGAAGAGATCATTCTGCAGACGCTGGATGCAAATAAAATGGAATCAGATATTCATATTCGCTTTATTGTTTCCCGCGGATTGAAAAAAACGCCTTATCAACACCCTAACGTAAATGTGGGCGGACCCACTATTGTGGTAATCCCGGAGCACAAGATTGCTAGTGAAGAAGTAAAAAAGAAAGGTATAAGATTGGGTTCTGTAAGTGTTCGCAGGGGAACGTCTAAAACGCAAGATCCAAAATGGAATACCTTGAGTAAATTGAACTGCATTGTTGCCTGTATTGAAGCAGATCGGCTGGGGTTTGATGAAGGACTTATGCTGGATGTGAATGGCTACGTGTCCACCTGTAATTCTACTAATTTCTTCATTGTCCGGCAGGAGGAAGTGTGGACAGCCACTGGTGAATATTGCCTGAATGGTGTTACACGTGGAAGTATTATTCGATTATGCCAAGAAAACGACATTCCACTCTTTGAACGAAATTTTCATGTGGAGGAGTGCCATTCAGCCGATGAAGCTTTTGTGACCGGCACTTTCGCCGGAGTGATCCCTGTGGTGGAGATTGATTGTCATGAGATTTCCGGTGGAAAAAGGGGAGAGTTGACAGAACGTCTCCAAGAAATCTATAAAAAAGATATCGATATTTTATATCCGCTTAATGACTAAACACATCGCCATGTGGTCCGGCCCACGGAATATTTCCACGGCCATGATGCGATCCTTTGAGAATCGTCCCGATACGTTTGTGTCTGATGAACCATTTTATGGGTTTTACCTCGCGAACACGGATATCGATCATCCCGGACGCAAAGAAGTTTTGCGATCCATGGAAACAGATTGGGACACAGTGTCTAAATCGATCACTGGCTTTCCTCCAAATGGGGAAAAAGTGTGGTTTCAAAAACACATGGCACAGCATAATTTGCCGGGAGTAGACTTGTCATGGACTAGCCTAGTCATCAATTGTTTCCTAATCCGCGATCCCAGAGAAGTGATCATTTCTTATCACAAGAAATATGATGTGAATCGGGCTGAATTATTGGGTTATCCTCAACAGGTTGAATTATACCGTATGCTGACAGAAAAAGACTGCGTTGATCCGACTATCGTTGATGCGAAAGATATTCTCAAAGATCCGGAAGGAATGTTGAAAAAGGTGTGCATCGCAATAGGAATTCCGTTCATGGAAGAGATGCTTTCCTGGTCGGCAGGACTAAGAGAAACAGATGGTGTTTGGGCAAAGTACTGGTACAGCAAAGTAGAGGCATCAACAGGGTTCCAGCCGTATGTTGAAAAAAATGAAAAAGTACCTTATGAACTGGAAGGGATTTATGAAGAATGTCTCGTATATTATGATACCCTCCATCGTAAAAGGATTTATTAATTCATGACTGAAAAAATCAACTCAAAAGCCATAGGGCTTGATATTGGATTACTCATCGGCCGATTTTTTATGGAAACGGAAGACCTCCATTATGGGTATTGGCCAGATGATAAAACAGCAACAGCTCAAAACTTTGCTGAGGCACAGCATCGTCATTCAAAGCTCATAATTGAAAATATACCTGAAGGTGTTAAGTCTATTCTGGATGTGGGAAGTGGATCGGGAAATTTAGCGAAGAAATTACTCGCATTAGGTTATGAAGTTGATTGTGTTCTGCCTAGTGAATTTCTCGCAGAAAATATCCGTAAAAAACTGGGTGATAGATCGACAGTGCATGTATGTGGATTTGAAGATTTAATTACCGAACAGCTATATGACTTGATCTTGTTCAGTGAAAGTTTTCAATATGTAAAACTTGGATTTTCCATTGATAAGATCGTGGAAATACTTCCTAGTGGAGGACATTTGATGATCTGTGATTTTTTTCAAAAGGATGTTCCGGGTAAAAGTCCATTGGGCGGTGGACATAAATGGATCAAATTCGAGGAAAAAATCTCGTCAGTTCCCTTGACCAAACTTACCGATTTGGACATAACTGAAGAAACTGCTCCAACAAATGATCTTTTTGATAAATTTGTAACTCAAGTCCTCGGGCCCATCAAAAGTATGTCCGGTAAATATCTGGAAAGTAATTATCCTCGGCTAACCGGATTCATGAAGTGGAAATATGAAAAACGCCTTAAAAAAATAAACCGAGTCTACTTTACGGGACAGCTTACGGGTGAAAATTTTATTAAATATAAAACCTACCGGTTACTGGTTTTTAAGAAATAATAATAATCGTAATTTCGTAATCAGTTGAATGCGAATTATAATATATTTAAAAGAAAACATGATATAATGAACAACATTACATTATTAGTTATGGCAGCGGGAATGGGCTCTCGCTACGGCGGACTCAAGCAATTAGATGAATTTGGCCCCAATGGCGAAACAATCATGGATTACTCAGTTTATGATGCTATCCAATCCGGATATAAAAAAGTTGTTTTTATCATTCGGAAAGAATTCGAAGTTGATTTTAAAAAGAAGATCACAGATAAATATACTGGACTGATCGATGTTGAATGTGTGTATCAAGACCTCAATGATCTTCCAGATGGGTTTACCTGTCCGGAAGGAAGAGAAAAACCTTGGGGGACTGGACACGCCGTTCTTTCAGCTTTTGCCAATATTGATGGTCCCTTTTCTGTGATTAATGCCGATGACTTTTATAGTAGGGATTCATTTCAAAAAATCGCAGATTTTTATACACAAGGAAAAGAAAGCTTCAGTATGGTGGCGTTTCGTCTTGATCAAACCTTATCTTCATTTGGTGGTGTCACACGGGGAATTTGTTCAACGAAAGATGGATTCTTATCTACAGTCGTAGAAACAGGGAATGTAATAAAAAACGAAAATGGAGTCTCTTCTGACAGTGATGTATCACTAGATGGCAGCGAACCTGTTTCAGTGAATATGTGGGGTTTTACACCTGTCTTATTCGAATACTTAAAAGAAATGTTTGTTGATTTTCTAAATGAAGAAGGTAACGAACTCAAAAGCGAATTTCTTATTCCTACAGTGATAAATGATTTTATTCAAAGCGGGAGGGAAAAGGTTCGAGTATTACAAAGTGATGCGCCCTGGTTTGGGGTAACGTATAAGGAAGATAAATCATATGTTCAGTGTGAAATACAAAAATTGGTTGAGAAGGGAGTTTATCCGCAAAATTTATTTGATAAATGAAAAAAGTCAATTAATAATTAAAAGTATGTTTGTATTTAACAAAAGCAATAAATTCTATATAGTTAAGATAGTTGTTTTAAGAAACTTGGTTTAAAAGATTCAAATTTGCCGCGGTTAACAACAAACGCGGTATTTTTTTAGTTGAGTTTAGGAACATATCTATTAATTGAAACAAACATGAAAGGTACTTTTAATGGTACAAGGAAAAGTAAAGTGGTTTAATGACAAGAAGGGATTCGGATTTGTCACTTCAAATGAAGATGATAAAGATGTATTCGTACATTTCAGCGCCTTAAACGGAGAGGGATTTAAAACCCTCAATGAAGGCGATGAAGTTGAATACGAAGTAGTATCCGGCCCTAAAGGTGATCAAGCCGCAAATGTTACTAAACTGAATTAAGCTTTAGTTTTACAGTAATACATAAAAGCCTCATCCGGTTAAAACAGGATGAGGCTTTTTTTGTATGTAGCGGCGCAGGGACTCGAACCCCGGACACCCGGATTATGATTCCG
>DJKX01000006.1 GCA_002436185.1 Fidelibacterota bacterium UBA6531
GAAGCCAGCCCCAAACCCATATTTTTTACAAATCTTCGCCTGGATATTTCCATAGATGTTATCTCCTTTCTTAAGCTTAATTAAAGAAAGAAAATACCGCCACTCCTGGCAAGTTTTATAATGTTAACAGTTTAGTGTTATTTACCTTTCAACCTGGACCCTCTGAAGATCAAAGAAGTTGAAGTGATATGGTTCAAGAGAGTCGAAAAAAATGATTATGGATTGATTTCTACTCAAAGGTCATTTGAACATCAAGTTGTTGCAAAACAAATGTGAATTTCATAGCTGTATCAATAATTCTCCGGCTAAATGACAATCCTCGGCCAGCAGCGTGGCCAGCCTTATGATGATACCGAAGAATAATCGGGAAACCAGACGTTGTAGAGGCCTGAAGCCTAGCAGCCATTTTAAAAGCAGCCGAAGGAGGCACCCGAGTATCCAAATCTCCTGTAGAGAACATGACCGCCGGATACGCCATGTTAGTTCTAACATTTTGATAAGGTGAGTATTTTCTAATCGCTTCGAACTGTTCCCGTATCTTCGAATTACCGTATTCCAAAAGAGCTGGAGCATTGTTACTGGTGGAGTACCAGGGAAATCGCAAAATATCAACGTCTGGAAAGTCACATATAACCGCTCGAAAAAGTTCGGGACGCTGAGTTAATGCAGCGCCAACCAAAAGACCGCCATTACTTCCTCCCTGGATTACAAGTTTGTCGGGATTGGTATAACCTTTATCTATAAGGGATTCAGCAGCTGAAATAAAATCATCAAACACGTGTTGTTTGTTTAACAACATGCCGTCACGATGCCAAGATTCCCCAAATTCACTTCCACCGCGAAGGGTGGCTAATGCATAAACCCCTCCCAACTCTAGCCACAATGCCAAAGTGGGATTAAAACTCGGTTTACGAGCCACATAGAACCCACCATAACCGGACAGCCACGTGGGGTTTTTTCCATTCAATTGCACATCTTTGTGGTGCACAACCCACATTGGGACATGTGTGCCATCTATAGAATTTCGCCAAACTTGTTCAACGATAATATTTTCAGGAGACCAGTCAATTTGGCGTTGATCCCAGATTGTTCTTTCACCAGTGTTAAGATCAATTCTGTATGTTGTTTCCGGAGTAGTAAAAGATACAACAGTAACAAAAGCTTCTTTGTCCTTTCCGGCTCTTATTGATGCACGATGAAACTCCGGAACAAAAATCTCCCCAGAAAAAGTGCCGTTCTGTTCGAAAACTTTGATCTGATTACTGCCATTATAAAGATACGTGACATAAAACTTGTCATCGATCTTTACAAAGTTTTCCATCACATTCTTATCCTCTGGGATTACTTCACGCCAATTTATTTCATCAGGATCGGCAAGATTAACCGCCAACAAACGATTCTTATCAGCCCTGTAGTCTGTACGCATAAATAGTTCACCATCTATGAAACTGGTATAAAAACGGGCATTGATATCATCTACTATAGTTCTAATAGGCCCGTTTTTTTCCATGTCCTGAAAAAAAACTTCCGATTTGGCCCAACCGTACTGTACTGTGAAAATAAGATAGCGTCCTTCGTCGACCTGCTTAACATTAATAAATTGTTCCGGACCGTAACCTTCTCCAAAAATCAGCTTATCTTTGGCATGTTCTGTCCCTAGCTCATGGTACATCACTCTTGGACCAATTTTTCGTGATCGTTTAACGTAATAGAACCCTTTTTGATCATGAGAGAAAAACACAGTCCCGTATAATGAACGTGGCAGGCTATCAGGTAAATCGACAGCTGAATCCACATCTCGAACACGTATTATTAACTCATCTTCTCCACCATTACGTTCGTTATATATCATAAGGGTGCCATTTTTATTAAAAGTAACAATAGAGAAACGTGTTGTGTTCTCAGGGCTCATACCATGTGGATCCAGCACTATCTCGAAGTCCTCCGTAGGATCTATAAGCAGCTTTTGAATTTCTGTATCTTCAGGCAATTCTCTTCTATAAACAATCGGCAAATCCTCACCTGGGCGGCGCATTGAAAAATATTCATAGTTCCCTGCTTCTTTAGGCAATGGAGTCACTGCAATATCCATAAGTTCTCGAAGCCTTTCCTCAACGTAATTACGATAAGGAGTCTCACCAACAATCTCCTCAGCATATCTGTTCTGCTTATCTATCCAATTTTGAGTTTCAAGAGTCTTACGATCTTCCAGCCAATGATATGGATCAGGAATTGATATCCCATGCATTTCTTCAACAACATCATCGACTCGAGTCTCAGGCGGAAGAGGATAAGGGGAACATGAAACAATAAATGCCGCTAATATTACAGACAAAAATGTCCCTGCCTTATATAACATGTTCAAATTAACCATTTTTTCTTCAACACTATAGTGTGTAATAAAGCGTTCTGTCATCACTTTATACCGCGTAAATGTTCAGAACTACCTGTCATTTCCCAATACATCATGGAGGCAGGTATGAGTCCTACCTGGTTTATTTCATCCATAAATCCTTTTAGAGTAAAACCAACCCCCAACTGCATTGCCCGTTCAGTCATCAGCTTTTCGACTTGGATTTTTCCTACAAGATAAGTTGTTCCATAAGAGGGTTGCTGGAGATAAAGGTGTTGCTCAAAAACCACTGTTCTACCATCTTGCCTAAGCCAGTTTCTGGGTGTGTTCCTGGAAGTAAAATCCACTGCCTGATCAATATCCCATTTGTTCGCATGCATCATTAAATCACCCAACGCTCGCGCAGCCCGCTGAGCCAGAAGAATATGGAATAATTCTCT
>DJKX01000041.1:0-3684 GCA_002436185.1 Fidelibacterota bacterium UBA6531
ACATCATAATCCATATATGAATTTAAGTGCAACCAGCATTTTGCTGGTTGTTTTTTGTAGGTCAATCTTACTTGCCGACAGTTTTTGTTTTACTTATTAAACATAATACCCCTCCTTTTTTTCAAGGAGGGGATTCCCGCCTGCCACATTTGAAATATTTTTTTATGGGGCGGGCAGGAAGGGGTGGTTAACAGTGCCAATTCTTTTCAATAAAGTCATAGTTTTTATTCCAATATTTACCCTAACCGTCAACCTTTAAACGTATTTCATGTAGTTTAAGCGTCGAGCCTGCCCACCATTTTATTAGGCAGGGTTGAGCAAAAATCTCCTCCCATCAAACAATCTCCAAACCACAAATACTGTCTTTGCGAGAAGTGAGGAACGAACGACGAAGTAATCTCCTTACATAAAACCACCCCAAAACACCAATAATTGTCATTGCGATCCCGAAGGGCGCGGCAATCTCCTTGCACCAAAAAACATCCGGCCATCATGATTCCGTCGACTATCGAGAAAAGGACCTCAAGAATTTATAAACCAATACAGCTCAATTTTCACCCCTCCTTACTGTAAGGAGGGGTCTCGGGGGTGGTTGAGAAATAATAAAAATATTTAATTATTAATGCATCTCCCCTTTAAGAGTGGTTTAAAAAACAGTAATGTTTCATTTCTCATCGTATTTCTTCTTTTTTCAATTGTAAATCGACACTCATACATCTTCTTTTCTTATTTTTTCTCGGAATATAATCTCCAAATTGAAAATAGAAATAAATATTGCATCTGCGGTGAATAAAGTCTATAATCACCGCAAATATTGCTGTGAATAATATGTGGATACATGAACATAAAAACTGGCCAAATTTTAATTGGGACACTGAAAAACTCGCTTCAAAGCTTGCCGATATTCGTTATAGGCAGGGTCTTCTTTTGGGTAAAATGAAAGGATTGGGATTCGCTCTCAAATCCGAAGCGAATCTTAACATGCTAACCAATGATGTTATTAAATCATCCGCCATTGAAGGAGAAAATCTGAACCCGGAAGAGGTGCGTTCATCTATTGCTAGACGATTAGGGTTGGATGTTGCCGGTCTTGTACCCTCGAGCCGTAATGTGGATGGTGTGGTTGAATTGATGCTGGATGCAACGCAGAATTATGCCGTCCCGTTATCAAAAGAGCGTTTATTCGGTTGGCAATCCGCATTATTTCCAACTGGCCGTAGTGGACTTAATCGAATTACTATTGGTAAATGGCGCACAGCCGAATCAGGCCCCATGCAAGTGGTTTCAGGTCCTATTGGTCGTGAAAATGTGCATTTTGAAGCTCCCAATGCGGATCGTCTAGAAAATGAGATGAAACTGTTTATTAAATGGTTTAATAGTACAAAAGATAATGTTGATCCTGTTTTGAGAGCGGGGATTGCTCATTTATGGTTTATAACAATTCATCCTTTCGAAGATGGGAATGGACGTATTGCCAGAGCAATCGCTGATATGTCTTTAGCGCGTGCCGACGGAATACCTGAACGGTTCTATAGCCTTTCAACTCAAATTGAGTCTAATCGTAAAGGGTATTATAATATACTGGAAAAACAACAAAGATTCACCCCGGAGATTACCGGCTGGTTTGAGTGGTTCCTTGATTCTCTTGGCAAATCTGTTACCGCCGCTGAAACGATTTTGGGGAAAGTCCTATTCAAGGCCCGGTTATGGGAAAAATTAAATCAATATCCTGTCAATGAGAGGCAGCGCCTAATTATTAATCGTATGCTTGATGATAAATTTGAAGGATTCATGAATACATCAAAATATGCTAAAATAGTAAAATGTTCCACGGATACAGCCCTTCGTGATATCCAAACGTTGAAGGAGCGAGGTATTTTAATACAGAATCCTGGTGGCGGTCGAAGCACAAGCTATCGTTTGGTGAAAGTCTAGCATACTAAAATTGCAGCCAGTTTCCTTAGAGTAGGAATGGCAGGCGCGGTTGATCTCGCGAGCTCATTAATAACATCAAACAATCTCCAAACCACAAATACTGTCTTTGCGAGAAGGGAGGAACGAACGACGAAGCAATCTCCTTACATAAAACCACCCCAAAACACCAATAATTGTCTTTGCGAGCCCGAAGGGCGCGGCAATCTCCTTGCACCAAAAAACATCCGGCCATCATGATTCCCTGGGCGTTGTCATACCCAAGGAGATTACTTCGTCATTTCATTCCTCGTAATGACAGAGAAGGTGAGTGTTTTATAAGAATGATTGTTTTTTAGTCATCAAACCAATCTTTTGCCAAATCCTTCCATTCGGGGTTCATTTCCTCAATCATTTCAATTTTCTTTGCTCTAGACCCGGATTTGATTCTTTTTTCTTCTTCAAGAGCAGCCCATACATCATCAGTTTCAGCATACCAGACAAGCTGATTGCAATTATATCGGGCAGTAAATGACGTTGGGTCTTCTTTAAATTTGTGTTGCCAAACACGACCTTCCAGATCACTGGACATTCCTGTGTATATGACAGTATGTCATTTCTTCCATAGTTTAATTTAATAACAAAACCACAAATACTGTCTTTGCGAGCCCATACACATCGAAGATCTCCCGTACTCCGACAGCCGGCTGAGTAGGCGGGCGTTACTCAGTTAGCTATGACGAAATGGGTATTTTTTGATTAATTTTTTTAATCAAAAATAATCGGATCCCTCCTTACTGTAAGGAGGGATTATAGGGTGGTTGAGAAAACAAATTTAAATCTAGATTCACCATTAACTTTGCGAAAGTTTTTTATTTTTTTACTACTCTCCAGTTGAGCGAAATCCCGTATCGAGGTTTACAATCCCGTACTCCGTCAACCGCACCGAAGCACGAGGTCGGGGTACACGAGAGTGCCGAAGTCGGGAAAATGTCGGGATAAACTTAAGGGCTACCTTTTACATTATTAAACCATTAACAATTATTTACCCATGAATTATTCAAGTTAAATTAACCGAGCAAAAATGAAATTATCTGTCATAATTCCTGTTTATAATGAGGCCGCGACCTGTTTGCAATTGATCCAAAAGGTACAAGCTATTCCATTGGATAAAGAAATCATCGTTGTAAACGATGGCTCCACCGATAGCACATCTGAATTACTATCTCAAGTAGAGGGAATTACACTATTATCTCATACGATTAATCAGGGTAAAGGTGCAGCAGTTCAAACAGCAGCGGAACATATCAAAGGTGATATTGTGATACTCCAGGACGGTGACTTGGAATATAATCCAGAAGATTATTACACACTTGTGGAGCCGATTCAAAACGAAAAAGCGGATATTGTTTTTGGCAGCCGCTGGCTGGGCAAAAAAAACAAATGGTCATTCCACTATATGGGCAATAAGCTCATCACGCTATTCTCAAATATCATCAACCAGCGCTGGGTCAATGATATGGCTTCCTGTTACAAAGCAATCCCAGCCGATATTTTCCGCAGTCTCGAACTGAAATCAAATGGATTTGGTCTAGAAGCTGAAATCACCGCAAAGGTATTTCGAAAAAGATTTAAATTAAAAGAAATCCCCATTTCCTATGAGCGAAGAACAAGTGTTCAAGGGAAAAAACTCCGCTTAAAAGACGGCCTTGTTTCCGCTTGGGCCTGCCTCCGCTACCGCTTTTTTGATTAAAGAAACTCTGTCATCCTGAA
>DJKX01000041.1:4004-4363 GCA_002436185.1 Fidelibacterota bacterium UBA6531
TCTGCCAGCTAGCGGATGAGAAATCTATGCAATGGTCCTTTATCCGCCGAATTTGGTCAACCACCCCTAACAAAATTAGTTCATGATAATTTTTTAAAGAAATTTTCCCTCCTTACTGTAAGGAGGGGATTCCGGCCTGCCACATTTGAAATATTTTTTTATGGGGCGGGCAGGAAGGGGTGGTTGAGAAAAGAATTATAATATATACCATTAATTTATCAGGGAAACTGATCACACATCACAGGTCACAAACCACAAACAACGCCATCCTGAACAGGGTGAAGGATCTCAAGCTTTAATATTATAATAAATGCTTAAGATTCTTCAGCCGCTTCGCTCCTTCAGAATGACAGAGTATT
>DJKX01000069.1 GCA_002436185.1 Fidelibacterota bacterium UBA6531
CTTGAATGCTCTACCATATGAAAGTGAGCAGTGAAATAAAATCGATTTATTTCCATCCATATTGTTTTGTAATCCTTACCTTGAATGATCATAGTGTTAAATAATTTTTAATCAACCCATTTTTCATGTTTTACCCAATCGATTTCCATTTCCCATTCACCCTCCATAAAGTCATCACTAATTTTAGCATAGTTAAGAATAGCAAACATAGGTTCAAGTAAATTGTCAGCAATACCAACGTTACGTCCAACTTCAACACCATCAAGACGAAAAACCAAGTCATTACCCAACCATTCAACGGAATATTCATGATACTCAGTTAAATGTGATGATAAGTTTACCTGGTTGGTCCACCAGTCTCCCCCATCGTCACAAGTGCCTAAAGGTAAAATACTACGACCAACATAGCCTGATTGCTTACCGTAATGACCATGATGCTCCATAATATCTATTTCACTCGAGCCCGATAATGGCCAACAAACATTTTCATCTGGTTCTTGTACGGGTGGCTCGTTATTACGCGCACCCAATAACCACCAGGCTGGGAACATCCCCGCTTCACCTGCCGTTTTTAATTTAATGCGTGCCGTCCAACGACCACCGGTGAACTCTTGAAGGTTCTTGGATGTTAAACGACTTGATACATAACGAGTTGCTGGATGAATTTTGCCATCTTTTGCAACATTATCCGTACATTGTCTTTCGTGACCTAAGTTAAAAATACGTAATTTAAGTGTCCCATTACTGACTTCACGAGTATCGAATTCACCATCCCTAACATAACATTGATCTTCATTGTTTACCCAAAGCAATTGATCTTGCCAATTTTTATCGTCAAAGAAGTCAAACTCATCAAGAAAATCGGTTACCCATCCTTTTTTGTTATTATCTGGTTCGGATTTTTTTGCGCATGAAATACATCCGGTAAATAAGATCATTAAAGACAAAAATATTGCCATTATATATTGTTTCATTAAAATATTTTTCCTTCAAAGTTGTATGTTGAATTATTATTATAATTATGTTTTATTCATATAACCACTAAAATATTCCCTGTATGATTATGGAACCAATCAACACTGATATGGAAAGCTCCAATGATCTCCTAAAATAGTGCTGATTTATAGCTTCGATAAAAATATCCATTAGGTTTCTCTCCACCATATGTAGAAAAAAGTTCCTAATAAAATAATTAATATTAAATAGTTCATTGCAATTTTCCTTATCAGTTAAGAAGAGTGTGATCTATTGAAACTTCTATTTTAGTAATTTCTCCGGTTCGGTTAAAAATAGATCGTGAAATATCCGGTTTGAGTTCAGAACCGTTGATCGTTTTTCTCTCATCATTTTTTATAGTGATTGTTATTTGATCTGTATCAGATAGTGTATAAATAATAGGGATCTGTATATAGGTAAAAGCCATACTGTTTTTTTCTAAAGGAATTGTAATTTTTTCCCCATGGATATTGTAAAAGTTAAACTCGTCACGTTTGGTAATAAATTCTGATTGTTTTAATAGGTTAGTTTTAAAAGAAACACATCCGTTTTTGACATTCACGCCTAATTCACCGAATCTGGCAATGTAATCTTCTTTTACTTGACCAGTCATTCCAGGTTGTTGGACACCGCAATGTGCAGGTGTGTGTGAATAAGGATCCGTTGGGAATGCTCCGTATTGTGCCGGATTTTTATGGATACCGATCCCTTCTTTTATTTCGTAGTAAATGGTTTTTAATTCATCGATGGTTTTTTGATCGGTTTGTGTTGTGATCGCAGTATAATAAATTTCATTAACAGCCAGCAAAAGTTTTGAGACCATATGCCAGTAAATACTTCCCAACCCTTCATATTTGAAGAAGGTACCTGATCGTCCGGTGAAAGATTGGTGATCGAAAATTTCTTCATAAATATTTAATACGGTTTGGATATCTTTCTCTGAATACGTCTCCAACTGATCCAATGCATCTTTTAAAATTCTGGAATTTCTAAATTGACTATTGAAATGGATTTTTCCTTCAATATCAACTTCAATAAAATCTTTGCGTTTATCTCGTATGAGTTGTTTTAATATTTTCGAGCTATTCGCTAACTTGTTGGGAATAATATTTTTTTCAACGAAATGCGGAAGCCGGCGGTTTGGATAAAGAATGTAACTTTGTTGATCTTCTCTAAATAACGAACTGGATCGGAGAGTTCTTAATAAAACCACAGCTTTTTCCGGTTTTAAAAATTTTGAGCTTAAAACAGAAACTTGTCCTTCTAACATCTCATATAGATAACGAACAGAGACACCGTTATTTTGATCAAACTTGATCAGATTATATGCGTTGAACAAATGATCTTCACGTTCATTCGATTGAATAGAATGATCAATGTGAATTAAACTGATCTCAAGGAATTTTTTTAAGTCCAAAATAGATAACGGACTTTTCTCTCCAGAGAATCCGTTTGAGTAAATATTGATTCTATGCTCTGATCCTGCCGTGGATAATACGTCAGTAATTTTTTTACGATCTTGATCAGAGATGGTATTTGATAAAATAGAAAGGAAGCTTTGTAAGCCTTCAGTAATTTTATAAAATAATTCATAAACTTCGTTTGAAATGGAAACCTGATCGAGGTCAATATCTTCTAACATCTCTTGTAGAAAAATAATATATCTCCGCAGATAATATAAGGTAACCATTGATGTACCATTCCCGACCAAGGCGTTGTTTGCATCATTCCATTCCGGGCGCTGAGTGTTCATCCAAATCCCAGCCTGAGGGATATAGTTGGAAAATTTCACTAGCATAGGGACCAGAAGTTTCTCGAGCAATGAAACATGGTATATTTTTCCGTTTCGGTCTTGAATGAATTTTCCATCCGTTCCAATTTTTTCTACTCTCTCATTAACGTGTTGGTTGAGTTCAAAATCAAAATCAACCGTGTTATAATGATCTTCTAAAATTTCCGAGTAAGGTTTGATCTTATAAGGAATATTTGCGTAGGTGTAAATCTCCTTATTTAATAATGAAAGGAGTTTCCCGGGATGATATTTGTGTGAAACCTCTAAAAGTTTTAAGAGGTAAATAATTTGATGGTCTCCCCAGTATCCAATGTATGTCCAGGCGTCATCAGGATCAAGTGTTTCCCAATCAAATCCATCGCGCACAACCCGATATGGATTGTATCCATCCGCAGTAGACGCATTAACAAATTTTGTGATCATACTTTCAATATAATCTGGAAATGATAGAGCCAGCGCCTCCCAATTTTGGAAGATATCCCGCCAATTTCCCTGATATTCAAATGTTTTATTCCCTTCTTGGTCTTTAATATCGATTGAAAAATTATTCCAAGGACGGCTTGGATCTCCGTGGCGACGACTAAAACTTAAAGGCAAGTATTCAAAACAGTACCTCTCAATATCATGATTTCCAATAGAAGTAATATCCTCCAAGTGAAGTTCATCAGGGAGTTGATTCAATAAAGATTTGTAAGTCGCATATTTTGCTTTATTGGCCTGTTTTAAAAATGAGAGGAAATCATGTTTGTTAATCAGGTAATTATCTTCAAACAGTCCTCCTCGCATGATGTTGAACAAAGTGTTTGCACTGTGACGAAAGTTATTCAGAGAATTGTTTGTTAATTGTATTCCGTCTGCTTTGGAAATTTTTTCCAGCAAATTCTGATTACTTTCAGCAATGGTTTTATCAATTTTCTTTGCTTTGTCTTTATCATTTATTATTGAATGTGCTAGCGCTGATACCTGTGATTGCGTTTTGTCGATATCAGCGATTATACTCCATCCTTTTTCTTGATGAGCGTCCAATGTAAAACTCGATTGAACAAAATAAGCTCCACGACGTGCTCTAATATTGTGCTCTTGTACGACTTCCGTAGTTTTTCGGAAGAAATCTAATTGGGTAGATGATAACAGGATGGAGGCATTTGGAATTCCAATTGACCAGACAACACTGGTCATTAATGCTTCACTGGGCTCTGCACGATCAACAGGGATCGAACTGAGCATATACAATCCAATATTTGTCTCTGGGAACAATTCACTTTTTTTATACCCGTCAATCAGAGTACTGTATTCTAATTGGAATTTTCTATCGATCCCAGATGGTAAAATGTTTTGAAGACCATCGCAAACATTGATTTCTACCGGTTCTTTGTTGTTGTTGATGATCTCTGATTTTTTAATAAAACCATACTCATCACAATTATTCCAACCATACCGGAAAGTAATATTCAGGTCTTGGTTTGTCTCTTCAAAGATGACGTGATTTCCCAGGATGTTTTTATAAATATTCCTATCGATTTGATATACGCCATGGCAGTTAGAAGAAAATGGTTCCCACAAATAAATTTTATCTGATTTTCTTACAAAAACGATTGTTTTGTTCCCAGTGATATCATGAGAGTCATGGATTCTATCATCCGTGTAATATGGAAAAAGGGCATGGTCAGGATTTCTCCTTCCTGCAGTCAATGCACCATTGCTTGATAAAAACATCCAGAGATCGGAATTGCTGACGATGCTCATAAAGAAGGGCGGCATCTGGTGATAGTTGGAAATTTTATAATACTGCTGCCCATTGAGAAGGGTAGTTTCACCCTGGACATTTTCATCCGAATATTTTACCAGAGTGTTACCGATATAATTTTTATTTTTTTTCATAATAAATTTTCAATTACGGTCTGGTAGATATGTTAAACATAAACTTACTCTTTAAGCTTCTGCTTTACGAGCAGCTAACTCTGCCCGATTTTCAGCAGCTCTTTCTTCATCAATATCATAGGTGTTCATTACCCACATTGCGATAAGCGTACCTAAGATGGGTAGTCCAGTATAGAAAATTCGTAGTCCAGTTATTGCACTTTCCGGGTTATTAGGTCCCTGTTCAAACCCTACAAGCGACATGATTAGACCA
>DJKX01000071.1 GCA_002436185.1 Fidelibacterota bacterium UBA6531
TAGATTTCTCGATGGAAATGAGCTACAATGGGCCACTGGCTATTGCGGGAGAGATCGTATTGCAGCCTGATGAATTTATACTACATAGAGCTTATCCAAATCCGTTCAACCCCACAACCACGTTGAAATATGAAATGGGATCGGCCGGGCCGGTATCCATCGATGTATTAGATGTGAGTGGCCGCAAGATTCGCAGTCTGTATAATGGCATCCAAAGTCCCGGTCAGCACGAGATCCGCTGGGACGCCAGGGATGACCGTGGACGCAGTATGAGCTCCGGCGTTTACTTATTCAAGGTGAATTTGAATGGCAAGCAGCAGACAGCAAAGACGCTCCTGCTTAAATAATTAAAACCTGAACCAGAATATAAAAGCCCCGTAGCAATACGGGGCTTTTTTGTATGTAAATTTTATCCATCAATGAATCATATTTTAATAACAACAGCTCTCCAAGCCGAAGCAGAACCAATAGTAAAACAGTATCAATTAGAGAAGAAACATCTTTCTGAAAATTTGTTTTATTTTCAACGGGGTGACATAACATGTTTAACAACAGGCGTGGGTGAAAAAAATGTCCGTAAACGATTAAGTACTTTTCTTCACAAAATGGATTGTAAGAATACAATCCTTTTTAATATAGGTATTGCAGGAGGGGAAAAAAATGCAACTGAAATTGGTAAAATGTATTTGGTTAATAAAATCGTTTCAGAAAAAAATGGAAATATATTTCTACCGGAAAATTGGATAAAAACAGACATTCCAGTATTACCTTTAACTACAGTATTAAAAGGTGTAACTGATGGTGGTAAACAATATGAAGGATTGGTAGATATGGAAGCTGCAGCCATTTATGAAACAGCCACAAAGTTTATACCTGCTAAACACTTATATTTTTTGAAAGTTGTCTCCGATTATATGGAACAAGTTTTGGATAGTCCAGAACAAGTTTTACCGCTTATTACAAATAATTTGTCAGAAATTATCCGGTTTATTGATCAAATAAGAAAAAATTAATAATCCTATTCCAATAAATTGTTTAACGGTTTCAACACTTGTTTAAGGTGAACCGCTGCTTCTTTTTTAATCCTCTAGGATAGTTTTTGTATAGCCCTTAATACATCTCTACGGCTAATCTGTCCTACAAGTTTCCCATTATCTACAACCGGCAAACGGCGAAAATGAGTCTCTAGAAAATATTCTGCAAGGTCTACAATTCCCATTGAAGATGAAATCGTTTTCACTTCTGTAGACATGAAGTCTTTGACTAATCCACCCATTTCATTGTGATACGTAGATTGTAAATACGTCTCCATGCAGTCAATCTCCGAGAGCATTCCCATCAGGTTTCCTTTTTCATCTAATACCGGTGCACCGGATATTCTGTATGAAATTAACGTGTTAATAGCGTTCAACACCTGCGTTTCGGGTGTAAACGTAATCAGCTTTTTTGTCATTATATTGGCTGCGTTCAATTCTTTATTCATGATGATTTCTCCTCATTAATTCCACTGTTTTCAGTTTTGTTGTCCACCATTTCTTTAACCGTTTCCATAACTTTTGGTGCAAGGTCAAACAATTTTCCGGTGACACTTTCTTTGTCGCCGACTGTAAGCATTTTAGCACCGTCAACCCCTAAAACGACAAAAGCGACCGGTTCGATACTCCAACCACCGCCAATTCCGGATCCTTCTCCGGATTGTTTTGATTCTGTACCGGCTCCACCGCCGGCACCAAATCCAAATGTTACCTTGGAAACAGGAATAACAGTATGATCGCCGGCTGTGATAGGTTCGCCCACGACTGTTCGTGTCAACATCAGGTTTTGAACTTCTTCCAACGTACTTTTAATTAAGTCTGCAACATTCATAATAATCCTCTTTATTTTCGAAATTTAAAATATGCAAATCCAACTTGGATAATTGTAACCAACGGCGAAAAGCGTACATGCATAGTTCCTTCAACATCCGTATTCATTTTTTGAGAAAATACCGGTTCCAAAGCTAATATAAATTTTTGGGGTCTGGCTAATCCTTTAAAGGAATTCATGAAACCAAAGATCATACCTGTTTGCATAGGATTGGATAAGCCCAGTTTTCCTTTTAAGGAGAATTCTTCCCAACGGGTTGAACGGATGATTGACTTTGTCAATTGCATCACAGGAATTTTACGGAAAAACTGATATTTTTCCTTGATTGATTTTTTATCTTTTGTTTGTTTTTTCTCATGCGCCTCTTGGGATTGATCTCTTAGTGTTTTTACATAAATAGGTTTATGATATGTTCCAAAAGTGATGGTTTTTTCAGGGTAAATATTTATACCAACCCCGCGCTTACGATATCCCAACATCAAATGGGCGAATCCATTTATGTGAGCTTCCTTAAATTTCAATGTACTCTTTAACTGAATTCGTACCGGGCAAATGAGCATAATTAAAAAAATACTCAAAATGAAAAGAAATGTATATAAAATGATGTTTAACATAATAGACTAATTTGACACTTGAAAAAATGAATTCCCAGACTATTTCTACTCAAATAACATTTCTTTTTCATCCAGTAAAAATTGGGCCTTTTTTTGCTCAAAGAGGTTTTCTGCCATCACCTCGGGAATAAGTGCTGCATCAGCATTTATGACATATTCTAAATCCTGAATAAACTTTTCCTGATCTCCTGCTTTTGTGTGCAGAAACTGTGCTCTTAAAACATATGTCCCTAAATAATTCGGGTGGGATTTTATCGCTTGTTCAAAATAGTCTGCAGAACGGCTCAACTCAACTCCTGGTAAACGGGCATACAATGCGCCAAAAAAGCGGTAGGGTCCGCCATAGAAGAAATCAGGATCCAAGGCCAAAATTCGATGTACCACAGCTTCAACCAGTTCTCTATTATTGAGTCGCATACGTACAGATTTTCGAGAAAGATATCGGCCCATATTTGCCGCCCACCAGTACAAGGCACTTATATATTTTTTTTCTACAACAGCTACCGCTTCAGTTACTTTAAGCATCGAATCACCTGGAACAGTAACTAATGTGTGCTGATATGCCGGTGATTGCTCAACTATATGTAGAGCTAACCGGGTTCCCATCATGTACAAACTATCTTTTTGAACAGGATCACTCTCTATATAATAGGCCTCGAAATGATATGCGCGGCTTAATAATAAAGCTATTTCAAGATTCTCTGGTTCTAATGAATGAGCTTTTTCTAGGAAAAATGTAGCAACGGCAGCATTTTTACGATTTGAACGCTTATTCCAGTTATCATATGCTTGTGACTTGATGTATTGCACATTTTCCTGGTACGCTTCCTCCTGAGTAAATGGTTTAGGCGTTTTGCACGCAGTGAAGCCTAACACAAAAAGTATAAAAAATTGTGTAAATTGGATGAGTGATATTTTATAAAATTTGCACATTCAAGGACGTATTTCTTACGGCGCCTAATTTCTGCCTGTTTCTCAAGGCTGAAAACTTAATACAGATTCTTTAAATGATGAAGAAGACTATTGAATTAAAAGGTGTTGATTTACAAACTCTACTCGGCGTAGCCGATGCACATGTTCGTTTGTTAAACGAATCATTTTCTGCAGATATTTTTATCAGGGGAAATGATATAAAACTAAACGGACAAGAATCGGATGTGGAAATGGTACATGAGATAATTCATGAAATGATCCAGACATTGAGTCGCAAAGGGACATTGACAAAAAAAGATGTTCTCAAACTAATCAAAGTAGTCCGCTCAGAAAATGGGCAAACGGAAGATGTGCCCAAAGAAGTCATACATTATGGTAAAAAGGGGGCTATTGTTCCACGGACGGCTGGACAAAAAGAATATGTTAAAAAGGTTAACGGAAATGATATTGTATTCTCTGTTGGGCCTGCGGGAACAGGTAAAACATTTATTGCTGTAGCGTTTGCTGTAGCGGCATTGGAGAATCATGATGCGGATCGAATTATTCTATGTCGCCCGGCTGTAGAAGCCGGCGAAAGTCTTGGATTTCTCCCCGGCGATTTGAAAGAAAAAGTTGATCCATATCTGACGCCGCTTTATGATGCGTTGAATGAAATGATGCCGGCGAATAAACTGAAACCACTCTTAAACAAAAATATTATCGAAATTATACCTTTGGCTTATATGCGCGGTAGAACGTTAAACAATGCATTTCTCATTTTAGATGAAGCTCAGAATTCAACAATGATGCAGATGAAGATGTTCCTGACCCGCCTGGGTGTAAATTCCAAAGCGGTCATTACTGGCGATATTACCCAGATTGACTTACCCAAACGATCTGACTCTGGGCTGATTGATGTTCTGAAAGTTTTGAAAGGTGTGGATGGCATCGGATTTGCCCAATTAAATGAAAGTGATGTTGTACGACATAAATTGGTACGTGAGATAATTAAGGCGTATGATAAAGCCAATGGAGGATAAATAGAGTAAAGTTGCCAGTTTGTTAATCTTGAAAAATCCATGCTTCCCGGGATAAACAATACTATATTCCGGCGCACTTTTTAGACATAAACTGTGCAAGACGGAAACAGGAAAAAATACTAAACTAACGATGTTTTTTTACATATATCAGGGTCTCGCGAGACAACTGTGTTTAAATCACAAAATGGTTGTTTTCTTTACAATCAATCCATTAACTGTTTACACTAATCAATAAGGTTTTATTATGGTTTCAAATGATGTAGTAATCATCGCGGCTAAACGAACTGCAGTGGGAGCTTTTCAAGGCAGTTTATCATCAGTTGCTGCGCCAAAGCTTGGTGCTATTGCTATTAAAGCATTATTGGACGAAACAGGAATTGCTGCCGATGCTGTTGATGAAGTGATTATGGGGAATGTTCTTACAGCAGGATTGGGACAAGCTCCCGCACGACAGGCGGCTCTTTTTGCAGGATTACCAAACAGTGTTGAATGTTTAACGATAAATAAAATGTGTGGATCAGGTTTGAAAGCTGTTATGTTAGGTGCACAGGCAATTCAATGCGGTGATGCTCATGTGGTGATTGCCGGCGGCATGGAAAATATGTCCTCTGCTCCCTATTTACTTCCGAAGGGAAGAACAGGTCATCGCTTGGGGCATGGTTCTGTTGAAGACAGTATCATAAAAGATGGTTTGTGGGATGTTTACAATGACCAGCACATGGGAAATTGTGCGGAACTATGCGCCCGGGATAAAAATTATAGTCGTGAAGAACAGGATGCATTTGCAAAACAATCGTACAATCGAGCCATTAATGCCCAAAAAGAAGGATTATTTAATAATGAAATTGTTGCAATCGATATTCCTCAACGCAAAGGTGATCCTATTGTTGTTACCGAAGACGATGAGCCGACGAAGGCTAACTTTGATAAAATGAAATCTCTTCGTCCGGCGTTTGAAAAAGATGGTACAATTACTGCTGCTAATGCTTCCAAAATTAATGACGGTGCTGCGGCTGTATTAATGATGTCAGCAGCGAAAGCAGAAGAACTTGGACTAAAACCTTTTGTAAAAATTATTAGTCAAGCATCAGCAGCACATGAACCGGAATGGTTCTCTACTGCTCCCAGCAAAGCAATTAAAAACGTTTTGAATAAGGCCGGGATGGAAGCTGAAACAATCGATCTATGGGAGATTAATGAAGCGTTTGCCCCAGTTGCCAAGGCTGCCATTGATGATTTTAGTTTAGATGAAAATAAAGTGAATGTGAATGGTGGTGCAATTGCTTTGGGACATCCAGTCGGCGCAAGCGGTGCACGTATTTTGACGACATTAATTTATGCTATGGAAATGCATAATGCTAAAACGGGTCTAGCTACATTATGCATCGGCGGCGGAGAAGCATCCGCATTAATTGTGGAAAAGGTTTGATGGATTTTTCCTATACAGAAGAACAGCAGCTTATACAAAAAACAGCCAGCGAATTTGCTCAAGAGCATTTAGCTCCGGGTGTGATCGAACGAGATGATAAAGCTGAATTTCCCAAAGAACAATTAAAATTGCTGGGTGAATTAGGCTTTATGGGTATGATGATTCCCGAAGAGTGGAATGGTGCTGGTTTTGATACAATCAGTTATTGTATCGCCATGGAAGAAATCTGTGCTGTAGATGCATCTATGGGCGTAATCATGTCCGTGAACAATTCATTGGTATGTCAATTATTATGGAAATATGCTAATGATTACCAGCGTAAGAAATATTTGAAAAAATTAGCCTCCGGTAAATGGTTGGGTGCATTTTCATTAAGTGAACCGCAATCGGGATCCGATGCCAGCAATATGCTTACTCATGCTGTAAGAGATGGTGATCATTATGTGATCAACGGAACGAAAAATTGGGTGAGCAATGGAATTAATTCTGATGTTGTCGTTGTTTTCTTAATGACCGAAAAAGGAGTAGGTCATAAAGGAATTTCTGCATTAATAGTTGAAAAAGGGATGCCGGGTTTATCCCATGGTAAAAAGGAAGATAAATTGGGCATACGCGGTTCAGATACCTGTGAATTATATTTCGATAATTGCAAGGTACCCGTCGAAAATTTAATTGGTGAAGAAGGCAAGGGTTTCAAAGTAGCCTTGGGGACACTTGATGGAGGACGAATTGGGATTGCAAGTCAAGCCTTGGGAATTGCCAGAGCATCGCTC
Organism: Fidelibacterota bacterium UBA6531; assembly: GCA_002436185.1. GTDB lineage: Bacteria > Fidelibacterota > Marinisomatia > Marinisomatales > TCS55 > UBA2126. The sequence goes on from DJKX01000071.1 coordinate 6,635, forward strand.
GATCAATCAGTCGAGTATGCTAATGAACGAAAACAGTTTGGGGAAACAATTGGTTCGTTTGGCGCTATCAAGGATAAGATTGCGACTATGGCAACCAATGTAGACGCATCAAGGTTGCTGATTCATCGTGCCGCAAAATTGAAAGATGAAGGAAAACCTTATAGCAAGGAAGCGGCTATGGCGAAAGTATTTGCATCTCAAACAGCTATGGATAATGCAACTCAATGTGTCCAGATTTTTGGTGGGTATGGCTATATGCAAGAATATGGCGTAGAACGATTAATGCGAGATGCAAAAATTACACAGATTTATGAAGGAACATCCGAAATTCAACAATTAGTAATTGCGCGAGCAATTTTAGGAAATTAGAAATGGGAATTGATCCAAAGACAATTGATTGGGACAGTCTGGGTTTTAATGCCCTGGAAACCAAGAGTATGTTCAAAGCAACATGCAAAACGGGTGAACGTTGGAGCGAGGGAAAACTGGTCCCTTATGGAACTATTGCCCTTTCCCCAGCTTCAGGGGTACTCAATTACGGCCAGGGTGTTTTTGAAGGCACAAAAGCCTTTCACACAGCAAAAGACCGCATTGTATTATTCAGGCCGGAAATGAATGCACAGCGGATGGCGATGTCAACCAAACGACTTTGTATTCCAATAATGAATGAAGATTTTTTTATTGATGCCCTTGAACAGACTATCCAGGATAATATTGATTATATACCGCCTTACGGTAAAGGAAGCCTTTATATACGGCCAATTGTATGGGGAACTGGACCTGTACTGGGCGTGAAGCCAGCCGATGAATATACGTTTATCATTTTTGTTTCACCTGTGGGCCCTTACTTCAAAGGAGATATAAAGCCTCTGCATCTTAAAGTTACACATAATTTTCACCGAGCTGCTCCAAAAGGAATTGGTAATGCCAAAGCTATCGGAAATTATTCTGCTTCTCTTTATCCATCTTTTCTTGCAAAAAAAACAGGATTTGATGAAGTCCTTTATTTAAATGCGGGAAATGAAAAATTAATTGAGGAAGTTGGATCAGCAAATTTATTTATCCTTAAAGACAATGTATTAAAGACTCCAAGGCTTGCTGGCTCGATTTTGCCCGGTGTAACAAGAGATTCTGTTTTAACTCTTGCTAAAGAAAAAATGGACATTGAAGTACAGGAAACAGATGTATTATTGGATGAAGTGTGTTCCGCTGACGAAGTTTTTTGTACTGGAACTGCAGTTGTTGTAACACCGGTAGGGAAAATCACGAGTGAAAATGGCAAACATATAATCAATGATGGCAAAATGGGAAAAATAACCCATGAATTAAGATCATTGCTCGTAGGTATCCAAAGAGAAGAATGTGAAGATACATTGAATTGGTTACACCCGGTTGATTAATTAAAACCTCAAGAAAACGAGTTTATAAGTAAAATGCATCCCAGAAGAAAAGCAAGGATTGGCGTTTTGGAAGCCGTCTACGCAGAATCTCAAATACATGAAAAACCTGAAAAAATTCTCAAGGATATTTTTCTGCGTGATGAATATGGAAATGGAAATAAAGAGTTTATACGAACGTTATTTCTGGAAACCATTTCTCAAACAGATGAATGTGATAAATTAATTGACGGTTATTTAAAAAATTGGGAATTCAACCGGATCGCATTGCTGGATAAATTGATTTTACGGATGGCAATTACTGAGATGATATTTATAAATGATACTCCACCAAAAGTAGTGATTAGTGAAGCAATTGAAATTGCGAAAGAATACAGTACTGATGAAAGTTCCAGCTTTGTCAATGGCATTCTGGATACGGTTTACAAACACTCAAAATTGAAAAAATCGAAACAGGTAAAAGCCGGTTAATGAAATGAATATATTAAAAAAGATTTTCGGTACAAAGTCTGAGAGAGATGTAAAAATTATGCAGCCCTTGGTGGATGACATAAATGCTATATATAAAACACTCGAAGGTAAGTCAGATGATGATCTTGTTACACGAACATCAGAAATGCGAAATGAAATTATTTCTGCGAGAGCTGAAGCTAATGAAAAAGCGGAAGCCAAAGGATTAGCAATCGAGGAGTTCAACAAAGTGACTCTTGAAGCAGAAACAGCTAAATTGGATGAATTTCTTCCTGAAGCATTTGCCATTGTGAAAGAAACGTGTAGGCGTCTTATGGGACAATCCTGGAGAATTGTAGGTCAGGAGATCATATGGGAAATGATTCCTTACGATGTTCAGTTAGTTGGTGCGATAGCTTTGCACCAAGGAAAAGTGGCTGAAATGAAAACAGGTGAAGGTAAAACATTGGCCGCCACAATGCCCCTATACCTAAATGCGTTGGCAGGTCGGGGTGCACATTTAATAACAGTGAACGATTACCTTGCGCAACGTGACGCTGAATGGATGGGTGAGATCTATAAACGCCTTGGTTTAACTGTGGGTTATATATTGAATTCAATGGATAATGAAGCTCGCCAAGCAGCATATAATTGTGATATTACGTATGGAACAAATAATGAATTCGGGTTTGATTATCTCCGTGATAATATGGCTTTATCGGCAGATGAGAAAGTGCAACGGGATCATTTTTATGCTATTGTGGATGAAGTAGATAGTGTCCTTATTGATGAAGCCAGGACACCATTGATCATTTCTGGAGCCGTAGATGCACCTACTGATACTACGTCACGCGATCTTAAACCTTTAGTACAAACACTTGTTAAGAAACAACAAACACTTGTCACGGAATTAGTTCAAAGTGCAGAAAAACTTCTTGCGGATGAAAAAGAAGATGAAGCTGGTTTAAAATTATTGCAAGCGACTCGAGGAATGCCCAAGCATAAACGACTATTAAAGGTGTTCCAGGAAAAAGGCATGCAGACGTTGACACAGTCTATTGAGTCTGCTTATATGCGAGATAAGAAATTGCATGAAGTAGATGAAGATCTCTATTTCAGTATTGATGAAAAATCACATGTAATTGATATTACAGATATGGGACGTGAAGCATTAGCGCCGGATAATCCTGAAATGTTTGTCATCCCCGATTTGGGTGAAATGCTTCTTGATATAGATGAAAATGATTCATTGGATACGAGTGAAAAACAACAGGAAAAGGAACAGGCGCATCAACTCCACGCCGAACGAAGCTCGAAAATTCATACCATAAGTCAATTATTGCGAGCTTTTTCTTTATACGAGAAAGATATCGAGTATGTTGTCCAGGATGGACAAGTACTTATTGTGGATGAATTTACCGGCCGCATTCTTCCTGGACGCCGTTACAGCGATGGTTTACATCAGGCAATTGAAGCCAAGGAAAATGTAGAAATCAAAAGAGAAACTCAAACGCTGGCCACGATAACAATTCAAAATTATTTTCGAATGTTTGATAAATTATCTGGAATGACAGGAACGGCTGAAACGGAAGCTGAAGAATTAGGAAGTATTTATAATCTGGACGTAATGGTTATACCTCCAAATGAAGAAATTATACGCGACGACAGGGACGATTTAGTGTATAAAACAAAACGAGAGAAATACAATGCTGTCATAGATGAAATATCAAATGCTCATAGTAGTGGACAACCTACGTTGGTTGGCACTATTTCAGTGGAAGCATCTGAGTTGCTTTCCAGAATGCTAAAGCGAAGAGGTATCCTCCATAATGTTTTAAATGCCAAGCAGCACAAGAGTGAAGCTGAAATTATTACTAGAGCCGGTCAGCCGGGAGCCGTTACTATCGCCACAAATATGGCTGGAAGAGGGACAGACATCAAATTGGGTTCTGGGGTGAAGGAATCAGGCGGACTGCATATTCTGGGGACTGAGCGTCATGAATCTCGCAGAATTGATGATCAATTGCGCGGTCGATCCGGACGACAAGGTGATCCGGGATCGTCCAGGTTTTATTTATCCCTGGAAGATGACTTAATGCGCTTATTCAATTCTGAACGTGTAGCGTCAATCATGGATAAAATGGGCGTAGAGGACGGAGAAGTAATAACTCATAAAATGGTGACTCGAGCTATAGGTAATGCCCAAAAGAAAGTAGAACAACGAAACTTCGGTATACGAAAACATTTATTGGAATATGACGATGTTATGAATCAACAACGCCAGGTTGTTTATGATCTGCGCAATCAAGCATTGCAAGGTGAAAATCTTCGTGAAACTGTTTTGAATCTTATTTCTGATTTTATTGATGATGAATTCGAAACACAAGATTTTGATAATCCAAGAGATTGGGATTGGGAACATTTAAAACATATTTTTTCATCCGTGTTAATGGTTGATGTTAATACAGATGAGATTCATCCGGAAAATGAGAATGAATTGAATATTGATGAAATACATCAATATATCATGGATAAAGCTGTGTCAATGTATCAAGCCCGAGAAACGATCATCCCTGAAGATGTAATGCGTAATTTTGAACGTTTTGTAATCTTGCGATCAATTGATGAAAAATGGAAAGACCATCTTTATGGTATGGATCAATTAAGAGAAGGTATAAATCTCAGGGCTTATGGTCAGAAAAATCCACTGTTGGAATATAAATCTGAAGGGTTTCAAATGTTTAGAGAAATGATTTCTTCTACTAGCAAAATAACATTGCAACGCTTATTTAGAACTCAAATTCAAGGCGTGGAGCAACAGCCTCACGTTCAGCAGAAATCACCAAGGAATGTCCAGCTCCAGCATCAAGATACGACAGGTATGGGTATGACAGCGCAACCTCAGCAAGAACAACAGGCAAATAGACCACAGCAGGCTCAAATGACACCCATTCATTCAGATAAGAAGATTGGACGAAATGAAAAAATCAAATTAATCAGCCCTAATGGAGAAGAAATAGAAGTAAAATATAAAAAACTCCAGGATTATTTAAACAAAGGATATACACAAACAGTATGAGTATTAAATTGGATATGAGTATTTCCAATGGTCTTATACGTTTTATCAATAGGTATCGAGGACCAAAGCAAATTGAAAAATGATTTATTACGGGTAGTGTGACCTGTATCAAATTATGTAAATTTTTGCTGGAAAATTCTCTTTAATTGATTACTTTCACAGACCTTGTATTTAGAAAGAATAACATAAAACATATGAAATTATTTTTCAGAAAGATATTTAAAAACATCACCTCTTACCGATCTTATTAAACCGGAGACAATTTATGATTACGAGGAAACTTAAAAATTTATACCTGATTCTATTATGTTTTGCAGTACCTTTAATGGCTCAAAGCGTGACTGTCACCGTCGGCGATGCAACGGTAGACGGATATACTTCTGATATTGAAGTACCCGTTATTTTAACGAACCCTAACGATGCTGTAGCCGGTATTCAGTTTGATATGGAAGTAGCTCCAGGTAACGTCGTTTCTTTGACGAGTATTGATGCAGTAGGAGATGCATCAGGTTTTTCAGCAAGTTATAATGAATTATCTGATGATGTTTACAGAGTCGTATTATATAATGCGGGTAGTACGGTTATTTCCGCTAATGCTGATACAGTGATGACCTTGCATTTTGATGGTTCTTCAGTAGTTTCAAGCCAAGTTGATTTACTGGTTTCAGGATTAATTGTTAGTGATTCTGCGGGTGGAACAATTTCATCTTCCAGTGGCAACGGCAGCATTACAATAGGATATGTCGTTTCATTAGATCTTTCAGATGGTCAAGGTGATGTTAATGATACAGTAAGTGTTACCGTCGATATGAATAATGGTGGTGTCGTGGGCGGTGTTCAATTCGATCTATTTGATACTCCTGACTATGTTACAATTTCAAATATTACAACTACCACACGTACAGATGGTTTTACTGTAACCACATCTGATATTGGCAGTGGTACCAGAGTCCTTGTTTATGATGATACCGGAAGCAATATATCTGCCGGCACAGGGCCTATATTGAATGTAGATTTTACAATTCATAGTAATGCTTACGGTGGTGATGTTGCTGTGTTTTTCAGCGAAGTAGTTGTTTCAGATGATATTGGTGGCGTGTATTGGATCGCCGACTTAGATACAGGTTTCGTTACTGTTTTTCCCGGTTATATGGAAGAACCTCATAATCTTGTTGCTACATCAGGCCTGGATGGCATGGTGCCCTTGGCTTGGGATGCTCCCTTTGGACCTATACCGCCGACCGTTCCATTTACGATTGAAATATTAACAGATAATTTCCCGGGTGAAACATCTTGGGATTTGGTACATCTTGACGCAGACACTGTTGTTGGGAGTATTACCACAGGTGAATTAGCAGATCAAATGACACTATATACCTGGAATTTTGATTTGGCATCAGGCGGATATATGTTTACGATTTACGATACTTTCGGAGATGGCATATGTTGTGCGTATGGAGAAGGATATTATAGTTTAATATTAGACGGAAATGAAATTGCAACAGGCGGTGAATTTGGTGCTGAAGAAAGTGTTACTTTTAATACCAGTGATGGACGATATAACATCGTTCAATATAATTATTTGGTACACTTATCAGACGAAAAAGAAAACAACGGCTATATTGTCAGAGAAGACTTTAGTGTCAGTCTGCCTATTTTTATTGAGCAAGGACAATTTGAATCTCCATACGATAATATTGAGATTGCCGAATCACGAAACATGGAACGTGATGTCCCGGTAAATGCCTACAACGTATATCGTACCATTGATGGCGTTAGTTATGACCTGATTACAACAGTTGGCTCTGATGTATTAACATACACGGATGAAGATGTGGTCAATGGAACTACATATTATTATTATGTTACAGCTGACTATTCACCGGATGGTACCGAATCCGGACCTTCTAACGTTGCTGAAGCAACACCTGTAGAGTGGATCGAACTTGCATTGAGTAGTGGAACGGCTCTTTCTGGAACAACAGATACACTTGATATCTTTGTTAATAATGAATCAGACATAAGTTTCTTTTATTTTGAAATTGAGGACACTCCGGACTTAATAGCAGCTCAAGAAATTATTGCTACTGATCGAACCAGTGGCTGGAATTTAGACGTGGCTGAAGTGGGTGGAAAAATGGTTGTAACCGGAATGGGTTTAGGTGATGATATGGAACCCGGCAGTGATGCAGTTTGCCGTGTTGTTGTTATGGCTGCAAGTCAAGATCCTGCACTATTGGATCTTGTCATTACAGCTGCTTCAGTACAGGATGCCAATAGCAATGAAATGATCTGGACAGCTACTGGAGCAACGTTTGAGGTTACTGTAGAAACTCAACACTTGCTTATGCCGAATGCGTATGCTGAACCGAATGAAATGATTACAATACCGTTAGTGATTAGTAATTCTCAAGATGTATATGGAATTCAGATCTTTTTGGTTGATGATCTGAATTATTTAAGTGGTATTGCCGTACAAAGCACAAACTATCACGATTTTAGTGACTGGACTGTTGAAGGAAATACAGTAGGAAATGAATATAGAATATTAATGTTCAATAACTCTATGAATAATCCATTATCTGCAGGTACTGGACATATTGCTGATATATATTTAGCAATGAGCGGGTCAGCCACGATTGGCAATACAACAAATATTGCCATGACCGAAGTCGTAGTTGTAGATCAAAACAACATTGCTATGCATACTGAATTGCATGAGAGTAAAGTTTACGTTGGTACACCAGTAGCTGCTTATTCGATTGGATCTGTAGATCAATCTGCTCAAACATTTACTATAGAATTAGAAAATACAGAACCAGTATATGTTGTTGAAATTGACCTCGGTGATGCACCAGATGGAATTGAGATCATAGATGTATCAGCAACTGGGCGTTTTAGCGGATCAGTAGATGGTCAATCTGGCGAGACTGATACAGGAAGTGGCTATGTACTAGCATATGATCTTGCCAATGGCATTTCTATAGGATCAGGTGAAATTCTTGAAGTTAGCTATGGTGAGCATATAGATTATGAAGGAGACGTGATTACTTGGTTAAGAGATGTAAACTCTGCAGATGCGAGCTTGAATTCTATTTCTTCTTCAGCAAGTGGTTATGTGCTTATTGAAGTGGAATTGAGCATAGATGATGAGATAGAATTACCAACTAGGATAGCATTGTTTCCAGCATTCCCAAACCCCTTCAATCCAATGACAAATATTCGTTATGATTTGTCTGAAGCTGGATTTGTAGATCTACGAGTATATGACCTTGCTGGTAGGGAAGTGCGGACATTAGCCAAAGGGTTTGACCAAGCTGGTGAAAAATCAGTTGTATGGAATGCCAAGGATAATCATGGCCGCAGTGTGAGTGCCGGTGTTTATATTTACAGGTTGGAAACTGCGGGACAAGTTCAATCCCAGAAAATGATTTTACTTAAGTAAGTACATTTGAAATTCATTTTAAAAAAAGGGCAGGTTTTCCTGCCCTTTTTCTTTTTCTACCCATATATAAAATCTTAACTTCGCCTACTTTTTTTAAATGAATATTGCCGCGGTGGTGGAATTGGTAGACACGCCAGATTTAGGATCTGGTGCCCTTTGGGTGTGAAGGTTCGACTCCTTTCCGCGGCACACTAAATGATGAGTAAAGAAATCAATACAAAAAAGATAGAAGCAGAAGCACCTGAAAAAAAATCAATACTACGAGTTATCGTACATAGTTTTTTTGTTGTTCCATTTCTAATTGCAATATTTGCTGTAATTGTATATTTAATGGTACGTGTTCTTACAGTAGAGCCAAATACAGCGCAGGATTATTTAGAACATGTTAAAATTGGCGGAAATACAAAACGCTGGCAGGGTGCCTTCGAATTATCAAAAATTTTGTCCAATCCCGATTTAGTTCCTAAAGATGAACGTTTTGTGAATGATATGATTTCCACTTTTGAATATTCTGCTCACGAACGGGATCTACGGATTCGTTCATACCTGGCAATGGCCATGGGCAGGACTGGGGATCGTCGCTATTCCCCAACTTTAATTAATGCCTTGCAAGAAAAAGACCATGCAATTGTTGCTGCAAGCGCTTATGCAATCGGCTTAATAAAAAGCCCTGAAGGATTTGCTGCATTAATAAATTTATCAGATCATCAAGATGCTCAAGTACGGTTACAAACAATAATAGCCCTGGGCAATTATAAGAACCCAGAAGCAGAAGAAATATTTTTGAATGCATTGTCTGACAATGAAGTAAATGTCCGATGGGATGCAGCTATTGCTCTAGCAAAGATTAAAAATATGAGTGGTAACAGAATATTGTTAGACCTATTAGATAGAAAATATTTAGATTCATTTCCTAATATTGATCCAATGGAACAGGATCATGCATTGTTGGCAACCATTCAAGTGATTCCTTATATAATGGATTTAGAGTTAAAAGAAACTTTAATTGACTTACAAAAAAATGATCGTAGTATGAAAGTGCGTGAAGCTGCCCGCATTGCATTGGGGAAATAAAAAACATGACGGAAACAAAAACGAAGAAATCTGTAACTAAACCAGCAAGCCAGCGACCACCAGCTGCATTAGGTAAAGCAAAAACAGCAGATGAAATAACAAGAAGATCTTTTTTCTCTTGGTTGTCAATTGGTTGGGTCGCATTTATTGCAGCAACAGGTAGTTTTTTTACAATGATGCTTAGATTCTTTTTTCCAAATGTATTATTTGAACCAGTACAAACATTTCGAGCGGGATACCCAGAAGATTATACCATAGGTGAAGTAGACCTGCGTTGGAAAGATAAATATGGTGTTTGGCTTGTACGCAATGAAGAGGGTATTTATGCTTTATCTACTGTATGCACTCATTTAGGTTGCACTCCGAATTGGTTAGGTTTAGAACAAAAATTTAAATGCCCGTGTCATGGCAGTGGTTTTTATAAAACAGGAATCAATTTTGAAGGACCGGCACCACGTCCATTAGAACGTTATAAGATCACATTAGCTGATGATGGTCAGATCATTGTTGATAAAACAATGGTATATCAAAAAGAAAAGAATCAATGGAATAACTCCGAAGCATTTTTAAAAGTTTAATGGAATCAATATGTTAGAAAAATTTAGAGATACCCAATTTTATAAATCTATCTTTCGTGGAGGTGGAGTCCCAAAGAGCCGCCGTCAGCGTATGATGGTAGTGTTGAATAGTGTTTTCCTGCATCTCCACCCCGTTCGTTTGCCTAAGCATGCAGTAAAGTTGAAATTTACCTGGTGCATGGGTGGACTGACATTTTTCCTGTTTTTAATTGAAACAATTTCAGGTATTCTGCTCATGTTTTATTATCGCCCGACGATTGAATATGCCTATACAGATATTATTGATCTGGCAGAGCAAGTACCCTTTGGGATCATGAGAGAAATCCACCGCTGGGGTGCCCACGCCATGGTGATTACGGTTTGGCTGCACATGTTTCGTGTATTTATGACAGGATCTTACAAACCGCCAAGAGAATTTAATTGGGCTGTTGGTGTTATACTTTTGCTGTTAACACTGTTATTGAGTTTTACTGGTTATTTACTTCCCTGGGATCAGCTGGCAATTTGGGCAATTACAGTAGGTTCCAATATGGCTCGTGCTACGCCCTTTTTTGGTTACGAGGGGCCTGGAGCATCTTTATTAGCAATCGGAGATATTAATTTTATTACTATGGCAAGTGATGCAAGATTTGCCTTGATTGGCGGACGTTTTATGGGTGAAGCTGCATTACTTCGGTTTTATGTACTCCATTGTATTGGTCTTCCGTTTATAATAATGATTTTTATGGCAATTCATTTTTGGCGTATTCGTAAAGATGGTGGAATTTCAACTCCGGTATAGCTATGGAAGGATTTAAAAATTTAATCAATACAATTGCTAGTCCAACGATATTGTTTACAGCAACAATGGTCCTTTTCTTTTTTATTTTTCCATTAAATGACTGGTTCGATAAATGGAATAGACGATTAAAACTGCACTTATTATGGACAAAAAAAGCCATGATAATTGCTGCACTTTTAATGGCTGGTTTTTTCCTATTTGGTTTATCTGACCCGGATTTCCGTTCAATCGTTTTAAAACCTGATAATGTTCCTATTTCTGGGTTAATCTTTTTGGTGTATTTCTTCACATGGTTGTCCATGCACCAGGCGTATCAAAATGATGAACGATTAGAAAATGGAGAAAAAGTAGATGAACATTATGATGCTCCCAATGATAAAGCATTAGTTTGGCCTGATCTAGTGTATGTTGAATTTATTGCCCTAATCCTTTGCTCTGCTTTTCTGCTGGTTTGGTCTATAGGGCTACAGGCACCAATTGAAGAACCGGCAAATCCCACTGAATCACCTAATCCGGCAAAAGCCCCGTGGTACTTCCTTGGTCTACAGGAAATGCTAGTCTATTTTGATCCGTGGATGGCAGGAGTGGTGTTACCCAGTTTGATTATTATTGGTTTAATTGCAATTCCTTACATAGATAGGGACCCGGGAGGATCAGGTTACTACAGCTACAAAAATAGAAAATTATCTATTGCACTATTCATGTTTGGCTGGCTAGTCCTGTGGGATATGCTCATAATTGTAGGCACATTTTTAAGGGGGCCCAATTGGAATTTCTTTGGTCCTTTTGAATATTGGGATATACACAAGTTAGAAGCTCTTACAAATATCAATTTTTCTGAATACATTTATGTCAAATGGTTTAATACTGGAATGCCTAATAATATCTTAATTCGGGAAATTTGGGGAATTCTGGTACTGTTAGGATATTTTTTAATTTTACCGCCTTTACTTGCTAAAACATGGATGAAAGATCTTTTTGCAAGGCTAGGATCGTTTCGTTATTCAGTTTTTATTGTACTGATTCTCATTGCCTTAACACTGCCTATTAAAATGTATCTGCGCTGGATGTTCAATTTGAAATACATCATTGCCATTCCGGAGTATTTTTTCAATTTCTAGAATTAATTTAAAAATAAATGATTGATCAACAAGAACGTTACTACAATATTCTCAAGCTTAACCGCTGGTTTGCAATATCCAGTATAATTTTTGTAGCGATCTGGATAATTGTTTTCGTTGATGACTATCAACGATCGTGGAAAAAATACCAGCAAGAATTTCGTAACATTGAAATAGAACGATTCAATGATGAACTGGCCGTAATTGACAGCGAACTTGCAAGCAATGAAGAATACAATACTCTGCAAGAAGGATTGCTGGCAGCTGAATCTAAATTAGAAGCCAAAACCGATGAGATAAATGAACTTAATCAAAAAATTAAAAATGCTGATGCTAAACGTTATAAAATAATCCAGAATTATCAATTTGCTAAAGCAGAGTTTGACGTAGTTAAATATACAGTTGACCAAGCCCAACATGGCCATGGTGATCTAGAAGCTGCGGAAAATAATTTTCAAAGGTTATATGAACTTACTTCGGAATTAAAATTAGAGTTGGAAGGTGTAGAAAAAAATATGGAAGGTCTACAAAACCAGCTTACCACACTTTATGCAGATCAAAAATCGTTTAATAATGAAATAAATGTCATTAGCCGTAAACGCGATAGAACAGTTAGGAAATTGACTAAAACAGATCCGTCTAAAATGACATTTGCTAATAAAATAGGTAATATAGTTCGTGATCTCCCTGTGCTTGATTTTATGGATCCTTATTATGAAGTAAAGCAGGTCGTAGTCAACGATATTGAAGAAGACCTTGTTTATCTAGGGATGCCTAAAGTAGATCGGTGTATGACCTGCCATATGGGGATAGATATAAAAGGATATGAAAATGCACCCCAGCCGTATACTACTCATCCACGCTTAGAGGAATTTGTTGGTGCAAAATCCGCCCATCCCATGAGTGACTATGGTTGTACTGTTTGTCATGCAGGGCGGGGCAGAGGTGTCGATTTTAATTCATCAGCGCACATGCCTCAAAATGAAACACAGGGTCAAGAGTGGCATAAAAAATATGACTGGGAAGCATTGCACCATTGGGATAATCTTATGCTGCCAATGCAGTACGTGGAAGCTTCGTGTTACAAATGTCATAGTGGGTCCATGCCGGTAAAAGGTGCACCAGAATTAAGCTTGGGGCTAGCAATTGTAGAAAAGGGTGGCTGTTTTGGCTGCCACCAGATCGATCGTTGGGAAGAGACACCTAAACCGGGACCGGACTTGCAAAAAATTGCTGATAAGACATCAAAAGAATTTACTTATAAGTGGATGCTGGCACCCAGGGATTATCGTTATGATACATGGATGCCTCATTTTTTTGGACAGCCTAATAATAACGATGCTGAATCTCTTGCACGCACAGATCAGGAAATTCTCTCCATGGTTCAGTATTTGTTTGATAACAGCGAAACCTACGATATGGATAGAATTCCACTTGCAGGGGATACTGGTAACGGTGAAATGCTGATTAATAGTTTGGGCTGTTTGGGTTGTCATCGAATGGAGGAAGATCCTAACAGCAATGGAAAGCCATCGTTCGATGAAATGCGTCGTCAACAGGGCCCCAATTTGATTTATGCCGGTTCAAAAACCAACCAGCAATGGATCTATAACTGGATCCGTAATCCCCAGAGTTATCATCCAGACACCAAAATGCCTGACTTGCGCTTAACCAAGCAGGAAGCAGCAGACATTTCAGCCTACCTGGTTTCCAATAATAATGATGAGTTTGATGCTCAAAACATTCCGCAAGTAAATACGAATGAACTGGATAAAATTGTAATTTCATTTATGGAACAAACAAAGCGTAAAGATGAAGTAGATGTTGAATTAAAATCCATGGATGACAATCAGAAATTGAATTACGCAGGTGAAAAACTAATCCGATCATATGGTTGTTTTGGTTGTCATAATATCCCTGGCTTTGAAAATGCAAAACCTATTGGTACTCCCTTGACCTATGAAGGAAGTATGCTTATTACAAAATTGGATTTTGCCTTCATGCATGATGAAATCAACCATACAAAATGGGATTGGTTCAGGTTAAAATTGGATAATCCGCGAATGTATGATATGATTCCGCAAGGAGATGATAGCTACACTATGAGAGTAAAGCGTCCCTTGGAAAAATTGAGAATGCCACACTTTGGATTGAATGAAAAAGAATTAAATGCTATCGTGACTGTATTAATGGGTTTTGTAAAAGATGAAATTCCGGAATCAAAACTTCCGCCAATGACCACAAAAAATCTTATTGTAGAAGAAGGAGAACGATTAATTCAAACATATAATTGCAAAGGCTGTCATTTAATTGATGATGACGGTGGAGCAATTACCCCTACAGTTGCAAGTTGGTTAGGAGAAATAGCCAACCCGGCCACAGCAGAAGATGAAAGTCTTGTACTATCATTTTCACCACCTCTGTTGAATACTGAAGGAAGAAAAGCACAACCGGAGTGGTTATTCAACTTTATGAAAAAACCAACAATGATTCGACCAAACTTGCAAGTTAGAATGCCAACATTTAATATGATTGCTGACAATGAGTTGAATAAAATAATTAAATATTTTCAATATAAAGATAACCAAATGCTTGCTTATGAAAAACCGCACACAATAAATAAAAATTCAGATTCTTACAAAGCAGGCGAAGTGATTCAGGAATTAGGTGCCTGTAATAATTGCCATTTTTATGGGAAGCAAAAACCTAAACAAACAGCTCTAACCTGGGCTCCAAATTTAGTGCTCACTAAAAACAGGCTGCGTCCTGAATGGTTGCACGAATGGTTCAGTGATCCCCAGAAAGTCATGCCCGGGACTAAAATGCCGGCGCCATACATACCAACTGACGAGCCTGCGGAAGATATATTAGAAAACTGGGGTAAGTCTGTGGCCAATTTAGAAGGGGATTCAACAAAACTATTTCAGGGCCTTATTGATTACATGTGGGGCATAAAAGGAAAAGAAGATGTTTCTAAAATTGTTAAGACTCATTTAGAGAGTGAAGGCTATGGTTTTATTCTGGATGAAGAAGATGATTGGGACGATGAAGACTGGTAAAAATTATTAATGATATAAAATAAAAAAGGCGGTTTATTAACCGCCTTTTTTGTTTCAAAGAATATATATTATTATTTATGAGGCCTTTTAAATGTGAAATCTAAAATTGAATTGGAAGATTTTGTATTGGTATTAGCCTTATCTCCTATTTTAACAGTTTTAGTCAAAGTACGTTTGGATCCAAATTTTTCCTGCCACGCGATAACTTCATATTCACCGGGAGGAATATCTTTAATTGTAAATTGACCTTTGGCATCTGTAATAGCAAAAAAGGGATGATCAAAAACTTGTACATATGATTTCATCCATGGATGGACATCGCATTTAACTACAAAAATATCTTCTACTTTATCAAACTTTATTGTTTTTTCTTTAACAGTTTTAGGCATACCAAAATTGAATTCCTTATTCACTTTTGGCAATCCGTGTATATTGTGCATTGTTGGATCACTATTCAGGATTTTAATTTCCTGTCCGACTTGAACTCCAAAAACATGTGGGGAATACATACAACCATTTTGGTCTAAAATGGCAATTTCTGAAGGGGTAGAATCAGAACTGATACTTTTAATATATACGAGGACGTTTGCTAAATTTCCATTCTCATCTACAACGAAACTTTGCTTATAAACAGCTTCACTATGTGCTGAATTACAAGCTGGATCTGAATCCATACGCAATGTTTTTTTCTTCGGTATTTTTCCATCATAATTAACAGTACCTGTAAGATCGCCGGCAAAAGTGAGTGTCCATAATGCTGCAAACAAAAGGGAAGAAATGATTTTTACCATTTAATATAACTCCTATGTTATTTAATATAAAGGGCGGCGAATCTAGGTGTTTCATATTAACCTAATCAAGACAAGTTGTGCTGATTAATAACTGAACTGCATTATTGATAAGTTATTAAAGGTATCTTAAAAACTTG
>DJKX01000054.1:0-17676 GCA_002436185.1 Fidelibacterota bacterium UBA6531
TGGTTTTTCAATTTGAATTCAATCTTGATTGTATTTGGAGGCACTTTTTCTGCTACTCTGGTGAATTATCCTATGAAGCATGTAATGAACATTTTTCGAGTAGTGAAAAATGTTTTTACCGGCGAAGATTATGATTATCAAAACATGATTGAACAAATCGTGGAAAAGGCTGAAAAAGCGCGTAAAAACGGTGTTCTTTCCCTGGAAGCAGATCTCCCCAAAATTGATGATACTTTTTTACGGAATGGTATTGAATTGGCTATCAACGAAAGAGATTCAGGATTATTACGCACATATTTACATCTTGAATTGAGCAATATTGAAAGACGGCATTCCATGGGACAAGAGATATTCTTTTATATGGGTGCATATGCGCCAGCTTTTGGAATGTTGGGAACGATCATTGGGTTGATTATTATGATGAATAATTTTTCCGGTACCGGAAGCGGCCAGGAAATTGATGCCATGTCCTTTGATGTTGCCCAGAAATTTGCACAATTACTTTCTGGAATGGGACTGGCTCTTATTACAACATTCTATGGCGTTCTGCTTGCAAACCTTGTTTTTCTACCCATTGGAGGAAAACTTAAAAGAAAATCTGAAAATGAAATGATGCTGAAAAATATAGTTGTGGAAGGCATAATCAGTATTCATAAAAAAGATCATCCGATACTCATCAGAGAAAAATTAATGACATTTGTTCCTCGAACAGAGCGGCTAACAGAGGAATAAACTTTGGCCCAAAAAACGATTGCAGTATCCGCTGAAGAAGCACGGGCAAAAAGCACTTCATGGGCAATGACATATGCAGATATGGTTACATTACTTTTAACTTTTTTTATTCTGCTGCTCGTTATTTTGAATGATGCAGAAAAACACATTGATCGTGTCATTAACTTGCTTTTAGACCAAACCTATGAAGAACTGAAGGAAAGCGTGGAATCGTCTTATGTAGCAGTAGAGCGGGTGACAAAAGGGGTGAAAATAACCATGGCAAGCGGTAAACTATTCCAGTCTATGGATGCTGAAGTACAAAACATGGTTTATCCACTATTACAGCAAATAGGTGGAATTATACGCGTGTCAAAAGTCTTAAATGTAGATGACGATCCAAAATACGATAAATTGCTGAGAGCTATCGAAAAACGAGGTGGGTTTTTGAATGTAGAAATTAGATGTGAAGGGCATACGGATGATTTGCCCCTTCCTAAAAATAAGAAGTTTGTAAGTAACTGGGATTTATCAACTGCCCGCGCACTCAATATTGTAAAATTATTGAGCGAATTTTCGCGAATACCGGAAAGTAAATTTTCCGCAATGGGTTATGGAGAATATCGCCCGGTTGTTGGTATGAATACAGTTGGGAAAAACAGATTAGACCTTGATGAAGCTAGAGCAAAAAATCGAAGAGTTGAAATTTATTTGGACGCTTTTATAAAAACAAATACACTAACACTTTAATCCAATTTGAAAAAATTATTTATTATTCTTGTACCAATATTTATTTTGGCTCAAGAAACAGAAACAATCAAAAAAACAGAAATATATTCTTCACCTAAAGAATCAAAAACGGTATCTATTGGACAATTTTATCCTGGAACAAAAGTAACAAAACTAAAAAAAGATAAATCTGGGAAATTCATAAAAGCGACAATTGAGTTTTATATTCCCATTGAGTCTCTTGAAGAAGGTCGCGTATCACATCTCGTCGGGGTAGAACAGATAGCGGATAATGCCAAATACAAACTTTTAAAGGCTACACGAGATGGGAATAGGATAAAAATATCGCTTCAAATAAAAAATGCTCATGCAATCAAAGAACTAGATTTTTCAGCGATGGCTTTTGTGAAAGTTATTGGCAAGGGAGAAAATAAAGGTGAGCTAAATCCATTTGAAGGAAAGTATCAAGGTCTTGCGATTATTAAACCTAATGCATCAGTTACAGCTGAATTGGTTTATGATTTCAAATCAAAACCAAAAAATGTAGAATTAATTTGCACCGGTAAATTAAATGGAGATCGAGTATATTATAATTTAGGATTCTAACAACTCGATACCAAAAACCAGCTCACTCACCTGCATTTTTAGGCAAAACCTTAAAAACTTTTTCCCCTGGTTTTGCCATACGGTATTTCTCCCGAGCCAGTTGTTCAATATATTCAAAGTCTGTTTCCAAGCGTGTTTTTTCAGCCTCCAATTGCAGTTTCTCATCCCGCAATTCAACAATAGCTTGCTGAATTTCAGATTTTTCTTTCTGTAAGCGATAAAGCTGATAGACGCCGTGATCACCAAAAAAGAATATGATTAACAGTACTATAGCGCCAAGAATTAATACAGCACGAACCAGTTTTTTTTGAAGTTCAAGAGCTTGGTTTGGACGTCTCTTGCGTTTGCGCTGCATGGAGGAATAACGTCTCATTATTAACCTAAAACCTCTTTTCCAGGGAAATCTGCTCTCTTGCCTAATGTTTCTTCGATTCGCAAAAGTTGGTTATATTTACAAATCCGATCTGTCCGGGAAGCTGATCCAGTCTTAATCTGCCCCGCATTCATAGCCACTGCAAAATCCGCAATGATCGTATCTTCTGTTTCACCGGAACGATGGGATATAATTGTGCCGTAATTGTTAGCTTTAGCTAAAGCTATAGTGTCGATTGTTTCACTCATCGTACCAATTTGATTCAATTTAATCAAAATCGCATTCATGGATTTTTCATCGATAGCCCGTTGTAATCGGGGAATATTGGTCACCGTTAAGTCGTCACCAACAATTTGAATGCTGTTACCTAATTCAGCATTCATTTTCTGCCAACCGTCCCAATCATTTTCATCGAGGCCATCTTCAATGGATACAATTGGATATTTTTTCAAAAGATCTTTGTAATAACTAACCATTTCTTCTGCAGACAAAACTTTATTTTCTGAATCTAAATGATATGCACCATTATTGTATATTTCACTCGCTGCAACATCCAATGCCAGAAAAATATCTTTTCCGGATGAATAACCGGTTTTTTCAATCGCTTCTAAAATAACTTCTATTGCTTCTTCGTTGCTGCGAAGGTTGGGAGCAAAACCGCCTTCATCTCCCACAGCAGTATTTAATCCTTTCGCTTTAAGTACAGATTTTAGATTATGGAAAATTTCGGTTCCTATCCGCAATGCCTGCGAAAATGATTCTGCACCAATAGGAAATACCATGAATTCCTGAATATCTACATTATTGTCTGCATGACTACCGCCATTCAAAATATTCATCATAGGGATAGGTAAAGTTGAAGCATTTTCATCGCCTAAGGATTGAAATAGAGGCAGCCCTTTATGGTCAGCCGCCGCCTTTGCTGTTGCCATGGAAACTCCCAAAATCGCATTTGCACCAAGTTTGGATTTATTATCAGTACCGTCTAACTCAATCATCAAATTATCCACGTTGCATTGATCCAAGGCATCATGACCGATTAATGCTGGTCCGAGTGTAGCATTTACGTTTCGAACGGCCTGTTCTGTCCCTTTGCCCATGTATCGATCACCGCCATCGCGTAATTCAACCGCCTCGTGTTCACCAGTCGAAGCTCCAGATGGAACGGCTGCCCGACCAAAACTGCCGTCATTTAATTGTATATCAACTTCGACGGTTGGATTGCCGCGGGAATCCAGTATCTCCCGAGCGTGAATGTGTGTTATATGAGTATCCGACATAAAATATCCTTAAATTAGGTAAACAAGTTAGAAAGCTGATTTTATCGTTGCAAACGCAAATCAATCAGGATTTGTTTCTGGAAACATCTCCCCCTAATTTTCGTTTGAATTTTTCGTATGATAACTGTTAAACGATTCAATAACAATTCTCCGGCGTGGGATAATTTCGTTTCCTCGGCAAATAATGGCACGTTATTTCATACACGTCGATTTTTAAACTATCATCATGAGGGACGCTTTAATGATCATAGCCTGGAGTTTTACAAGAAAGGAAAATTGGTTGGCGTTTTCCCTGCAGCTATTATTGAAACAGAAAACAGTCGCATATTAGTATCTCATCCTGGTGCTTCTGTCGGCTCGTTTGTGATTCCGGAGGATTTAGCTTTTGCCGATGCGTTGGAAATGGTAGAACAATTAGTAGATTATTCAAAAAGGGAAAACCTCGATGGTATTAAATTAACACAACCCCCCACGATTTACAGCAAACGCCTTTCTCATTATATTGATTTTGCGCTTCAGAAAAATGGTTTTTTATATGCAAAAAGGGAAATTTCCAGCATTCTGTTTTTAGAAAAATCTATTGATGAAAATTTATCCAAATTTAAATCAACACATCGCACTGCTGTCCGTAAAGCTGAAAAATCAGGAGTAGTCGTAAAAAAAACAGATGATTTTGCTTCCTTTTACGAAATCCTTAAAAAGAATTTGAGTATTCGCCATGATGTAAAACCCACACATTCATTAGATGAACTTTTGCATCTTAAAGAATTATTCCCAGATAAAATCAATTTGTTTGGCGCATACATAGAGGAGAAAATGGTCGCCGGTGTAGTAAACTTTATTGCAACGGAAAATGTGGTATTGGCGTTTTACATTAGCCATGACGAAGCGTACCAGGAAGTTCGTCCGATTAATTTATTGTTCTACCAAATTTTTGAATGGGCAATTCTGAAGAAATTTAGTGTATTTGATTTTGGTATTTTTACTGTAAATGAAAAACCCAATTTTGGATTAGCCCGTTTTAAAGAAAACTTTGGTGCTAGTGGTCAATATCGAGATACACTGGAAATCCAGTTTTAACTTTCGTGTTTGAACAAATAAAAAAACTTTCTCTGCAATCTCTTGTATATGGTGTCGGTCATATCATGGCCAGGCTGATTACATTTCTTTTGCTTCCTTTATATACAAATGTTTTTACAACAGAAGAATATGGTGTTGTATCCCTTGCTTATGCTTTTATTGGTTTTGCCCTAATCCTGTTTCGTTACGGAACGGACACAGCGCTGATGAAATTTTATATAGATTCAGACGGTAAAGATAAAAACGCATATTTTTCATCGATATGGAGCCTTCAACTATTAACAAGTTTGGTTTTTTCAGGAGCATTAATTTTATCTGCTCCGTTTCTTACACCCCTACTCTTAGGAAGTACAGACCCTTTTATATTGAAAATGATAGCTATCATTATTGCTTTGGATGTTTTGTGGAATATTCCTGTATTAATTCTGCGTGCAGAGGAACGGCCCAGTATGTTTGTGGGAATGAATCTATCCAACGTCATAGCAACCATTGTATTTAATATATATTTTGTAATTTTTTTAGGATTGGGGATAGATGGTGTATTTTATGGCAATATAGTTGCTTCTTCACTGA
Source organism: Fidelibacterota bacterium UBA6531 (assembly GCA_002436185.1). GTDB lineage: Bacteria > Fidelibacterota > Marinisomatia > Marinisomatales > TCS55 > UBA2126. Next base: position 5,353 of record DJKX01000054.1, read on the forward strand.
TGAATATTATTGCAATCCCAATTTTATGGAACAGGCTAAAAATAAAATACTGTTCGAAAGAGGTCTTAAAAAAAGTATTTAATTTCAGTTTGCCTTTTGTACCTGCAGGGTTGTTTACGATGATTATGGAATTAGCAGACCGCTATCTACTGGAATGGCTCGTTGGCACATCCGCAGTGGGCATTTATTCTGCCGGTTATAAATTAGGGATGTTTGGATTATTAATGGTTATGGGGTTTAATATGGGCTGGACACCGTTTTTTTTGAAAAAAGGTAAAGAAAAAGATGCCAAAGAATTGTTTTCACGAGTTACGTGTTATTTTTTAGGAATGTTTGGATTTGTTGCAATTTTTTTGACATTGACAATGGATGATTTAGTGCAGCTGCGTATTGGTAATTATTCTTTTTTTGGAGAGGCATTCTGGTCATCAACTGAAATAGTCCCAATAATATTATTGGCATATTTTTTCTTTGGTTTTTATGTACTTCAAATGCCGGCTGTGTACATGCCTGAATTAACAAAATGGGTTCCGGTATACAGAGCTATGGGTGCAGCTGCAAATGTACTGTTCAATATTTATTTTATACCAAAATATGGTGTGCTAGGAGCGGCGTGGTCCACAATGGCTGCTTATGCTATAATGTCTATTACAGTATATTTGATTTCCCATAAACATTATACAATTCCATTCCGTTGGCGAGGAATAAGTTTTCCAATCGTTGCCATGATTGGAGCAATGGCCCTACAGGGTTCGGCGCTGGTTGAAATTGTTTATTTGCTTAGTTATGTGGTTCTTTGGTTTTTTATTGTTGCTGATGCAAAAGAAAAACAAGCGTTATTAAACAAATTAAAATGATTGCTGTTGCAACATCTGGACACAGGCCAGACGATGAACGAATTTATCATAAGGAAATAAAATCCTTGATCAATGCCGGCTATGAGATTTTATATTGTACTCGCTGGGATGAGCATATGGATTTCTCCGGTGAAAACCTCAAGCATTTCAACACCCCCCGAAAAGAAACATCAATAAAAAATTATATTCACTTAATACAAAGTAAGATAGCAGATGCCGGCAAGATCAATTTATTACACATACATGAATTTGATCTTCTTCCTTTGGCAAAACAGTTGAAGAAAAACAGTAAAATACATGTCATATATGATGTTCATGATACATTAAGAGCCATGTGGGAAACTTTTTCATCTAAAAAAGGATTATTAAAAAAAGTGATTAATAAATCACTGTCCTTTTTTGAGTTATCCCATTTGATGTATGTGGATCATGTTATATTAGCTAATAAAGTGTTTGGCGATAATTTTTATGAGCAAAAAGGTCTCCATACGACCGTTGTAGAAAATTTTCCTACGCTGGATAATGTAAATCAAAGCAATAAATCTTTGGAAAGTCCGTTAATATTATACCAAGGACAAATTAGTGCAGATAGGGGAATCCTGGTGCTAATAGATGCTTTTGTAGAAGTAAAAAAAGAAATCCCCAACGCTGGCCTTAAAATTTTGGGAAGTATAAGATCTAGTACTTTTGAAAAAATTATACAGGATAAAATAAAAGAAACTCCTGTAAGCGATTCAATAGAATTATTATCAGAGGTTAAACACCAAGAAGTTTGGAAATATATGCAGGAAGCACATATTGGGGTGATTCCTTCTTTAAATTTGCCGAGAGTGTTAGTAGATACTCCAACAAAATTATTCGAGTATATGGCTTCCGGGTGCGCCATTGTGGCGACAGATGTTCCTCCGGTACGATATTTTTTGAAAAATTCCGGTCAATTGGTGGAACCCAACAATATTCATTCATTAAGCACAGGAATTTTATCTATTATTAGAAGCGAAAATATATATAAAGGTTGTATTGATAATGCCATCGTCTGTATTAAAGAAAAATATAATTGGCCTGTTGCAGAAAAGAAGCTGCTTTCAGTTTATGAAAATTTAGTAGGATGAAAATACTATATATAGCTCCTGAAAATACAGTTGGAACATTAAGTCTCTGGAAACAGGCTCACGAAGCTCGAGGTAATGAATGCACATTCATCACTTTATATCCAACTAAACACGATTATGATCCCGGTATTTGCCTCAATTTACCGTTGGTAAAAGCCAATCCATTGTATATGAAAAGTCGTCATCAATATTATATACTAACACGAGGAGGAAAAGGAGATTACCAGAAGAAAGAGGGCTATCCACCTGTATGGGAACCGAACTCATTTTTGGAAAAGAAATATTTTCAATTTCGTGACTGGTTCTGGAGTTTCAAAGTTGAAAAAGCAATTGAAAAATACGGTTTGCTGGAGTATGACATAATTCACTTGGATTGGGGGTTGGAATTTTACCGTGATGGTCGTTTTGTGAAGAGGTTGAAAGAAGCCGGAAAACCTATCGTATGCACGTATCATGGTCAGGATTTACGCACCAGAGGCGTGATCCCTGCTATAGATAAAGCCAGCAATCTCAACGTAACAAGTGAACTTGATTTATTAAAAAAACACCCGGATATTCAATATCTGTTTTTGCCTTTTGATACAAAACAGCATCAACCATCTTTTAAAATGAATGAGACAATTAGAATATGTCACAGCCCCACTAATCGTTATTATAAAGGAAGCGAAACGATAATACCCATCTGTGAAAAATTAGCTGAAAGGGGAAATGTAGAATTTGTGTTAATTGAAAATATGCCTCATGCTGCAACCCAAAAAATTAAACAGTCATGCGATATATTAATCGACCAGATTCATAACCGCGGTGGTTGGGGTTATGGTATGAATTCCGTGGAAGCGATGTCTATGGGGCTATGCTGTGTAACAGAACTGGTGGATGAATACATTGAATTTATTCCAGACCACCCCTTTGTAAATGTAAATGGAGACAACCTTAAAGAAATGTTGGAAGGATTAGTAATAAATCCAGAAAAAATCATGGAGCATAGAAAAAAAGGGCGTGAATGGATAATTAAGTATCATGATATACGTAACACATCTGAAGTATTATATGGCTATTATAAAGATCGAGGTCTTATTTGAATTGGTTACCGTCAATAGATATAGTTGTTCCATGTTACAATGTGGACCATATTGTTAAACAATGTGTAAACAGTTTATTAACACAGAAGTACGATGAAAACTCTATCACAATTTACCTGATTAATGATGGATCAACAGATACAACAGGTGAAATATTGAATTCATTTTCACACCATCATCATATAAATATAATTCATCATGAAAAGAACAGAGGTTTGTCTGCAGCCCGCAACACAGGGATAAAATCGGGCACGGGAGAGGTTATTATTTTTCTGGATAGCGACAGAACTGTTCAACCAAATTGGATTTCTGAACATATAAATATATTAAGAAACAATGATGTTGTGGGCGTTATTGGTGATTCACAACTACCACACGGAAACATACCCACCAAACTTGATAGTTATTTATATGATCCGCGAAGAGGTGCTCGTCGTTTTGGAGAAGGAACCCCAATCCGATTCCCCTATTTTTTACTGAATAATACATCATTGAAGCGTTCAGTATTTGATGTTATTGAGTTTTTTGATGAAAATATTATGTCTTATGGAGGAGAAGATACCGAACTAGCAATACGACTTTGGGAAGCATATCCAGATGGTTTACGTTTTTCGTTTTCTGCAACTTGTGAACATCATCATCATCGTGAATTAAATGATTATTGTAATTTGATGTACGGCTATGGGAAAACAAATCTACCGTCGTTATTAAAGCAATTTCCCCAGTATAACACAGAGTTGGGAGGACAGTGGATAAAATCAATAAAAGGATATCTACTCTTTAATCCTATTGTACGTTTTTGGGTTGTAAAAACACGTCATTTTCGCAATAGTTTTTGGCTGTCTAGGTATCTGGTCATTGATGCGGTCATTCGGGGCGCAAGAACGGTTTCTCGTCAGTGAAAAAGGAAATTCAACACAATATTGACTTATTATAATATAAATGTTGACAAATATCGAATTGTGCTTAAATTCAAGTGATTTGAAGGTATATAAGTCAAATCTAAACAGAAGAACATACCAATCGGGGGCGGACTGTCTCCGTTTTTACTAATAACCAAACCAAGGAGGAACATCATGGCTGATGTGAGTTCAACTGTCAATAGCGTCGTCGCTGGAATCGTAGGTCTTATTAAAGGCTTAATCGTATTCTTTGTTTTTGCTAATATCCTATACTCAACAGGATTTGATCCTGTAGGTGGTGTAGTCGATCTAGTAAATACATTTCTAGATGGCGGATTAGCTGGCTTATTAGCACTGCTATTTCTCGTATCGATGGCGTGATAATTAACAGGATAACTAACAGGGTTTCGATTTTAAATAGAAACCCTGTATCCTGCTAACCTCATCATAGGAGGAAATATGAGTGCTTTTGACAGCGTAAATGAATGGATAGCCAAAATAACCGACCTGCTGAAAACGCTGGTGGTCCTCGGTATTGTCATTGGAATTTTATTTGACGATCCATTTGGCGTGATTGCAGGAGTTGGTAGAATAATGGGACAATTTGGTGATGCGGGCCTTGCAGGTCTGTTAGCACTGATTTTTCTCGTTGCTATGAGCTCCAAGAAGTAATCCACAACCAATATCCGTTTTACTTACTGCGCCCCGCTTGTCGGGGCGTAGTTGTTTACATGAGTCTTATTGAAAAAGAATCCTTTTAATATTATTTTGACCAAATTAAATAATTTAAAATGCTGTGTGTTTTTCTATACAAAAAATAAAAACAATTAAAATTATATTACGGAAAGCGACGACGTTGGTTATGTTTTCGTTGTGCGTTAGTACATATTTGTCAGCAGCATTTGAACATTATCCTTCCAATTCTGCAGCTGTTGGATCAGGCTTACTTACTGTTAATATATATGCGAATGCAATAGGAGTGTTTTCAGACCCGGCGAGTGTTACGTTGTTTAATAAAAGAAATTTTGCTATTTCGTCAGGTCATCGGTTTGGATTAAGACTCCTTCAACATCATAGTACAGCAATAGCACAACCAATTAAAAAGGGGTTTATTGCTGTAGGGGCTAGTTTTTTTGGAGATAAACTATACGGTGAAACAATCTGGTGTTTAGCAATGGGCAGGAAAATTTCCGAAAAATTAAACATTGGCATGGGACTTATGGTCTATGATTTACAAATTAAAAATTATGGCACAGCCAGGAGCTTGGGAATCAATATGGGCTGGCGAATGAAATTGAATGAAACTTTACAATGGCGGGGAATTTGGCGGAACATTAATGGACCCACTATAGGAAAATCAAAGGATGCTATACCTCAAATTATTGTTTCAGCATTGGTATACAATCCTTTACCAAAAGCAACGATAGTTATAGAATGGGAACAAGACACTTTATATGAAAGCCGATTGAAGTTTGGAGGAGAATTTAAACTTTTGCCATGGGTTGTAATTTATACAGGGCACGCTTCGTCTCCGAATCAAACTACAGCAGGTTTAGGAATAATTTATAAACATTTAAATATTAATTATGCAGTATCAACACATAGTCATTTGGATTTGTCTCACTGGTTTGGTGTGGGGCTTACCATCCACTGAAAAAATTCATTCTGCAGAAGATTGGTTTGTTTTGTTGGGTTATGATGCGGATTCTTCTATTCCTGAAGAAGATTTAAATGATATTCAACAATTAATCAACACACCCGTTGCTTATTCTGATGTAGTTTTAATTTTGACAGGAACGTCTGTTTTACCAGTGTCTGATCTAGATATCATTCTCAAAGCAAAAGACATGAATGATCTTAAATCTAACAATCAATTATCAATTGCAACTCAGAGACTCATGAATAGCATTCGTATTGTTGAGGTCAATCCATTGAAATTATCCATTAAGGAGAAAATTGCATACCAGGATGGCATTCGCCACGATTGGCGGGCAATTGGAAATTTCGGAAATTATGATTTTGGAATACTTCTAGAAAAAGATCCGGGCGAGCAGAATATATTCGATCATAATAGTGTTTATTTAAAATGGAATTCCTCAAATATGAAATTCATCGCAGGTGACCACCAACTGATTGGAGGTTATGGATTAGTTGCTTGGCGCACAACGTCGGTTCATAAAGGATTTGAAACTATAAATACACTTCCACGTCAAGGAAAAGGAATAAAGGGTTATCGTTCAAGCAATGAATATTGGAATACCCGGGGATTTGGTGGTGAACAGCAAACACAGTATGGTAAATTTACGTATTCGTTAGGCAGGACTTATCAGGATGGCTCTCTGGAAGGTGAGGAAATAAAATTGGATAAAACAGGGCTACATATAACACAAAATGATTTGTTAAAGCAAAATCAATTGGTAGAAAATGCAGCAACAGTTATGTGGAATAATAATTTCACCTCATATCAGTTGGGCGTTTTACTTAATACACAAAGCGTTAGTGATAATGATGGTGGAAATATTCAACACAGTTCGGTATCCATTTTTACCTCTGAAAAACAAAATGATTTGCATTGGTTTGGAGAAACTGCATTTAATAATAATTTGTCTATCGCATTTTTAGGAGGCGTTTTATTTAGAAGTGGTACAATAAAATACCTCACTTCTCTACGTTATTATCCAGCTAATTTCAGAACGTATAGAGCACAACCATTTTCAGAATGGCAAGGACAAAAAGAGGGTGAAAAAGGAATCTTTCAAAATGTACAATTGAAATATGTAAAACATGTTATTTCAATATACAGTGATATAGCTGAAAAAATTGACGAAAATACATTAACAACCAGTAATAATATAAAATATGAATCAGGTATCCGGTGGCAGTGGTTTGGCAAAAAACATCGTTTCAAAACTCAATTAAGGAAAAGTAACCAATTGCAAACAACCCAAATCTATTTTCCAAATACAATCAATTACGATATTTATCGCACAACAGCTAAAGGTCAGTACCAATATCAACCCACTAAAAATTTAGATGTACGTTGGCAAATTAATTCGACATTTTACAATAATGAATCTCAGGGTTTAGGAATTGAAACACGGTTTAATTGGGAAATTCCTAACTTTGTAATCACTGGAAGCTGGATTACAGCTAATGTTGATGATTATAACGGGCGGGTCTATTTTTGGGATCTGAATCTTCCTGGAGAAATGCGTAGTTTAGCTGTTTCAGATGAAAAACAATTGTTAGGTGTTAAAATTAAAATGAAGAGTAAAAACAATTACCAAATTTATATGCGCTGGAGGTCGGCTTGGGATTCTATGAATTTTTCTGGAACAGCAGACCAACGATATGCGTTAGCAATCCAAATAATTTTATAAGGCATTATTGCCAGAGTTAACTTTGATACAATAATTTACCCCATATGTTTACGTTTTATAAATTCATAATTCTATCATTCTTCTTGAGTGCTCACCTGTCAGCAACTATTCTGGTTGTCAATAGAGTTAATCAACAAGAAAATGAAATGCAAATATTAGATAATTCGAAAGTGACGTATGTTTCCGCTAAAGATTTATCAAATGTTTTGACCACACGCTTTCCGTTTATGAACAAAGAACGCATGAAGATGGTCTTATATTTTTCTGATACACGCATTAAGATTTCCAGTAATTCCAGTTATATCCTTGTGGATGATGAAGTTTATCATATGCCTGTCTACGCCAAAAGTAAAGACGATGATATTTATCTTCCAGCTGTTCCTATCTTCAACATTTTGAAGCAAACTGTTTTACCTGGATTAACCTATGACCCCATTAAACAGCGGCTGGATATTGATGTTGTAAAATTTAATATTACAAATGTGGATATAGAACAAAAAGCTAACGGAACCATCCTGACAGTTTTTACTCGAGAAAAATTCAATCAGGGGCATATAAGTTCATTTGAACATGAAAATGGCTGGTTCTATCTAACAGTGCAAAATGGAGTGGTTGATACAACAAAAATCAATAAAGCAGATACGCGTGGTGTAATTGCCAAGGTAACTGCAAACCAATTTGCTCAGTCGGCTCAACTGGCGTTTCGATTAAGATCAGAGATCATTGGTCATGAAGTATTTCAAAGTCTCGATCCCAATGCAATTGTAATTACGCTGCGTACTCCATTTGATAAGAGTACCGAACGTATACGTGTCTTGCGTAATCGTTGGAGGCTGGACACAGTTGTGTTGGATGCCGGCCACGGCGGCAAAGACGGTGGTACGGTTGGCAGAAGCGGTACGAGAGAAAAAGATATTGTACTGGATATCAGCAAACGTTTAGGTTTGCTTTTAGAGAAGAAAACAAATATTAATGTTGTTTATACGAGGGAAGAAGATATTTTTATTCCTCTTTGGAAACGGACTAAAATTGCCAATGAGAGCAATGGTAAAATATTTGTCAGTATTCACGCCAACAGTAATCCCAATCGATCAGCTAAGGGTTTTGAATCTTATTTACTTAAACAAGGAAAATCAGATGATGCAATTGCGCTGGCTTCCAGGGAAAATGCTGTTATTAAGTTAGAAGAACACAGTGGAGATAAATATAAAGAATTAACGGGTGAAAACCTGATCATGGCGACCATGGCACAATCTATGTTTTTAAAGGAGAGCGAGGAACTGGCTGCTTTTATCCAAGAAGAGCTTGGTAACCGACTGAATTCACCAAACCGCGGGGTGAAACAGGCAGGTTTCGTTGTTTTAATAGGAGCAAGTATGCCGAACGTATTAATTGAAACAGGATTCCTGTCGAACCCAACCGAAGAAAAACGCTTAAAACAGGCATCTTATCGTCAAAAGATAGCAGAAGGGATTTTCAGTGCTATTGTAAAATTTCGCTCACTTCGAGAAGAATTATTGGCAGAAGGATAATGGCTGATTCACGACCTATTGGTGTGTTTGATTCTGGACTGGGAGGTTTGACGGTTGCCAAGGCGTTACGTTCAATTTTGCCAAATGAATCCATCGTCTATTTTGGCGATACTGCACGAGTTCCCTACGGAAATAAGAGCAGTAATTTAATTAAAGAATATTCCCTTGAAATCGCAGATTTTTTAATGAAGCATGATGCAAAAATGATTGTTGTAGCCTGCAATACAGCTTCAGCTCTAGCCCTGGAGGAATTACAACGTCATTGCACATTACCAGTGATTGGTGTAATAAATCCCGGAGCCAGAGAAGCGATTAAAGCAACAAAGAATGATCATATTGGCATAATTGGTACAGTGGCAACCGTTTCCTCCAAAGCGTATGAAAAAGAATTGCAAAAATACAATACAGATATAAAAACGAGTTCACAAGCGTGTCCATTACTAGTCCCTTTAGCTGAAGAAGGCTGGTTGGAAGGAGAAGTAACTAATTCCATTGTGAAACACTATGTATCACCCCTAAATGATGATGCAATTGATACACTCATTTTAGGCTGCACTCACTATCCCTTATTGAAAAATGTAATCGCAAGCCAAGTAAATGATAATACAACATTAATTGATTCAGCTTCCGCAGTTGCCAGGGTAGTTAAGGAAAGCTTTTTGGAGACAGATCAACTAAATGATAGTGATGAAAAAGGAATGCTAACCTGTTTTGTAACGGATATTCCTATGCGATTTGAAGATGTAGGCCAGCGATTTTTAGGTTCTCCTATGGATCATGTCCAGACCGTCCATGACATCTGATTTTCAATCTCTCCTACAGGATTTATACAGTTTACAGCGCTTGGGAATTAAAACAGGGCTGGAACATACTCATCAATTACTTGACGTCTGCAACAATCCTCATAAACGATTAAAATTTATCCACTTGGCTGGGACCAATGGTAAAGGATCAACGGCTACATTTATCGATTCGATTTTGCGTGTTTCCGGATTAAAAATTGGATTGTATACTTCACCGCATTTGTTACGATTTAACGAGAGAATTCGAGTAAATGGAATTCCCATTTCTGATGAAAAAATTGTTGAATTCATGCAAGTATTTTCTGTTGATATTCATCGCATTGAGAGTACATTTTTTGAAACGACATCCGCTATGGCTTTCTGGTATTTTGAACAAGAAAAAGTTGATATAGCAGTTATAGAAACAGGTCTGGGCGGTCGATTGGATTCTACCAATGTTATTACTCCGGAAATGGTAGTTATCACTCCGGTAAGTATGGACCACCGTGAATTATTAGGGAATGATCTAAAAACCGTTGCTAAGGAAAAAGCAGGAATTATTAAGGAAAACATCCTTGTAATCAGTAGTCAGCAGGAAGCTCCAGTACAAGAGATATTCGTTCAAAAAGCCGCTGAAATGGATGCTCAACTTATGTTAGTTGAACTGCCTGACAAATGTACTGTTTCGACGGAAGGAACAGTTTTTCAGCAGTGTGGTTCAAAATATCAATTATCCCTTATTGGAGAACATCAAGCACAGAATGCAATGCTAGCTATTGCAGTAATAAATCATTTTAGTGAAGACATTTCTGAAAATCACATTAGGATAGGTTTAAAAAATGCTGTCTGGCCGGGTCGATTCCAAGTGTTATCCCATGATCCGTACATCATATATGATGTGGCGCATAACGAAGACGGCATCAGAACTCTACTAAAAACAGTCAAGAAAATTTTCAAAAAGAGGCCCATTGGATTATGTGCTCTTAAGGAAGACAAGGATCTAGAACTTATAGCGAACACTATTCGGAGTCATTTTGAAAAACTGTATGTTATAGATGATGAAAAAGAATTACTAATGAACTCTAAAGTTTTGTCATCAAACTTAAATAAACAAGGTGTCAAAGCAGTACCATTAAAACAAATTAAAGATTTTGCACCATGTTTACACGATGGTCATCCAGGAATAATTTTTGGCTCCCATTACATTGCTGAACCTATTTTTAAGCATTTTCAATTTTCCTTTGACTCTGGAATGATTTAGAGTAATTTCCAGTATCGTAAGCACCTGCTCCCGCAGGGGCATCATTTTTTTAAAACAGATTTCAACAATTCAACATTAGTACATATTATATTGGAGTTATTTATATATGGATGTTAATCAACTACAATCATTGAACATTAAGGAATTGGCAAAAAAGGCCCATGAACTGGAAATCCCAGGATTTTCTGGTTTAAATAAACAGGAATTGATTGTCAAAATACTTGAAACACAAAATGAAAAAGAAGGCATATTACACGCCAAAGGTGTTCTGGAAGTGCTAAAAGAAGGTTACGGTTTTTTACGCAGTCCAGACTTTAATTATTTACCTGGTCCCGACGATATTTACGTAAGCCCATCCCAGATCAAACGTTTTGGTCTTAGGACAGGTCATTCTATTTATGGACAGATTCGTAAACCCAAGGAGAAAGAACGGTTTTATGCGCTGTTAAAAATGGAAACAGTCAATGATAAAAGTCCAGATCACGTTAAACAAGCAATTCTTTTTGATAACCTGACGCCTCTTTATCCTGAAGAAAAATTTAACCTTGAATCAGATCCAAAAGATTTGTCTACTCGAATAATGGATATTGTTTCTCCTATTGGTAAAGGACAGCGCGGGTTGATTGTTGCCCAACCAAAAACAGGTAAAACAATCTTACTGCAAAAAATTGCTAATTCAATTTTGAAAAATCATTCAAAAGTAAAATTAATCATTTTACTTATTGATGAACGACCTGAAGAAGTAACAGATATGAAACGTAATGTGGACGCTGAAGTGGTTAGCTCAACATTTGATGAACCACCTGAACGCCACGTTGCCGTAGCTGATATGGTTCTTCAAAAAGCACGACGCATGGTGGAATATGGTGATGATGTCGTTATTCTACTGGACAGCTTAACACGCCTGGGGCGGGCACATAATGCAGTTATTCCACATAGTGGTAAAATTCTTTCCGGCGGAGTGGACTCCAATGCGTTGAAGAAACCAAAACAATTTTTTGGTGCAGCTCGCAATACTGAGGAAAGCGGCAGTCTTACCATTGTTTCTACGGCTCTCATTGACACAGGCAGTCGAATGGATGAAGTTATTTTCGAAGAGTTTAAGGGAACTGGAAATATGGAACTGGTGTTGGATCGTCGTTTAAGCGATCGCAGGATTTACCCTTCCTTTGACATTATTCGCTCGGGGACAAGAAAAGAAGAATTATTGCTGGATAAAAAAACACTGGCTAGAATGTGGATCTTGCGCAAACTGTTAAACGAAATGAACGTTATTGAAGCAATGCAGTTCATGCATGAACGAATGAAGCGTACTAAGTCCAATGAAGAATTTATGGAAACAATGAACCAATAGGTTTAACTTCCAGTGAAAGGTGTAGCGCTTTTCAATTATAAAAAGTGTAAAAAGTGTAAAAA
>DJKX01000054.1:17987-37459 GCA_002436185.1 Fidelibacterota bacterium UBA6531
AGTGTAAAAAGTGTAAAAAGTGTATGAGGTATATATATGGAATATAGCAGTCCTCCAATTCGGACAGTTATTGCTCGAGTAATAACGGATAAACCAGTTAGAAAAACCCCTTATCAAGTCAAAGGTGTATTTATGCGCCAATATCCTGATTTAGAAATTATTCCCATGATGGATGGGACATATAGAAACCGATTTTTATATCCGCGTGTTCAGATAAAAATTTTGAATGAGCAAGTATATATGATTGGAATCAATGAAGGTGTAGATCCCATTGTTGAGATAGCTAAACATTTGGATATCTTGGATTTTGGGAATATAACGTTTCAAGTTTTTGATACAGAAGTTGATGTAAAAGATGACCAGTTTCGACCTGTTGATCGATTGATTCGCTATCGTTTGTTGACACCGTGGGTAGCGTTGAATCAAACTACAGGAAGCAGATATCGATTTTTGAATAACATGGAACGTGTCGGGTTTTTGAACCGATTATTGGGCCAAAATATTGTCTTTTTATCCCGGGAAATGGGAGTGGAACTACAGGACAAAATTTTTACAAAAGTAAACCTGACGTCCATGTTTCCTAAGCCCGTAGATGAACGTAATTGGGGAGCGTTTTCAGGTGAATTCAGAACCAATTTTTTGTTACCAAATTACTTGGGAATTGGCAATGGAATTACCCGCGGTTATGGAGCAGTGTACGGAATGTTTAACCCTCAATCATTCACATTTGATGAAGAAAGCTTAAAGGGGCAAACTGAAGATGGAGATGATTCTTTTTCCAAAGCAATGGCAGAATCAGAATTGGAAGGGGTTTCTGTAGAGGATGTTCCAAAACCAAAACGTCACAAGGTAAAACAGTCTAAACCTAAAAAGAGTACCAAAAAAGTACTTTCAGAAGAATTTGACATTGAAGAGGAAGAACAACCAATGGCTAAAAAACCAAAAAAACCCGGACGGCCCAAGAAGGAAATTTCCAATTCAGATGATGACAAATTCAACAGTCCTGAATTTCACAAAAAGCAGCACGAACTATAAGTGACGTCCCAAACTGTAAAATTAGCATCCCGTGTTGCACGGGTTAAGCCTTCGTTTACCTTGGAAATGGCTTCCAAGGCGGCTGATATGCGATCCCAGGGAATCGATGTAATTAATTTCAGTGTTGGCGAACCTGATTTCAATACTCCAGACCATATCATTGCTGCCGGAAAAGCTGCCATGGATGAGGGTTTTACAAAATATACTGCCGGTTCGGGAATGATTGAACTGCGTCAAGCCATATGTGAAAAATTAAAACGGGAAAATGGTTTGGATTATAAACCAACTGAAATCCTCGTTTCCAATGGTGAAAAGCAAAGTTTATACAACACCTGTCAAGTGTTGTTTGATAAAGGCGATGAAGTTGTTGTGTTTTCCCCATATTGGGTATCATTTCCTGAATTTGTGCGTCTTGCAGATGCAGAACCCATTTTAGTAGATACACTACCGGACAAGCAGTTTGAAGCAGATTTTATTGATCTTGAAAAAAAGATAACACCTGCTATAAAAGGAGTAATTGTCAATTCACCATCAAACCCAACCGGGGGCCTTTGGAGCACAGACGCTCTTGTTCGACTACTTAAACTTGCAGCACGAAACGATTGGACCGTGATATCTGATGAATGTTATGAACGCCTTGTGTTTGATGGCGAATTTATTAGCACCGAAAAACTAAACCGTGACCAAAATATCGGGGCAAGAGTAATCACGTGTTTAAGTCTATCCAAAACATATGCCATGACAGGCTGGCGAATTGGGTATGCTGCCGGAAACGAAAAAATTATTAAAGCTATGAGTAAAATCCAAGGTCAAGCAACATCCTGCGCTAATTCTATTGGACAACGAGCCGGGATAGCAGCATTGACGGGTGATCAGCAACCAGTAGAAGATATGCGTTTGCAGTTTATGGAACGACGGGATTTGATGGTTGAATTGTTAAATGATATTCCGGACGTTTCCTGTGCGGTGCCGGGAGGCGCTTTTTATACATTCCCGAATTTTTCAAATTACATAGGTAAAAAAGATAATGGAAAAGTTATTCAGGATTCTTTCGACCTGAGTGATTATATATTAAATTCGAAGGCTGTAGTCACGGTGCCTGGAGATGGTTTTGGCGCACCGGGACATATAAGATTTTCGTGTGCCACTGATAAAGAAACAATTAAGCGCGGTATTTCGAAGGTGGCAAGCGCTTTAGAAAAATTGATATAATAAGGAGTTTTATCATGAAACAGGGAATACATCCCGATTATAAACTTGGCAAGGTACATTGTGCCTGTGGTCATTCATTCGAAGTGTACAGTACTTTAGGTGACCAGCGGATTGAAATCTGTTCAGTCTGTCATCCATTTTTTTCCGGGAAGCAGAAACTAGTGGATACAGCTGGTCGAATTGAAAAATTCAAGGCAAAATACGCCAAATCAGCCCAGTAACTATACAAAAAACATAATGGCTCCGGGAAAAGGTATATCCTTTTTGGAGCCATTTTTTTATTTATGAAACATTTACTTTTAACATTAATGAAACCATCGATTCTTGTCGGCGGTCAGGCCGTCATTGAAGGTGTCATGATGCGTGTTCCCGGCGCATACGCTACAGCTGTTCGTGATCCGGAAGGAACGGTGCACGTAGATAAACATGATTTTACTTCCCGTGTAGAAACATCAGGATTTTGGAAACGACCTATCTTGCGGGGTATGATAGCTTTATTCGAATCCATGAAAATGGGTATGAAAACCTTACAGTGGTCAGCAGATATTGCCATGCCGGAAGAAGCAGAAAAACAACCTGGTAAACTGGCGAATTTCTTTACAACTTTATTTGCTGTTTTATTAGCAGTAGGAATGTTCCTCGTCGCCCCTTTGGGGTTGACCACATGGCTCATGGATATAGAACGGGAAGCATTAGCATTTAACCTGGTTTCAGGATTGTTTCGTATAACTTTTTTCATTTTGTATTTATTAGCTATTTCGTTGATGAAAGATGTTAAACGTTTATTTAGATATCATGGAGCGGAACATCGTGTTGTATTCAATTTTGAATCCGGTAAAGACGTTAATGTTGCTAATGCACAATCTTTTTCTACTTATCATCCTCGTTGTGGAACCAGTTTTTTGTTCATTGTCCTTTTATCTGCCATACTCGTTTTTGCTTTAATAGATACAATTGTCATGGCCATTATTGGTGAAATTACCATTTTTCATCGTTTGGCTTTTCATTTACCCCTCATGCCTCTTGTTGCAGGAGTTTCGTACGAGATTATTAAAATTACAGCACGAAAAGATGAATCCTTATTCTTTCGTGTTTTAAGGGCTCCCGGATTATGGTTACAGAGAATTACAACACAATCCCCGGAGGATGAAATGGTTGATGTAGCCATTACAGCCTTAGAAAATGCCTTTGGTGAAAAATATAATGAAATGGTTGGTAAAAAATATACTGCAGAGGCCATCGGGTGAAAGATAGGATAAAAACGATCATTAACCGTCATGAAGAACTAAGCAAACTCTTATCCGATCCTTCGGTAATGAATGACCAAAATAAGTACAAAGTAACAGCCCAAGAACATAGTCAATTAAGTCCCATCGTTTTAAAAGGGCAAGAATATCTCGATGTTCTTCATCAAATTGCGGATGATGAAGATATACTTAAAGGTGATGATACAGAATTGAAAGAAATAGCTCAAGAGGAATTATCTGAATTAAAGGTACAAATAGAATCACTGGAAAATGAATTAAAAGTTATGCTTATTCCTAAAGATCCCAATGATGACAAAAATACAATTGTTGAAATTCGCGCAGGGACAGGCGGTGATGAAGCAGCTTTATTTGCAGCGGATTTGTTTCGGTTATATTCCCGTTTTGCCGAACGCAACAACTGGACTCGGGAAATTATGGAGATGAATGATATTGGAATTGGCGGATATAAAGAGGTTATTTTTTTAATAACGGGAAAAGGTGCTTATGGACTAATGAAATATGAAAGCGGTGTTCATCGAGTTCAACGGGTACCAAAAACTGAAGCAGGTGGCCGTGTTCATACGTCAGCTGCAACCGTGGCAGTCCTTCCTGAAGCAGAAGAAGCCGAAATTGACATTAATGAAGGCGATTTGAAAATTGATACATTCCGCGCCAGCGGTGCAGGAGGTCAGCACGTTAATAAAACTGAATCGGCCATTCGGATAACACATTTACCTTCTGGTTTAGTTGTTTCTTGCCAAGATGAAAAATCCCAGCACCAGAATCGTTTATTGGCCATGAAAGTATTACGCTCAAGGTTATTGGCTCAAGAACAGGAACGCTTGGCTCAAGAAAGAGCATCTGCCCGGAAATCTATGGTATCCACTGGGGATAGATCAGCAAAGATTCGTACATATAATTTTTCACAAGGGCGGATAACAGACCACCGTATAAATTATACAGCATATAAACTTGATGCTATTTTAGATGGTGATATTTCTGAATTAATTGAACAGTTGAAATTGGCAGAGCAGCAGGAACAACTGGCTGGAGATTAAATGACCTCTGTTCCCCAAGACGGTCAAATCAACACATGGCTGAAGTGGTCAGCAGCTGAACTTTCACTTATCCTGGAAGACAACACCCAAGAAGCCGAATGGCTTTTATCCTCTCTATTAAATTGCACAAAATCTGAATTATACATTCAGAAAAATGAATTAACTAAACAGCAAAGCAAACTTTTTCAGCATTGGATCAGTAGTCGAGTAAAAGGCCTTCCAGCGCAATATATAACTGGTTGGACAGAATTTTATGGTCGACGATTTAATGTAAATACATCCGTACTCATTCCCCGCCCTGAGACAGAACGATTAGTGGATGTAGCTATTCATTCACTCCAGGAATTAGACAACCCACAAATTGTGGATATTGGAACAGGATCCGGATGTATTGCGATTTCAGTTGCCGCTGAAATTTCAAATGCAACGGTTCTTGGTTTGGATATTTCCGAGGATGCATTAGCAATTGCTGAAGAGAACGCATCAATAAACAATGTAGACAATGTAAAATTTTTACAAACAGATTTTTTGAGATTTAATCCTCCTGAACCTATATACGATGGCTTGTTAATGAATCCGCCTTATATTCCGGAAAAAGAAATGTCTACACTCACAACAGAAATACGGGATAATGAACCACATTTGGCATTAACGGACAATAAAGACGGGTTACTGTTTTATCAACACTTATCTGAATCAGCTAATAAATGGGTTCGTCCCGGTAGTTGGCTCATCATGGAAGCGGGATTAGGCAATCATCCACAAAAAGTAAAGGAATGTTTTGATAGAAAAGGCTTTGAACATTTGGAATTTATTGCGGATTTTAATTCAGATGAGCGCATCTTCAAGGTTCAAGTTTTATGAAGAATTTCTGGCAGCATATAAAACTATTACGTCCCATAAATTTGATTACATCTGCTTTTGCCATGGTGGTATGTGCCAGTATTTTGGATGGAATAAATGATACAAAAACACTTTTAATAACGATACTTGTTGTTGTGTGTTATAATGCTGCCGCTAATGCGTATAATGATGTGTTGGATTATAAAACGGATGTTATAAATCGTCCCAGTCGTCCTTTAGTGACGGGACATGTGAAAAAAAGAACAGCGTTGTATTTGGCAATAATTTTATTCGTGATTGGCAGTGTGTTGACATTAGAATTAAACCGCATGGCTCAATTTATTGCGGTTGGTTTAGCTCTCCCCATTATGATCTTTTACAGCAAATTCCTTAAAGGGACACCATTGATCGGTAATGCTGCAGTAGCTGCAATATTGGGACTGGCATTCATTTTTTCCGGAGCTGTCTATGAACAAATAAATATAATGATCATTCCGGCATGTTTGGCCTTTGGTCTCACCTTTGTCCGGGAGTTGATTAAGGATATGGCCGACATTGAAGGTGACGCAAAAACGGGATTAAACACGTTTCCCGTAAAAGCTGGGCTAGAAAAATCAGCTAGAGTTTCCATAACTGCAGCATGTATAATTGGCGTCGGAGCGATAATTCCATTTTTGAAAAGTTATTATGGCTGGCCTTATTTGGTTATCCTCGTTTTAGGAGTGGAAATACCTTTAGCAATGATTGTATTTTCGTTTCTGAAATCGCCGGCAATTAAGCAAGCGAAACAATTTTCCGAGGTATTAAAATTCAGTACAATCGTAGGATTAATGGCTTTTTTCATCGATAATTATGTCCGCTGAATTCGTCCATTTACATAATCATTCAGACTACAGTCTCTTAGACGGTGCCCAGACCATTCAGACGCTGGTGAATACCATCGACGATTTGAAAATGGATTCGGTAGCACTCACAGAACATGGCAATATGTTCAGTGTAATCCCCTATTATAAATCTGCAAAAAATGCAGGTGTAAAACCCATCATTGGCTGTGAGATCTACGTAGCACATGGTAGCCGTTTTGACAAGAAACCAAGAGCTGAAGGCGGCTGGGGGAATAATCATCTCATATTACTGGCACAGAATATTGTTGGCTACCGCAACCTGATGAAGTTAGTCACTCATGGTTATCTGGAAGGGTTCTATTATCGTCCGCGTGTAGACAAGGAATTGCTTAAAGAACACAGTGAAGGGTTGATTTGTTCTTCCGGATGTTTAAAAGGAGAAGTGACTGAAAAATTGTTAAATGATGATTGGGATAGTGCTAAAGAAACAGCCTTAGAATATGCCGAAATGTTTCCGGGACGGTATTACCTGGAAATTCAAAATCATGGTATTGATGAGGAAAAACGCAATGTAAAGCTCATTACAAAATTGGCACGGGATTTAAACTTGCCGCTGGTCGCAACAAATGATGCCCATTATGCCAAGCGGGAACATTCGGAAGCCCATGATGTGCATATTTGTTTAGGAACAGGGAAGGAAAGAGATGATCCCAACCGCCTGCGCTATGCTACCCCGGAGTTCTATTTCAAAAGCCAAGATGAAATGTATAATTTGTTCAAAGAGTTTCCCGATGCCTTGGAAAATACACGAAAAATTGCAGATAGCATCGATCTCGAATTACCCATGGGTGATTATCATCTACCTTCATTTCCGATTCCTGAAGATGCCCAATCCCAAGACCCCGATGATTATTTACGCTATTTATGTGAAGACGGTGTTCGCAACATTTATGGTGATATGACACCGGATCTCCAAAACCGTCTGGATCATGAATTGGGTGTAATTAAAAAAATGGGCTTTGCTGGATATTTTCTCATTACCATGGATTTTGTAAAATATGCAAAAGACAATGGTATTCCTGTTGGACCGGGCCGGGGTTCTGCTGCCGGAAGCCTGGCGTCTTTTGCCTTGGATATCACGACCATAGATCCCATAAAGCATGACCTGCTTTTTGAACGATTTCTAAATCCAAACCGAATCAGCCTGCCGGATATTGATATTGATTTTTGCATTGAGCGTCGCGGTGAAGTTATCGATTATATCAAACAGCAATATGGTGATAATTCTGTAACACAGATCATTACGTTTGGAAAAATGAAAGCTCGTCAGGCTGTGCGTGATGTAGGACGTGTGCTGGGTTTTTCGTTCGGTGACGTAGACAAAGTTGCCAAAATGATTCCTGCTGGACCGTTTATAACATTAGAGCAAGCACTGAAACAAAATCCTGAAATGCGGGATGCTGCCGATGGACGATATAAGGAATTAATTGAACACGCACTAACGCTTGAAGGCATGAATCGTCATGCATCCACCCATGCTGCCGGTGTTGTGGTTACACCAGGAGACCTGACAGATTACACTCCCCTTTTCAAATCCAATACGGGCGATATTACCAGTCAGTATGATATGAAGGGCCTGGAAGATTTGGGCTTGCTGAAAATGGATTTCCTTGGCCTCCGCAATTTGACGGTTATTGATCACACCCTGAAACTGTTGAAAAATAGTGGTGAAAAAGTGGATATCTCCAAGATTGATATGGAAGACTCAAAGGTATATAAATTGTTTGCAAAGGGGATGACAATTGGTGTTTTCCAGTTTGAATCTTCCGGAATGCGCGAATTTCTGAAAAAGTTGAAACCCACACAAATCGAAGACCTCATTGCCATGAATGCCTTGTATCGACCTGGACCCATGGAAAATATTGATAATTTTATTAAGCGTAAGCACGGCAAGAAAAAGATCACTTATATCCATCCTGCGCTAGAACATATATTAAATGAAACCTACGGTATTATCGTTTATCAGGAGCAGGTGATGCAGATTGCTCACGAGATTGCCAAATTTACCCTCGCTGAAGCGGATATCATGCGCCGTGCCATGGGTAAAAAGATTAAAAAACTCATGGATGAGATGAAAGTGAAATTTGTTGAAGGTGCCCAAGAGAATAATATCGACCGTAAAACGGCCGAAGAAATTTATGCTCTTATTGAAAAATTTGCGGAGTATGGGTTTAACAAAAGTCATTCCACCGCCTATGCATATGTGGCCTACCAAACGGCTTGGCTTAAGACTCATCATCCTTCAGAATTCATGGCTGCTAACCTAACAAGTGAAATGTCCAACATTGACCGTGTGGTAATTTTGATTAACGAATGCAGAAAGCAAAAAATGTCTGTAGATGCACCGGATGTTAATGTATCGGATATAAATTTTCGTCCGGTGAATAAAAAAACGATTTCCTTTGGACTAAATGCCATTAAAAATGTTGGATCAAAAGCTCTAGAGCATATACTGGCAGCTCGTGATAAAGATGGTCCTTTTGAGTCTTTATTTGATTTTACATCCCGTGTGGATTTGCGGGCGGTCAATAAAAGAGTGCTGGAAAGCCTGATAATGGCCGGTGCCATGGATAGTTTAGCAGGAACACGAGCAGAAAAGTTTGCAACCATTGATATTGCCCTAAGGTACGGTCAGCAGATTCAGGAAAACAGGCACCGCAATCAAGTGGATCTTTTTGGCCAGGCATCCAACGGTGAATCATCCATGGTTCCTGAGTTAGTTAATGCAGAGAGTTGGTCAGACAGCGTTTCTTTACAAAAAGAAAAAGAAGTTTTGGGTTTATACCTTTCAGGACATCCTTTGTTGAAGTACGCTGAAGACTTGGAGGAATTCAGTAATTTTGATTTCTCTGAAAATGTTGAAGAATTAAAGCTGGATATTGTTCGCATTGGCGGATCAATTCAGGAATTCAAACTTCATTTTGACCGCAAGAACAATCAGATGGCTTTTTTCAAATTGGAATGTCTTGGCGGTCAAGCCGAAATACTTGCGTTTAGTTCTGTATTTGATAAGTTCAAAGATTTATTGGATAATGACGAAATTATTTTTGTCAGCGGCCGGCCAACAGACACATCTGATTTCAGCGACTTGAAAATCATTGCAGATGAAATTGTTACCCTAGACAAAGCTCGTGATTATTTTGCAAAGCATGTGAATATAAAATTCGAACTTGATCAAATGAACCCAAAAGACGTAGATGATTTTAATACATTGGCACAAAAATATCACGGCAGCTGTGGATTGATGTTTCACATATCAAGAAACGGCGGGAAAGACCAACGTATATTTGCCCATAATATTCGTGTTTCATCCGGAAGGGAATTCATTAAAAAACTCAGAGATGTTTATGGCAAAGATAACGTTTGGGTGTCTAATTGATCGCCGTTATACAACGGGTAACATCCGCAAACGTAACGATTGATGATAATGTCGTTGGACACATTGATCAAGGGCTTGTCATCTTATTGGGTGTAATGGATGACGACGATGAGGACGATACGAATTATTTGGTAAATAAAATTTCTGGTTTGCGCATTTTCAATGATGAAAATGAAAAAATGAATTTATCAATTAAAGATGTACTTGGATCAGCGTTGGTGATAAGCCAGTTTACATTATGCGCGGATACTCAAAAAGGTCGCCGGCCGAGTTTTATTCATGCAGCACTGCCAGAAAAGGGCAATGAATTATATGCAGATTTTATGAAAAAGATGAAAGGTCAAGGCGTTCCGGTACAATCGGGAGAATTTGGTGCCATGATGAAAGTGAATATCCAAAACGATGGACCTGTTACGATTGTATTGGATAGTAAAAAATAATCAATTGAGAAAAAATCCAATATCGGAATTTGGCTGAAACCAACACCAATAGAGTTGTAATTTTCCATATATCGAGTTAAAGACTATGGAACGTAAAATTAGAATATTAATGGCCAAACCAGGTCTTGATGGTCACGATCGTGGTATCAAGGTTTTGGCGTCGGCTTATAGAGATGCCGGTATGGAAGTAATTTATCTTGGCCTCCGTCAAACGCCGGAAATGATCGTATCAGCAGCCCTCCAGGAGGATGTGGATGTTATTGCCCTATCCAGCCTGAATAATGCCCATATGACTATCTTTACTAAAGTGATGGAATTGATGAAGGATAAAGGATTAGATGATGTGCTCCTCACTGGAGGCGGTATTATTCCTGAAAAAGATATGACCGCATTGGCCAGTGTGGGAGTTGGTAAATTATTTGGTCCTGGTACACCTGTTCAGGACACTATCGATTATATTTCAGATTGGGTGCAGACCAATCGCCGCTAAATATGGACCTGTCCAGCCGCACAGCCATGGAACTTCATTTTGCTGATAATTTTGAGACGCATTTATTTTCTGTCCTGGCAGAACATTATTTAAAAGATGGCGATTTAGATCGTGCTAGAAAAGTGTGTGAAATTGGGTTAGAATACCATCCGGAGAATGCCGACGGTCTATTTATACTGGGTAAAACAGATCAAACGGATGGGGAGCTCAAGAAAGCTGAACAATCCTTTAAATCTGTGTTAAAAAATGGCACAATACATTTACAGGCGGCTACAAATTTGGCTGAAATACAAACTGAATTAGATCGTTCGGATACCATCCTTCATAAAACATGGCAGCAAATATTAAAATGGGATCCTAGCAACAAAACAGCTCATAATTGGGTGGAAAAGAAAACAGCAAAAAAGCCACACCGAAGAACAAAGAAGCAAAAGGTTAAAAAAGTACATCCCAAAAAACAATTTGATAGTATTGAAATAAGTCCCAGGCTGGCAACATTTACAATGGTAGCTGTTTTGCGCAACCAGGGCCTACACCACCAAGCATTAACTGTCTTGGATATTTTAGAGAAAAAGGGATCGGATAAGAAACGTGTTAAAAGTGAAAAACAAGATATTTTGGAAATATTGAAAGAATAACATGAGTGAACAAATATTTACACAACGGCAAGATAATTTAAAGAATAAACTGGCTGAAATGGGTGTGGATGGTATACTGCTTACAAACTTGACCAGCATCCGTTATCTTTGTGGATTTAACGGGTCTGCTGCTTCCTGTCTCATTACGACTGACGGATCATACTTTATTTCTGATGGCCGTTATGATGTTCAGTCCAAAAATCAAGTCAAAGGCTTGGAAAGGTTCATTGATTTTGGTACGCATCTTTCCATAATCGAAAAAAATAATTTGATACAAAATGGCTTAAAGTTGGGCTTTGAAGGTGATCATACCAGCGTTAGTCAATTCAAAGCAATGCAGGACGTTTTTTCAAATGTTAATTGGGAATCCACATCCATGCTCATGGAAAACCTCCAAGCAATAAAAGATCAATCAGAGCTTGATGCTATTCGAACTGCTGTCGAAATCACAGATGTCATTTATGAAGAAATTATACCCATGCTCAAAGTAGGCACAACAGAAAAGGATGTGGCCATCCAACTGGTAACTCGATATCGCCAAGAGAGCGATGGAGAGGCGTATTCTCCCATTGTTGCCGGTGGACCGAATAGCGCATTACCCCATGCTGTCCCGGGAGACAGGCCGTTTGAAAAAGGGGACTTTATTGTCATTGATGCAGCGGCAAAATTTTCCGGTTACCATGCCGATATGACTCGGACACCTGTTGTGGGTGAAGCAACAGATAAACATCGTGAAATTTATAATATTGTTAAAGACGCCCAGCAGGCGGGATGTGATGCAGTCAAAGCGGGAATGACATGTAAGAAAGTGGATAACGTCACCCGGGACTATATAACTGAAAAAGGTTATGGTGAATATTTCAACCATGGTACAGGCCACGGCTTGGGTCTGGAAATTCATACTGAACCACGGTTAAGCCATTTGAGCAAATCGATCCTGGAAGTAAATAATGTAATCACCATTGAGCCAGGGATATACTTGGCCGGCTGGGGCGGAGTGCGCATTGAAGATGATGTTATCATTAATAAAGACGGTTGTGAAGTGTTGAATAAAACCACCAAGGAATTGGTTGTTTTAAATTAGTGTTGTAGCTCAAGCTGTACTGCAGACATTCCTGTCTGTCCTACGTTTCACAAACAAAATATAGCTTAACAAAACCAATTTTGATTAAAGATATTTATTCCGATCCAGAGCTGTACGATATAGCTCATTGGTGGAAAACGAATGATTTAGAATTCATTGCCAATGCAGCCGATAAATTTGGTGGTCTGGTTCTTGAATTAGGTGCAGGAACAGGACGACTTGCTTTGCCAATACTGGAAAATGGACATACCTATACGGGCATTGAATCCAGCCCTGCTTTTGTTAAATGTGCAAAAAATAAACTAGCAGCATTTGGTGAAAAAGCAACTGTGTTGGAAAGAGATATGCGAACCTTTGATCTTAATCAGCAGTTCAAATTTATTTTCATCGGATTCAATTCCATTTTTCATTTAATGAACGAAAAAGATGTGTTGTCATTTTTCCAATGCGTAAAAAAACATTTAACGGATGATGGTACATTTCTAATTGATACCTTTATACCAGATCCTTTGTTTTTATACCGGGATAAGCAAAAGTATTATGTGATGGAGTTTGATGATCCTGATGGAACCCCTTGTATTATTAGTGAAACAAATGAATATGACAATGATTCACAAGTAAATCATATCCAATGGTTCTTCAATTATGAAGGCAAGGATGAACCGAAAGTATTCAAGTTCGATATGCACATGATTTTTCCTGATACTATGGACAGATTATTAACAGATGCCGGTTTGGTGATTAAGAGGAAGTATGGCAGTTATGAAAAAGCTCCATTGGGACCGGAAAGTCAGTTACAAATTTATGAGTGCAGTAAATGAACGTCAAAAAAGGATTAGAACACTTAAGTAATGTGGATAAAAAAATGGCTCGGGTCATTTATGAGTTTGAAGAACCTACTTTCAGAAAAGAGACTAACTATTTTGAAGCATTGGTTCGCGCTATTGTGTATCAACAGTTGAGTGGAAAAGCAGCTTCGACCATTTATGATCGATTTAAAGAGCTATTTAATGGAGAAGAATTTCCGCCGCCAAAAAAAGTAATGGAAAAATCCCATGAAGAATTACGATCTGTAGGCTTTTCAAATCAGAAAGCTATGTATGTACACAATATAGCTGAAGCTTTTGAAAATGGTTCTGTGTCGAAAAATTTGGACCAATTAGATGATGAAGCGATAATTGAAAACCTAACATCTATTAAAGGTGTGGGCCCCTGGACGGCGGAGATGTTTTTGATGTTCACTTTACATCGCCCTGATGTTTTTCCAGTAACGGATTTAGGTGTCAGAAAAGGTTTTCAATTATTCTGTGGACTGGATGAATTACCAGATCCAGATTCTATGATCAAAACAGCTGAGCCATGGCGGCCCTTCCGAACACTGGCATCCTGGTATTTGTGGCGTTTAGTAGAGGACCCATTTGAATGGTGATTAAACACATCTTTTTTGATATTGGGGGTGTATTGCTGGAGATCGACCATGTGCGGTCATTACAATATTGGAGCGACTGTACCGACCTGTCAATTGATGTTATCAAAGATCATTTTCCCTATGAAGCACATGAACAATACGAAATTGGCAAATTAACTGATCATGAATTTTCCCAGGCTATGAAAGATGCTCTTCCCCAACCTAATTGTTTGAAAGAGGATGATTTCTGGCGGGGCTGGAATAAATTGATTGTGGCAGAAACAGAAACAGTCAAATTGCTTCCGCTGTTGAAACAATCGTATAATGTATACCTCCTATCTAATACCAATCCCAGGCACATTAAGCATGAAGTGGATAAACGATTTTCTTTCCAAAAAAATGTGGACAGGGCATTCTACTCTTTTGATTTGGGCTGCAGGAAACCGGATGCAGCGATTTATTTAAAAGCTTTGGAATTGGCTGGAGCAAAACCAGAAGATTCATTATTTATTGATGATGTAATAATCAATGTTGATACTGCTCGATTTTTAGGGATAAAAACGATTCATTATAAAAATCCCCAAAATCTCTATGATGAATTAAGAAATTTGCCGTAGAGGGATTGATTTAATGGAATCTTCGAAGGAATAACGTAATTTTAAGTTTCAATTATCTTCTATTAACTAAATGATTTACCCCAAATCCCTCTTTTTATTAGCCTTATTGTGTGATTTATCTGCGCAAGAAGATTGGTTGCTTGTGGGCGAAGAACGTTCAGTCGCCATCAGTGGAATTGCCAGAGTTGGCGGTCAGACGATTGTTGTCCATGATAATAAGCGTGAATACGAAGGCCGTATCGGCATTGTTACAGAATCTGGGGAAGGCTTAAAATACCGTATTCTTGAATGGCCAGATGAAACATTACCTTTTGACGTGGAAGCATTGACAGCCATTCCGGGAAGCGTTACAGATATGATTGCCATGGAAAGCCAGGGGAAATGTCATTGGCTGGTGTTTGATCAGGCAAAAATGCGCTTGGCATATAACGGCTTTATCCAGATCCCCAAAATCAAGTGGCCCACGAACCTTGAAGGGTTTGGCTTGATGAAAGTGGGAGACAAGTTTCTTGCTGCTTGGGGGCACCGAGGTAAATCCAAATATCCCGGAAAACTATTCTGGGGTTGGCTGGTTTTTAATTCTCGAACAGTAGAGGCGGTGGATTCCATAGAAATTTCTGTGGAATGGCCCACGGAACACGTGCGTCATATTGCTGATTTGAAGATAAATGAGTTTGGCGATTGCTGGATCGTCGCAACATCAGATCCCGGAGATGACGGGCCATTTTCTTCTGCTTTGTATCATATAGGAAGGTTCCAGATAGAAGACAACCAAATCAATTTTTACCAAATCTTAAGCCGCAAGCCTGCCTTTAAATTTGAAACCCATAAAGTTGAAGGATTTGATTTTATAGATAACGGGATCATAACCGCCACGGATGACGAAAATTTCGGAGGCTCCATAAAAACAGTTTATTTTAAGTAAGGATTATATTAATGAAGCTATTCAGAATTTTATTACTAACTACTTTTTTATCCATTGGCTGTGCACAAACATGGCAATGGACCGGTAGAACCCACGGTGAACTGGACTGGACAACCATTGAAACGGATCATTTTCGTATTCACCATCACCATGGAATAGAGGACATTGCCCGGGAAGGAGCATCAATAGCGGAGCAAGTGCGGCCGCTTTTACTTAAGCAAATGGATCTGGAAGATATTCCCACTATTGATATCATTTTCACTACAGAAGATGAAATTATGAATGGGTTCGCAAATTGGACCAATACCACATTTATATGGGTGGATCAAAACGATGCTGCCATTTGGCTAGAAGATGAAAAATGGCTTTACCAGGTTTTGTCACATGAACTGCAGCATATTGTCTTTTTCAATAGGGTAAAAACTTGGCTGCCGGAACCGTGGTCATATCTATTATCTCAAGTTCCCGGGTGGGTGGTAGAAGGTTTAGCTGAATATGAAACGGAACGCTGGCGGCCGTATCGAGCAGATATCAGCCACAAATTTCATGTGCTGCAGAATAAGATGGATGAAATGGACCCCCATCACGATGGCTATTCCAAACTATTATATTGGTCAGACAGATTCGGTGATTCAACCATTGTCCAAACCCTTTCCCACAGAAACGGGCTTGGAATATTTAATTTTAATGATGGTTTCAAAAAACATACCGGTATCACCGTTGAGCAATTCAACGAAGACTGGCGCCGTCATATGAATACCTATTATTACGGCTACCGCGCCCAGAAAGAAGCCATTGAAGAGATCGGGAAAGTGGTCACATTGCCCATTAAAAAAATTGCCGGTTTTTCCTTTTTCCAGGACAGTACACAAATTGCTATTTCAGGATTAGATGATAAAAACCAACGTGATATGTCTTTATTTGTATTGCAAAGAGATACAACCAAAGAGCGTGAAAAGCGGGAAGAAAGGCAGAAAGCCCTTGAAAAGAAAAAGGATAAGGAAGAGGATAAAGAACCCGGGTTTTTTGCGAAATTATTTGGTCAGGACAAAAAAGATGAAAAGAAAAAGAAAAAGCCCAAACCGATTGTCATCTGGGATAAGGAAGAAGTGGATTTTGGTTCTTTTCACAAGTATATGAACTGGTCCTATGATGGCCGCAAGTTGGCGTACGCAAAATACCATTTTGGGAAATATCAATCCATGGTCAATGATATCAAAGTCTATGATCTTGATAAAAAATCATCTGCATGGTTCACTCAATCTGAACGGGCCACCTATCCTGATTGGTCACCTGATGGCCAACAAATTGTTTATGTTGCTCATGAAAATAGTGTTTCAAATCTTTACACCATGAACGCCGCTGGTGCTGATAAAAAACAAATCACACACTATGTGTATGATACCCAAATTATTAATCCCCATTATAGTCCTGACGGCAATTTTATTGTTTTTGCCATGGCGGATAAAGAAGCCAACCTGGATCTGTTTATTTTGGAGCTTACCAGCGGTGATGTCCGTCGGTTAACTGACGATCTTGCAGCAGATTATGATCCGGTATGGCACCCTGGTGGTGATTTTGTGTCCTATACGTCTCACGCTAGTTTCACACCAAACATTCATACAGTAAACATTGCCACAGGTGTAAGCAAGCAAGTTTCGGATGTGGGTGACGCTGTCTGGGCCGCCCAGTGGTCGCCGGTGGACAGCACTATCATGGCCGTCACGCTGCCAGATGTAGATACAGTCCGCATTGTAAATGTGAATCCCCATCGTGATGTTGCAACTCCAGCATTAGCTATCCGAGACCATTACAGTAATTGGCGCAGTGCCGGACCGGATATTTTGCTGTCTGGTATTGATCCGAAAAAGGAAGTCAATATTTTAAAATCACATGACTATACACCTACAATTGGTATAAAGCATTTAGCTACACTAGTATTACCACTGGGTTATGAAGTCTTTGGTTTGACACAATGGACAGATGCTATGAGCCGGCATTTATTCGCAGGTATTGGACTGGTAGATTTTTCAGAAAATAGCACACATAGATTTTTAATAGAGTATGCCAATGCCATGAGCGGACCGATGTGGGGTATTACTGCTACATCATTATTGGATATCAAAACAAAGCCCTACGACCGTACAAAATGGGGTTTACTTGAAGAAAACAAAAGTATCGCATTATGGGCTAATATGCCATACAATATTGGTAATAACATGTCCAGCAACCATACTTTTGGCGGGGGAGTAAAATTTACAGATCGCAATGCTAATGTGATCAAAGATGTGGATGATGAAACAGGCGAATTGATTTATTTGGATTCAACGGAGTTTCGTTATTTAAACATACCTGTTTCCGGGAACGAAGGATTGATCAGCTTATCATATACCTGGTTGAGCCGTCGTCCCCATAAGCGCAATACCATGATCCCCAATCAAGGGCAAGGCCTTGACCTGACCTTGGAATATACCAATTCCGGTCTCTATGGAGATTTTGATTATACCCGCATCCTCACTGATGTGTTCATTAATTTGCTGCCCCACAAAAAAAGCCCGATTGTTTTATTTGGCCGTATAAAATCTGTAACTATGTTGGGCAAAACTCCACCGCCCCAGGATATGCCGGCCATAACGAATGATACTCCTATTTATGGCGGTGGCAACAACATTTTAGGCTCGGATGAAATAGTCCACCTCCGCGGCTGGGATGACTGGCGATTGGGCGACAGGTTAATATTCGGAACCTTGGAAGCCCGCGCTGGAGCACCGCAATTTTCACTGGCAGCGTTTCTTGATTTTGGCAATGCCTGGTACGCAGATGGCGAAAAAGATGATATGTTGTTTACCGGGGGATATGAAGCACGAGTGAATTTTATGGGATTTATTGTGGCTTACGGAACAGCCCAGGATTTCAACCGCTGGAAAGATAATGAAACACCAGTAAACTACCTGCGCCTGACGCTCGTAAATCCTTTTTAATTAAGGATTCAGAATCGTCTGAATAAGTACCAGAGCATCGATCACATTTAAATTACCGTCTTGATTAAGATCAGCAACATATACTTGGAGGCCATTGGGTTGGACAACACCTAATATATAATCAACAATCTGTAGCACATCATTGATGGATATTTCACCATCAAAATCCACATCACCAATTACAATATCGACGCTAATGCCATTTAATACAAATACGTCATCTACTGCTGCTTCCACCAGGGAGCCTTCACCGCTGTCATCAGCAATAAAACGCACCTGAACCTGATCTGACATTTCGATATACTGGTTTAATAAAAATTGTTTATAAATCCAGGATGCTTCAGACTGGCTTGTCCGTTCCAAGTCAAACCAATTTTGACCATCAGCAGTGACTTGGACCACCCAGTCATCAGCATTGGGGGAATTCCCCAGGTTATTTGTGTACCAGCGCCAGTATCCAAACACAGGGTTAACAGCACCAGTTAAATTCATTACAGGAGTTAATAATGTTGTCGTGCCATTATCAACATCATCATCCCCAACGTTAGAACCATCGAAGGGGGCATTTCCGGTAACAAACGCAGTAATACCATCTATAGTATGGTCATCTTCGGGTTGCACTTGCTGACCGTTGGTTGTTGTACCATTGGGATCTTCTCTGACCCAGATACCAGTTGTAGCATTGTCTGAAGAGATGCCAAGTGTCCACCCTTGATCAGATTCACTATCATCTGAAAAAAGTGTTGGGAATGAAGCAAGGTTGCCAATCAAAAAGAAATGTTGAATATCAGGAGCTGTCTCTGGAGAAAAATATTCATTTCCATTCACATCAACGGCATGGATATAATAAGTAATAACCGATCCTGGTGGCTGGGAAGGAATGGTGGCAATGTATTCATTTGTTTCATCCCCAGGAGTCATGGCAGTGCTAATCTCAATTTCTCCAAAGGAGTAGACAACTTCTGCTGAATAAATTATTGAGTTTAAAGATAAAATAATTGCTTCAATGGCAATAGGGTCATTCGCGATCTCCATGTTTTGGATTGGAGAATGCAAGATGCCGAACGCAGGTAAAGGAGAAGGGACATTGTGTTGGGCAAAACCATCAATAATCTCCTGGAAATAAGGAGTACCATTTAAAAGGTATCCATCATTATCGTCAGCTGTAAGTACTTCGATTAATAGATCCGGTACTGAATATGGTCGACCG
>DJKX01000012.1 GCA_002436185.1 Fidelibacterota bacterium UBA6531
AAAGAATTGGAGAAAAGTTTCTGATGAAAGTATTGGTCACAGGAGGTGCCGGATATATCGGTTCCCATGTGGTACTGGACCTGGTGGAAGCCGGTCATGAAGTGGTGATCCTGGATGACCTTTCATTGGGCTGCCGGGAGAATGTGAACGGCAGTGCCCAGTTCGTCCTTGGAAGTACACTGAACACGGATGATCTTGATTCTGCTCTGTCTGAAGGAATCAATGCTGTGGTACACTTGGCCGCATTCAAGGCTGCCGGTGAATCCATGGTGGATCCGGACAAGTATTCACTGAATAATCTCAATGGAACATCGAACCTCTTGAATGCCATGATGAAGCACAATGTAAAAACATTCGTTTTTTCATCCACCGCGGCAGTGTACGGTTACCCGGAATATTTACCGGTGGATGAGGATCATCCTTTGAAACCCATCAATTATTACGGATTTACCAAACTGGTCATTGAGCAGAAGCTGGAATGGTACCACCAGTTGAAAGGATTGAAATATGCCGCTTTGCGTTATTTCAATGCCGCCGGTTATGATGTGCAGGGAAGGGTCAGTGGATTAGAAAAAAGTCCCCAAAACCTTTTACCTATCGTCATGGAAGTGGCCAAGGGACAACGCAGTTCCATGGATGTTTACGGTGATGATTACGACACCAAAGACGGTACGGGAGTGAGAGATTATATTCACGTGAATGACCTGTCGTCGGCTCATGTGCAAACATTGGACTATTTACAGGAGAATGAATCGCTTACAGTTAATTTAGCTACGGGTGAAGGATATTCGGTAAAAGATGTGATCACTGAAGCAGAAAACATCACTGGCAAACCCATTGCTCATAACATTGTCGGACGTAGGCCTGGGGATCCGGCAGAACTAATTGCTGCGTCCAAAGCAGCCGGGGAACTTTTGGGCTGGGAAGCACAATATTCAGACTTGAACACACTTTTAAAAAGCATGTGGAACGTGTACAATCCGGAGGTAGAACATGATTGATCTGGATCGGTTACAGAAAACAGCCGGCATTGTAGGTAATTCCGATGCCATCAAACAAGCCCTGGAAATGATGGCTCAAGTATCGACCGTAGATATTTCCGTGCTCATTACAGGGGAGTCGGGCACCGGCAAGGAAATGGTAGCCAAGGGCCTCCATAAATTCAGCAAGCGCTCTCAATCGGAATTGGTAACCGTCAATTGCGGAGCCATCCCGGAAGGCATAATTGAAAGCGAATTATTCGGACATAAAAAAGGCGCATTCACCGGTGCTGGTGATGACCGTAAAGGATATTTCGAAACAGCGCACAAAGGAACAATCTTTCTGGATGAGATAGGTGAAACGCCCTTGGAAACACAGGTGAAGCTGCTCCGGGTGTTAGAATCTGGGGAATTCATGCGAGTGGGGGAGTCTCAAACTCGGCGGACGGATGTTCGTATTTTGGCAGCAACGAATAAGGATTTAGGTGAATTGGTTCAACAAGGCAAGTTTCGCCAGGACCTCTATTTTCGACTGAAAACCGTCACAGTGAATTTGCCTCCATTGCGTCAGCGCATTGAAGATCTTTCTCTGTTGGTTGAGCGTTTTGCTTTGGAGTTCACCCGCAGTAATGATATTCCCTATCGGGGATTCATGCCTGAAGCCATTCGCAGAATGAAACAGTATGACTGGCCGGGGAATGTTCGGGAGTTGAAGAATTTCGTGGAAAGTATTTTGGTAATGGAAAAAGGTGAACGCATTACAGTGGAAATGGTGGAACATAAGTTGGGAATGTCTCAATCAATGGGGCAAAACCAGAATTTACCCATGCTCATCCAGCAGTCACCGGAACAGGCCGAGCGTGAATTGATTTTGCGTCAACTTTTATTGCTTCGCCAGGATGTAGAAACGATTAAAGCAATGATGGGGCAGGGCGGAGTAACTGTTCAACCGGTGCCGTTTTATCAAGGCAGCGATGTAAGCGAATTATCCAAAGAAATGCAGATTGATGAAAATAGTCACCACAGCATTCGAAATACTGCCATTGGAGATATGAATTTGGAAGAACTGGAGAAAGAAGCCATTTCCCGGACATTACAGCATTTTAATAATAATCGACGAGCTGCAGCCAAATCATTGGGTATGAGCGAACGAACACTCTATCGAAAAATTGATCAATATGATCTAGGACGTAAGATCAAACGATCCAATGGGAAGGGTGATTAATATGAAAAAATACCCACAATCCCGCTACTTTTTACTTCTGGCTTCATCCTTCTTCCTTCTTTCGGGATGTATATTCTATTCTATGGCCGGATCAATACCGCCTCACATTAAAAGTATTGCTATTCCCCTCGTTGAGAATCAAACAGCGGAATTTGCCATGGCAGAGACAGTGACGGACAATTTGGTCTCCAAATTTACGGAAGAAAATATTTTACGTGTCACCAATGAGAAAGGTGCTGATTCTATAATGAAAGGTGTAATTTTGAAGGTGGATGACGGGCCTTATACATTCAGTAAGGAAGAGGCGGTGACGGAATATAGGTTCACAGTAAGTATGAAAATGGAATGGCTGGATGCGGTCAACGACAAAGTGCTGCTAACCAAGCAATATTCCGGTTGGGGCGCTTACGGATTAAGCGGGGATATAAGTGCTGACGGTATTGATAATGATGGTGATGGCGCTATAGATGGCGATGATATTGACGAGATCGGCGATCCACGGGAATTTGCTGCAAAAGTGGCCGTAGAAAAAATTGCAGAAGATGTATTGAATGATATTTTAACATCATGGTAATAATTAAACCTAATGTTTGCGAATTCAAAAATAAGTGAAAAAGGAAAAGATGAGTAAAACAATAATTAAAGATCTGAAAAACCACGTCGGTGAAGAAGTAACACTCAACGGTTGGGTATATAACAAGCGTTCTATTGGAAAGGTATGGTTTCTCATCCTTCGTGATGGCAGCGGCATGACCCAATGTGTGGTGGTCAAAGGCGAAGTGGATGATGCCGTGTTCGACTTAGAGCAAACACTGACCCAGGAATCATCCGTGTCTGTGACGGGGCTGGTCAAAGAAGAGCCCCGTTCCGTGGGAGGTTACGAAATCGGTGTAACAAATGTGCAGGTGCATCAGGTCGCTGAAGAATATCCAATTACACCCAAAGAACACGGAACATCGTTTCTTATGGACCATCGCCACCTTTGGTTACGATCCAAGCGGCAATCTGCTATTTTGAAAGTGCGACACCAAATTATTAAAGCAACACGTGATTTTTTTGATAATAATGGTTTTACGCTTGTAGATACACCTATTTTCACCGCCAACGCCTGTGAAGGAACGTCAAACCTTTTTGCCGTGGATTATTTTGAGCGGTCGGCCTATTTAACTCAAAGTGGTCAGCTTTATTCCGAAGCCACGGCAGCAGCATTGGGGAAGGTATATTGTTTCGGCCCTACATTTCGCGCAGAGAAGTCCAAGACCCGCCGGCATTTGACGGAATTTTGGATGGTGGAGCCGGAAATGGCTTATTATAACTTGGATGAAAATATGGATTTAGCCGAGCAGTTCGTTGAATACATTGTGCAGTGGTGTCTGGAGCATTGTAAAGATGACCTGGAGATCCTGGAGCGGGATACATCCAAATTGGAAAATGTGAAAGCACCATTTCCTCGTGTTACCTATGATGAAGCGGCTAAAATTCTCGAGAAGAACGGTGCTGACTTTACTTACGGCTCAGATTTTGGCGGAACGGACGAAACAATCATTTCCGAACAGTTTGACCGACCGGTAATGGTGCATCGCTGGCCGGCAGAAATCAAAGCATTTTACATGAAACGTGATGCTGATAATGACAACCTGGCTCTCGGTGTGGATATGCTGGCGCCGGAAGGGTATGGTGAAATTATTGGCGGCGGACAGCGAGAAGATGATCTGGCGATTTTAGAATGCAGGATCAAGGAA
The DNA here is from genome assembly GCA_002436185.1 of Fidelibacterota bacterium UBA6531. GTDB lineage: Bacteria > Fidelibacterota > Marinisomatia > Marinisomatales > TCS55 > UBA2126. The sequence continues at coordinate 3,948 of DJKX01000012.1, forward strand.
CATGATTTGGACATGAAAGATTTTGGTTGGTATTTAGACTTACGGAAATATGGTTCAGTGCCCCATTCTGGTTTTGGTCTGGGAATTGAGCGAACCGTGGCCTGGATCACCGGCAGTAAGCATATACGCGAGACTATCCCATTTCCCCGGACATTAGCGAGGCTGGAGCCGTAATGTTCAAACAAACGCGCATTTCCGTTTTTGGCGGCCGGGACATTACCGATGGTATTTATGATGATGCCTATGAACTTGGCAAACTTCTTGCCAAGGAAGGTTATCTCGTCTATTGCGGTGGGGGGAATGGTGTTATGGAAGCGGTGTCCAAAGGAGTCAGTGAAGGCGGTGGAACGTGTGTGGGTATACTAAAAGGGCAGACTTTAGATGAAATGAATGAATATGTCCATATTCCCCTGGCAACCAATATGGGCATCACCAGGAATGCACTGCTGGCCTATAACTGCGATGCGGCGGTAGCTGTGAGCGGTCATTATGGTACATTGTCCGAAATCGCCTACGCCAAACAACTGGAAAAACCCATCGTCGGCCTGCACAGCTGGGACATCGATGGATTAGAAAATGTTAAGAATCCACATGAAGTTATACAGTTCCTTAAAGAAAATACTTAAAGTAACACATTATATAATGAAAGCGTTAAAAGCCATCGTATCGGGCAAAGTTCAGGGTGTGTGGTTCAGGGATTCAACCTGTAATGAAGCATCGAAGCTCAATGTGGCGGGTTGGGTAAGAAATTTGGCTGATGGAACAGTTGAGGTAAGTGCAGAAGGAAAAGAAGAAGATCTACGTGCGTTGGTTGAATGGCTGCATATTGGTTCTACCAGATCCAGCGTTGAGGGCGTAGACGTAGAATGGATGGATCCGACAGGGGAATTTTCACAATTTGAAATGAGATTCTGATGAAGATCGCCCTGTGTCAAATAAACCCCACTGTGGGTGCATTAGACGCCAATAAAGAGCTCATTCTTGCAAATTATAAAGAAGCAGGTGAAAATGGTGCAGACCTGGTGGTGTTTCCGGAAATGGTAATCACCGGCTATCCTATTGCAGATCTCTTGTATGAGGATGGATTTGTGGATGAAAACAAGAAAGTTCTTGGTGAGATTGCTGATAAATCTACTGTCCCATTGATACTGGGTTATATTGACAAAGATAAGGAACATTTATTCAATTCTGCCGCTGTTTGTGTGAATGGAAAACAAGTGTACCGTTACGATAAAATATTGTTGCCAACCTACGATGTCTTTGATGAAGATCGTTATTTTACCGCCGGGACAGACATCGGTTTGTGCAAAGTTGAAATTGGCGGTGAAACAGTCAAGCTGGGGTTGGAGATATGTGAAGACCTATGGGATGATGAATACGAGTGTAAAGTTTCATCAGAATTGAAAAAAGAAGGAGCGGACTGTATCATTAACATTTCAGCTTCACCTTACCATGAATTGCGCTTAAAAGAACGATTGGATCTTGTCCGCGATAAAGTGCAGGAGACCAACATTCCGTTTTATTACTGCAATCTCGTGGGTGCCCAGGATGAACTGATCTTTGATGGCCAGTCCATTGCCATGAACGGAGATGAATCGCTCGTGGGATTGGGTACCATCTTCCAGGAAGAGATCATTTATATCAATACTGAAAATAATTCAACTATAGAGATTCACCAGAAAAGTCGGGAAGCTGAATTGTATGATGCCCTTGTTCTGGGCGTCAAAGACTACTTCAGAAAGACCGGTCACAATGAAGCGGTTATTGGGTTGAGCGGCGGTATTGATTCGTCCTTGGTTGCCTGTATTGCTGTTGATGCTCTGGGAGCAGAAAACGTTCATGGTGTATCCATGCCATCGGTCTATTCCAGTGAACACAGCAAGGATGACGCCCACGCTTTAGCAGAAAACCTGGGGATCGATTATCGTTCCATCGCTATTCACGACGTCGTAGATTATTTTAAATCCACATTGGAGCCCCATTTTGAAGGTCAGGATAGAAATGTTGCGGAAGAGAATATCCAGGCCCGGGTCCGGGGGAATTTGCTCATGGCCTTGTCTAATAAGCATCATTGGCTCGTGCTGTCCACTGGTAATAAGACAGAATTGGCATTGGGATACTGCACACTGTATGGCGATATGAGCGGAGGCCTGGCTGTGATTTCCGATTTATCCAAAACGGACGTGTATGGATTATCAAAACGGGTTAATGAGTTCGCCGGGTATGAACGTATTCCTGAAAATTGCATTACCAAACCACCATCTGCGGAATTGGCTCCGGACCAAGTGGATCCCTTTGATTATGATGTGGTGAGTCCATTGGTGGATTACATTGTAGAAGATCGCAAATCACCGGCTGAATTAAGTGCAGAAGGTTATGATAAAGATTTAGTGTATAGCTTGTACCAAAAAATCCGCATCAACGAGTACAAACGCCGTCAAGCTGCCCCGGGAATTCGCGTAACCAAAAAAGCATTTGGCACAGGACGGCGCATGCCCATTGTGAATCACTATCGAGGAAAAAATTTATGAAGCGAATTATTCTTATATTGTTTATTGGAATTATTTCTGGACAGGAACCCACACCTTCACATTTTTGGCAAAGTTTAACTGATGCTGAAAAGGTATCCTTTGTGAATGGCGCATACTCTGCCACGTCAGCTATGAAAATGCATCATCAGCGTCAAGTAAAAGAGCAATATCTTGGGAATGATAATTGGGTACGACCTTATTATATCGACCGCTTTTACGAAATTGTTGATGAGCATATTTCAACAAATGTTGAGGGACATATCGATATTATTGCCAAGGCAATGGATGCATTTTACTCCAATTCGGATAATGCCAATATTTCCGTTATGGAAGCCATTCGCATCGTGTCCATGGTTCAGGATGAGAAAGATAAAAAAGCTAATCTTTATCTCATCAAGGCACAAAAGAAATATTAATTGGATCAGGAAGTTGATTCAATGTGAACATGGGATACAATTTTCCATTACGAAAATAATTTGTCAAATCTTAATCTAAACTTCTAATTCAATACTCCGTAATTTCCACCTTATGTCCACAGACCATATACGGAATTTTTGTATCATCGCCCACATTGATCACGGCAAGTCTACGCTTGCCGATCGCCTTCTAGAAGAAACGCATACCCTTTCCAAAAAACAGATGAAAGCCCAAGTTTTAGACAGCATGGACCTTGAACGTGAGCGGGGGATTACCATCAAAAGCCATCCTATCCAGATGCACTACAAACATACAGATGGTCAGGAATATATTTTCAATTTAATCGACACTCCCGGGCATGTGGATTTTTCCTATGAAGTCAGCCGTTCGCTGGCTGCGTGCGAAGGTGCATTGCTTTTGGTGGATGCCGCCCAGGGCGTGGAAGCGCAAACGGTTAGTAATACCTATCAGGCAATTGATAATGACCTCGCCTTAATTCCTGTGATTAACAAGATTGATCTTCCCAGTGCCCGCATCGATGAAGTGACCGATCAATTGGTGGAACTCATCGGTTGTGATCCGAATGAAGTGATCAAGGTAAGCGCGAAAGACGGCAGCGGTATTGAAGATATTTTTCAGGCAATTATTGATCAAATTCCATCACCAAAGAACAATGATGGTGCTCCACTCCGAGCGTTAATCTTTGATTCGGTATATGACAATTATAAAGGCGCAATTCCCTATGTTCGCGTGATGGATGGCGTGTTGAAGCCGGGTTCTCATGCAAAGTTTTTTGCCCACAATAATGAGTATGACGTTTCAGAAGTGGGTCATTTTGTTTTGAGCCAGATTAAAGCCAATGAATTACGCTCAGGTGATGTGGGATATGTTCTGGCCAGCATTCGTGATGTGGATCATGTTCGCCCGGGGGATACACTAACTACCAAGGAAAACTCCGCTACTGAAGCGCTGCACGGCTACAAGCAAATGCAGCCCATGGTTTTTTCCGGACTTTACCCATCAGACAGCGATGATTATGAACAACTTCGAACAGCACTAGATAAACTCAAATTGAATGATGCATCCCTCATGTATGAACCGGAAACGAGCGAAGCACTTGGCTTTGGATTCCGTTGCGGATTTTTAGGATTGTTACACATGGAAATTATCCAGGAACGATTGGAAAGAGAATTTGACTTGGCATTGGTAACCACTTCACCCAATGTAGGCTATAAAGTCACCATAAAGGACGGAACTGAATTGGAAGTTCATACTCCTGCAGATATGCCTTTGACTGGAAGAATTATGGAAATCAAGGAACCATTTGTTTCAGCAGAAATCATTACTCCCAAGGATTACATCGGCAGTTTAATGAAGCTGTGTCAGAAGAAGCGGGGTATTTATATTAATACAGATTATTTAACCAAAGATAAGGCACAACTCCATTATGAACTCCCTTTAGCAGAAATCATTTTCGATTTTTACGACAAGCTTAAATCTGTATCCCGAGGTTACGCTTCTCTGGATTATTCATTCATCGATTACCGCTCTGGAAATTTGAAAAAATTGGACATACTTCTTTCCGGTGAACCCGTGGATGCGTTGTCGATCATTACCCATGCGGATGATGCATTTCATCGGGGACAGGCATTATGCTCAAAGCTGAAAGAACTGATTCCACAGCAATTGTTTGAAGTGGCAATTCAAGCATCATTGGGAACAAAGATTATTTCTCGATCAACTGTAAAAGCTTTGAGGAAAAATGTAACGGCAAAATGTTATGGCGGGGATATCACCCGAAAACGCAAACTGTGGGAAAAGCAGAAAGAAGGGAAAAAGCGGATGAAAAAAGTGGGTAAAGTTGAAATTCCTCAAGAAGCACTTTTGGCTGTGTTGCAAATTGATAATGATTAATAAAGTGTTGGAGAAAATAACAATCATTCACACATTCAATCTTTCAATCATCTTTACATTCATTTTAAATGTCTAAAAACGAAATAACATACTGGACAGAAACTCATTCTCCGTTATACAGTTTTGTATTTACGCTACCCTTATTTATTTTGTATGAATTGGGTATGTTGTTGATGTCTTCAGAAGATATTTTCATGTTGAGAAACGGAGCAGATGTCCTCATGCGTCAAGTTTTAGGATTATTTGGTGTTTATGGTGCTTATGGATTCAGCGCTACATTTATGGTCGGATTTTCCGTTGCCTTTTTGCGTCAAAAGAAACACTTAAAATCCATGGCGATTCGTGGTGAATATCTCTTAACCATGTTTTTCGAAAGTATTGTGTATAGCGCATTACTTTTTGTTTTACTCGGATTTTTTCAAACGCTGATGATGTCGCCGGCGTCGAAACAGTTATTCCAGCAGATTGTCTTGTCTTTGGGGGCGGGGATTTATGAAGAATTTGTGTTCAGGGTTGTGATGATTACAGGCGTGGCTACTTTACTGGGGTTCGTTTTTCAGTGGGAAAAAACAGCGAGATATTCTGGGGGAGTCCTTATTGCAGCGGGTATTTTTTCCATGTTTCATTTTGTGGGAGAATTTGGCGATATTTTCTCACTGAATTTATTTATGATTCGCTTTTTTGCTGGTGTATTATTGGGCATAGTTTACGCCTTAAGAGGATTTGGTGTGGCTGCATATACCCACGCAATTTATAATTTGAGTGTATTAACAATATTAACAACTAACGGAACTTCAGGATAAAATAATGAAAATAAAATTATCATCTCTTATCATATTTATTTTCACGTTTATACATGCTGAACAATATTTAGATGCTATAAACATTAGAGTCTACCCGGAATATTATTACAAAAGTGTTATGGTCGAAATGGAAGCCATTATTGTTGCTGATTCAGAATCAGAGACAATTTCAATAACGCTACCATCTATAGCTGATTCTGTCTTCTTTATTAGTGGTATTCCCAGTCCGGATAGTGAAGTTATTCCATTAACGATATTGGAGGATGGTTCGCATAGTAAAGTTGAATTCAGTGCGAAAGATACTCAATTCAGGTTGTTCGTTTTTTACAATCCATTTGACAGCGGTCATGAAAAAAATCTGACATGGCCGACGGGATCAAATGTGGCCATGAAGAATGTTCATTTATCTGTACAGGTTCCTGTTATGGCCGAACAGTTTGAGTTATCAAGAAAAGTCTCTTCAGAAGATACAGACCAGCATGGAATATTATTTAAGAGTGTACATTTAGGTGATATTCCGGCGAATGAAGTGGAAATGATTGAAGCATCTTATTTTAATGCAAGCGGTCAAACGACGATGGAAGCTCTCCGCGCCCAGTTAAGTCAACCAAAAGCACAAAGCTCTCAACCAATTGTAGATCACGATAAACCGAAAAGACATACGTTACTCTTATGGGAACCCTTAGCAATCCTTGGTGTTCTATCCATCATCATTGGTATTATGTATTATTCATCAAACAAAGAAGTGAGCCACGAAAAAGGGAATAAGAACTTCTGTAGTGGTTGTGGGATCAAACTGAAAGACAACGATAAATTCTGTTCGAACTGTGGAGAAAAAGTTTTATGATTCCTGTTTTATTTGAAATTGGACCTATCAAGATTTATTCTTTTGGCTTTATGCTGGTGATAGCTTTTTATAGCTGTTTCTACCTTCTGCAAAAAGATATGAAACGCCTTGAGTACGATGATAAGCTTGCATCTGATATGGTTTTTGCTGCAGCAGTTGGCGGAATCCTCGGATCAAAGATTTATTATTTGATTGAGAATCTAGGCCGTGTAATTGATGATCCGATTGGTATGATTTTCAGTGGATCCGGATTGGTTTTTCTTGGCGGACTAATGGGTGGAACGCTGGGTGTTACACTTGTGCTGCGGAAAAATAATTTACCATGGTTAACATTTGCAGATATTGTTGCCCCCTTGTTGATTTTAGGTTACGCAATAGGCAGGGTAGGGTGTTTTCTTGTGGGAGATGATTATGGTATTCCAACACACGTATCATGGGGAATTGCGTTTGAAAATGGACTTCCGCCCTCGACGTATCGTGTATTTGATCTTTATTATCCATGGATAGATTTAACCGGTTTTGAGCCCGGTTTGCTTACTGTTCATCCGACTCAATTGTACGAAGTTGCCATGGGATTTGCTATTTTCGCATATTTATGGAACAAGCGGACCCATGTTAAGGTTGTGGGCAGTTTATTCTTTACATACCTCATTTTGGCAGGGATGGAGCGTTTTGTCATCGAATTCATTCGCACTAATGATCGCTATCTTTTAGGTTTTACCGGTTCTCAGTTGATTTCAATTGTGATGATCATTATTGGCGTAGCCGCATTGGTTCGGCCATTTTCACCACCCGTTTCAAAAACGTAAACGTTTGAGTAAACATCTGCTTGCCTGTCTTGGGCTGTTGGCGGCGTGTCTGGCCCAAGAGCCTTTAAACTTTTTAAAGGAATACAGTCTTTCCCAATTATTAGAAGAAGATTTCGCGCCCATACGCATGGCTGTGCTGGACGATGATCAATTTGTCCTACTTGATCAAAATTCAAGTGAATTAATGATCTTATCGGAAAAAGGAATAATTTACCGCACGGGTGGTTTTGGACAGGATGACGAATCATTTACAGAGCCAGTGGATCTCATGGTGCATAATTTGCAAATATGGGTATGTGATCGATATGAAAATGCAGTGAAGCGGTTTGACTATAAGTTCAATATTTTGGGTATTGATAATGTGATTTCAAACGAATACGATCCATTTTATCCGGATCTGATAACAGCTGATCCATTTGGGAAAGCGCATATTCTTTCTCGGCAATACGGGCAATTATTGTCCATGGATAATTCTATCCGAGCGCTCATTGATTTAAATCAATATGGTATTGATGGACGCTGTATTGTTGATATTGAAACTGATCATGCAGGAAATATTGCACTAATATCCTGTGAAAATGAAATTATTTTATTCAATCGATTTGGCAGAAAATCGAAAACATCTCTCGTCAAGCTTATTGATCCGATTCATATTTTCCGTTGGTCTGATGATTGGTTTGTTATTAATAGTCAGGGTGAAATCGAATCATTCGCAGGAAATGTAAATATTTTACTCCTTCGTGAGGATGAAACTGTACTGGATGCGGATGTTTATTTTCAACACCTTATCATTTTGACAGACCAGCGTATTATGGTGTTAAAAAAGTGATAAGTTTGCTCCGAAAAAGTCTAATTGGACTATCTGTCCACCGAAGCTTTAGCGTAGGCGGGAAGTGCTATTTATTGCGTATCTCCAACCCCAACCTAAAGGTTGGGGTAATTGTAAAACAGTTTCCCCGTTTTTTAGAGAGGGGACTATGGGAAAAATCTGTAATAGAGGGGTTCTAACTCCTTTCGGAGCGAACATAGTAATGAAATATTATTTTGGTATTATTCTTTTGACTTCATGTATTCTTCTCGGTCAAAACGAAGCAAAAAGAGATTCATTGATTAGCAAAAAAGATACAACTCAAAACATATTTCCAAATGTATATGGTCCGCTGTATTTGCAATTTCCGAAAATGGATTCACTTATTATTGCAGATAAAAAAAATGATTCAACTCTAATGAAGAAGCGACCTTCTCAAAACTATACGAATGATCAAGTGCTTTCCACTGGATCTGTTTATCGATCATTTTCTGTCTCACCACTGGGAGGATCTGAATTTACCGGAGGATTGCGTATGCAAATCCAAGGACAGTTGAGCGAATCGATGCAAGTGAGTGGAATTCTCTCTGACGAATCATCGCCCATACAACCTGATGGGAATACACAATCTTTGGATGAAATTGACCAAGTGTATCTTCAAATTTCCCATCCCAAATTTCAAATGAATGTTGGAGATATAGAATTGAATTACCAACATGGTAAATATATGAATATCAGCAAAAGACTGATTGGATTAAAGAATAACTTTAATATAGATAAATGGAGAGGATCTGCAGTATATGCAAATTCAAAAGGACATTATAGGCAAATTGAACTTAAAGGCAGTGAAGGAAAGCAAGGACCGTATTTCCTCGATTCAAAATCAGGGAACAGAAATATTATTGTTCAATCCGGTACGGAAAGGATATGGCTCAACGGTAATAAGCTGACTCGAGGAGAAAATCATGATTATATTATTGATTATTCCACAGCAGAAGTTCATTTTACTCCGGCTCATTTAATTCATTCCGATTCGGATATATTGATCGAATACCAATATTCGGATTTTCAGTATTCTCAGTCTGTTGCCGGCGGAACCATGGAGCGTGCTATTGAAGAAAAAGGCTCCATTTCATTTTCATGGTTGTATGAATCCGATCAAACACAAAATTCGGTTTTGAATTTATCTGATAATGAAATTGAGCTATTGAATTCATCAGGGGATACGACTGTATTTATTTCCGGAGCTGTATCTGATGCTGACGGCGATTATATTTATATAGGCAGGGAATATTTTGAGTATACGCCTAATAAAACGATTCCAGGAGATCGATATTTCATTACATTCACTAATGATAGTGAAACGGGAGAATATCGACGACTAATTTCAAATTCAGGCGAAATATATTATGAATTTGTTCAATTAATAGACAGGGAACAGTATGATGATCTCTATAGTCCCATGAAGCAGATCATAAGCCCGAAAGGTCATCAACTCTTCGAAATATCCGGAGATTATCAAGTATCTGAAAATACAATGCTGGATTTTTCTACAGCAGTTTCCGGAGTTGATAAAAATCGATTGTCTTCGAAAAACGATAATGACAATACTGGTTTGGCCTATTCTTTTGCTTTATCAAATAATAAAATCACTATTTCAGATAAAATGAGAATAGGTTATACAATATCGAGTTGGCAGCAGGATAATCGCTTCGAAGCCATGCAGCGTGATCGATCGGCTACATTTTATCAGGATTGGAATGTACAGCCGTTGCTTAATGTTAACGAAAATCACCATGCCGTTGAAGCAGGTGTAGACGTAGAAAATTTGGGTAAGGGAACAGTGACGGCGTCTCGCTATAATTATGGTAAGCAATTATTTAATCGTATCAATAGTGCATTTACGGCTGGCAGAGGTTATCTACCATTTGTGAGTTTTGTTCAAAACGATATTTCTGCAAATACAGGCTATTTTCGACAGCGAACATTGATGTTTGATCTATTACCGGGAAATCTGCATCCATTTTATAAATATGATTATGAAGAGCAGGAAAATCAATATCGATTTGATCATCAAACGGTAGGTGTAAAATATGCCAAAGATCGCTGGGAATCATCATTTGGTGTGGGAGAACGGCTTGACTATACTGAATCTGATACGATTTCAGATGAATTAGAATTATCGTCCGAAGGTATTTTCGGCTCTTTGGACATAAAAGGCAATACGAAAAGCGGCTGGACTCAAGAGATAATTATTCGTCGGCGCATTAAAAATGATATTCTGAACAATAACGATTATAATTTTACGTTGGTAAGACTCCGTTCGTCATTTCTCCGGCCGACGCATCCAATCAGATGGGATATGAAAACGACCGTTGAAGAAACATTTACAGAAACACGGACCTTAGTCTACGATTCAGTTGGCATCGGTTTGGGCGATTTTCGTTATGATGAACAATTCAATGAATACGTCAACGATCCAAATGGCGAATATATTGCCTATACGATCTTTACGGGAGACCGCCACCCAACAACAAAACTGGATGGACTGCAATTATTTGAAATTGATTTTAGTAAAACACATTATCAATCACTCAAGGATTTCTCGTTGAGATCAGAATTGAGATCGACTATTGAAGGGCTCATTTGGTCTGGGAATGCTTTCATTAACCCGGGTTTGGGCAATACGGCAATTTCAAGATCAAAATGGTCTTTACGGAATGAATTAGTATTTAAACCGTTTAAAATGAAAAAAATGATCAAAGTATGGCATAAAAAATTTAGAAATCTTGATGGGCTAGACAACAGAGGACAGGATTTAAAACAAAATGATGAAGCGGGCTTAGAATACAGAAAAACGATTTTTGATCATTTTACGATGGAATACCGCTGGAAGTATCATGATGATAAAATAGAATCAACCATTTCTGAATTACGTGAGAGAAGTGTGAAGGGGCATTGGATCGAGGGTACTGCAAAAATCAGGGTCGACGTGTGGCAATTTGATATGGGTATGAAATATGGTATTGATCATGGTTTTATGGGCGAACAGGAATTTGACGCTGATGCAGTAAGTTTAAGCGCTGATGTTTTAAAATTCGTCGGAACTCACGGGCGTATTCAATCTCGCTTTGAATGGTATCAAACTGATATATCTGATAGACTTGATTATCTACCTCCGGAAGCATTGAATGGATTAGCCCGAGGAATCACATTGCGTTCAAATATCCAAGGTCAATGGATGATAGGCAGGGGTTTTTCACTCAATCTTTCCATGAATTATATATCAGATCAGCGCTATGATAATTTTCTCACATTTAATGGAGAAGTGCGTGCGTATTTCTAATTACATACTTATCATAGCTGCAAGTTGGACCTTCAGCCAGGATGTTGTAATAACAGTTGATGGCGAAAAGATCCCCATTTACGAGCGATCTTCCATTATATCACAGTTTGATTCGATACTTGTGGGAAATGGCGAATTTGGCGGCAAATTGGTGTTGGTTGAACATGAATCGTCACCAAGCATGTTGTTTAATTATGAAATTCACGATGAACGAAAAACCATAGATGAAATATTATTTCAAAAAGAACCGGATGTAAGTATACCTGTTTTAAAACAAATGTTTTCAAATTTAACACAAGCTCATTCAGTTGAATCTGCCCAAACGATTGTCAATGAATTGCACACCGGTTATCCTTTTATTCCCAGCGATATCCATCTTAATTACGGGTTAATGGATAATGAAAAGTTGGGTGTCTTGGTCGATTTTAATCCGGAATTCAACAGTCATTTTTCCGGCATCGTCGGTGCCGGGCGTCAAGCTGACCAAGCATGGGATGTTACCGGCGAAATTGACATTCACCTGGAAAATACATGGCGCACTGCAAATATGACGGATTTGGTATGGAAACGCAATGGAGAGGAATCACAATATATTCTTTTCAAACATGAGGAACCATATATATACGGCTTACCATTTGGAACAAAGGTTGAATTTGTACAGGATTTGAGAAACAGGGAGTATGTGTATACAAATTCAAACGGTGCGTTTGCACTGCAATTCGGACGGGGAGGTAAATGGTATTTTGGCGGAGGAAAAGAGTCGATCAAACCGACTGTTTATGGTGACTCGCTTGGGATTGAATCCTTGAAAACACAAACATTCAATATGGAGTATTTTAGTGATGGCAGGAATGATAGGTGGTTGCCGACAAAAGGCTTATTCTTGAATATGAAAACGCACGTTGGAATGGTTCAAGAATCCAAACAAAAAAATAATTTGATTACTCGTCTTCAGTTCCATATTGAAGAATTTATATCTCTTTCCGAAAGAGCAGCTTTACGATTCAAGTTTTGGAATGGGCTTGTTTGGGATAAAGATAATGAAATACATATGGGCCAAAAAATTCGATATGGCGGTATCAATACATTTCGCGGTTATCAGGAGGATATCTTTGCCAGTGATATAATAAATATTATCAGTCTTGATGTGATATTGTCCCCTAATGAACAATTTCAAATGTTTTCCTTTGGTGATAAGGCAATTCAGACCATTCCCATGTCTTTGGGCTTCGGTTTTCGACAGCGCACGACTAATTCTGTTATGGAAGTAAGTTTTGGCTGGCCGGTGGATGAAGCTTTTTCCGTCGGAAAAGTTCATGTTAAATTTACAAGCTTGTTAGATTGATAAAATGAAACGAATACTCTACTTAAATGGTGCAGCTTTACTTTTGTTAATGATTGGTTGTGGAAAACCATTGTCGAAAGGGGCTGATGATGAATTAATTGTATTAGCTGCCAAAGAAGATAAAACTGCTGCTCGTACAATATTGACCAGGATTTTTAGTGACACGCTATATACACCAGCTCCAGAGCCCTATTACAAAGCCAAATTCGTTAAACCAAGTGACCTTGAAAATGTACGTCACCACCCAAATCTTATTGCCATATCCATCAATGATGACCTGACCAATCCCGGTACACGTCTGGTGAAATCAATTTTACCGGAAGAATCATTTACGAACTCAAAAAATAACAATCCATTTATTTTAACAAATGAACCCTATGCAAAATTACAAACAATGCTGGTTATTAATGGAAATTCCCCGGAATCGATTGTCTCAGCTGCAGAAATACAGGGATTGAAAATTTATGAGAAATTTGATGAACAATTTATTGAACGGCAAAGCAGGTTTTTATTTAAACGGGCACGAAAAGAAAAACTGGAACAAAATTTATTTAATAAGCATGGGTTCAGTTTACAAATTCCATGGGGCTATACGGTTGTCCAGGACAGTGTTGAAACGAATATTTATTGGATTGGAAGAGAAGAACCGTTTCGCTGGCTCGTATTTCACTGGGAAGATGGAATGATTATTCAAAACATGAACGATGCTGAACAATTCTCTCGTGAAATTCCTCAACGAATCTTTGAACACATTCAATACACAGATTACAAATTTAACATTAAGCCAACTATGTTTAATGTTTGGTCTGGTTGGCGTATAACAGGATTGTGGGAATCCTTGGATGAATCACAGGGAGGTCCTTTTATTGCTTACACATTTTACGACGGAATTACAGACAGAACATATTATATCCATGCCTTGATTTTTAATCCCGGTGAAGATAAATATTTACTCCTTAGACAATTGGATATTATTGCCCATACGTTTTATGTGGAAGATTCATCATGAAAAAAGTTTTAATTACAGGCGCTTCCGGACAATTAGGTGCCTCGCTTCAACTCAATGATTATGATGTTATACGAACGGATATTATTCCGCAAGATGATCAATATAATTTCACAATCCTTGATATCACGAATGAAAAACAGGTAAAGGATCTGTTGGAAGAAGAAAAACCGAATGTAATCGTTCATCTTGCAGCCATGACAAATGTGGACGGTTGCGAGCGAAATCCGGAACAAGCACAACTTATTAATGTGCAAGGGACAGAAAATTTATTAAATTATTTTGATGGTAAATTTATATTTATTTCATCGGATTATGTCTTTGATGGAGAGGGTGGACCTTACAGTGAAGAAGATGATGTCAACCCTATCAATGTTTACGGCAAAACAAAATTAGAAGGTGAAGCAAACGTTCGCAGATTATCAAATGATTGGGTTATTCTTCGAACCAATGTTGTTTGGAATATCGGTGGTAATTTTAAGGCTAGTTTTGCAGATTGGGTCGTAGATGAATTACAAAATAATAGACACATTCGCATTGTCGCAGACCAATGGAATAATCCCGCGTGGACTGTCGATTTAGGAAATGTGATTGAATCATTAATTGAGCATGACGCAAAGGGTCTTTATCATCACGGAAGTTCACATGTGATAAATCGCTATGATTTTGCATGTATGATTGCTAATGTTTATGAATTGAACTCATCATTGATTGAACCGATCACTACAAAAGAATTGAACCAAACTGCGCAACGACCGTTAAAATGCGGATTGATAACGAAAAAATTAGAAAATGATTTTAATTTTACACCCTCAAAAACAGAATTAGACATAAAAGCAGCTAAGATTCGAACTGAATTATGAAAACACTCATCATATCTCCAACCTATAATGAAAGTGAAAATATCGCTGAACTCATCAGGAAAGTAAATGAGATTAATCAAGAATACCATTTACTAATTGTGGATGATAATTCCCCTGATGGTACAGGAGATATTGTAGAGGAATTGCAACATCGGTTATTTCCCAATGTTTATCTTGAAAGAAGGCCCGGTAAAGCTGGCCTCGGCACTGCGTATAAATTTGGGTTTAAATGGGCTTTAGAACATGATTATGATATTATTGTACAAATGGATGCAGATGGTTCCCATGAAGTGAATGCAATTCCCGATTTGATTGAGGGACTCGAAAAAAAAGATGTTATCATCGGCAGTCGCTATATCCAAGGAGTGAGTGTTGTAAATTGGCCGATTCGCCGATTGATGTTGAGTTATGGTGCTAATCTATATTCGAGGATTATTACCGGCTTACCGGTTAAAGATGCTACTGGTGGTTTCAAAGCCTGGAAGCGCGAAGTTTTAGCAAGTATAGATATAGATTCTGTTCGATCACAAGGTTATTCATTTCAAATTGAAATGAATTTTCGTGCTTGGTTGAAGGGGTTCTCTATCGGAGAATATCCTATCATTTTCATCGATCGAACTATAGGTGAATCAAAAATGTCTAAAGCTATAATGATTGAAGCGATATTCATGGTGTGGCGTCTTCGCATCTGGAAAATATTTGGCTGGCATAAGTGAAACATGGTAACTGGTAAAATGTGTCGTATGATATGATTAGAAAAGTTTCTGTTCTAATAGTTAGCTATAACGTTAAAGAATACGTTGCCCATGCCATTGATTCGTTAATGCAGTCGAGCATTGATAATCTCGAAATAGTAGTTGTTGATAATCATTCATTTGACGGTACTGTAGATCATATTAAAAATTCATATCCGGATGTCAATATTATTTCCAACAAAGAAAATGTTGGATTTGGCAAAGCAGTTAACCAAGCAGCAAATGTCGCTAATGGTGATTATTTTCTGATATTAAATCCAGATACAGTTGTGCAGGAAAATACAATTGACATTTTACTTAAATATTTGGAACAAAATGATAAGGTGGGAATGGTTGGTCCAAAAATCCTCAATTCTGATGGAACATTGCAGGCAGCATGTAAACGATCTTTTCCCACATTAAAAGTGGCTGTACCCAAACTACTCGGTTTGGATAAACTATTTCCAAAATCAAAATGGGCAGGTAAATATAATTTATCATATCTTGATCCTGATCAGGTTAGTCCGGTGGATGCAATCAGCGGTTCATGTATGTTTATACGCAAAGAATTGTTTCATGACTTGAATGGATTTGATGAACATTTTTTCATGTTTGGTGAAGATTTGGATATTTGTTTTCGCATTTGGCAATCTGGAAATGAGGTTCATTACGTACCGAAAACTCAAATTGTACATTATCAAGGTGAGTCAGTTAAATCTGCACCTTTTGACAGTATAAATGCGTTTTATAATGCCATGATTCTTTTTGCTGATAAACATTTTTCAACGAGTCAGGGGTTTTTAACAAAATGGGCGATTCGCTTTGGAATATCGATTCGAAAATTCATGACGGTTATTGGGGAATTACGCTCCCAGATATTATCCGTATTTTTTGATGCTGTTGTGGTGTTGGGCGCATTTATGATTGCAATTCCATTCAAGTTTGATCATTTTGAACCAATTGTTATGAGTAATGGACTTGTTCCCGTTGTTTATATCCTTTTTTGGATTGTGGTGGGTGCATTATTCCAGCTTTATTCCCGTTACATTTTATCTTATACACGTGCAATTCTTTCATCTTTAACCGGATTTTTCCTTGCGGTTGCTTTTACATATTTTTTCAAGCAATATGCATTTTCCCGATTAGTTATTATTTTGGCTACTGCTATAATAACACTTTTCATTCCCGGCTGGAGAGTTCTCGTTCATTACCTCATGTCCCGTGGGTTTTTACGGCCAATCAAGGAAAAGCATAATATTCTATTTACCCGGAAAACATTAATCATTGGTTCTGATGGGGAAGGCACTCGCATTGCGAATCATATTCTTAAGCGTTTTGATACAGGGCTGGATATAGTAGGTTTTGTTGATTCTCACCCAAGGCAGGATTATTTACCTGTACCATTTTTGGGAAGTTTGACTGATCTTCAGGGAATTGTCAATACGCATTCGATTCGTGAATTGATTTTTTCTAACACAGCATTTTCGAATAAAGAAATTCTAAATATAATGGATACTACAAAAGCGATGCGACTCACATACAGAATGGTTCCCCGCCATCAGGATATTTTATTGGGAAAAGCGTCTATTGAGGAAATTGGTGAATATTCATTTGTCAACATTGAATACACACTTTTTAACCGACTTCATGGGATTACTAAACGTATTTTTGATACCTTCATTGCTACCATTTTATTGATCCTTTTTTCACCGATAATTCTATTAAGAAGTTTGGGCAGTTTACCGAAAAAAGTGGAATTCTGGGGTCAGGATAATAGTCGTTTTTACGGACGAATATTTAACAGTAAAAACGGATTTCTTCATAATCTTCCATTATTATGGTCAATCATAACAGGGAAGATGAGTTTGGTAGGTTCATCATTGATTTCAACAAATGAAAAAGATCCAGAACTTATTTGCATGCCGGGACTCACTGGGTTGGAACGATTAAGAAATGTTAAATTCACAGAACAAGATAGGCGATTATTAGATCATTATTATGTTCAAAACCAGAGTCTTTCTTTTGATATTGAAATTATAGTTAAAACGGTATTTACTTAACAATGGCTGACTATTACTTAGAATTTGAAAAACCTATAAAAGTGATCGATGAGCAGATCATTGAATTGGAAACTAGCGATGAACCTGACGCTCATCTGACAGAAATAGAAAATTTAAAAGATAAGCGTAGAGTTGAATTAGAAAGGATATTTTCAGGAATTTCTCGCTGGCAACGCGTCCAATTAGCTCGTCACCCGAAAAGGCCATTTAGTTTGGATTATATTAATAAATTAGCTCCGGATTTTATAGAACTCCATGGCGATCGCCATTATGGAGATGATCCTGCACTTGTGGGTGGATTTGGGACAATTGATAGCCAAACAATGTTATTTATAGGTCAGCAGAAAGGTCGTAATACCAATGAAAATCTATTTCGCAATTTTGGTATGATGCGCCCTGAAGGGTATCGAAAAGTCTATCGCCTTTTGAAATTGGCGGAAAAATTTAATGTACCTGTTGTATCTTTAATCGATACTCCGGGAGCTTATCCGGGCTTGGGTGCAGAAGAAAGAGGGCAGGGTGAAGCTATTGCTAAAAATCTAATGGAAATGTCGAGATTGAGAGTTCCCATATTGGTAATTGTCATAGGCGAAGGAGCAAGCGGAGGTGCATTGGGTATTGGCGTATGTGATCGTATGCTCATGCTGGAAAATACATGGTATTCTGTTATTAGTCCTGAAGGGTGTGCTTCAATTTTATGGCGTGATTCAGGCCAAGCTTCCAATGCTGCAGATGCAATGAAAATTACTCCAAAAGATTTACTGGAGATCGGCATTTGCGATCGTATAGTTGCTGAACCGCTGGGTGGCGCTCATCGTCAACCGAATGAAATGGCAGATATTTTAAAATCAGTGATACTTGAAGAACTCGACACATTGTTAAAAACCGAGCCTGATACATTTTTAGACCAACGAATCGCTCGTTATGATGCCATGAGCGTTTTTACTGAATCCTCGTGATTTTATTCGACTACACTACAAAAATCTACTATAGAGATATCGATCAGATGGGGGTTGTTTATTATACACGCTATTTGGAATATTTTGAAGCTGCCAGAACAGAAATGCTAAAATCTATCGGTCTCATTGTGACAGATATTGAAAATGAAGGATTTTTCCTGCCTGTAGTTTCAGCTCACTGTGATTATAAACAGAGTGCTAAATTTGAGGATGAAATTATTGTGCGGACATCTATTCATGAAATGCCAAAAGCCCGTATGAAGATCGGATATGACATTTTAAAAAATGAAACAGTATTAGCCACTGGTTACACACTTCACGGTTTTACAGATCACAACGGAAAAGCTAAACGACCTCCGAAATCTTTTCAGCTGGTGATGCAGAAATATTTCTAGAGTTTTTCAGCTCTGAACAAATAAATCTCATCACCATTTTCTTCGTACGTTTCTAATTTAACATTAGAAAATCCTGCTTTTTCAATTTCATCACTAACGTTAGTTGGATTAGCAAGTGCTCCTTCACCGTGACCGCAGGAATTTCCGGAAACAATTTCATCACTTACAATAAAACGTCCCTGCGGTTTAAGCACACGTAATATTTCTGCAAGTCCTTTTTGATAATCATTCCAATGATGGAGTGAATTGATGGCAGTACAGATTGTTTTTGCATTGCTTTCAATTGGTAAATCTTCAGCGGATCCTCTCGCGAATTCAATATTATGAATTGCATTTGAGGTTTGTTCTTTTGCGATGAGAATCATGGTGGGAGTTGGGTCCATTCCAATGATTGTCCCATGTGTAATTATTTTTGCAGCTTCACGGCAGGCCGTACCCGTTCCACAGCCAATATCGAGCAAATGATCATCTTTATTTAAGTTTGCATTTCGGATGGTTATGGGATTAGAAATGTGGTCACCATATTTTTCAGCATACCACTTTGCATTTTCTTCATCCCAGATCGGACCGCTTTCATTTTCGTGGTTCATGATTATTTCTTGTTAATTAAATAAACCGCAAACATTGCCAGTAAGCTACCGATTGTAATAGAAATGGTCAATTCCTCTTTCAAAAAAATAATAGCAAATAACATTGCTGTAACAGGAACCGTGAAAATAAATGCACTGGCTTTTTGAGGCCCTAATCGGACGGATGCCAGAAAATACACGGTTGTCCCGAAGGCCATAGCTCCAATAGCCAATAACATCATATTCAACCAGAATATCGAATCAAACTGAAAAACAGTCAATAAAGGTTGATCCAAAGCAATAAACAGACTCATTAAACTTGCTATTCCAAAGCTCCAAAAGCTGTAAGGAATAAAATGAAGAATCTCTTTTGAACGGGACGTGATAATGGTGACTGCAGCCCAGGATAATGATGCCAGAATAAAATATATATTTCCACTCTGGAATAACAGATTCATATCCATTTTCCATATTTCCATTATCATTCCACCGCCAATAAAACCCAGAATCATCCCAATTATATCTTTTTTTAACAAAGGTAAATTGTATAATAGTGCGGCCAGTATTGCAGTATTGATTGGATTGAGAGTTGTAACCAAAACTCCACCGGCACCGGCTAATCCGATTTGAGTGCCTTTGAAATAAAAATAATTGTAAGACGTCATGAACAGGGCATTCAAAGCGATAAAACGCAAACTTTTACTGTTAATGCTAAAGCTATTTTTTGTCCAATATACGATAGGTGCAAATGAAAGAGTTGCGAAGACGAAGCGCCAAAACATCATCAGAGGAGCATCGCCATACATTCCCAAGATTTTTGCATTCGTCCAGGATAATCCCCAAACTGCCATGGTGATAAGTGTGAAAATATAGAGTAAATAATGGGGATGTTGCCTATTCATGGACGGAAATTACTTTAGATTCGTTTTTCGCCAATCTAAAAAGCGTCAATAATTATTATTTTATAGTTGAAGTAATTGTAGTGATTTCAATCCGAAAACTATAATAATTCGGTTTTCCAATCATCGAATGAAGAAATCATTTCCAATGTAATAGGCCAAAAAAGGAGTTTATCTCCCCCAAAATGTATACGTTAAAAACTCTATCTTCGTAGATATCCTTTCACCACATGCGGCAATTTGGACATCGCAGAGCAGTTGTTATTATTTCAGATTTACACCAATAACATGTATTGAGGGATTTAACCGAATGTAAATCCTTCTGGTAATTCTGTTTCATTTGTTTCCTCAGGAACCCATGAAAGGTCTAGAATCGTGTACGTGGGATTTGTTGTATTGAAAATGGGAACAACTTTCATTCCAATTTTCGGTTCTCCCACAGATAGATACCCCATCAATATTGTAGGAACTCCTTCAAACTCTACATTTACAAACCGTATTGGTTTTGGTAGTGTATTGAATGCTCCCGTGCGTTCAGTAATCATGAATGTATGAACAGTTGCACCTTTTTGAGCAGTTTCAGTCATATCTATAATTGTATTTTTGCTCAAACAATCCGGGCAATGAATTCTGAACGGAATAAAGATTGATCCATTTGCTTCGCAATTAGAATCATCACATCGAGTGCCTAAAAGTTTGCCTTGCCCTAATCCTTCAAAAAATGGAGCTTCACCCCCATACATATGAACATGAGTTAAATCTCGTGGGTTGGTAATACCCATTAGTTCCCCGTCTTCATTTCGGATCGGATCATTTGGATATCCGTAATGAAATTTCCCCTTAAAGCGATAACGTCCGTTTTCAACTTTGACTGTTCCACGATCGTTCGTACTCATGATTCATTCCTTTCTAATTGGTGGTCTGGGTGAACCAAAATTGTTGCGGTTACATGTGATCCCACTCCTGCATGGCTGATAGCCAACCCGCGTTTTGCATCATCCACTTGTAAATTAGTCCAATCATCCGGTTTAGATCGGCCGAAAAGATCCCATTTAGATTGAGGTTCGTGCATTTCTGCCCAACGTCCCCAAATATGCTGTCCCACTTCTATGGCTTGCATAATTCCGGTTGCGCCGACTGCATGCATATTGCCAATCAATCCACCTGATAAATTAGAGGGCAGTTTTCCAGGTTCGCCAGTTTTTGGATTTGTAAGATAACAATCGCCCGATTCAACATAGGTTCTACCTTCACCATAGGGACGGATTCCAATATCTTCATATGTTTGTATATCACTTATGGTAAATGCATCATGCAATTCCACAAGATCAAAATCTTCAGTGGGATCAATAACGCCTGCCATTCTATATCCATAATACGCTGCCATTCTAGCTGCCAGAAATCCTGTAAATCCTGGATAACGATCGCCGCCGGGAAATCGATCACCTAAATCTTTATACATATCTTCTGATTCATTAGGTAATAATGGTATTTCCATATCACGGCGATCTGCTACGCGCAATGTATGACTACCTGCGGCAACGTGAATCTCTAATGGATTATTAGTCAATTCATTTGCAGTTTTCTCATCGCATAGAATTGCGCAGGCTGCTCCAACGCTCATAAGACAACAATCCAAAGCTCGGAGAGGGTAGGCGACAACTGGGGAATTTATAACATCATCCACAGTTATGTCCATGGGGCCTTGGGCATGGGGATTCATACGGGCATAGCCGCGATTTTTAACAGCAATTTCGGCCATCGTTTGACGGAATGAATCTTCTTCTTTACCAAAAACTTGCCAATACTTTTGGGCCATGACAGCATAATAGCCGGTATATATATGACCTAAAGGTGTTTCCCAGTCTTTATCTGCCGCAGAAGCAATATAATTGTTGCCTTCATCTGTTGGAACTTCATCCATCCGTTCCCAACCCATAGCTAGAACACAATCTGAATATCCTGATGCAACTGCTTTGAAAGCTTCCCAAAGAGTAGATCCTCCTGTTGCACCGCCTGTTTTGATTCCGATATTTCCCAATGGATCTAATCCAAGTCTATCATGAATAACAGATTCACCTAAAAGCTGATCTCCGAAATGATCTGCAAAGTGACCGTAGTAACAAGAATGAATATACTCCTTGAGTTCGGCGGGTGATTTATCAATAAATTTTGCAGCTTCAACAAAAGAATCAATGACCAATTCTTCCGTACGTTTTTCCGGAATTGATCGGCCAAATTTTGACATTCCTCCTGTGACAAGATAGACGGGTCTTTGCATTTTGGGAGTTTTTAGTTGACGTTTACTAAATTTGATCATAATAAATTTCCCTTAATGTGTAAGTATGAGTGAGTTGGTGGAAAACATTAAATTATTTTCTTCATATAATGTATAAGGAAAATTACAAAAAGGACATAACATAGTGTATATCAAAATGTAACGTTTTGTATTTCGTAAAATGATCCTCACGGTATATATAGAAAAACCCATAAGTATAATTTGCTTCCTTAAATCAAAATTATCAAGAAATAAAAAAGGGTGCAATAGACACCCTTTAATGACTTTAACCAGGTAACATCAATAATAATATTTACGATTATCTATAATTTCAGCACCTTCTTTTAACTTTGTAAGCCAGGTATCAAATGCATCCTGCTGAGCATTATTCGTTAATGATGTTTGAATATTCCCTTCTTTTTTCTGGAAATCAGTTGAATCAACCGGTGCAACTCCCAACAATCTTATTACTGCATAACCACGAGCTGTTTCTAAAGGGCCAACAACCTTTCCAACGTCACTATTCATCAATGCGCCTATGATTCCATAGCTGCGACCAATTGAATTAAATCCACGTGATAGTTTTTTCTTATCCGTGGAAACCAATTCAAGCCTGCTATCATCTGAAACAAGATCCGTTAAAGATGCACCATTGTCAACTTTAGATTTAACATCTGCTGCTAAAACAAGTGCGGCTGATTTTTGGTTATTTATTGTAAATGTTCTGGATATTGCTCCCTTAACATTTTCAAATTGGCTTGTCCCTTCAGGGATGATTGAATCCAAAACGGCTACAACGTAAAAATTATCATTTTCCAAACGGTCTGATACTGTACCAATTTCTGTTTGATCATTGAAAGCAAATTGTACAATGTCACGTAAAAATCCAATTCCTCTAACCGAAATGGATAAGGCTTCCAAGTTATCGGCTTTCTGCGGGGCAATTTGATGTGTATCTAATGCAGCATCAAATCCAAAATCCTGAGCATCATAACTAAACCGTGTTGCTTTACGTCTTAATGATTCACGTGTTTGTGAACCCATGTTTATTTTTAAAAGAATATGAGACGCATTTATTTCATCTTTCCCATCCGTTTGTCGCGTTTCATGAACTTTTATTATATGATATCCAAAGCGGCTTAAAACAGGACCGACAATTTCTCCGGCTCGTGCAGAAAAAGCTGCTTCATCAAAGGTCGGTACCATTTGTCCTTTTCCAAACCAGCCCAAATTTCCACCACGTCCAGAATCCGGAGTAACTTGGTTGCTCGGGTCTTCTGTCCACTGGTCTGCGAGTTTTGCAAAGTCTGAACCGGAATTCGCTTTGTTTATTATTTCAAGTGCTTCTTCATATACTCGGGTCGTATCAATATTTTCCGGTGATTTTTCCCAGCTGGCATAACGAATATTGCGTGTTTCTTCTTTTTTATATTCATTAAGATGTTCAGTATAATATGTATATAATTCATCATCAGTTGGTTGGGCAACTTCATTCTGGAGTTTTCGGCCAATGACATGAATTCCTTCTATAGTGTAATCAACGTTATCTTTGATATATTGGTTATAAACTTCATCGTTGGTTACAACAACGCTTGAAGCAATATATTGCTGAAGTTTATAATTTGGGATGTATGTATTCTTCATAAACTGTTCAATTTCCACCCATTCATTTCCTTGTGGATTATTGATGGCCTGTTCATATTTTGCAGGATCAAAAACTCCATCTGTTAAAAAAGTAGGATCTTGTAAAAGAAACTGTGGCGGATTATTACGAAGATGATGAAGTACTTCTTCATCTGAAGCTGTTAAACCTATTTCGTCGATTTTTTGATATACCAGGATATCTTGAATATAATTATCCCAAACCTCATTACGGATGTTGTGAAGCAATCGTTCATCCGGATCTTGTCCGCTTGATCTGTATTGTTCCACTCGAATATTCACTGCACGAATAAATTCATCCGGAGTGATGGTTGTTCCATCGACGACACCTATAGCATCTGCCGGGTTAATGCGACCAAAAATCTGATCAATGATGTTTGCGCCACCGACTAAACCGCCGATAGTCATACTTAACAAGAAAAGAATGAGCAACGCCCACAAAACGACGTGCATCCGTTCTCGCATAGAAGTCATTAAAGCCATAATTTTCCTATTATAATCCTTTTATTAATGTAAATAACCTGAATTTTAGTTTTAGAAGCCGGCGAATTTAATTTTCTTACGAAAGGAAACAAAGCACTACCGACATGAATTATAGTACCGTAAACTTTATGGTGCAGCAAGTAGTCATAACGCGTCATGGCGGACCAGAGGTTTTACATGTTCGTGAAACAATAGAACCAGAAATGAAATCAGGTGATGTGCTGATTGATGTGAAATACTGCGGTATAAATTTTGCTGATATACTTATGCGTATGGGTTTATATCCTTCCGCACCTAAACCTCCATTTACCCCGGGATATGAAGTCAGTGGTACAATAACCAAAGTTGGTTCCACTGAAAATGATGATCTCCTGGGAAAACCTGCAGCTGCATTAACAAGCTTTGGCGGGTATTCATCAAAGGTTGTCGTCAACAAAAATCGTTTAATTTCTCTTCCGGGTGATATTGATCTTGCAAAAGCAGCTGCCATGCCGGTGGTCTATTTGACTTCTTATGTGATGTTATATCTCCAGGCACACTTACATAAAAACGAATGGGTGTTGATCCACAACATCGGTGGCGGTGTTGGTTTAGCTGCAGCTGAATTATCCAGGATAATTGGCGCAAACATAATTGGAACTGCTTCAGCTGGTAAACATAATCGATTACGTGAAAAGGGAATACATCATTTGATTGATTATAATACGGAAGATTTTGTTGAACGTGTAAAAGAAATAACAGAAGGAAAAGGCGTAGATGTTATCATAGACCCCATCGGCGGGAAAAATTTGAAAAAAAGTTATAAAGCACTGGGGACATTTGGCCGATTAGTAGCGTTTGGATTTTCAACGGCCGCAAAAAGTCCCCGCCGAAAAATCCTGCATCTTTTAAAAGAATATAGCAAAACACCAAAATTCAATCCCATTAAACTGATGGAGCATAACAAGGGCGTATTTGGGTGTCACATGGGAATGGTCATGGATCGGCAGGAAATGATGCAAGATTGTATACAGAAATTGATGTCCTATTATCAATTGGGCGATATTGATCCACACGTAGACCGTATATTTCCGCTGCAAAAAGTTAAAGATGCTCATCAGTATATTATGGACCGCCGAAATTTTGGCAAGGTTCTTTTAGTAGTAGATGAACAGTAAACATCCCACCGCTGAATCCCATCCAATGTTACGGGGCAGTGGTGAAATAAATGAATTATATCGTGAAGTGGTTAAATGTACTGAGTGTTTACGTATTGTTGATTTTCGAACTATAATAGCGCGTGAGAAACGTAAGCAGTTTATGGATTGGACCTATTGGGGGAATGGAGTTCCAGGTTACGGCGATATTAATGGGGAATTATTGTTGGTTGGATTAGCGCCTGCAGCACACGGCGGCAACAGGACAGGAAGAGTATTCACGGGCGATAAATCAGCTGATTTTCTGGTTATGTGTCTTCATGAAGTTGGTTTGGCCAATCAACCTAATTCTGATGCACTTGATGACGGTTTGGAATTATATAACACGTTTATGACGCCTGTTTTGAAATGTGTTCCTCCTCAAGATAAACCTACAGCTGAAGAATTACGAACGTGTTCAGCTTTTTTCAGTCGTGAGCTGGAACTATTAAAAAATGTAAAAGTGATTTTAGCATTGGGAAAAATAGCATTCGATGGTTGTTTAAAATATTATCGACAGTTTTATGATTATAAAATGAAAGATTTTCCTTTTGGGCATGATGTTTCCTATGAAATAGCAAATGAAATTATTTTAAAAGGATCCTATCATCCCAGTCCGAGGAATGTGAATACAGGTAGATTAAATAAAAACATGATGTTAAAGTTATTAAACGGATTACCCTTAAAATGAAACGTGATTTTCAAATTGTCATTTGGGGTGCAACAGGATTTACTGGACAGATTGTTACTGAATATCTACATGATAATTATAAAAATGAAATTAGATGGGCAATCGCCGGGAGGAGTCTAACAAAACTGCAGTCCGTAAAAAACAGACTGCAGTTAAATGATTCAGTTGAATGTTTAGTCGGCGATAGTTTTGATACAGAATCGTTAAAGGCAATCACTTCCCGAACTGATGTTATAATTTCAACTGTAGGTCCTTATGCACTTTATGGAAAAGAATTGATCAGCGCCTGCGTGCAGACCAAAACTGATTATTGTGATCTAACAGGTGAAATTCCTTTTGTAAAAGATTCTGTCGATTTATTTCATGAAAGAGCAAAAGAAAATAACGTAAAGATCGTTCATTCCTGCGGCTATGATTCAATTCCCTCGGATATTGGGTGTTTACTTCTACAGGAAAAAGCCATTGAGAAGCATGGAAAGCCGTTATCAAATGTAAAACTGTTTATTTTAGGACTTAAAGGCAAATTCAGCGGTGGTACTCTGGTCAGCATGATTAATCTTATGAAGGAAGCAAAGAATCCTGAAAAACGTAAAATTCAAACAAACCCCTATATTTTATGTAAAGATGTAATTGCTGAAATGCCTATTCAACGCATTCAGAATTTTGCATGTTATGATCCCATGATTGAAAAATGGACGGCACCGTTTATTATGGCACGATTTAATACACGAATTGTATTTCGTTCCAATGAACTTATGGAGTATAAATACGGGCTAAATTTTATGTACGACGAAAGCCTCGTTGTTGGTAGGGGAATAAAAGGCAAACTACGGGGCGGAATTCTTACGATTGGAATAGGTATTATGATAATATTGATGTCAATACCCATTACACGATGGATACTGGTAAAAACTATATTTCCTAAACCAGGAGAAGGTCCATCAAAAGCAGAGCGCAAGAGCGGTTATTTTAAAATGATGTTAGTAGGGGGAAATGAGGATGGAGGAAATAGAACGGAAGTTTTTATATCGGATATCAATGATCCCGGATATGGAAGTACATCCATCATGCTGGCGGAATCTGCATTATGCCTAGCTTTAGATTCAAATCATCTACCAAAACAATACGGTGTTATTACACCATCTGTAGCCATGGGAACTAGTATTGTTGACCGTTTGAAAAAAGCGGGTTTCGATATTTCTGTATCTGATTAAATTCCCGCCGCTTTTGAACAATTAAATGGGGCCATAGCTCAGTTGGGAGAGCGCCTGAATGGCATTCAGGAGGTCGTCGGTTCGATCCCGTCTGGCTCCACAAATAAAAATGTTGCTAATTATGATGCGGCATTTTTATTAAATAAGATATAAGTATGAAGCACTTATTAATCATTATTTTCGCCTCATTAATTTCATTTAACTGCGCAAGCTTGAAAATGATGAAAGAGGCCACGCACTATTTTAGTAGCGGTCTTTCTAATCCCGAAAAAGCGGATACATATCCAGAACTAACAGAACGTAACCGGTTAATGGGCAGTCTACCGGCAGAACGTAAGTGTTATAATGTGAGTCATTATGATCTGAATTTAGAAATTGATATGGATCAGAAAACCATTGCCGGATATAATACCATAACAGCCCTGGCGGTGAATAATTTTACAAAACTGCAGGTTGATTTGAGCAAAAGTATGAACATTGAAAGCATTAGCTATAACGATCAATCATTGTTATACACCCGTAAAGAAGATGCTGTTTTTGTAGAATTTCCAGCCATTTCAGCGGGAACTGAATTTTCGTTTACTGTCCATTATAATGGCACTCCCCGTGTGGCTCCGCGCCCACCCTGGGATGACGGGTTTGTGTGGGAAACGGATAAAGCCGGCCGGCCGTTTGTTGCTGTTACCAGCGAAGGGCTTGGCGCGAGTCATTGGTGGCCATGCAAAGACCATATTTCCGATGAACCCAACAGCATGGCTGTCAACATTACGGTGCCCTCTGGCTTAATGTGTGTCTCCAGCGGCCAGCTTAAGGAAACGAAAGATGTTGGAAATGGTAAAACAGAATACCGCTGGTTCGTGAATAACCCCATAAATAATTACAATATATCTGTGAACATCGGACATTATTCAGTGATCCAGGATACGATCCATTCTTTGGGTCTCGTCCATGACGCCACTTATTACGTGTTAGATTATAATGAAGCTGTTGCCCGGGAACATTTCAAGGAAGCTCGAACTGTAATCCGCGCTCTTGAACATTACTTTGGACCCTACCAATGGTGGGAAGATGGCTACAAACTCGTCCAGGCACCCTATCTGGGTATGGAGCACCAATCAGCGGTGACCTATGGCAATGATTTTCGGATTTATGATAAGTCCAAATCCCGTTCTATTTACGGCTTTATTGATTATATCATCCTCCACGAAACCGCCCATGAATGGTGGGGCAACAGCATCACCGCCTGTGATCCGGCAGACGTTTGGATCCACGAGAGCTTTGGCACGTATACAGAAGCTCTTTATGTGGAATATTTGCTGGGGTACGATATAAGCCTCGATTTTCTGATCCAAAAACGCCGGGGCATAGGTAATCGAAAGGCCATTGTGGGTCCGCGGAATCAAAATTACTGGGGTTTTGGGGATGCCTATAATAAAGGTGCTTGGATTATCCATACAATGCGCAGCGTGATCGATAATGATGAATTATTCTTTTCCACGCTGAAAGGGTTTGCTGTGGATAATGCCAAAGGTATCGTCTGCACAGAAGATGTCCGAGATTATTTTTCTGATAAAACAGGAATAGATTTCACCAAATTCTTTGATCAATATTTTTTCAACCGCATAGTACCCACGTTAGAATATGCACAGCAAAACGGAAAATTTTATTATCGCTGGTCGGGAGCCATAGCTGGATTTGATATGCCTATGAATTTACTCGTCAATAAATCAGAAGAGCGAATCTATCCCGGAACTGAAACCAAAAGTATTGACATACCTGTTTATGCAACAGTTGAAGTAAAGGATTGGGAATATTTGATCATTAAAAAAGAAAATAAAGAACTGTTGCCTGGCACTGCATTTAGCGGTAGTAATTAAAAAATTGAATTATGTAAATTTATAACTTCACAATGTTGAAAGAAGGACTACAGAATGAACAACAATAATTTTAAAGCACTATTCCAGGTTTTGAGCAGTGAACAGCAAATCCTGATGCGCACGGACCAAAAAGCATTTACATTACTTTCCATTTTAGGTGTTTTTATGGTCTTTTTTATCATTCACTTTTTAAAGATTCAAATGGACTGGATGAGGTTTATCCTGGTCATTGTTTATTTTGTCGCAGCATTTTTGGCAATCGTATATCTGGTGCTTGTAATTGTACCGAGAGTTCGTACGGACAAAGTAAAAGAGGAAAACCCTGAAATAAACGCAACATTCTTTGGCGGGATCAGTCAATTTTCCACTGCTGATGATTATGCCAATTATTTAGCTGAAATTGCAGAAGACGAAACAAAAACATACAATATGTTTGCGACTCAAGTATTTGCCTTGGGAAAAATCAATAATAACAAAAATAAAAATTTGAAGCAGGCTATACTTTTTTTTGCAGTAGCTATTATGTCTGAATTATTAATTATCATGTCCATGGCCTGGGGTAGGGCAATGCCGTTTCTTTTCCCGGGTTAATGAAACATTTCCTATTAATATCTGCAGTACTTTGGATGGGGTGCGCCACTCCCGGCGCCCAAGGACTTCCCGGGCCGCAAGGTGATCCTGGTCCAACAGGGCCTCCAGGTGAGCAAGGACCCCCTGGACAGGCAGGTACTCCGGGTAAGCCTGGTAAAGTTGATCCCGCTTTAATTAAAAAATTGGAAGATGCACTAGATAGTGAACTGACTGAAGACAAGAATGAAGTTATTTCTGCTTCGGTCCATTTTTCATTCGGTATCGCACCGCCAATCATGGGCTTTGCAGTAATGACGAATTACGGAAGAATTTATCAACTTAAAAATAAAAACGAAGTAACATTGGGTGATAGCTTTGAACTGCTTGTTCGTGTTGCTGAACACGATGATTTTGTTTCGCTCTCATTTTTATCCGGCGGTGAAGGACAGAAACACTTCTATATTGCCATTACAGAAAGTGGTCACGCTTACGTATCTGAAGACTTGAAAAATTGGTCAATTAAAGATGACATCCCTTTAAAATGATATGTAAAACCGCAATTTTTGCGGTCATTATTTCATCTTTACTTTATTCCGGTCACCCCATTTCCATCGATGGATTGTTTGATGATTGGGCGGAAGTTGACATCAACTATTCTGATGTTCAAGGCGATGGTGATAATGCAGATTTCGCAAATATCAAGATTACGTATGACAATGATTTTCTATTCATTTATTTCAATGTCCATGATGGTGAATATTTAATGCAGGATTGGAATGAATTTCACTTGTACATCGATGCAGATAATGATACGACAACTGGTTATTACATAAATGGTATAGGCGCTGAATTAGACTGGATATTTGGTGATCGATCAGGATCCTTTTATATTATGGATGGCATCATTGAAATATACCAAAATGATTTAACACTGCGCATGGCGCCTACCATTACCAATGATGAATTTGAAATTTGTATCTCCAGGAACAGCAGTGTGCTCACTATGGATGGTAATCAAGTTTTAGTTGAAGGGAAAGTCATACTGACAGATTCGGGACAAAATGCTGATAAAATACCTGATGAAAATGGGGGCATTAGTTTTTCAATAGGTGAAGATTACATTGTGCCGCCTGCGCCCATATCATTTGCAAAAAATGATTCAACTGATATTCGCCTGGTTACGCATAATGTGTGGACTTCCAGTATGATGGATTCCTATTACCAGGGCTATTTCCAGAGAATCTACCAGGCCTTGGATCCAGATATCGTTTGTTTGCAGGAAATGTATGAAAACACAAACCAGCTCCAAAGTTTATTCAATTCCTGGTTTCCGAATGACCAATGGTATGTCAGCAGTCAATTCAGGGATAATATCATTATTTCCAAATATCCGGTCATTGCAGAAGACTTTATCACTGCTTCTGAACGAACCATGGCTGCCCTCTTGAATACTGAAGATTATCTAGGTTATAATTTACTAATTTTCAATTCGCATTTAGCCTGCTGCGACAATGATGGAAGCCGTCAATATGATGCTGATGAATTTGTTTCAGTTTGGAAGGATTGGCGTGAAAACAGCAATGGACCTTTTACAGTGGCAGAAAATACTCCTTTTATCCATGTGGGTGATTTCAATTTAGTGGGCTACCGCCAGCAGTTCACGACACTGACCACAGGTGATATTGTAGACGAAAATCAATTTGGCAGTGATTTTGCACTGGATTGGGACGGAACTCCTATTACTGATCTGTTTTCTCGCCAATCGCACAAACG
>DJKX01000063.1 GCA_002436185.1 Fidelibacterota bacterium UBA6531
CGTGGTTTAACTGAAGAAACGCTGAAAGAATATCGCGTTGGTTTTGCACCGGATGCCTGGGAATTTCTCACAGAAAAAGTGAAAGGGCAGGGCTATTCACGGGAAAGTGTAAATAAGTCAGGATTGTTCGGAAAAGGGAAACAAGGAGTCGTAGATCGGTTCCGCTCCAGGATTATGTTCCCCATCATGAACCGCACCGGCAAAGTAATTGCGTTTGGTGGACGGGTGTTTGATAGCGACGATCCTGCTAAATACATGAATTCTCCGGAAACACCCCTCTATCGCAAGAGTGAAGTTTTTTACGGTTATCATAAAACAGCTCCCGCTGTGCGTAGTGCCGGATCGGCTGTTATGGTGGAAGGATATATGGATTTTCTCCAATTGATTCAGGCGGGAATCGAAAATGTATTAGCCGTTTCCGGTACGGCATTTACGACAAAGCATGCAGTACAAATTGGCAAAATCACCCAAAAAGTATATTTGGCTTATGATGGTGACGAGGCAGGGCAAAAGGCATCGCTGCGTGCGGGATATGCCATGCTGCAAAATGGTATTGCAGCGCTGGTTGTACGAGTGCCGGAAGGACTGGATCCTGATGATTGGGTACGAAAAGAGGGCGGCGATACTATTCGAACCGGTATTGAAAAAGCTGTTCCGCTGTTAACTTATCATTTAGAAAAGACCGGTGCATTGGATCTCCCGGCTGTGGAACGTTCAAATTTGGTAAAGGAAATATTGGAAGAAATTGCAGGTGTTAATGATGGTATTATTCGCGACGATTTGCTGCAAACGCTGGCAAATAAATTGAAAATAAATGAACAGGAAATGATCAAACAATTTCGGAATGCTGTCAACCGAAAGCGCAAACCACCACAAATAAAAAAGTCTAAACCTGCAGAACCAACATTATTTACAACTGTTTCACAAAAAGCACAGATTGAGATTATCAGCGCCATGTTGACAGCATTTCATGATGTAAAAAAGATAGTTGAGAAAAATATTAATCTTATAACTGAACCTCTTTTGAATAAAACTGTCCAATTGCTTTTGAAACATAGTTCCGGAACGACAGCTGAAGTATTAGAAGAATTCAAGAATAAGGGTGAACGTGAAACTGTCGCTGGAATTTTAATGAATGAAAATAAAGTTGATGACCCTTTAACAGTTGTTCAAGAATGTATCCATACCTTAAAGACGCATCCCATACGTGAAAAAATTCAACAAACGCGCTTGGAAATTCGGGAGCTGGAAGCTGCCGGAAAAGACAGCAGCGATTTGATTTTGGTAGTAGGCCGGCTACAGCAGCAGCTAAAACAAAAAACCGAAACTGATCAATAAACACTGTGCGGCAATTTATTGCTATATTTACAATTTTAATCTGTTTGAACATAATTTTTGCCCAAGACCGCACTGCCATCAGCATTGTGTGCGACACACCTGAAATCCCCATATATGTTGATGGGCAGCTTATGGGCTATACTCCCTTGGATCAGGATGTAGATGTGCTGCCGGGCTGGCATACGGTCAGCTTTTTTCCCAATATCGAAGACGGAGATCTGGATACGCGCAAAGTGTCCCGTGATATTTTACGAATGGGTACCCAGGATGTATTGGTGGAAGTGAGTGAAACGGTTTTTGTTTCCATGGCCTACAGCAAGCTTGGCCAAGACATAGACGGCTATTATAATAGTGTACGAACAGGAAACTATTTTGGATTCAGTATGATCATTGTGCTCATTTCAATATGGGTGTGGGCTTATGTTTAAATATGGCATATTATTTTTATTCAGTACAATCTTGATCGGACAGGCACAGGATACACTTGTAAAATATTTCCCAACAGATATTCAACGCTCTGAAATATTAAACAGTAAAGTATCGGAAAAAGATGTAAAAGGAAAAGCCCATTTTAAATCAACATATTCCGAACAAGGAAAACTGCTGAATGTGGAATACATACCCGGGAGGAAAAAGGGCCGGGAAAAATTATCCGGCCTCAAATTATATTACGGATACTGGGATATAGAAATACGTAATCTGGCCGATGGTTTAACCCGGGATCAGCTGGATGGGAAAAACTATTATGAAGCCACTTTCAACAATAAGGGCCGCATAAAAACTGTAACATTTATTGATAGAAATAAGCGCAGATTATGGTCATATATATTGAAATGGAATAGGGCCGGAACACAATCAAAATATAGCGTTGAGTTTCATGTTAGAGAACCGTTGACGCTTTTTGATGAATTTTTATACGCGGATGAATTGAGTGAAATGCGCCGAGGCTGGTCAGCAGAAATGCAGGAACGTGAAGATAATCGGCCACATACGGTAACAATAACAGATGAGCTGGGGCAGGTGTATTATTATTATACACTGCAGTACATGGATGGTGGAGAAAAGAGCTCCATTAAAGAAATTATAGTATCGGAATATTTCCGGGATGATTCCACAAAAGTGGGCAAGCACAAGCTGTTTTATAACAAAAAAGAATATTTGCAAAAAGCAGAGTATTATGATAATGCAGATAAGCTTATTTATACGAATTCATACAATTACAGTAATGCGCCTAAAGAACTTATGCTGACGTCAACAGACAATCGTGGGAAATTGCTGGAAAAACGGATTATTTCGTTTTCAAAAAAATACAAACGCTACTTGGGGCCGCCGAAAGACAAGACCGGTTTGGCGGATGTTATGCTGTATTTAGATGTAACATCTGAAGGAGATTTACACAAATTGGTGCAATCTATTGAGAGCAAATTTGATG
>DJKX01000073.1 GCA_002436185.1 Fidelibacterota bacterium UBA6531
CCCAGAACGGGAAATGAATTAGATGAAGTTGATATAATAATAAAAGAATTGATCTCTAAACGAGTGATAACATCTATGCCTGCCATGATTCCCAAAATGGAGTGGGATCGTTTAATATTAACAAATAATGAAATTATGGATATTATTTTTGTAGCGATCAATAATGATAGAATTCGATTCAGTTTACCGCAAAGCAAAGATGTATTGAGTATCTCACTTGATCGAGTATCATCGGTTACCAATACGTATGGGGAATTGATTTACCCATACGTTGCAACTCCGTAATAGTTTAGAGTAAATTTTATATATGCAGCATATACAAAAGGGTTTCTTTTTATTCATCTTTTCCAGTTTAATACTGGGCCAAAGTGCCTATCCTCCTCCCACTAATCTCGTAACAATTCCCACAGCCGGGACTCTAGTCCGCGGAAGTTTTGCCATGGATATGCGCATCCAGAAAAATGGCGGTTTTAGTTCCGGGCTAAAAGTAGGCATTACAGATCGGTTTCAGTTTGGCATGTCTTTTGGTGCCAGTAATCTTATCGGCGATGATAGTTTAAAATGGTATCCTCACCCGGAAGTGAATTTGAAATATCAATTAATTGATGAAACAATGACAATGCCGGGAATCGCCATCGGATTAAACAGCCAGGGGTTTGGTGCTTACGATGAAATATTCGAAAGGTATGAAACCAAGGCATATGGTATTTATGCTTCTGCCAGCAAGAACTGGACAACGCCTTTGGGAAATATGGGGCTGCATGCAGGTGTAAATCAAAATTTTCTCGAAATTAAAGATCACGATGAAGATCAAAACCTATTTATGGGAATTGACCTGGAATTCAATCCTGAACTTTCCTTACTTGTTGAATACAATGCTGCTTTGAATGAGAATGATAATGAGGCAGAAGATATTGCGCTAAATAATGGCGGTTATTTAAACGCAGCTGTTCGCTGGACATTTGTAGAAAGATTACACATTGAAATGGATTTCAACAATCTACTATTTAATGAAGATAAAGTTGATTATTTCAACAGGGAATTGAAGATAATATATATCGAGTATTTTTAACTCATTCCTGAGGACATCATGTCCAAGCTGAAAGAAACACAGCTTTCCACAGAACAGATCTATAAAGGTACTTTGCTTGATGTAAGGCGCGATGAGATCACATTACCAAATGGAAAGACATCAGCTAGGGAATACATCAAGCATCCCGGTGCTGCTTGTATGATCCCAGTATTACCCGATGGAAATATTGCCTTAATCAAACAATACCGCTATCCCGTTCAATCTGAAATGATCGAACTGCCGGCCGGCAAGTTGGATCCCGGAGAAAAACCTGAAGCGTGTGCCAAAAGAGAATTGGAAGAAGAAATAGGCTATTCGGCAGGTAAACTAACGTTTGTTTGTAATATTCATCCTGCCATTGGATTCGCCAGTGAAAAAATGTGGATATACCTCGCTGAAGATTTAGTTAAAACAGTGGAAAATACAGATCATGATGAATTCCTTGTACTAATGCCAACTCATCTTGATGATGCAATTAAAATGGTGTGGGATGGTAAGATTACTGATGTTAAAACAATTATTGGTTTACTGTGGGCGGAACGGTTGTTAAAATGAAAGCCAAATAGAACAGGCATTCCTACCTGTTCAAGTGCAGACAGGTATGTCTGAACTACCAACTGTCTTTGTAAATTACGTTCATGTTTTCCAATTTATCTTTTAATATTAAATCCAAAGCTCTTGAATTAGGTTTTCAAAAAATCGGTATTGCTCAAGCTGTTTCTACTCCCGTAGAAAAAGCGAATTTAGATACATGGATTCAAAAAGGGCAGCATGGCAGCATGGAATGGATAGTGAAGCGGCAAAATGAACGGGGAGATATTTTCGAATATTTTCCTGGAGCAAAATCAGTTATTTCTGTAGGAATGAATTATTATTCCGGGCATGATCAAAATGATCTACAATCAGAGTATAAATTAAGTAATTATGCTTGGGGTGATGATTATCATGATGTTCTGAAATCGGGTCTTTTCAAATTATTAGGTTGGCTAAAAGAAGAAGTCTCCAACGTAAAGGGAGTTGTGTGTGTGGACACATCGCCGGTTATGGACAAAGTGTGGGCGCAAAAAGCTGGGTTAGGATGGCAGGGAAAACATACGAATCTTATTTCCCGTAATTACGGTAGCTGGCTTTTTCTAGGAGAATTGATATTAGATATTGAACTCGATTATAATGAACCTTTTGCCGAAGATCTATGCGGTTCCTGTACGGCGTGTATTGATGCGTGCCCCACTCAAGCTTTAGGAGAATATGAGATTTACGGAGAAAAGTGCATTTCTTATTTATCAATTGAACACAGAGGTGATTTGCCTTCAGATCAATCAGATTTGCATGGTTGGATTTACGGTTGTGATATTTGCCAGGAAGTTTGCCCCTGGAATCAGAAATTTTCACACATTTCAAAAAATGATTCTTTTCAACCTCGTAAAGAAATAATCGAATGGACTGACAAAGATTGGCAGTCGATGGAAGAAGCAGAATTTCGTAAATTGTTCAAAGAATCAGCTGTTAAAAGAACAAAATTTTCAGGATTATCCAGAAATATTAAAATGAATTCATAGGAGTTAATATGTCAAGAGTCGGAGTTGTTTTATCAGGTTGTGGAGTTAACGACGGATCAGAAATCCATGAAGCGGTTATTACCATGCTGGAGTTAGACAAAGCCGGTGCTGAAATGGTACTTATGGCGCCCAACATTGATCAAATGCATGTGGTGAACCATTATACGGGAACGGAAATGGATGAATATCGAAACGTCCTTATGGAATCGGCACGTATCGCCCGGGGAGACATAAAGGATATGGCAGAAGTGTCTTCCAGTGACGTGGATGCGTTGATTTTTCCCGGCGGATTTGGAGTTGCAAAAAATTTAAGTGATTATGCCATGGCCGGAGCTGAATGTTCAGTTAATCCCGACGTCATGCGTCTTACAAAAGAAGTCCATGAAGATAAAAAGCCCATCGGTGTTATTTGCATTGCACCGGCAATGATAGCAAAAATTCTTGGTGACGAAACAGAAATGACCATTGGTTTTGATGAGCAAACAGCGAAAGACATCAATACTATGGGTGCAAAACACGTAAGCTGTCCCGTGGAGGATATTGTTGTTGATTTGGAAAAGAAAGTCGTTTCAACTCCTGCCTATATGGAAGCGAAATGTATCAAAGAAACAGCTGAAGGTATCTCGAAGCTAGTAGTTGAAGTGTTAAGTATGGTTTAAGTGTGTTTTGGTGTTCAGGTGTTCGTATAAAACACATTTATACTAAAACACTATTATAATGATTAAAGTATGCCATATAGACGACCTCCCTGAAAAATCAGCTAAAGTGATTATGGTTCATGATACACCCGTTGCTGTATTCAATGTGAGAGGTACGATTTTTGCTTGGGATAATCGCTGCCCTCACCGGGGAGCTTCCTTGGGAGATGGACATATAACGAGCAAAACTGTGCAATGTAAATTTCATTTATGGGAATTTGATATAAAAAAAGAATGTGCTATGGAAAATGAAACGATCAAACTGAAATCATTTCCTATAGAAATAAGGAAAGGAGAGATTTTTCTAGATATTTAATTCAGAAATTATGATTGAATCGAATAGTTGTTTCATAATACTCCCGATCATTTAATGGTTTGGCGATATTTACTGACCAATTAAGATCATTAAAATCGTTGCTGCCAATGCCAATCCCAACAGATGAAATACCATAGTCCATAAAATCTTGCTGGTTAAAATTAAATGATGAACTCGTCCAGGCATAACCACCATCTACAAAAAGCTTTAAGAAAAACCACTCATCCGTAAAATTTTCAGTGAAAATGAGTTCTCCATTCATTTGCATCATTTGGTCCCCTAGCTGGTATTTATAAGGGAAGGCACTCACGGACCCAAGACCGCCCAATCCAAATTTGCGAAAATCTTCCAGATTGCCATTGGATATTCCATTAATAATTTGAGTTCGTAAAACGATTCCCTTAGTTATTTCCCGATTCAGTTTTACTAAACTGATAATTCGATGAGATTCATTTGTTTTGTTCAGTTCACCATCAATGTTAATTGCTAAACCGGATGATAAAGGTGCATAGTTTTTGGTTTTAAAGTTCAAGGTAATATGCAGGTAATCAATGGTTTTCGAATTGATTAGGAAAGGGTTATGACGTATTTTACGTTTACGTTCAAATAAACTCCATATGTTATTTATAACCTCAATTGAATCAACATCAACATAGTTCATTTCAATTTTGAATTTTAATCGATCAAAATTTGTTACTGCACCAAATGACCATCCTTCTTCATCCCAGCGGTCATAAAAATCTTGTCGAGCTAAAAAAGAAGCCCAGCTGTTTTCACTCATTGGTAAACGGTTTTTATCATCTGAACGACTTTTTTTGAAAATTGAAGCAAAGATTCCCACATTTTTGGAAAATAAAGATTTATCAAATGTTAATTGTCCAATACTCTCACTTGAGCCAAAACGATACCCTAATTCAAAACTCAATGCGAAAGATGATTTTCCATTTCTATCCCAGTATGTTGTTATGGGTGTGAAAACAAGACCTTCATTGCGATTGTGGACAAATAGGTCCTTATTGGCATGAATCAAGTTGTTATATGATAAGTCGTTTCTATTAAGAGAATCATTTTCAAATTCTTGATCTTCTATTTCTTTGTATAAAATACCTTCTTTAAGATTTGTTTGATTGATTTTGCCCTTTACTATTGCTGACTTGTCTTGGGTTACAGTTCCACCAATTGCAATAATTTCTCCATTAATAAGTGCTGTAGGGCCCAAATAAACATCACCACCTATTATAGTAATTTTCCCATTGATTGTACCATCAACATTCAAATTGCCACCAATGATTATTATTTCATTATTGTTTACCGTGCTTGAATCCACATGGTAATCTGAAAAGTATGTTTTCTTGGATTTTGTAGAATCTTCTACTTCAATAACTGTTGTTACAGATATTTCTTGAGCAGAGATTGAGCCGTAAATACAAAGTATAGAGAAAATTTTAAAGACTAGACTCATTATTATAAACCAGTTTCTTTTACCGTCTTTTTGACAACCTCCAACGTATTGTTTAATTCAGTTTTTTCATGATCCGTTAATTCAAACTCAAGAATTTTTTCAACACCATCAGAACCAATCACAGTAGGAACACCGATAAAATAACCATCGATGCCGAATTCACCTTCACATAAGGATGCACAGGGAATAACACGTTTTTTATCTCGTAAATATGATTCTGCCATTTCAATTGCCGATTGTGCCGGGGCATAAAACGCAGATCCATTGCCAAATAATTTAACAATCTCACCTCCGGCAAAACGTGTTCTCTTTTCAATCTCCGCCAATCGTTCAGCAGAAATCAAACTAGTAACCGGTACGCCTCCCACTGTTGCTAATCGTGTAATAGGCACCATTGTATCTCCATGTCCTCCAAGAACCATGCACGTGACGTCCTGTACGGATAATCCTGTTTCCATTGCAATAAATGCTCTGAATCGCCCGGAGTCCAGTGCACCGGCCATACCTACAACTTTATTTTTTGAAAATCCGGATACTTTATAAAATGCATACACCATTGCATCTAAAGGATTGGAAATAACGATCACAAATGAATTTGGTGCCTGTTCTTTGATATTAGAAGCGACATCTTTCATGATACTCAGGTTTATTCCCAGCAGGTCTTCACGATCCATGCCGGGTTTCCTGGGAATTCCGGCGGTAATAATAAACACATCTGAATCTTTAACGTCATTCCAATCGGAAGTGCCGGTGATATCCGCATCATAACCATCATGTGGCCGCAGCTGCATGAGGTCTAGAGCTTTCCCTTTAACCATACCTTCAGCTTTGGGTATATCAAAAATAACAACATCACCCAATTCTTTTTGTGCTGCTAACAAGGCAAGGTTGCCGCCAATCTGGCCACCACCTATTAATGAAATTTTTGGTCTGGACATGAGTTGTTCCTTTTATGAGTTTTTGTATAGAGAAAAATTACGATAAATATATCTTAAGTAAAAAACCCTCATATGCGAGGGTTTTTTAAATAGTGTATTAGTTAATTTTTAGCTTACAGCATCAACACTAACTATTTTTCGGTTTCGACCTTTATTAGCAAATTTGACAATACCATCAGCAGTAGCAAACAAGGAATCATCTCCACTGCGTTTTACATTGATGCCTGGATGAATTTTTGTACCACGTTGTTTCAAAATGATACCACCGGCAAGAATCGATTGCCCATCAGAAACTTTCACACCTAATCGTTTAGCGTTTGAATCGCGTCCATTTCTGGAGCTGCCTACACCTTTTTTATGTGCCATAATTAATCTTCCTTGGCAGTCTCTTCTGCCTGTTTCTTTTTAGCAGTTTTTTTAGCTGCTGATAATTTGATATTATCAATTTGTAGTAATGTATAATCTTGGCGATGTCCATTTTTCCGCTGATATCCCTTACGGCGTTTTTTCTTATAAATAAGTATTTTACGATCGCGACCTTGTTCGAGGACACTGGTTTCAACAGATGCGCCTTTTAATGTGGGTGTACCAATAAGATGCTTTTCGCCATCAGTGGCAAAAAGTACCTTGTCATAAGTCAGTTTATCACCTATTTCTGATTGCTGGTGGGCGACCTTTACACGATCTCCGACACTGACGGTAAATTGTTTTCCGGATATTTCTACTGTAGCATTCATTATTGTCTCTCCAAAAGCCGGCAAATTTAGGTGGAATTATTATTATTATCAAGACCTACATGGTCAGTAATATCTTGGTTATCCTTTACACGTAAAAAACGAAATTCATCACGATTAACATCTATTTCACCCACGATAGATATATGAACAAAATTTTGCCACATGAGCCCACGTAACACCTTCTTTTTATTTTTTCTAATAAACTCTGCATTTTCAGGGTGTAAAAGCAATTTTATACGTAAATCTCTATGTTTGCTTTTGTAGCGTCGGAGCCAGTGATCAATGCGGGTAATTAATGTTTCTTTAGAAATTATATGTCCGGACCCATGACATGTTGGACAATTTTCGCTCATTGAATCAATTAAACTTAACCTGATTCTCTGACGGGTCATTTCTAACAATCCAAATTCACTAATGGGAGAAACAGCTACCTTGGCGCGATCTTTTTTCAATTCTTTTCTTAATTCGTAATAAACTTTTCGACGATTGGCATCTGCGCGCATATCAATAAAATCGATAACAATCAAACCAGAAAGATCACGAAGGCGAAGTTGACGTGCAACTTCTCTTGCTGCTTCAAGGTTTATTTTTAAGGAATTTTCTTCATGTTGCTTTTTTCCAATAAAACGTCCGCTGTTAACATCTACAACCACCATAGCTTCCGTTTTTTCAATAATAAGGTAAGCACCACTTTTCAGCCAGGCTTTAGGGCGCATTAGTTTTGCCAATTCATCTTCAATACCCATACCTTCAAATAAGGGTGTTTTTAAACGGTAAAGATCAAGTCGATTTGCCATATTAGAAGTAACGTCTTCTAAATAACGGGATGTTTTTCGAAATAATTTTTTGGAATCAATAACAATTTTTTCAACATCGGATGTTAGTAAATCACGAATAACAGAAGAGGCGGTTTCAAGATCTTCATAAACGATTGTTGGTGCTTGTGTTTTTTCTGCTTTTCCTTGTAAACGATCCCAAGATGATTTCAGCTGTTCATAGTCATTTTTAAGGAATTCCTCACTTTTACCTTCTGCTACCGTACGTACAATTACACCAAATCCTTTGTGTTTTATTGAACTGATGATTTTTTTCAAACGACGACGCTCATATTTATCCCATACCTTTTTGGAAATACCAATATAATTTGCATCTGGGACTAACACCAACAAACGGCCGGGGATGGCCACTTCAGTTGTTACACGTGGTCCTTTCCCTGCAAAAGGTTCTTTAATCACTTGTACATAAATGTCCTGGCCTGTTGTTAAATCAACCGAAATGTTATCATGGTTTTTACGATTACTACGTGATGAATCGTTTCTGTCTTCATCATCAACATCCATTAGATAATCACTGTTTTCAATCTCAGAGAAAGGTAAAAATGCGTTCACATCATAACCAATATCCACAAAAGCAGCCTGCATTCCCGGTAAAACATTTTCTACCTTACCTTTATAAATATTGCCGACCATCCGCTGCTTTTCCTGCTTTTCTACATATACTTCAACTAATTGAGTATCTTCGAGAATAGCAATGCGAGTTTCACCCATGCTCTCATTTATATAAATTTCTTTTTTCATAACCTGTACCTATAAATTACCGTCGTTATCGTCTATTAATATGTAAACAGCAAATATCACTCCGCGTACGGAGGATTTCTAGCTGTTATGTAGGGTTAGAAGGGTTGAAGGAGGGAAAAATATGTAAAATTCTTGTTTTTTGTTTCAAAAAAAATCCTTGTAAAAAAACTATTAGTTAGCCTTCGTTTCTTCCTAACCAACTGGTGCAAAATTACCTGTTTTAGGGAGTCTGAGCAAGATAATTGTCTGCTATGTGATTTGTTGAAAAATGTTAGATTTATTGTGTAAAATTGCCCTGTCGTGATTTGGCCCTATTGCCGCGACATAAAAGAATGGTGCTAAAAAGGATTTATCCCCGGTTTAGCATCGGGGTTTTTTATTATGAAAAAAGTGAAAAAAATATTCAATAATCGCATAATGATTTTAGATGGTGCCATGGGGACTATGGTGCAGTCTTATCAATTATCAGAAGCAGATTTCCGAGGAGATCGATTCAAAGACCATTCCTGTGATGTAAATGGGAATAACGATTTATTGTGTTTGAGTCGACCCGATGTAGTAAGTGAAATCCATAAAGCCTATTTTGATTCCGGGGCAGACATTGTAGAAACCAATACGTTCAACGCCAACGCTATTTCTCAAGCAGATTATTCCATGGAAGACTTGGCATATGAGATTAATCTCGAAGCATCCAAAATTGCCAAATCCGTAGCAAAAGAATATGCAGATAAGCCCAGATTTGTGGCTGGTGCATTGGGACCCACGAATCGAACTGCTTCAATGAGCCCAGACGTGAATGATCCGGGATTTCGAAATATTACGTTTGACGAACTGAAAAATGCATATTTTGATCAAGCAAAAGGTCTTTTAGATGGTGGTGTAGATTTATTTTTAGTTGAAACTGTGTTTGATACCCTGAATTGTAAAGCGGCACTTTTTGCAGTCAGGACACTATTGGAAGAGCACGGCGTTGATATTCCAATTTTAGTTTCAGGTACAATTACGGATGCAAGCGGTCGTACCCTATCCGGGCAAACGGTTGAGGCTTTTTGGCATTCCATTCGCCATGCAAATTTATCAGCTGTGGGGCTTAACTGTGCTTTAGGTGCTGAACAAATTCGCCCTTGGTTGGATGAGCTTTCTACGATTGCGGATATTCCAGTTTTTGTCTATCCCAATGCCGGGTTACCCAATGAATTT
This sequence comes from Fidelibacterota bacterium UBA6531, assembly GCA_002436185.1. Lineage (GTDB taxonomy): Bacteria > Fidelibacterota > Marinisomatia > Marinisomatales > TCS55 > UBA2126. Next base: position 9,560 of record DJKX01000073.1, read on the forward strand.
GGTGAATACGATGAATCCCCAGAATCCATGGCAGATATCATTAAAGAATTTGCTAAAAGTGGATTGATGAATTTGGTCGGTGGATGCTGCGGGACAACGCCGGCACACATTAAAGCGATTACGGAGGCAATTGAAGGTATCAAGCCCAGAGAAATTCCTGAAATTGATACGCTCACAAAATTAAGCGGACTTGAACCGGTTACTATTCGCCCGGAGAGTAATTTTGTGAATATTGGCGAAAGAACCAATGTTACCGGTTCGGCCAAATTCCGAAGACTGATTTCCGAAGACAATTATGAAGAAGCTTTGTCTGTTGCTCGGCAGCAAATTGAAAATGGTGCTCAAATTATTGATGTGAATATGGATGAAGGATTGCTTGAGTCTGAACAAGCCATGGAAACATTTTTACGATTAATTGCTTCAGAACCGGATATTGCCAAAGTACCCGTCATGGTGGATTCATCCAAATGGTCTGTGCTGGAAGTCGGTCTGAAAAACTTACAGGGTAAGGGCATTGTGAATTCAATTTCCATGAAAGAAGGAGAAGCTGAATTTATTCGCCAAGCAAAACTTATTAAAAAATACGGCGCTGCTGTAATCGTTATGGCGTTTGATGAAGAGGGGCAAGCCGATAGTTATAATCGAAAAGTAGAAATTTGTACAGAAGCATATAAAATATTGACGGAAAAAGTTGGTTTTGCTGTCGAAGATATCATTTTTGATCCAAATATTTTTGCTGTGGCTACTGGTATTGAAGAGCATAATGAATATGCCAAAGATTTTATTAATGCAGCTAAAACCATTAAAGAAACATTACCCGGAGTTCATATAAGTGGAGGTGTGTCCAATCTTTCTTTTTCCTTTCGGGGAAATAACGGCGTTCGGGAAGCCATGCATTCTTCATTTTTATACCACGCCATCCAAGCAGGGATGGATATGGGAATCGTAAATGCAGGGCAGCTCACTGTTTATGATGATATTGCACCGGATTTAAAAGAACGGGTGGAAGATGTATTATTCAATCGTCGGGAAGATGGGACCGAGCGTCTTGTGGAAATTGCCGATGAATATCGCGGTGTTAAAAAGTCAGAGAAAAAAGATTTATCCTGGCGGAAAATATCTGTTGAAGAACGATTGAGTCATGCATTGGTAGATGGAATTACGGATTTTGTGGTGAAAGATACAGAAGAAGCTCGGCAAAAATATGACCACCCGATACATGTGATCGAAGGTCCGCTCATGGATGGGATGAATTTGGTGGGAGACTTGTTTGGTGCCGGGAAAATGTTTTTGCCTCAAGTCGTGAAATCTGCGCGTGTAATGAAAAAAGCAGTGGCACACCTTTTACCATTTATTGAAAAAGAAAAAAATGAATTAGGTCTCACGGGCAAATCTAATGGCAAAATTGTCATGGCAACCGTTAAAGGCGATGTCCATGATATTGGCAAAAATATTGTAGGTGTTGTGTTGGGATGCAATGGCTATGATATTATTGATCTCGGCGTCATGGTACCGTCGGATAAAATCCTTTCAACAGTCAAAGCAGAAGGTGCAGATATTATAGGATTATCCGGATTAATTACGCCCAGTTTGGATGAAATGGTTCATGTGGCCAGCGAAATGGAACGTCTCAACTTGGATATTCCCCTTATAATTGGCGGTGCCACAACCAGCCGAAAACATACAGCTGTGAAGATTGAAGAAAATTATTCCGGACCTACTGTTCATGTGATTGATGCATCTCGTGCGGTAGGTGTTGTGAGCAAACTATTGAATGGGGAAGAAAAAGATTCATTTGTCGCAGAAATTCGCACCGATTTTGCCAAGATTCGGGAAGCCCGTGCAAAAGGGTCAAAGCTGAAACGGCTCAATATTGAAACAGCAAGATCAAGAAAATTTCAAATTGACTGGGATCAATATCAAGTGCCAACCCCGAATTTTCAAGGTGTAAAAGTTTTTGATGATTATCCATTGGATGAGTTGGTGAACTATATTGACTGGTCACCTTTTTTCCATGCATGGGAATTAAAAGGCGTTTACCCAAATATATTATCGAATGACAAATGTGGAGTTGAAGCGCAAAAACTTTATGATGATGGTCAAGCTTTGTTAAAAAGAATTATGACTGAAAAATTATTAATGGCAAAAGGTGTGATTGGAATTCACTCTTCCTATGCAGAAAATGAATCTGTATTCGTAGATGGTTTCAATTTCGAATTTCCTCGACAAACCGTTGATAAAGGTGCGAACAAAAATAATTATTGCTTATCAGATTTTATTGCTCCGAAAGATGATTTTATCGGCACATTTGCTGTAACCACCGGACATGGGATAGAAGCTTTGGTAAAGGAATTTGAAGATCAACAAGATGATTACAATGCCATCATGGCCAAAGTACTGGCAGATCGATTGGCAGAAGCATTTGCGGAACGGTTGCATGAAAGAGTACGGAAAGAATTCTGGGGATATGATTCAGATGAACAATTGAATAATGAATCATTAATAAAGGAAAAATATCAAGGTATTCGTCCTGCTCCGGGTTACCCTGCTTGTCCGGATCACGCCGAAAAAGATAAGATCTGGAAACTATTGAATGTGGAAGAAAATACAGGAATTTCTTTAACGGAAAGTCGTGCCATGTATCCTGCTGCATCCGTCAGTGGATGGTACTTTTCTCATCCCGAATCCAGATATTTTTCAGTGAGTGAAATTGACGTATAAAGAAGATAATCCCCAATTTTGGGAAGACATTTATTTAGAAGAAGATGCGGGATGGGATTTGGATGGACCTACACCTATATTTGATAAAATTGCTGATGATTTAACACCAGGGAAATTGTGTATCATAGGCTGTGGGCGTGGGTATGACGCCATCATGTTTGCTCAAAAAGGTTTTGATGTGACCGCAATTGATTTTGCTCCCTCGGCGATTAATGCGGTAAAGAGTTTAGCTCTTGAAGTAAAGGTTAGTGTGAAAACATTCGAAAGTGATATTTTTGATTATTCTAAAGAATGGGAAAACACCTTCGATTATGTAATTGAACAAACATGTTTCTGTGCAATAAATCCTTCTCGGCGAATGAATTATGAAATGGTTGTGAAAAGAATGTTAGTCACCGGCGGAAAACTTATTGGACTTTGGTTTCCTTTGGATAAATCTTTGAAAGAAGAGGGCCCTCCATGGGGAACAACTATTGATGAAGTAAAATCTATTTTCAATCATGACTGGAAAATAGAAAAAGAAGAATTCCCTGAATTATCCATAGAACCACGGAAAGGGAGAGAAAAACTGATTATATTTAAAAAGAATTAGTCTTATAACACATTTTCCCACTTTATTTTTTACACTAACTTCGACGCCATGAATTCAGATTTAAATATAGCTATTAGTGCTGCCAAAGAAGCCAGCACTCTGATAATGAATTACTATAAAGCCGATTATGAAATTCGAGATAAAGGGTATCATAATCCAGTTACAACTGCCGACAATGCAGCCGATTCAAGATTGAAAGAAATACTGATGGAAGCTCATCCAGATTATGGATGGCTCTCGGAAGAAACAGTAGATTCTCCAGATCGTCTTTCAAAAAAACGTGTTTGGGTGGTTGATCCATTGGACGGAACAAAAGAATTTATCGAAGGTGTTCCCCATTTTGTGGTAAGTGTTGCACTGGTTGAAAATGGCGAACCGATTGTTGGTGTTCTTTATAATCCAGTGACAAAAGAAATGTTTACAGCCGCAAAAAGTGAGGGAGCATTTTTAAATGATGCCCCCATTTTGTGTGCCACCAAGGAAAATGTTAGTGAAATGGTCATTTTAAACAGCCGTTCAGAAACGCGCCGTGGACTCTGGGAGCCTTATGATGGTATATTTGGTAAACTGAAAGCTATCGGTTCTGTGGCATATAAATTGGGATTAACGGCAGCAGGGAAAGCAGACATTTTTGCTTCACTTCGTCCTAAAAACGAATGGGACATTTGTGCAGGAAATTGTATTATTAATGAGGCCGGCGGAAAACTTATCGATCTAAATGGTGAGCAAAGACTATATAATCAGAAAAACACCTTAATTTCTCCCGGTTTAGTAGCCGGCGAAACAAATGCTGTAGATAAGACTTTTAAAATTTTAACAGGAAATAATTAAAAATGACAAAAATACCAGAAGATGCCATCAAATGTTTAGATAAAGGATTTGTCCGACTTGTGGATTCTATGGGTGGAGACGACGCCATTGTTCAATCCGCACGAGTGAGTTATGGACAGGGAACCAGCAAAGTTTCCCAAGATCGAGGCTTGATCCGCTATCTTATGCGCCACCGCCACACGACACCTTTTGAAATGGTGGAATTCAAGTTCCATTGCAAAATGCCAATTTTTGTTGCCCGGCAATGGGTGCGTCACCGTACGGCCAATATTAATGAATATTCTTTACGCTATTCTGAAGCACGGGATGAATTCTATTATCCGGATCCGGAACATATCCAGTTTCAGAGCGCCTTGAATAAACAAGGCCGTTCGGGAGAAGTTCCTGAAGAGTTGAAACAAAAAGTATTGGAATATTTTAAGGAAAATTCTGAACGTAGTTTTGCCATGTATTCTGAATTAAATGAAGCCGGGGTTGCTCGTGAACTGGTTCGTTCTCTTCTACCGGTGAATCTGTATACAGAATGGTATTGGAAAAATGATCTGCACAATTTGCTCCATTTCATCGGATTGCGCTCTGATAGTCATGCCCAATATGAGATTCGTGTTTTTTCCGATGCCATGGCTGAGTCTGTTAAGAAAGTAGCACCATTTGCATGGGAAGCGTATCAAGATTATGTTGTTCATGGTATGCGTTTTTCACGGATTGAACAAGGCATATTGGAAAAACAACTTCCGCCTCGTGTGGTGGATGACATTGTAGAAGATATTGCTTACCAAATAACAGCAACGCTTCATAAAGGTAAACCAAGGGACGAAGCGGATATTTACCCATTGTATCAAAAGCAGGGTGGATCTGATTCAGAAGAAGATTTCATGTTGAAGTGGAGTTCCGGTGAAATCGAAACAAGCAATGTACGAGAACTACGGGAATTCAAAGAAAAGCTAATTTCATTAAAATAACACATAACCATGAGCACTTCGAAAAATGACGGGCATCGTCAACGACTCCGTGAAAAATTTCTGACAAAAGGACTTAATGGTTTTCATGATTACGAAATAATCGAACTTTTACTTACTTTAGGAACTCCTCGTTCCGATTGCAAACAGCCGGCTAAAGATGCACTGAAAAAGTTTGGTTCTCTAAAGGCTGTTTTAGAAGCGGATCCAAAAGAACTAAAAACAATTAAGGGAATTGGGAACAATAATATTTTTGGTCTCAAATTGTCTCAAGAGGTAGCACGAAAATATTTAGCAGATCGAATTATTGATATGGATTATATCCGATCATCTGAAGATGTATTAGATTATTTGCGCCATAATCTTCGAGATAAAAGTCAGGAAATATTTATGGTGATTTACCTTAATGGTCGCAATCAGATTCTAAAAATGGAAACACTTTTTGAAGGCACATTGAATACATCTGCAGTATACCCCCGTGAGGTGATCAAGAGAGCGTTGGAAAATGATGCCTCTGCTTTGGTTCTTGTTCATAATCATCCCAGTGGAAACCCAAACCCAAGTCAAGATGATTTAACCATTACCAAAAAATTACAGGACGCAGTAAAAACCATTGATATCTATATACATGACCATTTAATAATTGCAGGAAATGATATGTATTCATTTGCTGATCACGGGTTGATATGAAGAAATTCAAAACAAAACTTATTACTTACGATATTTCCGGCGCGTGGACATTTTTGACTGTTCCATTCAATGTGGAAAAAGAGTATGGTTCAAGAGCGAAAATTCAAGTGAAAGGTACAATAGATGGTTGTCTTCCAGTTTTCTTTCAGCCAGACGACCACTTCTGGCGTATAATAGCGTTCCCCGCCCCAATTGTCATTACTCCAGAAAAAACTGTTTCCTGCTAGAGCAACAGCAGCACCATTTTTGTTGACAATGCTATTATTCTCTACCTGCAAAAGACCGTGTATATCTACTACTGTGGTATCGGAAATAATTTCATTGGTCTCTTGGTCGTTATTTTCATCCTTGCAGGAAAAGATAATTGAACCAAGCATAATGAATGTGAATAATTTTAAACTGTCCATGGGCATTACCTGATCAAGGCCATTTTACCTGCAATATTTTGTTGATCGAATTTAACCTGATAAATGTATATCCCTGATCCGGCAGCAAGACCATAACGATCCTTGCCATCCCAATTGATAGATGATTGATTTTGTTCAAACAAGATATTTTGTACTAACTGTCCATTACTATCATAGATGGTTAGCTGTCCATCACTCTCCATATTTTCTGAAAAATAGAATGTAGTTTGTGTGTTAAAGGGATTCGGGTAATTCCAGACTAAATAATTTTCGGGTATGGGATTGGAGTTGGTACCTTCAATTTTGATAGACTTTAAATTTAAATTTCCATTAATAATTTGCAATCTAATGACATTCTCTCCACCTTCCAGATATACAGAGGCTGTATCTGTCCAATACCAGTTTTGGTATCCGCCGGTATTTGGGATTGGAAAATTAACTGCACCCGCCTGTTCTTGAACGATTACAACAATCTGTCCATTATCATAAGGTGATGATGCTTTAAATGAAAATTGGTAGTGATCAGTGAACTCAGCATGGATAGTATATTTAAGCCATTCCCCATTGTCAATCCAACCAATGTTATATCCGCTGCCAGAAGGGTCACTCGAATATTCAATATCTACGCCATCATTCCTGTATACCCAACCATTGTTCCACGCTTCAGAATTTGAACCGAATTTATCCGCATCTTCATAGATATTATCATTATAGGCTACCCCATTGGCACCAATGTCATAATCCACGGCCTCAATCACTCCTGGAACAGTGTGCTCTGTGAATGGTTTAGAAACACTATTGAATTCTGGATCAGATAGTCCGGCGATTAATCCTTTATTGGGTACGCACTCATCAAATTTGTATGCTTCAGCCAAGTCCATTAAACCTGTAACAGCTTGTGAAGCAGATGGAATTGGTCCACTCCCACTCCAGTATTCAATGATAGAATTAAAGCTGTTTGGTACAACCACTTTTACAGCTGCTGTCACACTGCCATTATGTTTATAATTCCATAGGGTCCAGTTCACATCATTATTTTCAAATAATTGAACTTTCTTATATGCCCAATGATTTGAATTTTCACCGAATTCACCAACCCATAACGGAATGTTATACGTTTGACTCATAGATGTATATTGACTCAGCCAGGACGTTTGGTGACTGGGGCCTATGTAATGATGAAAACTATAAGCCATGTTATCATCAAAGGGGGGGGTTAAATTAGTAAAATCATTTCCATACCAATTTCCCTCTATAAAAATAATATGATTGGTATCCACATCACGGATGGTATTCGTCATCTGAATATAAAACTGCCTTAACTGAGAAGAGGTGAACCCGCCAGACAATACCGGTTCATTCAATAAATCATATCCGGCGATCCATTCTTCATCCGCATAATAATCAGCTATATACCACCACACTGCTGTCGCCCAGTCACGGTAAGATTGCTGAATCCATAAACCGGCCACATTCCCATCACTGTCAGAAAAATCATTCGTATTCTGTGCTCCAGGGGCACAATGCATGTCCAGAATGAGATACACACCATAATCAGCACACCATTCCAGCAATTGATCTATGAGGTTGAACCCATCCTGCACATATTCACCTGGTGCCGGTGAAAAAAACTTGTAATGGAAAGGTACTCGCAATGCGTTAAATCCATTTGCAGCAATAAAAGCAACATCTGTTTCTGTAATATAATTTTCATAGTATGCCTGATAGAACGCATCCGAATTGTCTGTACCGACAAGATCTATAATTTTACTTTCAATATTGCTGGGAGAACCAAAAAATCCGTGAATATTCCACATATATCCCTCTTGAACAAGCCAGCCACCCAATCCAAACCCGCGCAGTAAAACAGGATTCCCATATTCATCAGCTATTGTTCTGCCATCGGTACGCAGAAAACCTGAGCTATGTATATAACCTGATAAGAATATCAGAGGTAGAATTAATCGCAGTCTGTACAGGAACTGAAACATACTGGTGGTAATATTGTGTCTCTTTCAGCAGTAATAAATTGTCGATTATTAAACTCAACCACACCACACTCATCCGGTACAATCTCCCAGCCGGAGTTCCATGAATCAGGAAAATACCCGTTGCGGTATTTATAGGTATGGATAGATCCTTTTGGCAACGAAAGTGTCACCGACCAGATACCATCGCCATCTATATCTTCCATCGCTATACCGCCGGGTTGTCCAGCACCTAACGATCCTCCAGAGATTCTCAAACCAGTACCATTTACCAACTCATTCTTCATATTTACTTGAAAGGTTACATCTACATCCTGATGTTGATCAGTTGCTTCATATACCCGCACATAATCGACCAACATTCGCATAGGAAATGCGCTGTTATTTACACCATGTACACCACCCCAATCACCGCCAACAGCAATATTCAAAATGATAAAGGCATCATTATCAAAAGGCCATTTATTTTGATCATCCTGCCCATCATTATAAACAAAATGATAAGGTAGATCATCGACTAAAAAATACAAATATGTTGGAGACCACTCCAAGGTGTAGACATGAAAAGAATCAGTAACGGTTGGAATAGTTATACTTCCACTTTTCTGGGTACCCAGGTTGTGATTGTAATCCGTGGTATGTATTGAAGCATGGATAACCCCTTGATCGTACCCCACATGTTCCATGATATCAATTTCTCCACAGGCGGGCCAACCAATTGTTGAGATAGAGCTTCCAAGCATCCATATGGCCGGCCAGGAACCACGACCATCGGGTAGTTTGGCTCTGATCTCAAATCTGCCATAGGTCCATTCTGACTTCCCGGCAGTATTTAATCGTCCTGAAGTATAATCGGCTGTGTATTCATTGCCTGAATTATCTGTACCAGTAAATCCGGGTTGATACAATGCTTGTATTTCCAAATTTCCATTTTCAATAAAAATGTTATTTTCCTCTGCTGTATAAGCCTGTAATTCATTATTGACCTGACCAGGGCGCCATAGCATAATATTCCATTTTTCTTCATCCAATATATCATTGTCAAATTCATCTGCCCAAATCAATTGCCATTCATTAACCTGTGTTTGATTTGTATTATCATTATTATTTACAATCGTTTCATTGCAACCATTCACCATTACTGTGGAAATAAAAAGTAAATTAATTTTATTGATCACATTTTTCATTTCATTAGTAAAATTTTCTGAGTAATTATTTGATCAGCAGAGGTACAGCGAACAAAATAAACACCGCTGGGAGCATTGCGGCCATTATCTGTCAATCCATTCCATTTTATCATAGTTTTACCGGCATTTGCCATTCCATTCTTCACGGTTTTAATATATTCACCATTGCTATTATATATATCCATTTTAAAGGGCTGTGAATGTTCCAGGGAGATAGGGATCACCACTTCACTATTAAACGGAATGGGATAGGCATTATGCATCTGAAACGTTTGGGGTAGTTCTATGTCACTAACCGATAGTGGGTCTCCGTTGTATCCAGTGGCACTTGGTACCGTTAAGCACAATATCATATATCCAGACATAAACACTACATTATTATGGATGAAATCAGCATTGTTTCCGTCCCATGTGTGAGTTGCTTTTTCCCAACGATTTGTATCCCAGCTGTCAAAATTATCTTCCCACAACAGAATGAAATCATTATTTGTACCGGTATTTCCAGTTCCATCAACCCAAAGGTAATATTTAACCCAGTCATAAAAAGCATACGTTGGCAGTGTACTTGCAGAAAACGAACCTGCCCATTCTACACTGGTTGACTGCCAAATATTCATCATGATCTTTTGTTCACGATACATTGATTCTATATAAAAATTGTCCACCCACCTGATTAGTTGGTCATCAACAAAAAAGGCAATGTATTCTGATGTCCATTCAAATGCGTAGGTATGGAAATCCTCATGGGGATTAAACGTTAAGTCTGATAAATCCGGTAAATCCCACTGGTCATGAATAATTAAATTTGTGTGTACCTTATCATCATAGCGCCCCAGCCATTCTAAATCGATCTCATTCCAATAAACTGAACTGGTATGACCTTCAGACCAATAATCATGAAATGTAAAAAAGGAGCTGATGACTCCACTGCCTGGTGCTGACTTCATGCGGACTTCAAATCTTCCATATTGAAAACTTTCGATCGTCCGCAGTTCCCCACCGCGGTAGGGTTTGGCTAAAAGCATAGCGGAAATGAAGACGAAAAGCACAAATCTCGATATCATTATCTAAAATTCCTTTCTATGACCATAATCTAATTTATTATCATTTGTAAATACCGGAAAAGGAGGTACAACCTTGGGAAACGGTACTCCATGCTGAATAACAGTCATATCAATACTGGTTAATTCAATTGATTCAAATAAATCTGTGTCAATCTCTATCTGGTCAGAATATATTGTCTGGAGAGAATCCACAATCGGGTTCATTCTTATTGCAACATTTTCAGGATTATCATATAAAACCCCCATTTCCTTAAACAAAATGCTCCGGTAATATCGAGCGATAGAGGAATCATACCACAATTCTCTATTAAGTTTAACGGTAGAAGATTGTTCATATTTATTTTCATAGCAATCTTTTGTGATTTCAATATTCCGAACCAAGTCTGCAATGGCGAACTTCAGCTGCTCCTGAAACTCACCGCGATTCATTTTCTTTTTCCTGAAAACAAGCGGGTGTTTTCTGATCTCTTTATGAAACTCCTGGATGGTCCATGAAACATTATCTACATAAAAAAGAATATCTGTTTCTACAAATGATTCCAATGGTGCACTAGTTAGACTATCACGAATGAAATCCAATTCTGGATCGTCCCACAAAAATTTGCCGTATTGGGCTTGTTTGACTGAATCAGACTGCAGGTAAATATCCGTCACTTTTTCTGCGTAAGCTGGAAAAACATTTGGGTTCAACTCTAGTTGTTTTCCAGTCATAATGTTTTGTACCCATTCCTTGTACTTTTGTTCTGCATCATTTTCACGTAATCTTTTACGAACATCAGTAATTCTTAAAGATTTTTCTGATTCAGTAATAGCAGGCCTGTCAGTCCAGCCATTTACCTGAAGCAATAGAAAAGTTTTATTATCTGGGACTAATGGACCTATGATAGAACCTTTTGTAACATCAGGATTAAAAATAGCTTTATGTAAATCCACTGATTCCTTATCAAACCAATTTAATTGTCTTTTGGGCGGAGTATGTTGACCCCAAATCATCGTGTATGCTGAATCCAGGGATAATCCTTCCATAACCAGATTCTTAATGGTATTGGCTGAGTTCAGATCGGGCAAATTAATAAATGTAATATCTACTGTCCTGCCTGCTAATTTATAAGCATTCAATACAGTTGCAGAATCCAGTTCGACCTGTTTATAAAATTCATCATAGTAATGCAGTTGCCGCATAGCTTGTTCACTGCGGCCTAGAACGAAAGATTGAAAAAGGGGATTATCTAATAAATCCACTTTGGCTTTTTCGGCTTCCAGGGCTAACAGCTTTTCAGCAATCAGTGAATTCAGTATGATTTTTTTATGAATGTAGTTGGCCTGTCTACAGTACAAAGGCCGAATAGAGTATTCAGCCCGGCGGATAAAATCTTGTTTAGTAATGATCCTATCACCGACTTTTGCTAAAATATCTAAATTATTTTCAGGTACACGACCAGAACAACTGAATAATCCGAAAATAATAATCAAATTTAAAAGGCGATACATACGTAACATAATTTATTTTCTTATGTAAAATTGTCTTTATGCTAACATTCTCTTCAGCTGGTTACTTAATGTAAACCAGTTTTCTGTTTACTATACTATGATTTGAAGCGACCGAAAATATATATATGCCACTTGGGATATGATTTTCTGGCTGCCAGCGAAATTCGTGTTGTCCCATCGCTTGTTGATCAAATGAATTTTCAAAGACCTGTGCTCCGTTTACTGCATATATCTTTAATGTAATATCACTGGGATAAACAATTTCGTAATTGATGGTAACCGATGGATTAAAAGGGTTTGGGAAACAGGAGTTAATCCGAACATTGTCGGGCATATAATAATCACCTTGCAGAGTTGTAAGGGAAAATATTGAATCTTGTTCCACAACCATCCCATTAATAAATGGACCAGCGGTTACATAACCAAGACCATAAATCCTGCTGGAAAAATAAAAATCAAGCTGTTGATCATGTACAGTTACATTATTGATTGTTAAATCATAGGCGTAATGCATTCCCGCTAACGAAAAAACATCTAAATTTTCAAAAATCAGACTGTCTTCCAATACTAGATCATACGTTCTTGAATCAACAGTAGAATAATAATTTTCCGATAGTTTTAATGTAACGGTATATATTCCATTTGGCACCCTTACTTTGTAAGCTGCAGTGCGGTTCAGGCAGGTTTGATATAATGAGTCATCTGTAGTATTATCAATTGGATCTGATACACTTACAAAATTTCCATCCTTAAAACCGTATTCAACATCCGGACCCCATTCCTGATCCGCTAGATAATCAGCATAAGCCGCTCCGCCGTTGTTGATCTTTAATGGAAACATTACTGGCACGGGTAAATGAATTTGCACGGCTTGAGCCATTAATGTATTGGGTGTCGGATTATCATCAGAAATTTGTAAGGCCGCTAGGTTTGTGCCCTCCGCAATACTATCACTATCGATATAAATAAAAACGGTTCGTTGATCGGGAGCAAGCCGGACAGAATCAATGCCGACTCCGGCGACACCAAAATGTTCTGGAGTGGCTCCGGCTGGGTTTATTTCTTCACTGAATCTGCCCATAACCATAGATCCAATTTGCCGGGCCCATAACAGTGCAGGCGGATTTACATCTACGAATCCAAGGTGATTGTCATCAGTCATACACAAGACCAGCATACCATCAACAAAAACTGCATTTTCTTCAATCAGTATAGATTGGTTTCCGCCCCATGTATGATTATCACTTTTTTCCCAGCGTGTTTGATCAAATTCGGAAAAGTCATCTTCCCACTCCAATGTAAAATTGTTGTCCGTTCCATAATCACCTACATCAGGAGTATACTCGTAATATTTTATCCAGTCATAGTAGCTGAATCTGGGTAAAATGCGATCATCAAATGTTCCCACCCAGTCCGCGTAAACAGGCTGCCAAAAATTCATCATTAATTTTTGAGCTGAATCCATTTCAGTTATATGGGATTCTGATTGGCGAAAAATTTCTTCACCGTCAATAAACCAGGCTACATATTCCGGAGTCCATTCAAAAGCATACTCGTGAAAATCAAGGTGGGGATTAAAAGATACATAATGCTGGCGGATGTGACTGGCTTGACCTGTGGTAATTGTATTTAAATCAATTATGTGGTCAAAAAGGCCCAACCATTCATAGTCAATCTCGCCCCAGGGATCTGCCGGATCATCATACGTAAAAAATGATGATGTTATACCATCTCCTTGGGCAGGTTTAACACTAGCCTCAAAACGGCCGTAAGCATAGCTGTCTAGGGTGCGGTATTCAGCCCCTCGGGTCTGGCATAATAGGGTAGAAGTCGAAATGAAAACAATGAAAATTGGCAGTAGATTGAATTGAAAATTCATTTTATTTATCGAATAAATAAAATATGTTAAGTCCATTTCAATCTAAATCATTCAATATAGAATGATTATTAATAAAATTAGAAATTCAAACCAATGGTCGTGGCATGAACATTTCCTAAAATACCCATTGTCTTATACGCATAATCCACGACTATTTTTCTATTATTGAGGAAATTCCACTCTAATCCCAAGCCACCCGTCAGTCCAAATTGGGGTTTATCCATAAACAATGCTTTCTGGCCACCGCGAAAAATAACTGCACCATTCCCTGGAAACTTAAACTTGAAAGCGAAACCAGCATTTACTGATTCAGTATTGTTGTTTGGATGAAGGGCATCTGCGGCGAGGGTCAGCGTGGCAAAATTTGATACAATTGGTTTAACGGCTACACCAATTCTAAACAGCAGCGGAAGTTCCCATTCTTGTGTCCGGAATTGTCCCGCTACATCTCCATAGTTGCCTTCTTCATATTCAGATATATCAATGGGCTGATACAAATCTATGCCATCATATTTCATCCGTGT
>DJKX01000055.1:0-8821 GCA_002436185.1 Fidelibacterota bacterium UBA6531
AGCGAGATCTGTACCGCCTCTAGCAACATCAACTTTTGTACCTTCCCAAGTGCCAGTTGCGATAGTTCCCAAGGTGGTTATTGTGTTTTGGCCAACATAAGTGGTGGCAATATTTATATCATCAGCATTAACAGTGATCCTGTCTGCAGTTCCTACGACATCAACTGAGTGACCTGTTTTTGTTAAACCTGCTCCAGCAGTTATAACACCAGCAGCACTGAATTGGGCAAAAGCTATTGCTGTAGATCCAACTGTTATGTCGCCAGTTGTGGTTACCATCCAGCCTTCACTGCCATTGGTTGTACCTTCTTCTACGAATACAAAAGCACCGCTGGTAACTTCAGCATCTGCATCAAAATCTGTTGCTCTAGATGGGGATGCCTTTACAACATAAATACCGTTCTGGGATGCTGTAGATTGATTCTTAACTAAAACACGGTCATTGGTAGCTAGTGTTACACCGTCTATTTCGTCCGCATTATTTAGTGCTGTAGAAATTGTGATGTTCGCAGTGGTTGCGGCTCTCACTGAATCTTTAATATCTAAACCAGTTTTTACAGCATCAACGTATGCTTTTGTGGCAGCATGCAAATCTTGGGTAGGAGCACCACCCAAAGTAGTCACACCACTGCCTGCTACTGTAACATTATTTCCGCTGAAAGTAGTTCCTTCAACTAAAACATCTGCATTAGTTGAGGCAATTACTAAATTATTACTAGAATGGTCACCTGTTATGCCTCCTTCTATGGTCATGTTACCGCTTAAATCTAAGCCGACAAATGCTGGGCTCTGGTCAGTAGCAACATCCTGTCCGATTGCGATTGCAGGTTCCCAACCTTCACCTGCTGAACCTGTTACTGTTACGCCTGTGCCACCTGTAACATTATCAACAAAATTTCCTGTGGTTTCTGCCCCCAGTGCTATGCCATTATCTTTAATAGTTACAGCACCTGAGGTGACAGTGAAATTATCTGAGTGAAAACTTGCTATCCCCTTGTTGGTATTGTCAGCATAAATACTAGAGTCAGTAATATTAACAGCAAGGCTGTAATCATTGTTATTTGCTGCTGCACTTTCCGCTGTTTTTGTTATGCCATTACCTGCAGATAGATTATCTAAAGAAGGTATGTGGTAATTCTCAACGGTTGAACCATTGTGCCTTCCTATAAACAATTTCTTTTCAGCCTGTAATAAAGCAAACTCACCATGTGCCAATCCAGTTGGCTCAGTAGTAGAGGCATTGCTCGAAGCTCGTTTGATTTGAATTGTATTAGCCATTTATCGCTCCTTTATGTGAAAAAACCACCGTCTATATCACCAGTGGTGGCTTCAATTACTATTTCTTTCCATGCACCGTCTCTGCGAACTTGCAATTCATCATCATCAGTGTCATAAAATAAATCTCCATCCTGTGCATAAACACCGCTTGTAGATGGGCTTGTTCCCACAGCTACACGATGGTCTAATTCATTAATTGCGTCCCTTAAATTACTTGCTGCTAGATTTGAACTTGAATTGTCAAATGTTACTGCTGTCGCACTAGCTATATTTTGGACTTGTATAGTTTTGTTGTCTTCTGTAACTGTTATATTTACATTATCTGCCATTTAAAAACTCGGATCTGTAATTGTGTCTGTTACTGTAATTTTCCCCTTAATATATCGGTGCACATTATCTGCACTGTCCTTTGCCAGCAAATCATACATCAATTCATCTTCGTCTGGCAGAACCTCTGTTTCACTTGCTGCCATAGTCATTTTCATCTTACCATTAACTGCTTCGGTAATTGTACATGTGAATGAACTTTCAAGTTCTTCAGTTGACTTTCTTCGCACTTCAGATTTGAAAGTAAATCCTGTGAGATTGATGGCACTACTATTGGCGTCTAAAAATGTAAACACCGTTTCGTAATAAACACCCTTCTCAAGCTTGAGGTTGTGAGTGGCAACTGCCATTTACATAGCTGCTCTAATAGCATCTGCCATTTCAGATTTTTTCATCCTGGCTGATAATTCGACATCTGGGAAATTCTGAGCCGCATAATCATTCAACTCATCTTTTGTCATTTCAGATATCGCATCACCACCACCGCCACCAACCAATTTAAACAAATGCGGGAAATCAGCCATAAGCTGTTCTGCTTTTGCTACAGGAATTGATTGCACACAAGAATCTGGGTCGTTCAAATTAAACTCAACGCCATCGCTTGTATATTTCTTTACAGAATCCGCACCAGTGAACTCTACTTTTACGCTACTTGCCATGATTTGCTCCTTTACTTCTTAACATATACCTTTGCAGCCATTAAAACCATGCGAATAGAGGCCAAATTCACACCATATTCGCCAGATAATTGTTTTACGATGTTATTGCTCGTTTCCTTTGTTGGCTTGGCTTCTTGGTATCTTTTAACAACTTCCTTTTTTAGGTCACCAGACCACTGCTTTTTTTGATTAGGCACAGTGCTTACCATTTTATTCTGATAAGAACCTTTTAAAACTTCAAATTCTTCTGGAAAATCAGATACAAGCTGTTTAGCTTTTTCTGTAGAAACTTCTGCTATTTGTTTTTCGGGATCTTTTGCGTCTAATTCTAACTCAACTTCGTTATCAATCCCTCGATAGATAGACTTTATATTTGGGATGCCAAGATATTTTACTACTGCCATTGCTTTCCTTTTCCTAGTGTTCTCAGAGGGGAGTACAAGCCTCCCCTCTAAAAACATCAACCCGATTAATTAAGACGTAAGATTGTAACCGTTACCGATAGTCTCTTCGCCTGTACCAACAGGTGTCATCACCTGAGTAAAAGCAACACGACGAGAAGCCACAGCAATATTCTGCTGGGTTTCTATATCACGGTCAGTTTCAACCATTAATCCACTAGGCTTTTCAGCTGTATAGAAAGCACGAGTGTTCGCATACATAATATGCGTTTTGGTGGTAGTAGAACCATCATGAACACCAGTAGCATTCAGATCCTGACGAACGAATTCACTAATGATAATCGGTGAACCGTCAAGGTTTGCCAATTGACCATTTTTAATCGTTGCCGCTGGACCGAATTTATCCATAGTCAGCACTTCAGAAAGACCAAGTAACTGAATGAATCCAGATATGCCGCAAATCCAAGCACAATCACTAGAATTTACACCAAAGCGACCCATAGATTTACGGATACTTCGTAGGTTCGCAACACTTAAAGTGGAAATATCAACACAAGCGTTACCAGTGTTGTTACCACTAAATGCCCGCAAACCATCCCAGGATTTCGCAACCAAAGTTGCTGCACCTGCATGTGTATCAGAATCATGATGAGTAGAACTAGAATTTCCATTGACACAAGCAATTTCTTCAGCATCAACCAAAGCCTGAACCAGCTCTTCCCGAACTAGAGGCATAACAGCAATTGCTGAATCCTCATCTAATTCGTAAGAAAATAACATTCTGAGACCGTGTTTAACGGCAGAGAAAGTTACTTTAGCAGACGGAGGTGTTGCCACTCCAATTTTGGTACCAGAATCGGCAGTATTCTCACCTACAAGGTAAGCATCCCGACGTGCACCACGGACTGGGAGTTCCCAGGATCCAAACTTCGCTGGCATGGTAATTCTCGGAAACAATGCAGCCACTTTTAATTGTAGCCGAATGTCATCGATAAGTGATGCACTTAAACCAGTTGGAATGAATTCACCACCACTACCTGCTGCACTGGACATTGCTTTACGGAGATCCGTACTGCGTTCCATTTCGTATTTGAACAGATTATAACTGTCCAAACCTTTTACAGCTTGTGTGTAGGTCATTGCATTACTAGGACTGGTTTGGCTAGTGATAGCCTTGTGCATACCAGTTAAGTATAGAGCATCATTAAGATCGTGTAGGATAGGATCGCAGTCGTAAGATCCAGATTTCTGCCAACCACCTGAACGACTCCAAGTCGTTGCTGGTTTATACAGAGCTCTAGAAATAGGATCATCATAACCCCATTGTTCACGGACTGTTGAACCCTCTTTCATTACTACATCAAACACAGAACGGTCAGCCTTTTCTTCAGCTTCCGTTTTCACTGCACCAATAGATGCATCAGTAACCGTTTGAAAATCCTTGAACTCACCAATGTGGTCAGACAGATCGTCTGCCATTTTAGATTGTAGTTCTTTGGTTTCAGAGGCACTCCTGGCTGTGTCTGTAAGTACATCCTTCATTTCTTTGATGACGCCAATGATGTCTTCGTTTGGTTTTACGCTGACATCAGGTGTTTCAACATCTTTAGACATGATATTGTACTCCTTTAGTTAAGAGTGTTGTGGGCATCTGGTGCCTCTGGTTTTTTTCCAATAGAACGAATTTCTCCGATCTCTTTTTTCAGCTTAATAGCCTCCAGACTTGTTCTGAGACCAGCTAAATCTTCCTGATTTTCAACCGCTACTTCCTCGATTTCCTCCTTGGGTTGGTCACCAGTTTTTTCTAATAAATCTTCTAGTGCATCCACAGCTGTTTTAGTTTTATCAACAGCATCACTAATCAAAGACCGATTCTTTTTAGATAATACACGTCCAGCCTTTTCTTCCTCTGGCTCGATATATTTAATTTTTACTGTATTGCCACCTACAACAACATTCGTTTCGTCCCAGCCAAGCATCTTTCTGTCTTCAGGTTCTATGGTTGTGCTAGGTTCTTCAGCCTCTTCTACTGGGTGGCCATATTCTTTACACTGAACAGCGAAATCATCCCACTCCCTTTGAGCAATCGCACTAGGCAAAGCTGGAATTGGCACAATAGAGAATTCCATCAGTTCCCACTCCTTGTGAGTCACACCAGTTTGGTGCGGCATGACTGGATCTTTAGAAATTGTTTTTGGTCTAAACCCTATCGACCCTGCATTCAGAAATCCTTTGCGAACCTTTTCGGCAATCATGGTAGCAAATGGGTCTGAACCATCATCGTGAAATATAACATCCGCATCTATATAGCTTTTTGTGACTTTCATACCACTCAAATCAACTTTGCCGATTGGCACCTGATTAGCAGCACCATGACCAAACAAAACAATCGGATTGCTTTTGAAATTTTCCAAGTCAACACCAGCAGGTTCTACTACTTCACCTGTTCGGTCAACTCTTTTTTCTGTAAGTCTAAAACGAACTGTTCCATCATCCTTAATTTCCTTAACGTGTGATGGTGTAAATTGTTTTTCTTTCATTATTCGCTCCTTATTCCAAATAATACTTCCAATTCCTGAACCCTTTTTTCACCTATTGTGTCACGCACAATCTTACGCCATTCTTCATCGTCTTTTTCAGATATGTCGTGAATAGGTTCGTCAGTTTTCTTGTTGCCAATTGTTGTGTGTGCTGATGACAGCTTTTTTTCTTTCTTTTCTTCGGCCACTATAAACCTCCTACACAATAATTCATTGCAATTCTCCATTGCACATCATTAGTCAAATCAAAATAACCATCCCAACCCATACCAAGCATGTGCCTTTTAAGTGCAACACCCTCGAAGCTACCCATATGAGCAAATTCATAGACAGGTGTGTTCTTCATTTTCTTTACCCATGCTTTGCCTTCTGCTTCTGTCATCCTAGCAAAGAAATTACCTTCAGGGTCTGGCCATCTGCCGCCTCTAGCTCTATTGAGAAATCCTCTATAAAATGACCTTCTGTAAAATTCCATTTCTGTCGCACTAACCCCAGCATCAAATCCATATTTCCCCCAAGCATAACCACCCACATCTATGTTAGCATATGTGTTAATGCCTTTGAATCCAGACCTGCGATATAATTCTAATTGTCTGCGGAAAGTTTGTTTCATAAAACTCTTGTTTGTCAAGGAACGGTGTACCCAATATTCTCCATGGTGAATAACATTGGAACCTTTTGGTACATTCCTAGCAATTTCAAACATCCTAGTGCCATTGTGGGCTCTTCCATTAATAAACATCCTTGCTGCACTTGGGCTGAATTGTACATCTATGGTTGCAACTGTTGCTGCTAAATCATCGCTGACAAATGTTCTTATCATTTGCTCTTTTGTATAGTAATTACCAAACATGTCTTTGCAACGATCGGCATTTTTTATATTGTTTTCCCAATTTGGATCGGCTTTGTTGCCCCAGCTGGATCGTGCTTTGCTTCTAGATACAGGATCTGAAATTTTCTTCTCAGCTCCAACTGTTTTTTTGTCAGCTTTTACTGGTAAAGTGAAACAGCGTTCGTTAATATCGCTTGGATAACTAGCATCACCCA
The DNA here is from genome assembly GCA_002436185.1 of Fidelibacterota bacterium UBA6531. GTDB lineage: Bacteria > Fidelibacterota > Marinisomatia > Marinisomatales > TCS55 > UBA2126. The sequence continues at coordinate 6,253 of DJKX01000055.1, forward strand.
TATATCCAGGTGGCACATTGAATGCATTGCCCACCTTAACAACCTCGCCATCAACACCAGTGTGAGTATCTCTTACCAAGCCATCTCTCTGTGACACCCACATATGGTTTTCAACTCTATCCGATTGCTTCATACTTCTGAAACGTCCATAATTTGTACCGCTTACAACTTCAGTTCTGGCTATGCGTGCAGCACGGAATGCTGTCTGGCTTTTAAAATAACTCTCAATGCTAGAACCTAGTTGGTTCATGGTAAGATTCTCAGCCGCACCTCGTTTTAAAAGTTTATCGATGCGTTCTTTGGTGGTTTGATTTACAATGGTTGCATATTCAGTTGTCCTTGTGCCTACATATTCAGCAACACGTGGGTCAGACAGAAAAAATTCACCATTAATACTTCTGGCAAATTCTTCTGCAGCCAACGCCACAGCTTCCATGATATAAGGTTCGCCAAGTGCCTCAAATTCTTTAACCCAAGCATCGAAATCAAACACATCCCCCACATTCATAGCACTAGCCTTGTAAAAAGATTTCGTCCCAAAGTTTGCTATAATCTCTGCTTGTTGTTTTTTAAATAATTTTACTGTTGCCTTCTCAAATTTAGCACTAACCCTCCGTTGGATCCGCAATAGTGCTCGGTGAATCTGTTGCTTTTCTATTTCAACTTCAGATTCCTTAGTGTGCTGGTTTGTTAAATTTATTTCTTTAGATAATATTTCTATTTCGGACTTCTTTTCGATATCTTCTATGGCTTTGTCAATTTTATTTAGTTTGCCATCGATAGATTTTTCAGGTTCTTCAAAATTTGTACCAATCTCACCGATAGGTAACATGGTAGAACCTACAAAGTGACCATCCATCATTTCATCTTCCACCCTATCCATCCCCAAAACATCTTCCCTAAAATCATTTGGACTTACAGCACCCATATTGAACCCAACTCTGTAACGATCGGCCATCTTTTCAATGTCAGGCTGCAAAGCAGAAATATTCCCAAGGTCAAATTCTATCCTTGGACCAGCATCTCCGATATTAGGCATAAACATCTCAGTAATTATTTGCTCAATTCTTTTGATTTTCGGTTTAAGGGTATCCCATAGCAATCTATATTGAACATCCGCATTCGCAATAACACTAGCCTCTTTAAACTGCATCAAAAACACAGGTGGTATGCCATAAACTTCGCTGACAGTATCTTTTGTCCACTGGCGTTGTTCCATGTACTGCATATCTCGTTGATTAAGTTGCATCTGCTGCCATTTTAGACCGTGAGTTAGAAACATAATCTTACCTTTTGAGTCTGCACCAACATGTTCCTTTGAGATATACCCTCTTGTGCGTTCCCAGTCACCTTGACTCATATCCATATCTGTAGAAATTATACCAGATGGCTGAGCACCTCTTTCAAATAAACTTTTGGACGAGGTAACAGCATTCAATTCAAGTATGATATCTGATTCTGCTGCGGCAATTGGTGATAGTCCACGGATGTGATTAGTCGGATTGTAATATTTCAGAAAGAACATATCCTCGGATTCTATCCTGATTGCTTTTCCAGATTTATTGAACAGATAATGGTCAATAACAAATTGATTGCTCGGTACAACCTCAATCAAATCAGGTCTTATTGGATAAGCAGAGATAACTTTCCCTGCTCCATCACGATCCAGTAGCCAAAAAGCCTCTCCTGTAAGTTCTAAAAAACCAATCGTCTGTTCCCAGAAATCAAAATGAGTTTGCTGGTTGTTGTACGTCTTGAACAATTGGTATTCAGGGTTGTCTGTGACGTCTGTTTCCCCATCCATAATCCGTACTGGCAGCATCGAAATGTTATTAGCTATAACTTGTACAGCTCTGTAAATCGGTGCAGATATTGAGTAAAGTTTTTGAAAATCTTTGTTGTCAGAACTAGGTTTCCCGACCCCACCCCATGGTTCGTGAAGTAAGCTAGAGAATGGAGGGGCATCTTTGGTATCGAGTGTGGTAGAGGAGGTGTTCGGCAGGATGCTGCGGGTAAAGACCGAGGTAATGTCATTTGACTTGTGAATCCTACCTATGAAATCCCCAAAGATGCCCATGTTAAAATCCTAGATTCTTTGTGACTAAAAAAGCACCAACTGTGCTAAATGTTAATATTGCAGTGGCTATAAAACCGACAAGAAATCCTACTCCATGCCAGTAGATAATTCTGGCTGGTATGCTAGATTTCGGTATTTCGGCATGTGGCGTCACTATGCAAAAGTAGATCGAAAAAAAGCCGAAAAAAAGGTAAAAAATGAAGAAAATTGCTATAATTATCATAAACTAAACATCCTAACACCCTGTGATTTAAAGTATCCCCATATAGCCATTACCAAAGCATCAGCTGAGTCAGGACTTCCTCCTCTGTTGCGTGATTTGTAAAGGTCTTTGGGTTCAATAAACCATACCAAAGGTTCTTTATTTTTGACTGACCAATTTTTTTTGCGAGTTGTGATTTCGTGTATTGTTTGTTCTGAGATATTGAGCTGGATTTCTGGGAAGTGTTCAACCCTTTTCTCAATAACAAGGCTCGACCGATACCATGCTTC
>DJKX01000055.1:9206-10382 GCA_002436185.1 Fidelibacterota bacterium UBA6531
AATGGACGCACCGTCAGGTCAGTAAGCCAAGCTGTCATCATGCTTGGTACATGACTGCCTTCTCCTACAGCATCAACTACTAGGTGGATGTCTGCTTCAGGTGTTTTTACGAAATCTTCATAAATAATTTCCTGGACTATGGCTAGGGAATCGCTGTGTTTAGCTTTCCACTTTTTTATTTCGTCATAGATGAGTGTTTCCTCGCTACCATACAATTTCCCAAGCACATTCAAGTCCGTACCTTCCCCAGCAACGTCCCAGCTGTACACTATTTTTTCAGGTTCAGGTTCTTTCAATTTAACCTTGGTTGCTTTTACTGTTGAGTTGTAACTAATCGCACATTCATCACTCTCATCAGCCCATTCCCCAAACACCCTAGCCTTAACAATCGGTGAATCCTCGCCATATGTCTCAATTAATTCTTCAACCGCCCCAGGATCGGCCAATTCATTAAAATAATCTGGGTCTTTTAGATATTCTTTACTTTCAAAAAGGTCATAATTGCTAATGGTGATAAGGTGGCCACGTTTATCCTGTTCCATCTTGAATACTTCACCCTCTCTAGTGGTGGGATTATAGATAGCAAGTAGTCTAGCACCCTTGCTGAGCAGTGAACCTTCTATTGCTTTCCAAATAGCTGGGTGAGTGGTAATTGCTTCGTCAACTAGGAACAAAATATTCTCAGAATGGTGACCTTGGAACGCTGTGGCCTCGTCTGCTTCAATGCGAGGGTTGTAACCTATGGCGAACCAGTCTGGGTTGCCTCGTGGGTCTGGTTGAAAGTCGGTGAAATTTATGTTCGCATCATTAAACCGATAAGCAACTGACTTGTACATTTGTCTGATACGAGTCCATAACATAAACCTTACTGAATCAAATGTTTTTGCTGTGCTTATGACCTTGGCTTTGGGTCTATAAACGTCTAACCACCAGAGTACGATGGCTGCCGCTGTCCAAGTTTTTCCTACATCGTTGGAACTTCTGACTAGAGTGATTTTGTTATCTCTGACTGATGTGATTATATCAACCTGCTTGCTCCAAGGTTTCCCAAACAACTTGAGATATTTATCAGGGTGCTCAATATAGCTTTTTAAATCCGCACGTGTGTTGAGTCCCTCTGCTATTTTGCCGAATATGTCAGTTGTCTTTTCAGGATTGACTAGGTTTAGTTCCATT
>DJKX01000055.1:10773-13237 GCA_002436185.1 Fidelibacterota bacterium UBA6531
TCTATTGCTTCCCAGTCCATATTTTCTCTCATTTCCTTTAAAACTCTCACCAATGTTAATAATTTATCAGCCTCCAATTAAATTATTCTTCTTAATTAACTTAATTATCTTATAATATATATATTTTCTTTTAGAAAGAGGATTCCAAAGGAGAAAACCTTTTCTTTTAACCACTAGCATCTAAAATGTTGCTTTCTCTTAAATCGCTTGCAATCTTACCTAACACATCACCGTCTTGTACGTGCTTGCCAATAGTTAAGACTACATGATTTACAATCATTTCAATTGTTTCGTGGCGTACTGCCTTGATATCTGTTGGTTCTCCGCTTAACAACAAGTATAACCGCACCAGTCGGTCAAACTGGTACACGTCCTTGACCTGTAAATTGATTCTCTGGACTCCGTTTGTGTCTTCCTTGATTACTGACTTGATGCCGCCTCGCACTGCTTTCATTATCATGCTTTTGTCTTTGAGTGGATCGGCTCCTGCTACTTTTGCGATTTGTGTGTTTGTTCTTATTTCTCTCAATTCGCATCTTTCTACCCAGTAGTGATCCTTTGACCATTTTTCTGCTGTCTTTAATGAGACTCCCATACCTTCTGAGACTTTTTTGAGACTTCTTTTTACTCCAAGTGCATAATACACTTCAAAGCCTTCGTCAATTCTTTCTATTTTAGCTGGCATGTTACCCTGGATTGTCCATTCTAGCCTACTAGCTTATATATGGCCATGCCATCTAGTATTTTCAACACCCCTCCCCCACTCCATGTAGGTTTATTCATATGTGATGTGTATGTCATACGTGTCAACGCAATAGAACAATAGAACTTGATAGTATTGAGGCAATTGAGGGTAATTGAGGGTGTCAACCACCTGTTGATAACTTGATTCACCCACTTGTAGCTAGGTTTATTCAAATGTCCCATATGTGTAGTATGTGACATTGGGTGTCATCTATGTCATTCACTCCAAACCGACTCATATGAAGGAAATACCAGTTTTGGGATATGTGGGATATGTGTAGTTGGTTGTCATCTATGTCATCTATGTCAATTCGGTAAGTTTCTCTCATTTTTATTGAGATGGAGGGTAAGATGAGCATCGTTGTTTGAGGGTTGATGGGTATCACCCACATTGGATGGAGTATGCTGACGCCACCTCCAACTATTAATTTTAAGCAAATACTGCCTCCCATTACTTTCACATTGCGAGAAGAAAGTAAACAAACCAAACAAAAACAGCCCAACTATAACTACAGGAAGAGCAATAATAATAGCCAGAGAGGTGTAAATAACGAGACAAATAAACGAGCCAAACGCAAATATCCCAGAAATGAAGGAAAAGAGCCTTAATACATTACTTCTTTGTTCTAGTAATTTCTTCATATCTTTTGATAAGGGTTTCTAGTAGTTTTTGATAGCGTGTGGCTGATTTCTTTTCTCCTTTTTTACTTAGAGACTGTGTGTGTAACCTAACAGCAACAATAACATCTACTGCTTCATCATCGTTTAAATTCATACGCTCTTTTGTCAATTAGTTGCTTTAGTGTACCTGTTTCAAACTTAATGCTTTCTACACTTTTGTTAATAGTTTCTTCTGTATCTTTATCATATGGCAATAAAACAACCGACTCTTTAGTGTACTTCCTAATTGTTCCATCATAATGCTCAACTCTAACTAAGAATTTGCTAGAACCTAATATCTTGACGACCTTTAAAACATTAATGTCTTTTATGTACAATAATATTTGACTTCCTGCTAATGCTTTGTAGTTCTTTTTACGCTTTTTAACTAGTTGTGTGAATATTGACATTTTCTCCTCTCATCTGTATAGCCTTTTCACCATTCCAGTTTCCTTCAGGAACAAGTGTAAACTTTTTACCATATTTTTCCATCATTAAATCACCAGCTTCGTAAATCCAACAATTTAAATGCATCTTTCTATCGTCTAATTTCACTTTGATTTTGGAACGGTTGTAAAAACCACTTGAGATTCCTTCATAATTGTCTAGTGTCTTTAGCTTCTCTTTGCTTACTGTGTGAATTTCTACAACGGTTTTATCTGTGCATTTTTTGTCTCGGATCCATGCTGGGTAATAAGTGTGTCCAGGAAATATTAGCTTTCCACCAGTGATTGTTCCTGGTATTCCTGTGCCATCCCGCAATGTACCATAAACAGCTACATATGTATTTCCTGTTTTCATGGGTTCAATATTAATAAATTTTCTTAAACTTTTTTCTCTTTTTTTCATTTTTATATCCCTTCCACTCAAACCATGCTATCCAACATAGCACAAAAAGCATGATAAAGTGCATTATTCTTAGATTCCCAAAAGGTTGGTAATTCAGTAAATCGATCCATGTCATGATTTCACTCCTTTTTTGTTAATTAACAATTTTTCATAAAAAAGCCAAAAAAACGGACTCAACAAATACACATTAAATCCCATTAAATGATTTTTT
>DJKX01000055.1:13664-15533 GCA_002436185.1 Fidelibacterota bacterium UBA6531
CCATATGTTCAATCAATTTCAGAACATCGCTTTTCAAGTCCCTAATAACTTCAGCCTGGAAATGAGCCATATCTTCTATGCCAAGCCACCTTCTAATTAATTTCCTTATCATTATCCCTCCTAGATTTTACTTTATAATCAACCCAAACCATGTTGCTAGTAAACCACCACCAACCATTACCATTCTTTTTGAATAATTTCCCTCTATCTTTCTTCCATTCTTTATCATGTGGAGCATCCTTTTTGTATTTCCATCCTTTTGCCTTCCACTCTTTCCAATCTTTGCTCCTGGTGGGTTTTGTCATTTTATTTTTTAAACCATTTCACAATTCGGCTCGTTAGTTTGCTTTCTTCCTTTGCTTTTTGCTCTTGGATTTCAGCTTCCTGCTTTTTGAGCATTTTGTTTTGCTCTTTTATTACCTTTTCAGCATCAGTGACTAATCCGTGCATCTCGCTTAACTTGCGAGCTCTTATTTTCATCTTTTCCCGACGTTTCCTCTGCTGGTTGACAGTTAATCGCTTGGCTAGTTTTTTTTGTTTGCTTTTTGGTTGTGGTTTCATTGTTACTCCATGTTTAAATGAATTTCTTCATTCCATTTTTTAATTATACTTATCATTTTGTTAATTTGGTCTTTTAAATATTTCCTTTCCTCATCCGTCATGTTATCAGACGCTCTAAAATTAGTCAGCTCTTTTAAATGGCCAACACTATTGTGAATTTCCTCCATCAGCTTTCTGCTGTCATCACTTGTAAACCATTTATTTGTTATAATCTTATAAGCAGTTGTTTTATTAATGTCATGGATTATACCATTCTCACTAACTATGTCACACCACCAAGTTATTAAGCCAAGCAAATTATTCTCGGCTTCATTTTTACTATCGATTGTGTATATTACAACTTTGAACATATTTTCACCTTTTTGCTGAAATTCGGATTGTGTAAAGGTGGTTGTAATGCCATATCTCAACAACCACCATACCTATCGTCACATGTTTTTTCACTAATTTGCCAACTCCAAAGTAAGCATACCAACAGCATCTAAATGCTTCAGAAACTTAACCTCGTCTGTATAGTTCGGCATCCCAGCTACTCGTCCTGCAACAATTTTCATATACTCAGCATTTGTATTACAACGACCAAGTGCTGTATCCCAGAATCTCATATCCAGCACAATGCGTTTAGCTGTGCCATGAAATTCCTTATCCATATCTGCAGCTCTGAATACTTTATCAACCACGACCTTTAAATTACTGCCATCAGCAACTTTTCGCTTTGGATAATCATAGCCTTTCTTTCTGAATGTATCAATCACCTTCCTAGCACCTTTGTTTAGCTTAGTCATTTTCGAACTCCTTTATTTTATAGTCTTTGTTAATTACTTCAGCATATTCTGGTCCTTTGAAATAATATTTAACATATTGCCGAACCTTATACACTGGGTTTCCATACTCATCTTCCTTGGTATCAATAATCTGACTTTCCTTAATCCCATCAGGCAAATATTTCTTCCAATAACAATGCCAGTGACCTCTTACCATATATCGGTATCTATGTTGCGTACCTAAACCAGTATTCTCTGTGGCATATTGTGTGTTATTAGGCGAAATTATGATATCGCTACCTAATATTGCGTAATCCATCCTTGACTTTGCCCTGTGAGCGAATTTTTTCATACGCTTTTTGGTGACCTTTTCCTCGCTTCCTTTTTCAAATACAATACTGGCATTCCAACTATCCATATACAACAGCACTTTAAATATTAAACCGATGATTGGCTTAATTTCAGAATATGGATCGGCTTTGCTTTCAAGTCTCATATCATGACGACTTACTGGAAGCATCCCTGCAATGGCTTTATCAATAGC
>DJKX01000029.1 GCA_002436185.1 Fidelibacterota bacterium UBA6531
TGTCTTGGAGCATTGATCGGATCTGGGGTATTGGTAATGGGATTATTGAATTCAGTTAAACTTAAATAAGAATAATTCAACCCGACTGTCCATTCTTTATTTAAAAACCAAGCAAGGCTCATATCTAAACCTCCCATGTCTACTTCACCATAATTCACATAACCCACAACCACGGGGGGATTTTGACCCCGGGTTGTATCCATTGCGGCTAATCCTTCAATATAATCACGCCAATTATCATAAGACGTTTCCAAGTCTTCTTGATCCAAAATGTCATTCGGATCATCATTGATTATACCATCGCCATTCCAATCAGTTGATAAAGCTCGCTTTTCTAAAACAAGGGGTGAAATAAAGGAAACTGAACTAATGAATGAATCATAATGATTAACAAAAAAATCTACAGTGCCGTATACTCTTGGTGTCAAGCGCCCTTTATAGCCCAATTCAAGTGTGCGCATGACTTCCGGGTACATTCCTTCCTGATCATGGACTTCATTTTTAAAATGGCCTTTAACTTTAGGATCTGTTGATGGGAAGAAGAAAATTTCTTCCTCAGAGTTAAACACGTTGAGGCTTTGAGCATCATAAGGATCTTTCCAATAAACCTGATTGGATGAATCTCTTGGAAAATTATAACCATTATATGCTCCTTTGGCATATACTTTAAATGTAACCACGCGTGTAACAAAAATATCCAGAAATAAATGTTGATTAGTAGGCGTATTAAATGCCTGGGCATAGGTCAAACGTACATTTTGATTCTCTTTTGGTCGCCAAATTAACCCGATCTTTGGTGACATTTGCATACCATCAGTCTGATCTAAATTAATCTTCCAATTAAACGGACTATAATCACGGTTATAATTATTGTATTCGATTACATCTGTTAAGCGGTCGTGAGAATCAAATCGTGTTGCTTGGATCAATTCCCATTTGTCAGTCAATTTCCAATTTAATTGGTAATAAAGACCAAATTCATTTACAACATAACGATTGTCTTCAGCTTGTTCATCAATACCTTCATCAATGTTTTCATCCACTTTACCGTCACCGTCATTATCTATACCATCTGCATATACATCACCGACACCGTTTACGCCAGGTTCCCACGGATCAGGCATACCATTACCATTGGTATCTTCGTAATCGTCACTGTCACCATCATTATCAATACCATCTTGAATGGCGTTGGCCACATTATCTGTGGAATCATGAGACCAAACATTCAGTTGTTCTCCATCATCATATAATAGATTATCATTTAGATCTACATAACTAATTGGGGAAAACGCTTCACCATTTCCATTGTTATCCCGGCGATCCACGAGTTTATTATCTGATAAAATTGTACCGCGCGTGTCGGGCATGGTCAGGAAATAATCTAATCCCCATACAAATCGGAAATTGCCATCTAATAATTCTAAAGAATGTTGAAACTGCGTGCTCCATTTTCCGGAACGGTCATAGATTCGTCCTCCCGTAGCCAGGTTTCTAGTCGGATGTGTGGGGTTGCCTGAAAAGCTGGTATTCAGATATGACTGTAGGAAAAAATTCTTATAGCTCAAGCGACCATGCCAATATTTATATACCCAACCATCAGCAAGATAACGGGCAATGCCGGTAATGTTTATATTTCGTGCATATGCATAGCCATGTGAAAAACTCATTGTAAAATCCATATTTGGTTCATAATCAACGCGTACATCATATCGGTAGTTTTCCACATTAAAGTCAGGATAATCATCCACACCATCATCATTAGCATCAGATTCAAACCTGGGAAAATAATTGGAAGGGTATGCTAATTTGAAATCATCTTCTCCACCATATTCTCCATCTAAATTAGTATCGAATAAAAGATTTCCAGCAGCATCGTATTCGTAATCACCAAAACCAAACCCAGACCACTCGCCAGTATCATCATCATATGTACCAGATTTGTAACTTCCAAAACGGCCTATCCAGCGGGAGCCAAGTTCATCTTTTTCATCCACGAGACCATCCCCATCGTTATCAAAACCATCGAACCAGATTTCTTCACCTCCGTCTATTCCTTCATCAATACCGGTATCAATAAGTCCATTGCCATCATTATCCAGTCCATCGGCATAGGCTCTGCCAATTTTATCTTCAGTAACACCCCAAAGGATAATGCCATTATCTAATTCATAACGATTATATGGATCATCTGCTGCTGCATCCACCATTTCTTGGGTTATGGTCGGGCTGCCTGCTTCTGTGCCAAATGGAAATATTCCATCAATATTGTCTTTATATCCTAGATCAACCCAACTATCATTCTCATCTATAAATCCATTTCCATTATCATCTATACCATTGTTAGGAATCTCACTAACGGAAATACCGGTCAGCATTTCTGCTGTAAAAAATGGATTACCTATTTCAGAACAATTACTGTTTTCGTCTATACCATTGTGTCTTAATTGTGCTCGTCCTATAAATGATGGATCATGTCCTTCGTATTCATCGGTGTTAATGTGCTCCCAATCATATGCATTGAAGGCAACACCGGAAATTTTAAATGCTAAATCTTTAAATGTGCTCGCATGACGCATGGTTAGCTTATTTAAATATCCCTTTTCCTGGGCCAGGTTCCCGCCTTGTACATTAATCGTTGTTCCCGTTGATTCACGAGGAGGAGACGTTATAATATTTAATACACCACTGTGAGCATTGGGACCATAAAGAGCGGACGAAGGCCCCAGCACAACTTCAAACTGTTTTACATCTTCAAATGAAACTGGAATAACGTTATACGCAATCAAACGGAGAGAAGGTACATTTGCCATTCGACCATCCGTTAACGTAAGCAGCCTTGAACTGAATGATGAATTAAATCCACGGGCACTCAAGTTATAACTGTCTACACCGGATTGAGTAAAATCGACTCCTTTGACCTGCTTTAAATAATCACCTAAGTTTGTGTTGCTTTCTCGGCGAATTTCTTTTTGAGTAATAACGCTGATCGCCGCAGGAGCATCTTCTACCCGTTCCCGTCTTCGAGATGCAGTAACCACATAGGTTTCCATCTGGATGGCTTCTCGAGCCAATGCAATATTGGCCGTAACTGTTTCACCCAGGGTAAGAGTTAAATCCTGTTTCTGATCCTCATAGCCTATATACGTGATCGTGATCGTAATTGCTCCTACAGGAACATTTTGGATGGTATAATGACCATCGACATCGGTAGCTGCCCCCATAGATGTTCCTTGAACAATCACATTTGCACCGATAAGAGGATCATTATTATCAGCATCTGAAATCCGACCGGTGATTGTGCCGCTTTGGGCAAAAAGATGTGAAGAAACAGTAATCAGAGTGACATAAAATATTATTCTCTTCATAAAATCCTTTTAAATAAACAGACAGCCCCACCTGTTAGTGGGGCTGTCTGAGTTATTATGTATTCAACGGAAAGCTGTAAACTTATTTCAACAGCATCATTTTCTTTGTTGCTACATTGTTTCCTGACTCAATACGGTAAATATATACACCGCTTGGCAGAAGTGAACCATTTGTATGATGTCCGTCAAATTTTATAGAATGACGTCCAGCATTTAGGTCACCGGAAAAAAGTACAGCAACTTTTTGTCCGAGCAGATTCCAAACAGAAACGTCTGTTTGAGACTGTTCGATAATATCAAAAATGATATTGGTGCTGGGGTTGAAGGGGTTTGGATAATTCTCATACACAGCAAATTTAGCCGGGAGAATATCTTCAGATACAACACTGGCTGTATCTTCTTGTACAACCACATCAAAGGTAGCTACTACATCTCTTGTCTGTATATCCGGTACACAAGAATTGCCGATCTGAAAGACCATTCGTCCATTGGTTCCATTCCAATCATGATCTGAATCATCAACCGTAACTCCAGCTAATGCCAAAGCACCCAACGCATACACTGCAGTTGCTTGACCGGTTTGTAACAATGCATCTTCGACCGATACACCGCCTGTTAATAAAGCCGTTAGTGTTGTACCGGCATAAGCACCGACAGATGCACCGATAACAGCAGCTGTTCCTGCATCTAAACCAAAAGCAGTTGCAATCGCTTGACCAGCCAAATCAGCTAAAGAATCAGCAGCCATTATTAATGCTGATGTTGGGTCTAGCCCTTGTGTCACAAAATAATATACTAATGCAGGTGTATCAGCAACGCCATCTCCATCCGTGTCAACCGTAGGAATCATACCATCGGTGTATGCTTGTGTAAGAGCACCCGCGGCTGTTAGAAAATTGTAGGTCATATAATACCCTGTGAACTGAAAGGGTGAATCGTCTGCACCGGGTTGTTCCCAAAATGGAATACCGTCAGCGCCATTGGGGTCAAAATAATAGCCCCAATCTGTATCGAGGGTACCGTCTGCAACACCATCACCGTCCAGATCAACACCTGCGCCGCCAAGGATGGGATAGGTACCAACATTGAGCGGTATGCCTTGGGCAGCAAGAACTGCAACTGTTACTGTATCCCCGGGAGCCAAAGTGACACCGAGATGACGATTTAGCAGACCAGCATCATCAATACCGCTGTCAGAATCCTGGCCATCAACAGCATGCCATACGAGTGTTGCTTCATCAAAAGCGGTATTATCATCGTTAAAATAAGCGGTAAAAATACCAAAATTGTCACCATCTGCAGCTGGGTCTTCCCAGTCAGACGGTGCATCAAACCAGTCAAAAACTACCGATTCACTAATTCCAAATCCCCAGGTAAATGAACCTTCAGCGGCATTATAGGAATTAGATGTGTTGGAGAAAGTAATATCTGCATTATCCGTAACCGGAGCAATCACGGCAAATGTTGAACAATCTTCAGTATCGGTGGTTGGATATGTATTTGATGTACCTTCAATGCCTGGAATCAGCATGGTGCTTTCTTCTTGGTTTAATCCAACGGTTAGGTCAATGCCATAAGCAGCTAATCCGGCAGGTACCAGTAATATATCAGGTGTTACCACAACAGCAATAGTATCCCCTGGAGCCCAACCAGCTAATGTTGCAGAAAACGCAGGAGTAGCAGCATTTGGCCAATGTGCATCCAATGTATACTGGGAAACAGAATCATCTGGGCTATCTGTTAATCTGGCTACATTAATGTAAGTTACCTTTACACCATTGAGCTGGTACGTGCCAGTAAATGTTTGTGCCTGCAGAGCTGCAGAAAGCACAAGAGTAATGATTATACTTGTTAGCAATTGTTTTCTCATATTTAATCCCTTGCAAGTTAATAGTTAGTTTAAGAACGAATTCTTCCCATGAAAGGCGTCGCCTTGTCCGTCCTGTTATGTAAAGTATACCACGTTTTTGTATCCTTTTTCAAACAATATTTTAATAATGTGATTTGGGTCATCTTTTGTAATTACGGCGTTGAAGCCACCTCCAAATCGACCAAAGTAGAACAATTGAACCGAAGAAGAAGAGAACGTTAGCTGCAATAATTGTTTCAGTATGATTCATGATTATAGGATGAAGAAATATATAATAAACCTTAAATTGAAACCAAGAAACAAGTCATTTTTATGCTTGTCTGATAGATGACAATAATTATGGCTTCAAATAGTTTTATTTTATGACCACACATTTAATGAGGAAAACAAATGAAGATTTGTGTTTTAGTCAAACAAGTTCCAGGGAGTGAAGCACAATTTAGTGTCTCTCCAGATGGATCATGGATTCAGGAAACGGGACTTCCATTTGAAATGAATGAAAGCGATAATTATGCTTTAGAAGAAGCATTACAAATTCGCGAACAAATGGGCGATAGTGAAGTGGTCATTGTCAGTTTAGGTCCGGATCGTTGTCAGAAAGTGATTCGAGAAGCGCTGGCTAAAGGGGCAGATCGGGCCATACATATCAAGGAAGATTCTCCTTATGAGACGGATCCGTATTCAATCGCCACAGCCTTGGCAAACACGATTAAGGATGAAAAGTTTGAATTGGTTCTTTCCGGACTGCAATCCGATGATCTTGGTTTTGGACAAACAGGAGTCATTTTGGGTGAAATTTTAGGAATGACGACTGCAACACTGGTGGTAGAGACAGAAATCCAAGATGGAAAAATTAAGGTTAAACGAGAGTTGGAATCAGGTTGGTTTCAATGGCAAACCATGGACCTGCCAGCCAGCCTGGCAATTCAATCAGGATTAAATCAACCACGCTATCCATCATTGAAAGGGATAATGGGCGCAAAGAAAAAAGAAATAAAGGAATCATCATTTGCTGAAATGTGTGATATAGATGGGCTGCAAGCGTTCAATGGTTTATCTGTACAACGTGCGGAAAAACAAACAGAAATGATTGAAGGAACTGTGGATCAAGTGGTAAACAAACTTGTAGATGTTTTCAAAAACGAAATACGAATTAATTAAAGGGAAATGATGGATATACTTGTTGTATTAGAAGATAAAAACGGAAACATACACCGTATGAGCCAAGAAGCCATTACCGGCGCTCAACAGATTGGCAGTGAATTCAATTTAAGTGTTGGAATTTTAGCTATGGGTAGTAATGCAGCTGCACTTTCTGAACAGGCAGCCCAGTATGATGTCGAAGAAGTTTTAACATTGGAAAATGAACATTTGAATCATTATACAGCTGATGGTTATGGTGCAGCAGTTGCACAAGTTGTTACAAATGAAAATCCCAAATATGTTTTCTTTGGATATACATATCAAGTTCGCGACTATGTACCCAGAGTGAGTGCAAAATTAAAAAGACCGTTTCTAAATGATGCAGTTTCTTATTCTACTGAAGGAGGAAATCCTGTTTTTAGTAAACAGGTTTTAAATGCCAAACTTGTGACAGCTTTGCAACCAAATGATGGCGGTCCCATTTTAATTAGTTTTCAATCGGCAGCATTTTCTTCAGAAAATATTCAAAGTGGTTCAGCGAATGTACGAACAATATCAGTTGATATAGACGCTGCTGTGATTAAGACAGTGACTGAAGATCCTTTTCAGGAAGAGGCAGGGGGAGTGGACTTGTCCAGCGCAGAATTAATTGTCTCCATCGGCCGGGGTATAGGCAAGGAAGAAAACATTCCTCTTGCTCAAGAATTGGCGAAAGTGATAGGAGCTGAATTGGCATCTTCCAGGCCTGTAGTGGATTCAGGTTGGTTAGCGCCCCATCATCAAATCGGCAGTTCCGGGCAAACTGTTGCCCCGAAACTTTATCTGGCATTGGGTATTTCCGGAGCCATTCAGCACGTGGTGGGCATGAAAGGGTCAAAAAATATTGTTGTGGTCAATAAGGATCCGGACGCCCCATTATTTGAATTGGCAGACTATGGTGTAGTAGGCGATGTATTGGAAATTATTCCTAAATTGACGGAAGCACTAAAATAATACATGCCAGATATTCATTTTTCAAATATTGAAAAGATCATCCTGACCCTGAGCACACTTGCATGCCTGGGGTCGTTTGTTTATGAGGTTTGGCGGAGGATACGTATTGTTCTCCGTGGACAAGGTTCCCTACCGTTTGACAAAATTGGTGCTCGCATTTGGAGAGTCATAAACGAAGTTCTGTTTCACAAAAAGGTCATGGGCCAACGGTTCTGGCCGGGACTGATGCATGGATTGGTTTTTTGGGGTTTTTTGGTCTTCGGACTGATTACGATCGACCATTTTGCCACAGGATTTGGCGCTCCATTATTTTCTAAATCGTTCCATCATTTCTATTCTTATTTTGGGATCCCTTTTGCCATGTTGGCTCTGATTGGGATCGTATCACTTGTTTATAGACGATTTATAACCCAGCCAGTTCATCTGGGAAAACTATCTCCAACATCAGGATTGGTGGCAGTCTTTATCGTCGTCTTGATGGTCACATATATTATTGGAGAAATGGATATTTCTCCTCTTACGTGGAAAATTAACTGGTGGCTCCACTCGGCCATGATCCTGGCATTCTTGTGGCTGATCCCCCGTTCCAAACACCTACATTTGGTATTGGCTCCAATTAATATATTCTTTCGACCGTTCACTCAACCAGAACATACACTGGTAGAAATTGACCTGGAAGCATCTGAAGAAGATTTGGATAACATGCTGGCTTCCATGACCCAAATGACCATGAACCAGGTGTTGGATGTTTTTTCATGCGTGGAATGTGGTCGATGTACGGAAGTCTGTCCAGCCAACCGTGGCGGTGGAGTGTTGGACCCAAAGAATCATTTTATCCTTGACCTACGTCAACCTCTTCTTGAATCCGGTAGCGTAGATGTATTGGCTCAACTGAACATCGAAGCCGGTTGGGAGTGCACTACTTGTCAGGCGTGCACGGAAGTGTGTCCCGTTGGCAACCATGTGGAAAAATCCGATGAGATCCGCCGTTCTGAAGTTCTTATAGAAGGGAAAGTCCCCCAGGAATATCAAAAATTATTCACGAACCTTCAGGAAACAGGAAATACAGAAGGAGCGTCTAATAGTCCTCTTGCGGAAAGCTTACCAATGTATTCTTCAGATATGGAATACGTTCTTTGGTTGGGATGTTTTGCCCGCTACGGGTTGGATCCTGATTTTGAGAATTCAGTACGCAGTTTTACAAAGATTCTGGATGTTGCAAATGTCAGTTACGGTATTCTGGAAAATGAACATTGTTCTGGTGATCCACCCAATCGATT
Organism: Fidelibacterota bacterium UBA6531; assembly: GCA_002436185.1. GTDB lineage: Bacteria > Fidelibacterota > Marinisomatia > Marinisomatales > TCS55 > UBA2126. Next base: position 8,655 of record DJKX01000029.1, read on the forward strand.
GGGTGATAAATTAACCTATTCCATGCTTCGGGAATACAATACCGAACTACTTTCTGAAGTCAAAAAAGTGGTAACCTTGTGTCCCCATTGTGCCATCAACCTGGAAAGGGAATATGCAAAATATGGAAATGTGAATTATACTGTTGAACATCATACCCAAGTTATCGAGCGGTTGATCACTGAAGGTAAGATAAAGGTAGAAAAGGGTGAAAATGGAAAAGTAACCTTTCATGATCCCTGTAATTTGTCCCGCATGCTGAATGAATTGGATGCTCCCCGGATGGCCATCACATCTGTGACCAGTGATTTTATGGAACTGGAAGAATCCGGCCGGCAGACATTGTGTTGTGGAGCTGGTGGTGGGCTATGGTGGAAAAAGGAAACCCAGGGCAGGACCCATTTGGTCAGGGCAGAACAAGTGGTGAAATCTGGAGCTGACACAGTAGTGACTGGGTGTAATTTTTGTTATGGGATGATGAAACAAGGGCTTGGCCCATTAACCCCGGATGGCCGATCAGAAATCAGTGTAAAGGATATTGCCGATATCGTTGCTGAAAATATGGTCAGTAATAAATAATAAAATTAATCTATCTGCACTAATTTTATCCCGGCTTCTTTTGCATGATAATGATGGAAGATGCCAGAAAAGTGACCGGTCAGGATGAAACGATGGAAGTAGTTGAAATCGCTGAATTAGTTGCCGAGCGTCTTTGATCTATACCGACCATTATGGCGAACAATAATCATTTTTATTTTCCTTTCGAAAAGGCAGGTTCTTTCGATTATTCACCCGATTCAATTAGAACTCTTTCCGAATATGAAAAGTATCAACTTTCATTTCATCCCGAACGGCCAAAGTATCTTGATTATTTATCCATTTTTGATCATGGTGAAGAATGCTTGGCGAGCGATGCGTTTGGATCGTGTTTAATTCAAACCCATCGAGCAGAATTCAAGGGCATTAAACTTATGCTTATCGGCCAGCAAAGCGGGCCGTCATCAAATTATAAAGAAATAAGAGAATCCATGCGTGATGCAAACATTTTGGATAAATGGAATCACGGCATGGCCACTCCTGCATCGTACGAACGGGCAGTTGCTGCAACCAAATTGGCTAATCAGGAAAAAAGAATTATTATCACCTTTTTGGATACTCCCGGAGCAGATCCAACTGAAGCTGCCGAAGAAGGGGGCATTGCATGGCGGATCGGAAACATCATCCAGGGATTAGCAGAAACAAAGCGACCGACCCTTTCAATTATATTAAATAGAGGCTGCAGTGGAGGTGCCATCGCATTAACAGGATGCGATTTGGTTTTGGCTATGGAAAATTCTACGTATCTCGTCATATCACCGGAAGCGGCATCATCCATTTTATTTCACACACGACATGAAGCAAACCATGCAGCTGAAGCCATGTGGATTACATCCAAAGAAGGGAAAAAAGTGGGAATTGTGGATGAACTCATTTCTGAAGAATCGGGGCCAGCTCATAAATTTCCTGACGAAGCAAAACAAGCGTTAGCAAATGCATTAGATAAATGGTTGCCACATTTGAATCAAATACCAAATGAAGATGTATTTGAAAAACGAATTAACCGCTGGAAAAAAATTGGACATTGGAATGAATCGACTCCAGAAGAATTGTCAAGTTTTACGTCCGTTAAATCTCGAATTCCAACTTCAGAGAAAAGTGGTTTCATTAAGCGCCATAAGGATTGTAGAAATGCAGCGGGAAAAAGAATTTTTGATCCACAGCATTACGAATCTTTATTGGAAAATGATTTTGTTTGTCCGGACTGCTTGCGTCGATACACACGTCTTTCTGCGTGGGATTATATCTATTATGCCTTAGATATAGATTCCTTTATTGAACATGAGGATACAAAATTTCTGGTAGATAAAGATATACTTGATTTCCCGGATTATCAGGAAAAATTGAAAGAGACACAAATTAGAACAGGACTTGCTTCTTCCATGATTACCGGCGATGGAACTATTAATGGTCAACATGTCGTTTATTGCGGGACGGACTTTGGTTTTTTGGGCGGATCTTATTGTATGTCAACAGCAGAAAAGATCTGGAGAGCTTCAGAAATTTCCTTGGATAAAAAGGCGCCTATGATCCTGCAAGCGGCTGGTGGCGGTGCACGCATGCATGAAGGCTGTTCATCCATGGTGGGGATCCCCAAAGCCCATGTGGCGCTGACACGCGTTGAGCGAGCAGGTTTGAAAGTTATTACATTGATCACCGATCCTACACTGGGTGGAGTGGCAATTGGTTACGGATCCAGAGGAATTCGTTTATTTGAAGTGCATGCGGGAAATATTGGCTTTTCCGGGAAACGTGTGATTGAACAGTATACAGGACATAAAACAACCCGGGATTTCCAAATGACTGAATGGCTAAAGGAAAAAGGTCATGTGGAAAAAACGTTTAAATTAAAAACACTGCGGGAAACCTTGTCCGGATTATTATAAAGTATTCTATTGTATAAATGTTAGAGTGTATTAGTGTTAACGTGAGCACCACTTAACTTGAAACGCTAAGAACACTTTTCCTAATCTTAATCCCAATCCACAACTCCATCATTCCAAATGAATTAATTTAATCCCTGCTTCTTTGGCGTGTTGTAATATGCGTTCATCCCGGTAAAATTCATCGTAGTAAATTGTTTTGATCCCAGAATTTGCAGTAAGTTTGAAGCAATTATAACAAGGTGATGCTGTAACATAAATTTCTGCATTGTCTATACTCACCCCATTTTTTGCCGCTTGGGCAATAGCATTAGCCTCAGCGTGGGTTGTTCGAACACAGTGGCCGTCCACCATTTCATGACCTACTTCATCACAATGTGGCAATCCTTTAATACTTCCATTATATCCTGTAGAAAGAATTGTTTTATCCTTAACTATAACTGCTCCTATATTTTTGCGGTCGCAGGTGGACCGGGTAGCTACTTCCCGGGCAATATTCATAAAATATTTTTCCCAACTGACGCGTTCCGTTGACATTAATTTTTTTCCTTTGTAAATATTTTCACCGCCGAATGTAATTCTCCAAAATAAATCCGATCTACAAATTGAGCCAATTGAGCGGTGAGTATAAGAAAAGCCCATGTAGGTATAACCACTTCCGCACAGCCTCTCACCAGCACACGGTCTCCTTTATACTGTGACCAATCAATTTCAGCCACTTGTTTACGAAAGGATTTTTCCTTCAACATTCCACCATCGAGAAAATCATCCATGCTGATCGTCGTCATAGAAAACTATTTCCTTGTATTCATTATTTTACCGCTCCACCACTCACTGCTCTACCACCCACAATATTCCATCTAACATATTATTCTATGTAATCTCTGTGGCTATTTATCTTTAACTTTATCCACAGACATATAAACCGGCTTTTTATCACCCATGAAATAATTATAATTCAGAATAACATAGCCCTCATTATTTCGTGTTGGACAGGAAGAGCAACTGGTAGAACCGTCTTCCTTGTGCCTTAACAGCTCAAGTAGTTTTTGATCCGTTTCCTGGGCACCGGCCACCATATCTTCATCTGTCTCCACGTACCAACGCATGGTGATCATATATTTAAATTTGGAGTTATCGGTTTTATTTTCTGACATATTGACCTCGTACAATAATTATTAAAACGTAAAACGTAAGAAAATTCAATAATTACGTTTTACAAAATTAATTTTAACTACCCATAAACTTAACTGTTTTCACCAAACTTTCACACAGGCGATCTACATCTTCTTTTGAATTGTATAAATAAAAACTTGCACGGCCTGTGGCCGATACTCCAAGCTTTTTCATTATTGGTTGGGCACAGTGGTGTCCTGCACGGATAGCTATATCATCATTGTCGAGTAATTGCGAGAGATCGTGAGGGTGTATATTATCTAAATTAAAACTAACCACCGCACCTCTTTCATCTGCTGATCCGTAAATGTTGACTTCCGGAATTTTCTGCATTTTTTCAAGAGCATATGTTAAGATATCTTGTTCATGCTCGTGAATTTTGTCCAGCCCAATTTCGTTGATATAATCAATGGCAGAACCGAGACCGATGGCTTGAGCAATATTGGGGGTTCCTGCTTCAAATTTCCAGGGTATTTCATTCCATGTTGATTCGTTCAAAGATACAGTACGAATCATTTCCCCTCCACCCATAAATGGAGGCATTTCTTCCAATATTTCTGGCTTTCCATACAGAACACCCACACCGGTGGGTCCCAGCATTTTATGTCCGGAAAATGCCAGAAAATCACAGTCTAAATCTTGTACGTCCACTTTTTGATGAGGAACACTTTGAGCGGCATCAATCAAGGTTACTGCACCCACACCTTTCGCCATTTCAATTATGTCTTTTACAGGATTAATAGTACCGAAAACATTGGACTGATGAATGATAGCAACCAATTTTGTTTTATCAGTAAATAACTTTTCATGTTGAGATAATTCCAATTCACCATTTTCATCAAAAGGAATGTGTTTTAAAACAGCACCCGTTTCCTGTGAGCATATTTGCCAGGGAATAATATTGCTGTGATGCTCCATTTCCGTCAAAAGAATTTCATCACCGGGTTTCAGATTTTTCCTTGCCCAAGCATAGGCGACTAAATTGATGGACTCCGTCGTTCCTCGGGTGAAAATAACAGAATGATAATCAGCATTAATAAGATCAGCGACTTTTTTTCGACTACCTTCGTACTCCGCCGTTGCCTTTTCACCAATAGAATATATTGATCGATGAACATTTGCGCTATACTTGGAATAGTAGTCTGCAACAGCATCAATAACGGTTTGAGGTTTTAAAGTTGTGGCAGAGCTGTCTAAATAAACAAAATTGTCAGCTCGCTCGGTAAAGATTGGAAAATCTTCCCGAATATTTTTTACCTCAAGCATTTGTTTATAAAAGCCCTAATTGTAGACGGGCTGCTTCAGTCATCATGTCTTGTCCCCAAGGCGGATCCCATACGACTATAACCATCACATCCCAAACGCCGGGCACACTCTTAACTTTCTGTTCTACTTCCTGGGCAATAACAGGTCCCATTCCGCAACCAGGAGCGGTGAGCGTCATGGAGACTTCCACCAGCATTCCTTCTTTTGTTTCAGAAAATACGCAAGAATAAATCAAGCCCAAGTCTACAATATTCACCGGAATTTCCGGATCATAGCAAGAACGCATTGCATCCCAAACTGCCTTCTCATCCACCGTATGTCCATCAGGGAGTTTTTCTTTTACTTTCTTAACAGTTTCCTTTCCAATGGCATCTGCATCCTCGCCTTCAATGCGATAGAGATTTCCATTTACAGCAACGGTGTAGCTGCCGCCTAGAGATTGGGTAATAATGCCGTGTTCACCTTTTATGACTTTGCCTTTTGTTCCCGATGGAATCATGGTGGCGGTACAATCTCTGCTAAATGTTATTACTTCTTCTGTATTTCTGCTGTTTATCATAATTATTCTGTTGTGGTTAGATTCGTGTTACCATGGAGTGCATTATTCATGGTATGCCAGCTTAAAACTGCACATTTCACTCGGGAAGGGAATTTATATACTCCCGCTAGAACAGCCAGTTTGCCCATGTCTCCATTTGATTTTCCAGTGGTGATGATGGAATGAAATTGTTCAAATAATGTTTCAGCTTCACTAATAGTTTTATCTTTGATTAATGTTGTCATAATCGAAGCGGATGCTTTTGATATTGCACACCCTGATCCTAAAAAACTCACATCGGTGATCATTTCATTTTCAACATGAAGAAACAATGTTAATTCATCACCGCAAAGTGGATTATGGCCTTCAGCTTTGGATGTAGCATTTTCCATCTCCCTGAAATTTTGAGGATTTTGATTATGATCCAAAATCATTTGCTGATATAAGTCTTTTAAATCATCCATTTTCTAAACTTTTTAACCAAGAAGTGAGTTTATTGCTTAAATATGTAATGGTTTTTTCATTTTTGATGTTCACAAGTAATTCTCCGGCAAATCCCTCCACCATAAGCTGTTGAGCCATTACAGCATCGATACCACGAGATCGTAAATAATATAGCACTTCTTCATCAAGTTGTCCTGTGGTAGATCCATGTGAACAACGTACATCATCTGCATAAATCTCCAATTGAGGATTAGAATTCATGGAAGACGATTTACTTAATAATAAATTTTTATTGGACTGACTTGAGTCTGTTTTCTGACTGTCCTTTTGAACGATAACCCTACCATTAAATACGCCGGTTGATTTATTATCCAAAATATATTTAAATAATTGATTACTGGTGCAATGGGGATACGCATGATCTACAATGATTCGCATATCCATATGCTGATTATTATTCAATAAAGAAAGTCCATTTAATTCTGCTGATGCATTTTGGCCATTAAAATTTATATTCACATCACCACGATATAATTCAGTCCCTGAATTAAAAAATAACGTATTCAATCTTGCATCATTTTGCAAATGATATTCCATATTGCCGGTATGGTATCCGGTATCTTCCTGTATGCGAGTGTGGTGTAATTCACCATTTTTCCCCAACTCACAAACAGTGACGCAATTATTCCAGTATAAAGATGTGCTTTCACCTTTATAATGTTCAATGATTTCAGTTGAACTGTTTTCCCCCAGCCTGATTAAGAGTCGTGGATGGTTCATGATATTATCTTTAATTCCGGTGGAAATGAACTGATAATGAATCGGTTTATCAATTTGAATACCATCGGAAACATCAACAACAAGTCCGCAATTCATTAGAGAAGTATTTAACGCTATAAACGGATTTTCTTCAGAATAAGAGAGACCTACTTTTTCATCTTTGATGAAGACATCAAAAAGCGTTCGAATTGTAACTCCATTCGGCACATGTGAAAGCTGCGGTTGATAGTGACCGTTTAAAATGATAATGGAAAAAGAATCAGTAAAGGATTGAGTATGATACTTGTCTATATCTTTTACATCGTCTGCCGAAGATATTCGAAATTTTGTTTTATCAAAAGGGGAGAAGTCCGTGAACTGCCAATCTTCCCAATGTTTATTGGGCAGACCCATTTGTAAAAATTGTTCTAATGCAGAATTTCTTAAATGCATCATCTTTTCTGGCTCATGGGTCCATTGGTTATTCAATGAATCTAATTGTGATTTAAAATACTCCATTAGTCTATCAACCAGGAATATCCTTTTTTCTCAAGTTCTTTAGCCAATGACATATCACCTGTTTTAACAATTTTTCCATCAATCATGGCGTGAACCACATCCGGTTTCATGTAGTCCAACAGTCGTTGGTAATGAGTGATAGCTAAAATACCACGTTCGCTATTTCGATATTGATTCACACCGTTGGCTATGATTTTAAGCGCATCAATATCCAAGCCGGAATCTGTTTCGTCCAAAATGGCGAATGTCGGTTCTAATGTGAGCAATTGTAAAATTTCATTTTGCTTTTTTTCACCGCCGGAAAAACCGTCATTCACGTTTCGGCTCAAATAACTTTCGTCCATACCAACTAATTTGATTTTTTCTTTTATCAAAGAGAGAAAGTCCATGGCATCCAATTCGGGTTGACCATTCGCTTTCAACTTTGCATTGAGTGCCGCTTTCAAGAAATATGTATTGTTCACACCGGAAATCACCACCGGATATTGAAAGGACATGAAAATCCCGGCCAACGCTCGTTCTTCCGGAGATTTGCCTAAAAGACTTTCACCATTAAATAGAATTTCGCCTTCAATTTCGTACCCTTCTTTCCCGGCAATTACATGAGAAAGAGTACTTTTCCCAGAACCATTTCTCCCCATAATTGCATGGAGTTCACCGGAAATGATGGTAAGATTGATTCCTTTGAGAATTTTTTTATTGTCAATACTGACGTGTAAGTTTTTTATTTCTAACATGATTTTAATTACGTTTTACATAATTATTCTTCACCCAACCGCTCCTTCTAAGCTTACTTCCATTAATTTTTGTGCTTCGACGGCAAATTCCATGGGCAGTTCTTTAAAAACTTCTTTGCAGAATCCGTTAACGATAAGGGATACGGCATCTTCTGTAGAAATACCTCGCTGGTTACAGTAATAAATCTGGTCTTCTCCAATGGACGACGTGGATGCTTCATGCTCCATTTGAGCCGAAGGATTTCTGACGTCAATATAGGGAAACGTATGGGCACCGCATTGTTCGCCGATGAGCATGGAATCGCATTGGGAATAATTCCTGGCGTTGTCTGCATTCTTCATAATTTTCACGCCACCTCTATAAGTTTGCTGACCTTTACCGGCGGAAATTCCTTTGGATATAATAGTACTTTTGGTGTTTTTCCCCAAGTGCACCATCTTTGTCCCAGTGTCAGCTTGTTGAAAATTATTGGTGAGTGCCACAGAATAAAATTCGCCCACAGAATTATCGCCTTTTAAAATACAAGATGGATACTTCCACGTAATTGCCGAACCGGTTTCCACTTGGGTCCAGGATATTTTTGAATTTTCTTCCAAACACGCTCCCCGTTTGGTAACGAAATTATAAATACCGCCCTTGCCTGTTTTTGGATCACCGGGATACCAATTTTGGACGGTGGAATATTTAATAGTTGCATCTTCGTGTGCCACCAATTCTACTACGGCAGCATGAAGCTGATTCTCATCACGCATGGGTGCAGTGCAGCCTTCAAGGTAACTGACGTAACTCCCTTCATCTGCAATTATCAAGGTCCTTTCAAATTGACCTGTTTTGGCGGCATTGATACGGAAATAAGTTGAGAGTTCCATAGGGCAGCGGACACCTTTGGGGATGTAGACAAAACTGCCGTCGGTGAAAACTGCAGAATTGAGAGCAGCAAAATAATTATCCGTATGGGGAACCACAGTACCGAGATATTTTTTAATCAATTCAGGATGACTTTGAACAGCTTCAGAAAACGGACAAAAAATGACGCCGTGTTTTTCCAATTCATCTTTGAATGTAGTGGCGACTGAAACAGAATCAAATACGGCATCTACCGCCACACCGGACAGCATTTTCTGTTCTTCCAAGGGAATACCTAATTTAGTGTAAGTATCCAATAATTCGGGGTCCACTTCATCCAAACTATTCAATTCCTTTTTCTTTGGAGCTGAATAGTAACTGATTGCCTGATAATCAATGGGTGGATAATCTACTTTTGCCCAAGTAGGTTCTTCCATTTTCAACCATTGCCGATATGATTTTAAACGCCACTTCAACATGAATTCTGGTTCATTTTTTATTTCAGATATTGCACGAATTACATCTTCATTCAAGCCAGGAGGGAGGGTGTCCTGCTCAATGTCTGTGACGAAACCGTACTTATATTCTTGATCTATGGCTTTTTCGATTATTTTAGACATTATTTATCAATATTTAAACAGAAAAACTTGTTCCACATCCGCATGTTCTATTGGCATTGGGATTATGTATTTTAAATCCTCCGTTGAGCATATCATCGGAAAAATCAATTTCGATACCTCTTACGTAAAGCCAGCTTTTCAAATCACAAAATATTCTAATTCCATTACTTTCCATTACTTTGTCCATCTCGCCTTGATTGTCGTCGAACGTCATTTTGTAATTCATGCCCGAACATCCGCCACCTTCAACTCCCATTCTAAGAGCCCAGCCATCTTTTCCCTCTAACTTCATAGCGTTTTTAACTCGTTCAGCTGCTTTAGCAGTAACGGTTATTGTGGTATTGGTAAAGTCTTTTACTTTTTGCTCTTGTGATTTGGCGGCCATATTATTCCCACTCATTTTCTGATGCTTCATTTTGTACTTTCGCATGGGAAAAACCTAATTTTTCTTTTGCATCATCGGTCATCATTTCAGGACTCCAAGGAGGATCAAATGTTACTTGAACATTTGTTTCATTTACTCCATCCAGGCTTGTTACTTTATTTTTAATATCTTCCGCCATGTATTGTCCCATCCCGCATCCAGGTGTAGTAAGAGACATGGTTATATCCACAATTTTTTCATTAATCTTAATATCATATATGAGACCTAAATTCCATAAATCAACTGGTATCTCAGGGTCATAACATTGTTTTAAAATTTCTACTATTTGATCTTTATTTTTAGCCATATTTACCTCATTGAGTTATTTCACCTACGGACATATTTTCAAACATATTACGCATGTTATCGTTAATTTTTTGAATAGGAGATCGAATATTACATGCAGAAATAAGGGTACAGTCTGAATCAAAATAACAATCCATGAGCCCCAAAGGTCCTTCTATTTTTTCAAAGAATTCTATCATATTGATATTTTCAAGGTTGACTTTGATTTTATAACCACCGTTGGGACCATGTACAGCATCAACTATACCGCCTCTTGCCATTAACTGAAGTGTTTTGGCCAAAAGTTCCAGCGGTATGTCATACATTACGGCTATTTCTTTGGTACTGGTTATAGCCTGGGAATCTTTATTCTGCATGTGCCGAAGAGCAATAAGTGCATATTCGACTTTTCGTGTTATTTTTAACATAATTTAATCCGATTAATTTAGTCGGTTAAATTTACAAGGTACGATTTATTAAGTACAAGAAATATATCAGACTATATTGGTCGGATATTATTGGAAGTGTTTGTATTAAAAATTAAGAATCAGATAGAAATTATATAATCTGTTCTTTTTGTTATTAATCCAATTTTATAAGCCGGAAATGGAGCGGTAGAATTGAAAATATCTAAAAATTTGTCTGCATTTTCATTTGATAGAGAAATTAATAATCCACCTGATGTTTGCGCATCTGACGCTAATACTTGATCAATAGCTGACATAGAATCTGTAAAATGTACGTCTTTATTTACAAATTCAAGATTTCTCTTTGAACCGCCGGGTATAATTCCCTTTTCGGCAAGTTCTCTTACTCCGGGGAGAAAATCGAGATTTTTGAAATTAATTTCTGCAGAAACATTGCTTGCCTTACACATTTCTAACAAATGACCCAATAGTCCAAAACCGGTTACATCCGTAGCTGCATGGACATCTAAATCATTCATTATTTCTGCTGCTGTTTTGTTGAGCGTTGACATGGATTTTACAGCAATATCAATCTGATTCTGGTCTGCATATCCTTGTTTAATTGCTGTTGAGATAATACCTGTCCCCAGCGGTTTTGTTAAAATCAATGCATCCTCAATTTGGGCACCACTATTTTTTATCAATTTATCTTTCTCAACTTCTCCGGTAACAACCATACCGTATTTTGGTTCTTTATCATCGATTGAATGACCGCCTGCAATTGTGATTCCTGCTTCAGACGCTTTATCAGCTCCACCTTGTAGAATTTTACTTAAAATCGTTTTTGGTAAATCCTGAATGGGAAAAGCTACAATATTAAGAGCAAAAAGGGGTGTCCCGCCCATGGCATAAATATCGGAAAGGGAATTTGCGGCTGCAATTTGACCGAATTGATATGGATCATCTACAATGGGCGTAAAAAAATCCACTGACTGCACAATAAATCTATTTCCATCTAGACGCACTACGGCAGCATCGTCAGCACTTTCAAAGCTGACGAGAACACGATCATCCTTGGGCAAATTTAGTTGACCCAGTACCTGGGTCAGGTCTTTCGGACCTATTTTACACGCTCAACCACTGCCGTGAGATAATGTAGATAGTCGTATTTGTTCTTTGGTCATAAAAAAATTTATAAAATCAAAAGACTGTTATGAAAGTATTAGAGTTTTTCTGTCAGCTTACGGACATCTTCAATTGTATTTATCTCTGTTTCAGCAAGATACTCCAAATGAATTGTTTTAAAAACAGAATGAACATGTACTTGTGATTGATATTGATGCAGTACCATAGGTATATGAGCAGTCTTTAATACGAGTACTTGAAAAGGATAATCCAATTCTGTGACTTTTAAACTGGATAATGTAGAATGAGATTCAGCAAGGTTTTGCCTGACTTCCTGTATATCTTTTAAAAGTAATTTATCACGGAAAATCCAAGGTGCAATACTGTCAGACATTTCATGGAAATAATCATATCCCTGTTTAAAATGATCCAGGAAATATTGGCCAAACACTCCTTTACTCAATGATTGTAATAGATATTCGTTTATTACTTTTTGCTGATTTTTTAAGAAAGCTTTCCACTGTGGAAAATGGCTGCGAAATAAAAAATAGCCAAAAGAAGTTTTGAAGGAATTACCTCTATTGAAAAATGCTTTTACTTCATATGTAAGTTTTTTTAATTCATTTCTAACCTGATGAGGGAATAAATGGACTGTTAAAGGTGCCAGGGCAGAATCATTCCTTAAAAAATCTTGCGGAATTTTCAACTCATAGAGATTAAGTGAATATACTTTTTCAATGCCTAGGATGTTTATTTGTATAAATGCACCAAGGTCACTCATTTTGATTAAATTCCCCAGTGCATTATCGAATTCAGGTATTGTTGCAATAGAGGGGGCTGAAAGATTTTCAGACAGCTCAGGAAAAATAGAAAGTTGACTCGGATTATGTTTTGGACTCATTTGAGCAGTATTAAGTTTACGGTTACATCATGAAAAGTGCAATTTTTGTTACCAAAATAATTACGTTTCTATTACAATTGATTTACGTATTAACAACATGCTAAATTTACGCTTGGTCAGGTCCAGAAATATTTGAATTTAACTCTAAATAACACCACAAAAGCTCCGACCAGTTCTGCATAATTAATTAATATCACATTGAATTTTGATGGAAAAAACACTAAAAAATGTTGAAAATGTAATCATTCGTTTTGCCGGCGACTCTGGTGATGGAATGCAACTTACCGGAGGCCGTTTTACTGAAACTACAGCAATTGTTGGGAATGATTTAAGTACTCTTCCGGATTACCCTGCAGAAATTAGGGCACCAGCAGGTTCTTTAGCTGGTGTCAGTGCATTTCAAATTCATTTCAGTTCTAAAGATATCCATACACCTGGTGATAAAGTGGATGTATTAGTAGCAATGAATCCGGCTGCTCTAAAAGTCCATTTGGTTGAATTGGAACATAGTGGAATGCTTATATGCAATACAGCCAGTTTTACAAAAAAGAACCTTACCTATGCAGGTTATGAGTCTAATCCATTGGAAAATGGTGCATTGGAAGATTATTACAATGTGTTCGCCATCGATATGAGCAAAATAGTAACCGAAGCTTGTTCGGATATGGAATTACCATCAAAAACTGTAGAGCGTACCAAAAATTTATTTGCATTAGGACTTCTTTTTTGGATATTTGACAGATCCACTGAAACAACCAAAGATTGGTTAAGGAAAAAATTTGCCAAACGCCCCGAATTAATAGAAGCAAATGTCCGTGCTTTAGATGCTGGATATAACTATGGCGAAACTACAGAGATTTTCACTACTCGTTTTATGGTGGAAAAAGCAGATTTACCTCCGGGGACTTATCGAAACATTATTGGGAATTACGCTGTTTCACTAGGTTTAGTTGCAGCAGCAGAAAAATCCAACTTACCACTTTTTTATGGCGGATATCCAATTACACCGGCAAGTGAAATTCTTCATACTCTTTCATCTTTAAAACACCACAATGTTAAAACCTTTCAAGCAGAGGATGAGATAGCAGGAATGGCATCCATAATTGGAGCAGCGTTTGCAGGCAATTTGGCTGTTACTGCCTCTTCCGGTCCCGGGATTTCCTTAAAAAGTGAAGCACTTGGCCTCGCTGTTATGGCTGAGTTACCCATGGTTATTGTAAATGTTCAGCGTGGTGGACCAAGTACAGGACTGCCGACTAAAACTGAACAATCAGATTTATTTCAAGCGTTGTATGGACGTAATGGTGAAGCTCCAATACCTGTGATCGCTTCAGCCACACCTGGCGATTGTTTTTATACTGCGTATGAAGCATGCCGAATTGCCATAAAGTATATGACACCAGTAATTGTCTTAACGGATGGCTATTTGGCAAATGGTTCTGAACCATGGCCTATTCCAAGTATGGATGAGCTTGAAACAATCGAAGTTAAATTTGCCGACACTTCATCGTTGGTAGATGGACAGTTTATGCCTTATTTAAGAGATAAGAAAACATTAGCTAGGCCGTGGGCTGTCCCAGGGACAACTGGACTCGAACATAGAATAGGCGGTTTGGAAAAAGAAGATGTAACCGGTAATGTCAGTCATGATCCTGAAAATCATCATCAAATGACATTAACACGAGAACAAAAACTAAATAACATTGTAAATGAAATTCCACCTACTGACATTTACGGTTCACCAAGCGGTGAGTTATTAATATTGAGCTGGGGAGGAACTAAAGGTTCCTGCAGAACTGCAGTTGAAGATTTGCAAGCAGAAGGTAGATCAGTTAGCCATATCCATTTACGTTGGCTAAATCCTTTACCCAAAGATTTAGGAGAAATTTTAATCCGCTACAAACACATATTAATACCGGAAATTAATATGGGTCAATTATCAAAAATTATTCGCGCTGAATATCTTGTGGATGCTCAAGGATTAAACTTAGTTAAAGGAAAACCAATTAGTAAAGGGCGAATCATAAAAAAAGTAAATGAAATGTTGGAAAGCTGATCATGGCAGATGTAAAAAAAGTTGAAAAGAAAAAATATTCACGGATGGATTTTACTTCAGATCAATCTGTACGCTGGTGTCCCGGATGTGGCGATTATGCCATTCTAGCACAAACACAAAAAGTGTTTCCAGAATTAGGCATAGATAGGGAAAACATCGTTTTTATTTCAGGCATTGGTTGTTCCAGTCGATTTCCATATTACATGAATACCTATGGTTTTCATACCATTCACGGTCGTGCAGCTGCCATTGCTTCCGGCGTAAAAATCGCCAATCCTGAATTATCCGTTTGGGTTGTGACCGGCGATGGCGATGGACTTTCAATTGGCGGTAATCATACGATTCATCTATTACGCCGTAATATAAATATAAATGTAATGCTGTTTAATAACCGCATTTATGGTTTAACCAAAGGCCAGTATTCGCCTACATCTGAAGTTGGAAAAATTACAAAATCAACTCCATTTGGTTCTTTGGATAGACCGTTTAATCCCCTCACTTTAGCTATGGGAGCACAAGCGACATTTGTAGCCAGATCCATTGATCGAGATACGAAACATATGCAGGCTATGATTGAAAGATCACATAAACATAAGGGAACATCATTTCTTGAAATTTATCAAAATTGCCTTATTTTTAATGACGGAGCTTTTGCTTCAATGACAAATAAAGAATCAAAAGCGGATAATGTTATTCGCCTTGAACATGGTCAACCTATGCTTTTTGGAAAAGAAAATAAAAAAGGAATAAAATTCAATGATAATATTCCGGAGATTATTGAAATAGGTGATAAATATTCCATTGATGATGTGTTGATTCATAATGAACAGGATTATGTTATAGCATCGATGCTGGCTAATTTTACCTATCTGGATATTTTTCCTGATCCAGTGGGTGTTTTGTATGCAATAGATGTCCCATCCTATGATGAACATGTAGTTCAACAAATCGATGAAGCTATTGGCCATCATGGCACGGGGAGCATTAAAGAGTTATTGAATTCCGGAAACACATGGATTGTGGAGTAAAGTTATGTCTACACGAATTGAGAAAGACAGCCTTGGAGAAGTAAACGTTGCAAATGATCGTTATTGGGGTGCGCAAACCCAGCGGTCACTGCAAAATTTTAAGATTGGAAACGAGCATTTCCCCCGTGAATTTATTCGTGCTTACGGTATCCTGAAAAAAGCTGCTGCTACTGTGAATGAATCATTCGGCAACCTCAACTCCGAAATTGCTTCCATCATCCGAAATGCTGCCGATGAAGTGGTGGAAGGTAAACTGGATGATCATTTTCCTTTGGTCGTTTGGCAGACCGGTTCCGGAACACAAACCAACATGAATGTGAATGAAGTGATTGCCAACCGAGCGATTGAAATGCTTGGTGGTGAGTTGGGGAGTAAGGATCCGGTTCATCCCAACGATCATGTGAACATGTCACAGTCAACAAACGATACGTTTCCTTCGACGATCAATATTGCTGCTGTGGAAACAGTAGCACACCAATTAATACCTGCACTGGAAAAATTGCAAAAATCACTTGCGGCCAAAGCAGATGAATTTAATGACATCATTAAACTGGGGCGGACTCATTTACAGGATGCCACACCATTGAGTTTAGGCCAGGAATTTTCCGGTTATGCGTCCATGGTGGATCATGGAATTACGCGGGTGAAAAATGCCATTGAGCATTGTTATGAATTGGCCATGGGCGGCACTGCAGTGGGAACAGGAATAAATTCAGTGGCAGGATTTGGTGAAGCTGCCGCCAAAGAAATTTCAAACCTGACAGGTCTTCCATTTGTAACAGCCCTCAATAAATTTGAAGCATTAGGCGGACAAGACAGTATAGTGGAATTATCATCTGCTTTAAAAACAGTGGCTGTATCGTTGAATAAAATTGCCAATGATATTCGCTGGTTGGGGAGTGGTCCTCGTTCAGGTATTGGGGAAATAAATCTTCCCACGAATGAACCGGGAAGTTCCATCATGCCGGGGAAAGTGAATCCCACTCAAGCAGAAGCAATGACTATGGTGTGTACCCAGGTAATCGGGAATGATATTACAATCACAATGGCAGGTGCTTCCGGGAATTTTGAATTGAATGTCTATCGTCCCGTGATTGCATTTAATATAATTCAATCAATTCGATTACTTTCTGAAGTATCCGTTTCATTTGCTGATAATTGTGTAGATGGAATTGAAGCCAATGAAGATCGTATCCACAGCAATCTTCATAATTCACTTATGCTTGTAACAGCACTGAATCCGCATATCGGGTATGACAAAGCAGCGGAAGTAGCTAAAAAAGCTCATAAGGAAAACACCACACTAAAAGAAGCCATCATTGATCTAGGTTACATGAGCGGTGAGGATTTTGATAAGCTCGTCCAGCCTCGTGATATGATCCAACCCCGGGAAAAAAGCTGATCCGGCTGGAACACTTTTTTCTTCTTTCCGTACAATTCACCAATTTCAATTTCTTAAACCAGCAGTAAATTCACACCTATGAAATCCTGGCTACGAATTATAAAACAGTCTATTTACACGGTCCTCGCCGGAGTTGTTATTATTTTTGCATATATTTTATACCTGTCCATAGACCTTCCTTCCATCGAGCAATTGGAAAATTATGATCCAGACCTGGTGACGCGCATTTATTCAGCAGATGGTACGTTGCTGAATGAACTATTTTTTGAAAAGCGTGTATTTGTTGAATTAGACCAAATACCACAGCATATGCTCGATGCCGTTGTGGCCAAAGAAGACAGACGTTTTTATGACCATTGGGGTATTTCTCTTAGAGATGTATTGCGAGCGGTGGTTATCAATACAGTTACTATGAGCTACCGATCAGGGTTTAGTTCTCTAACTCAGCAATTAGCTCGAAATCTTTATGACAATATTGGTTTCAAGAAAACAATCACACGAAAGATCAAGGAAGTTATAACTGCCATCCAAATCGAGCGAACGTATACGAAAGATGAAATCCTGGAAATGTATTTAAACAGCGTTCATTTTGGTCATGGAACCTTTGGTGTTCAAGCGGCAGCAAAACGATTTTATGGAAAGCAAGCTTATGAATTGACGCTGGATGAAAGTGCGCTTTTGGTGGGGCTGCTCCCGGCACCGGCCCGTTATTCTCCGGTCCGGTTTCCGGAACGGGCGCTAACAAAACGTAATGTTGTTTTACGGGTAATGCGTGATCAGAAATTTATATCCAAAGCAGAATATACCGAAGCTCGCACCCGGTTGCTGGACAGTGTCCAGCAAGAGCAGCCCAAGGGAACAGCACCCTATTTTACGGAATATGTTCGCAGATTTCTTGAAAGGGAAGATGATGAACTGGGTGTCAATATCTATCGGGATGGCTTGAAAATTTATACAACACTGGACTCGCGATTGCAGAAAATTGCAGTAGACGCAGTGACTAAATCCATCGTAGAAAATCAGCAAAAAATGAATCAACGCATATTCAATGATGAGGAAGAATTTTCTATACTGGCGTACTTGGGTATTTATCCTGAAGATACGGTAAAACTCATGATGGCCGGGGAAATGGAATTGTACGAAGATTTGCGAGATAAGCTTTTAGTCCAAAGTTCATTTGTGGCATTGGATACGCGTACCGGAGCAATATTAGCCATGGTGGGCGGCCGGCCGGATTACCCTGACCAGTTCAACCGCGCTACTCAATCGTTACGCCAGCCGGGATCAGTATTCAAACCGTTTGTTTATACAACAGCAGTAGATAATGGCGTTCCTGTTACCAGACAATTATTGAATCAGCCAGTTGTGTTGAATGTGCGCAATGCAGATGGAGAATGGGTGAAGTGGATGCCCAAAAATTATGACGGCAGTACGGGTGGATTAACGACAATCAGGGAAGGTTTGCGAAGGTCTATGAATTTGATTTCCGTACGTATGGTTCAGGAAGTCGTTCCTGCTGAAGCGGTTAAACAAACAGCCCGTCGCATGGGTATTTCTACAGATATTCGAGCAGTGGATGCTATAGCTTTGGGAACGTCAGAAGTACATTTGATTGAAATGGTTGCTGCTTACGGTACATTTGCGAATAAAGGAGTCTATTGCAAACCATTCGGCATTACTAAAATTGAAGACCGATATGGAAATGTGCTGAAGGAATATTTTCCTCAAAAGGAAGAAGTACTGAGCGCTGAAACATCTTTTATGATGACCAGTCTACTGCAAACTGTGTTAGACAGGGGAACGGGTGGAAGTGCTCGATGGAAATATCATTTTTACCATCCCGCTGCTGGAAAAACCGGAACGACTCAGGGTTGGACAGATGCCTGGNNGAATTTGATTTCCGTACGTATGGTGCAGGAAGTGGTCCCGGCACAGGCTGTGAAACAAACAGCCCGCCGCATGGGTGTGTCAACGGATATACGTGCAGTAGATGCCATTGCCTTGGGAACGTCAGAAGTGCATTTGATTGAAATGGTTGCTGCTTACGGTACGCTTGCCAATAAAGGTGTTTATTGCAAACCATTCGGCATAACCAGAATTGAAGACCGCTATGGAAATGTCCTGAAAGATTATTTTCCCCAAAAGGAAGAAGTGTTAAGTGCTGAAACATCTTATATGATGACCAGTCTACTGCAAACTGTATTGGACAGGGGAACAGGAGGCAGCGCCCGCTGGAAATATCACTTTTACCATCCCGCTGCCGGAAAAACCGGAACCACTCAGGGTTGGACAGATGCCTGGTTTGTCGGATATTCACCTTATATAGCTGCGGGAGCCTGGTTCGGAGTGGATGATCCGCAAGTCAGTTTGGGTAAAGGATCGGATGGCAGTAAAGCAGCATTACCGGCTTGGGCTCGATTTATGCGTGATAGTCATGATTCATTATCCTATTCGAGGAAAGAATTCGACCAGCCGGAGCGAATAGAAAAAGTGAAAATTTGTCAAGTAACAAAAGACCTTCCGGTAAAATTATGCCCCTTGGAAACAGAGATATTTATAAAGAGGACTGAACCAACTAAACAGTGTACCGTCCATTAGAAAAAGTAGAAAAAGTTAAACGAATAAAATAATATTTGAATCTCATCTACTTTTAAAAAACTTCAAATTTGTAAAATTGAAAATACTCTAAAAAATATTCTAACCCCTCGGAATTCAATGCTCAATTATAAAACAATGATAATTCTACTTTTTCAGAGCTGATACATACTGTATTAGATATTTTTTCTACACCCTTTTTTAATCTTTCTTTATTATTACAAAAACACGTAAACAGTTTCTCGCCTGCTTGAACCTCATCTCCAATTTTATGATGGCATTCCAATCCTGCAGAAGAATCAAGAATATCGTCTTTATGTTTTCGTCCGCAGCCCATTTCCACTAATCCCCAACCAATTTCAGTCGTATTCATGGATTGAATAATGCCGTTCGTTTCAGCGACAATATCCAGTGTATATGATGGTGAGTACTCCGCCTCGTTTAAATCACCGCCTTGAGCTGCCGTCATTACTTCAAATTTTTCATAGGCTGAACCATTTTCAATCAACTTATTTAAAATAGAATCCGACTCTGTTTCATCTTTTGCTTTTCCGGATTGGATCATGAGTTTCGATGCCAGTTTGAAACACACTGCCATGGTATCTTTCGGGCCTTCACCAGATAAGCAATTTATTGCTTCCCTCACTTCGCACCACATTCCGGAAAAACGACCAAGGGGTTGGTCCATGTTTGAATAAACCAGATCCGTTCTAACTCCAAAATGTTCACCAACTTCTTTGAGCATTTCCGCAAGTTCAGTTGCTTCGTCAAGGGTCGGCATGAATGAGCCGCTGCCGACTTTTATATCCAAAACCAAACCCTGAATACCTTCAGCAATTTTTTTACTCATGATAGATCCCACAATCAACGGAACAGAGGCAATAGTTCCCGTGATATCACGAAGGGCGTAAATCTTTCCATCGGCGGGACATATTTCAGATGTTTGAGCCAAAATACCACTATGATTATTTTTCACCAGTTTTTGAAATTCATCTAAGGGAATATCCGCGCGAAAACCTGGAATCGTTTCCAATTTATCCAACGTGCCGCCCGTATGTCCCAAACTTCGGCCGGCGATCATGGGCAGGTATAATCCTGCACTGGCTAAAAGGGGAGCAATAACCAACGATGTTTTATCGCCCACACCGCCGATACTGTGTTTATCACAAACATATTCATTCAGATGTTCAAAATGCATTTGCTTGCCGGAATGGATCATGATATCCACCATAGTATAAATTTCATCATGTGTCATTCCATGATCGAAAATTGCTTTTAGCAAACCGGACATAGTTGTGTCATCGATTCGATCCTCTACATAACCACTGATGAAACTATATAAATCAGTTGTTGAAATTGATTTGCCGCTGTTTTTTGCGGCGATTACATCATGTGGATTCATCGTTTACATGGGATTTTTGCCAAGGCCATTTCATTGATATTGGCGCTCGTTCACGTACGGAGTGGAGAGTGAGGTAACCACCAAAAAATGCCAGTATAACATTGGGGGTCCACATTCCAATCATGGGAGTAACAATATTGCGGTCGGCCATTTCTTCACCACCGATGAGGAAAATATAATAAATGAGGAAAAAGCCGAAACCGAGCGTAATGGCAACCGCAAATCCTCCTTTTTGAGAAAGTGTGCCTAAGGGTGCACCCACCAGTACAAATAATATACATGCTATAGGTAATGAAAATTTCTTATGGATTTCAACTGCATACTTATTTCCACTTTTGATATAGGATCCAATGAGTCTGTATTCGTTCTTTGCTTGTCGTTCCAAACTGCGAATACGCCGTTCTTTCAAACGAAGTTGTGCTGCAGTTAAGGTAGTGTCTTGCTTTATTTCTTCTTTATAGCGATTCAGCATTTTCTGTGCGTCTGCAAAATTTTCAGGTAAGATTTCCAACCCGGTTACTTTATTAATCGTATTTTGCAGTCGTTCCTCCACATTTATTTTCCGTTCAGTATATTTTGTCTTTTTTTCCTGCATGAGTCCTAATGTCATTTCACGATCGGAGCGATTCGCCGTATCTCGGCGATTCAGCATCAAATCATCTGCGGGGATGGTAATGATGTGTTTTTCGAAATTGATGCGCCGGTAATTACTGAAATTCTCAAGGTCTAACTCATGTATCTCTCCATCATAAAGTGTAAGAATAATCGCATCGTCCAATGTAGAGAGCTCACCCGTTTCCGAATAAATACTGGTTTGGACTTCTTTGCTCTCTTTGCTGAAAATGCGTACATCTTCCATCAGATTACCATTTTTGCTGCGAATAATCATGGAATAGTTCGGAATATTATCAATAAAATGTCCGGGCTCAATGTCCATTCCCGGGCGCATTTTTCGGATATCGCCCGCCAGTAAGCGGGCGTGAAAATTCATTTCGGGTAAAATGAGAGTATTAAAAAATATGAGCATCAAACAAACGGCAGAACCAAAAAGCAGTGCCGGCTGGAGAATAGTAAGAAAACTGATTCCCGAGGAGCGAAGTGCATTGATTTCATTATCTTCAGACAGCCGGCCGAATGCCATGAGCGTGGCGATCAAAACGGCCATGGGTACAGCCAGGGCTACGATCCACGCCAAGTTGAGAAACAGGTATTCCAATATGGTGAATAAGTCCAAACCTTTGCCCAAAAATCTGTCTACTGCTCTTAAGAAAAAATTGATGAACAGAATAAATACGATAATACCCAGGGCAAAAATAAAGGGCAAAATAAGTTCCCTGACGATATAGCGGGGTAATAGACGCATGGTAAAACTTACGGAATCTCCCTATCAGAATGCACGTGTAAAGGAATATGAATAGCATTTGGAGGAGAGGGGAAACTCCAGTAATTTTGCCCGCTTATTTTAAGGTAATTAAACGTATATGGTGGGCGTAGTTCAATTGGTTAGAGCACCTGGTTGTGGTCCAGGATGTTGCGGGTTCGAGTCCCGTCGCTCACCCCACGGAGTGTAGCGCAGTCCGGTTAGCGCA
>DJKX01000034.1:0-1289 GCA_002436185.1 Fidelibacterota bacterium UBA6531
GCAAAGCAATTAGGATACAACATCTCCATAATTCCTCCTGGTAAAAAATCTTGGCCATTTCATAATCATCATATAAGTGAAGAAATGTTCCTTATTTTAGAGGGAACAGGTTTATTAAGACATGGAGAAAATGAATTTCCATTAAAGAAGAATGACATTATCGCCTGTCCTACTGGCGACAGATCGGTGGCTCATCAAATTATAAATGATGGTAATACTGATTTAAAATATTTAGCCTTGGGTACAAACGGATCTTACGATATTTGCGAATACCCGGATTCAGATAAAATATTATCTCGAGCTACTTCGAAAGGGGATTCAAAATTATGGAATATATCAAAAGGTAAGGAATCATACGATTATTTTGAGGGAGAAGAGTAAAGGATATTTCAAAACAGCATAAGAGTCCCACATTTGCGGGGTTTTTTGTTTCCCTGCATTTATCCTTAAATTCCGCTGATGAAAAAGATATTTTTAATACTACCGTTACTACTGATTGTTGGATGTTCTAAACCTGTCAATGAAGAAACGCTTATTGATAAGGATGGATTAAAGTATCACCCCGATACAAAGGAGTTGTATACAGGTAAGGCCTTTAAAAATAGATTGGGTGGAATGAAAGAATTTGAGGGTTCTTATAAGAATGGGAAAAAAGATGGATTATGGACTCTTTGGTATTTGAATGGAAATAAGTATAGGGAAGAAACTTACAAAGATGGGAAATACGATGGTAAATGGACCACCTGGCACAAAAATGGACAGAAGTGGTTTGAAGGAACTTACAAGGATGGGCAAGTGATTGATAAAAAAGAATTTTGACCTACTTTAAAACCACCACCCAAAGGGATAGGATGGAAACCTCACCGTGTTTGAACTGGGAGTAATAAGGAGAGGATGATAAGACGTTATCCTCCGTGTAGTTATTGCAATTTAACTGTTCAGGTTCTACATTCCATCTAATGAAAAATGTTTCTTAACCTGAGAAAGAATGGGAGAAAATATGTATGAATAAAGTAGAGAAGAGATCTGGAAAAGTGAGAAGGGCCGGAGAAGACCGAAGGAAGTATAATGATTTGGACTATAGCGATCCAGAAAAGAGAAATAAACGAAACAGAAGATCAGGAAATGACAGAAGAGGATCTTAATTCTAATTAATTGTAAAAGGAATTTGAATTTACAGGACATCAACCAATTCAATCCCAAGTAAAGATAGAACAACCAGATGAATCAATAAAATTGATTGATATTGTTTAATATAAATGTATCAAACCCCACATTCGTGGGGTTTT
>DJKX01000034.1:1603-3398 GCA_002436185.1 Fidelibacterota bacterium UBA6531
GGGGTTTTTTGTTTTCCCGCTATTTGTTCTTACATTCTACGGCGAGAATTAAAATGAAAAAGAAAGTAATAATGCATCGCATAGTTATCAGTATATTTTTTATATCTACTGTCAGGGCATTTTTCAACAATGCACCTGCCGATTCAGTAATAAATCAGCCAGCTGAAGAAAATGTCAATTCAAATGAAACTGGTGTACAATCATCTATCGAAAAAGAGTATTATAATTACCTGACCCAGTTGAATTTTGAACAATCGAAACAATACTGGTTAGGTCAAGGGTCATTATTGCGTAAAACTATTAAAACAACTGAAGCCCTTAACGAATATAAAATTCAAGAATACAGGACATACCTGGATAAATATTTCCCCAATGCACATTCTGATTATATACAGAGATTTATGATAGAAACGTACATTGATTTGGAAAAATGGAATGAAGTGCAAGCCAACCTATTAAAATTTGCATATTTATACCAGGAATCCCCGTTAAGAGGTCCGGTATTGGAGAATGGTTCTGTAATAATTCAAGAAAAAGAATACTTTGAAACTAATCGCGAAAAACTTTTACCGATAATTCAGGGTCAACTGGAAACAGGGGAAATCTACGAAAATTATTTCCAGTATTTAATAACACTACTATCATTTAAAGATGACAGGCTGACATCAATTGTTGCGAGAGAGGTATGGGAATTCATAAGATTATACACTGATAAACCTCAAACCAGTACATTACTTTTTTTGATGGCTGAAATTGACTTGGTGAGCGATAACCCCCATTCTGCTTTGATGATTTATAAAAAATTAATGACACTGTTTCCATCAAGTGATGAATTTGCAACAGCACTGTATAAGACCGGCACTATTCAACAGGACATTTTTTCTGAATTTGAAACAGCCACTGCTTCTTTCCGCCAGTTTTCAGAACAGTTTCCGGAGGATGACCATACATCGGATTCACAATATCGTATTGCAATGATAGCTGATCAAAACTTTAAAGACTGGACAACTGCAATTGACGAATATGAAAAACTGGTTACTCAATTTCCCAAGTCAGAAAATGCTATTACAGCTTTGATGCGCGCGGGAGAAATTCAAGCAGATAAATTAAAACAGAGAGATGTAGCAATTGCCACTTATAACAGACTTGCAACCGAATATACTGATGATACTGTTAACGCGACTGAAGCGCTTCAACGGGCAGGTAAACTGTACGAAAAGAATAAAGCATTTCAAGAAGCTGTAAATCAATATATGAAAGTTCATGAAAAATACCCCGGGACAGAAGGTGCATTGGAGAGCCTGGAAAAATCGGCTAAACTGTATGAGAAAAAACTGAAAAGAAAAGATCAGGCTATTGAAATGTTAAATATTATTGTTGATCAATTTCCGGATACAAAGAACTCAAAAAAAGCTGAAAAAAAGCTGAAAAAACTCAATAAATAGCCTCGTTATTGTAATGCTGGTGTGTATTTATATCAGATAAAGGCAGGGGAATTTGTCCAGACCAAAAAGATGGTGTTGTTGAAATAAACCACCCAAAGGATTTAAGCAAGAGCCCCGCAGTAGCGGGGGTTTTTGTTTGTGGTATTTGGGGCCGGTAGGGCGTAAAATTTTAGTCTAAATGGGAGTCAACTTTGAATAATAAACTTAGCCGAAATGATGCTTGCCACTGTGGCAGTGGGAAGAAATTCAAGGCCTGTCATGGCCGGTCCAGTAAAAAACCCTATCAATTGTGGGCACTAGTTGGTGTTTTAGTGTTAGCAGCGCTTTGGTTTTTCTTTTATGAATCTGAA
>DJKX01000034.1:3764-5003 GCA_002436185.1 Fidelibacterota bacterium UBA6531
CCGGGTAAAGTATGGTCAGTCGAGCATAACCACTGGCATGATGCCCCTTCGAGTCCCACGTCTACCACTTCCAGTCCGGTGTTAAATGAATTACAACCTCAGCCACAAGGTGCGGCACCACCGGGAAAGGTATGGTCTCCAGAACATGGCCACTGGCATGATAAACAATAATTAACTTAAAAAATCACCCAAAATATTTAGTAAAGAGTAATTAATAAATAAAGGAGCGACAAATGTTGAGAATATTTTCCATCATTTTTTTGATTATCAGTCTAGGTAATGGCGGAGAGGTCAAACAGATCGGCAATCTGATTATTGAAGAGATTCCGGATATTCCGGAAGTAGTTCAGGAGCGGACACGTCAATACCAGAATGTGCGTTCTGCCTGGATTTCCTCCTGGAATCCTTCCGGAGAGGGAATGTTGATTTCTACCCGGTTTGCCGAAACATCACAATTACATTTTTTAAAAGAACCGATGGGGATGCGCCAGCAAATTACCTTTTTTGATGAACCGGTGGGTGGTGGTTCGTTTTGTCCCAATCAGGATGTTCATGGATTTCTATTTTCAAAAGACGCGGGTGGAAGCGAATACTATCAACTGTTCTTTTTTGATATGGATAATGGTTCCGCAACGATGCTGACCGATGGTACTTCACGTAACGGGTTGGGTCCCTGGTCCAATTCCGGTGAATACTTTGCGTTTAGCAGCAATATGGGAAATGGCACAGACATGTATATTTATATCCATACCCTTTCCGGTGATAAACCGGTTCCTGTTGTGGAGAAACCTGGCTACTATTATCCCATTGACTGGTCTCCTGACGATACAAAATTGTTGGTGGGAAAATACGTTTCCATAAACGAGAGCTATTTGTATATCGTGGATGTCCGGAGCCAGGAAATGAATCAGGTAAATCCCATGGATAAAAAAATCTCTTATGGCAGTGCACAATTCAGTAAAAACGGGAAAGGAATCTATTTCACATCCGATGAGGGCACGGAGTTTCGGCATCTCAGGTATTATGAGATTTCTTCCGGTCAACAGTCAGTGCTTACCAGTCATATTCCCTGGGATGCACGTTCGATTGAACTTACCGATGACGGAAAGCTGTTAGCTTACGTTACGAATGAGGATGCCATCTCAACATTACATGTGATGTATACATCTAGTCGCCGGGAATTGCGCCTACCTGAATTACCCATCGGACAGATATCGGGGCTTGAATTTCATCCGGATA
>DJKX01000034.1:5391-6286 GCA_002436185.1 Fidelibacterota bacterium UBA6531
TTCGTTCCCGGAAGCTTGTGCGCTGGACAGCAAGTGAAATAGGGGGATTAAATACGCAGTCGTTTGTCATCCCGGAACTTGTCCACACTAAATCGTTTGATGATTTGACTATTTCCGGGTTTCTCTACAAACCCAATAAACCTGGTCCCCATCCGGTGGTTGTTTATATCCACGGTGGCCCGGAAAGTCAATTTCGACCGGGATTTTCATCAACGTTTCAATATTGGGTGAACGAGTTAGGACTTGCGATTCTGGCAACGAATGTGAGAGGATCAGCCGGTTACGGGAAAACGTTTGTGCAACTGGATAACGGCTTCAAACGGGAAAATTCCGTGAAAGATATCGGCGCTTTTCTGGATTGGATTGAAAGTCAGTCAGACCTGGATGCAGATCGGGTTGCAGTCTATGGCGGTTCCTATGGTGGTTATATGGTGTTAGCCAGCATGACCCATTATAACAATCGTTTGAAAGCAGGGGTGGATAATGTGGGCATTTCCAATTTTGTCACCTTTTTGACCAATACCAAAGCCTATCGCCGTGATCTTCGCCGCGCGGAATACGGGGACGAACGTGACCCTGAAATGTATAAGTTTCTACAGGAAATTTCTCCGACAAACAATGCCGAAAAAATTACCAAACCGATGTTAATTGCTCAGGGACAAAACGATCCCCGTGTCCCGGTAACAGAGGCGGAACAAATGAGGGACATCATCCGGAAAAATGGTGGTGAGGTCTGGTACCTGGTTGCCCTGGATGAAGGGCACGGATTTCGAAAAAAGACGAATCGGAATTATTATTATAATGCTTTGAGCCTGTTCTGGGAAGAATTTTTATTAAAATAACAGGTGGTTAATCACAAAATACTCACTTGATTTACATGTAAATCATTAATAGG
>DJKX01000023.1 GCA_002436185.1 Fidelibacterota bacterium UBA6531
GATACTACCGATTAATTAATAATATCAGGAAAGTAACCCACCTCTTTGGAAAAAAGTGGGGATGGTGCTGTTGAAATGACTCCCACTCAAAGGATTTAAGCAAGAGCCCCGCAGTAGCGGGGTTTTTTGTTTTCCCGCTATTTGTTCTTACATTCAGATGTGAGGATAAGATATAGAGATGATATTTTGCTGTTAATTATAACCAGCCTCCTTGATTTTCGCTGGGCGGTGAAAAAGTACTTTTTCATTTTTCTTGCAATATTATTGTTCGGCTGTACACTGGATTCACCAGATCAGGATAAGCTTCCGGTCTGGTCAACAACGATTGAAATCCCGATCATCCAGACTAGGATCGATCTGGATACTTTCCTGGAAGATTCTCTGATTAATGTGAATGAAGATTCTATCTATGTTTTTAATAAAACAGTGGAAATTGATTCGGTGGAGGTGGGAGACCAATTAAAGATCGATCCCATTGAAAAAAGTTTTGTGCAGTATGCCAGTGCAGTAACTGTGGATAGTTCTAACACTACATTTACAATTGGATATGATTCAGTGGGCCTGGATGATATTTCAGAACCCATTAATGCGAAGATAGGACTGATTGAGCTTGATAATATCGGTGCGGAAGAAACGGACCCCATTTCATTTTCAGATATTATGCCGGCTGCACTGGTCGATAACATAGATGCTGCAATTACTGCCGGTGGCGGCAGTTCCGATGTAGTGGTGGATACAGTGGCCCTTGTTCCCCAGCAGAAATCAATCAGCTTTGACTCATTTTCTTCTGCAGATATCAGTTCGGGGAATATTGATGTAACAATAACCAATAATTTGTTCATTCCTCTAGGTGCACCAATATATGTTGATGTAAAAAACAATATTGGAACACTAATTTTCCAACTTGTTTGGAATACAGAGATTGCCCCCGATAGTTCTTCCACAATAACCCAGGATGTAAGCGGTATGACCTTACCCGGCAATATGCTGGTGGAAGTTTCAGGTACATCCAATGGTTCACAGGGAGACACAGTAACAGTAACCACTGGGGACTTGAGTTCTACCTTCACTGTTGAATTGGCAGCACGCGATTTCCAGGTTACGCGGGCAGATGCTGTTGTACCGGCTCAATCCATAAGTGATACCAGCAGTATTGAGTTGGCCTCATCGGAGACGGTGGTGGAAGAGGCGGTTATGTCCAACGGAAACCTAAATATTATCGTAACCAACAATTTGCCCTTGACCGGGAATGTACAACTGGTTATACCCAGCCTGTATTTTGGCACGGCAGATTCCACATTCACGCAAAATTTTGGATTGGCAACAGGTACATTTTCTGTACCAACAGCGAATATGTCTGGCTGGACCATGGCCATGGATTATACAGATCAGAGTCTGGATTATCATTATCTGATTACCACCGATTCCACAGGCTCCAGTGTCAACATAGATTCATCAGACAATGTAGAACTGGACCTGGCTATTACAGATATATTATTCAATGAGGTGACGGGGCAAATCGAATCACAGACAATCACCGAAGAAGGAGATATTGCTATCGAATCAGAATCACAGATCGATAACGCTCATATATCAGCCGGGCAGATGGATCTGGTGATCAATAATGACATTGGTGGTGTAGCGGATGTACAGCTGACGGTACCGGAACTGGTTCATAGTGGTATTGACCTCGATACTGTATTGATTATTAACCCTGGTGAAAATGTACACTCCATCAATTTGGCCGGCTATGAATTACAACCGGTGAGCCTGGAAGATCAGCGTCTGACCTACGGTACAACAACAATAACACAATCCGGGTCTTATACCTATGATCTCAATGATTCCATCGATGTGGCTATTAACCTACCAGGATTGACTTTCGATGAAGTAACGGGCTACATCAGCCAGGAAGATATCGTGGAAGAAGATGTCATTGAACTGGATAATGACACCAAGGTAGAAACAGCATTGATCGATTCGGGTCAGATCCAGTTAATCATACAGAATTTTATTGGATTAGAGGCAGATGTTCTGTTTTCAATCGCAGAGCTGTCTTTTAACGGATCCAGTCTCGAATCATCATTCGAGATTGCCTCGATCACAGAACCACAGCTGCAAACTATTGATCTGTCTGGATACAGCCTGAATTTGGATGTGGCCAATCAGCAGGTGAATTACACATCCGCCCTGACTATTGACAGTGAAGAATTGCTTACGCTAACGCTGAATGATTCAATCGCCATTGATGTGCTGATCGATACTCTATGGTTCAGTTCAGTAACAGGTATTATTGATACAGTGGAGGTGACTATTGATACTGTGGAACAGGAAATCTCTGCGTTACCGGATGACATGGACGGTTTTGAGTTTACCAATGTAGAGATCAGTATTGATTTTGAATCTGATATCAGCATCCCTGTTTTTCTGGACCTGACCATGAAGGCCAGTAATTCCGCTGGTGAAATGGAGACCTCTTCCATTGCCAATTGGAATATAACTGACAGTTCCAGTGTAATCATTCCTAATGCCAATGAGTTGATCAACATTCAGCCGGACATGATTTTGGCTTATGGATCTGCCCGTGTCGGAGGTGATGGTACTTCCGGGACCGTCACGACTGATCAAACCATTGCAGGACTGCTTTCCGTTGTGGCGCCGCTGGAACTGGAGATTGGTCCTGATGCGGAAATAACGACTGATCCTGAACTAACCACAGAAGCGGATGCAGGAGAAAGAATTCCGGGAGAGATTGAAGAGATTAAAGTATTTATCCGCTATGACAATGAGTTTGAATTTGGTACTGCAGTCACTGTTCTCATGAGTCAGGATACGTTGGACTTTGATGATGGTACAGCAGATGTACTGGTGGATACTCTGCTGATTTATGCTGGTGAAACCGGTCTGGATTCATTGAATCTGAATGATGATCGGCTGGGGCTCTTTAATCAGGATTCCATGTATGTGCGGGCTAAAATAAATGTATTGGGGCAAACCGATGAAAATGGTAATCCAGTGCCATCAAAATTTTTGAGTACTGACGTACTGCAGCTGAATATTTATGGCCGCATTCAGTATTTAATAGATGGCCCTGAACTGGCCGGGGGTGACGAATGAGATCTCTTTACCTGTCTGCGCTGATCACAGGGTTTCTCCTTGCGGGAGGATTGACGGATACCAACCCGATCCAGACAGCAACTGCCGGTGCTTATTTGACCCGGACAATAGGTAATGATGCCTTGGGTGTAAATCCCGCTAGCCTTGGATATTATGGCAAACCAATCATCTTTGGTGCTGCGGAAGACGGAAAGCGTGACACTTTAGGACTGATGGAAAAAGATACGGTTTCTGCATCCGAAGATTCCATTCAGAATTATTATTCAGTTCAGCTTATTGCTAACCCAAGTAAGAAACGCGTAAAAGAGACAAAAATAACCTTTTATGGCCAGTTCGGCAATAATATCCCCTGGGCTGTTACTAAGATTGATACATTATACAAATTACGGGTAGGTGATTTTCATAACAGGGATACTGTTGATGCCTTTTTAGACACAGTGATTGGAAGTGGTTTCAAAGATGCATGGATCGTGACAAAAAATCGCCCACTAGAAGAGCCTGAACAAATACCATATTTTACGTTAACCTTGGCGGGTGCCGGGTTATATGTCGGCAATAATGCCATCTATCCCGACTGGATCAACAATCAACTGTTTGGGGGGCTTGATCTCCGTGACCCTGGAAAGAAAGATGACTTTTTATCCGTCTTCCCGGCTGATAATTGGAATATTAACATGGCGGCCGAAATAAATTCTATGAGTTTTACACTGGGCAATTTTGGATTATCAATTTTACAGCCAAAAGTATTGGGCAGTGGTAACTTGCCTCCGGCTATAATGGATGTGCTTTTTGAGGGTATAAAATTTGAACAGCCGAAGGATCTTTCAGCTTTACATTTGAGTCTACTGGCAGCTTCCCCGATTTCGGTGGATTACGGACGGCAGCTGCAACTTCCTCAGTTGAAAAATATTGTTGACCGGTTTTATGCTGGTGCGGGCCTCAATCTTTTGGTAGGTATAGCAGATATGCATGTGGATGCTGATCGGTTGGAGATAATAACTACTCCTGACAGTGTCCTCATTGAAGGAAAAACAACAATACTCACTAATTTTGATCTGGAAGAATTCAATCTTCCGGATTCTCCGACACCTGCCCTGGGTACTGGTTTCAGCCTGGATTTGGGTGTTGTTGCAGATATTAATCCTCTTCTCAGTGTTAGTCTTTCTCTGAAGGATCTTTTTGGAACAACCACGTGGCCGGAGAGATATATTTCGGAAAATGAATTTTCCATTCGTTTATCTGCTGAAGATATCGATGAAATCAAAGATTACAATGACGAACAAATGGATTCTCTCGAGCAAAGTTTTACCGAGTTTGATACCTCCTATGCAACAGGATCTGGTAAAACTGCCTATCCATCTCAATTCATATTGGGAGGTTCCTACAGGATATTACAGGATCTGATTGTGCATGCGTCCTTCAGGCATTTCCTGAATAATGATTATCTGGAAGATATTACTCCACAACTCTCTATCAGTGTTGAATACGAACCGACACCGGTTTTTCCCATTTATTGCGGTATTGGGATTGGAGGTTTGGACGGTTTTAAATGGGGCACTGGATTTCGTCTAAACTTGGGTGCCTTCCAGTGGAACACAGGATTTGGACAAAACGGTGGAATATTTAATACTTCCAAGGGCATGTGTTTCTCTACCGACTTCAGACTAATCTTTTGATCCGCGGTTCACGTATATTTCTTTACTGCTAGAATTGATTGACGAAAAATATAAAAAATATTAAATTATAAAGAAGTTAATAGCAATTTAGGAACATATTAATGTCGAATAGAGGAAAAGATCGCAGGTTGAATAACCGACGCAAGAATAAATCTCAAGTGGATAAAAATAGACGGATAGAAATTGAACGACGGACCGGAATGGACAGACGTGAGTATAAAGATCGTCGTCAAAATTAAACTCTATATATTAGTAATTAATCATTAAATTGTACTATAATATGTTAGCTGACAGCTACATTGTAATTGAAATAACTAGAGGAAAACATGCAAGAAGGAACAGTTAAATTCTTTAACCAAAATAAGAATTACGGTTTTATAGCCGGTGACGATGGTAAGGATTATTTTGTTCATTCCAGTGGTATTGCCGAAGGGATTTATATCAAGGATGGTGACAAAGTTTCATTTGAAGTCGTAGATGGTGACAAAGGCCCTAAAGCTGATAAGGTTGAAATTATAGATTAGTCTATTAACCATCTTAACGTTTTAGACCAAAGCCCTATCTGCCAGCTGGCAGATGGGGCTTTTTTTGTGAGCTAAAATTGTGTAATATCTGATTGTAAATCAAAAAAAGTCTTAATTAGGAAAAAAAGATGAAAGAACAAGAAATTGGTTATATTTCCAATTATTTTGGTAATATCGAAGTCGCAATTATTGAAATGACAAAAGGAACTCTTGAAGCAGGGGATACAGTTCATTTTAAAGGTAAAACAACTGATTTTACGACGACTGTTTCTTCTATGCAGATTGAGCATGAACAGGTTGAAAAAGTAAAAAAGAATGACAGTTTAGGTCTTAAAGTCAGTGAAAAAGTGCGCAAAACAGATAAAGTATTTAAAGTTATTGATTGAAGAATGATATTATGCTGATTCATTTCAGCATACTGTGTATTGCTTAATCTGTTAGCTTTAGTACTAACAATTAAAATAAGACCAAATAAAGAATATGAAACGTATATTCATAATTACAGGACTAAAAAAGTAGGATTTAAAATGCGTAAAAAAATTATCATACTTATGTTAATTTTTACAGGAAATATATTTCCACAATCATTGGGTGGTGACATTCTGAATGAATCTCCCTTAACGCCCATACCGGAAGAAATGACCTTCGAAGAATACCGTGATATGAATCGCCGTTTGACTATCGGCATAGCGCTGTCATCAATACCCATACCGGGATTGATCCATGATTATGCCGGTGATAAAAAAACAGCCAAACGAATTCGTCGAGTAGCATTGGGGAGTATCGGTCTGATCATTGCCGGAGCTGCTATGGTTGATGATAAAGATGGGAAATGGCCGGAATCACAATATTCAGTATACATAGAAGGTGAAAACGACAGCGAAATGCGCTATGAAATGATCCCCACAGGCATGGTGGGCAGTGATGTGACCTATGACCTAAAACCCATGGAAAAAGAATATGAAGGCGGTGGAGGCGGATTGTTGGTTATGTTGGGCGTCGGTCTATTGATCGCCGATGTGATCTACGATGTGTATCATGGCGCCAAGATCATTGAAGAAAAACGGGATGCTGTGCGCTATAAATATGGTAAACAATTAAATTTGAGTTACGCTCCTGAAATGAATTTGCGAAATAATTATGCTGGCGTTAAAATGACTTACAACTTCTAATCATTCCGTGGAATAGATTTTTTCTGCAAGGAATACTTTAAGAGTATAAATATTAGTTTAAAATTATCCTGTCATTAATATAAACAATTTGCAATTTTTGCAGCATTAGGGGTGATTTCAGATCTTTTCGTTTAACTGTTTTCTTAATGAAATCGGAAACAAGTAAATCCATAAGATAGTAATTCGGATTTTCCAAATGTTCTGAAAAAATTTCTATATTCATACGCCGCATTTTTTTTAAATCATCCCAGACCGCACCATAATATTTTTCAAATACATTTAATGATTCCTTTGCATGGTGATTAAATCTATCATATTCATCGATAAGCCAATGTTCCTCATCGTTAGGGTCATACATGTTATCCTTAATCAATTTTTTGACCAATGATTCTACTTTGGTTTTACTTCCTTTATATTTCTTTTCTTCTGTCATTTTCTAATTGTCCATTAAATGAGTGAAAATCCAGTGACTATTATAATAAGAAAAAATATAAAGACAAATACCTCATTGACTCCATTGCGCATTTTTCTTATTAAGAGCTACATTCTTTCAAATATTATACAGGAAAATTCATGTCAAATCAACAAAAAATAGATACAAAACTCTTTCATGCGCTATGGCGGTATAGAAGCAGGGGATGATTTGATTGCTGACTTGGAACAGGCGTTTAATAAAATTTAATGCTGATATCGCCAACCCTTGATGAACCCGGTGCAGGCCTGCCTTGGTATGAAACACTT
Source organism: Fidelibacterota bacterium UBA6531 (assembly GCA_002436185.1). Classification (GTDB taxonomy): domain Bacteria; phylum Fidelibacterota; class Marinisomatia; order Marinisomatales; family TCS55; genus UBA2126. Next base: position 7,231 of record DJKX01000023.1, read on the forward strand.
TACCTGCGCTATGTAACCTTTCCCAATTATGTCCGCACCATGACCTGGCATTCCGGTGTGGAACTGTTTCACGAAGAAGGCCAGAATATCAAAGCACTGATCGAACCTTTGAATAACGATCAATTACTAACCCAGGTGTTGATCGACAGGCTGCGTGGATTGGAAGACAGTTCACGGTTTTGGTCCCCGGTGATGGTCTTGGAGCACTTGGTCATTGTGGGAAGAGAATTAAAGGATATCATCATCAGCTTGAATGAAGAAAAAGTACCCAATAAGGACCTCGATATTGCCGATGTAAAACCGTCGGATAAAACAGGCACAGAGATCATCGGCCGTTTCAACGGTTTTCAGGATGAATTTATCACGGTCATGAGCGATGAGCGCTACCACCGCAGTTCTGTCATGAAATTCGACCATCCATGGTTGGGCCCGCTGAATTCATTTCAATGGTTATGTTTAGCTGCGGGGCATCAGTATCTGCACCGAACGCAGATCCGGAAGATCTTGAAAAAATAAAAGCCCCCTGAAAACAGGGGGCTTTTTGTTTCAGTTACGGAGTAAGTGCATGGGAGAGGGTATTGCCAAGTGAGTCTTGTGCGTTTGTCAGGTTGTTCTCCGGTTCGTTAGTTACTATTTGTGATGCAGCTTCTTCCGCAGTATTGGTTGAATACTGATTCCCATTCCAAGTAAAGATCTGGTTGGGGCCGAGTGCTTCCCTGGCAGAGGAATAAGCTTTAGTAAAAGAAATCACTGCCGGTGGTTCCGGAGTGGCAATTTCTTCTTCAAGCAATTCATTTTCTACAGGATACATTACTTCAGCTATTTCCGGTTCAACAGCTAACACTTCTTCATTTAGTGCGGGTGTTTCCACTTTTACAAATGATTCAGTATTTGTTTTGTGTTGAATGTAAATCGCAGTGAAAACTACCACTGCGAATGTAAGAGAAATAACAAATGCTCCCTTTGAGCTGTTATCGTTTTTTTTCATGGCGTGCTCCTTTCATTGAGTTTACGCTTGTGATTAGGGGCTTGTACGCCATGATGAATAATTCAGTTCCAGAAAATTTGTCATCGCAATAACAGTATCTATTATTTTAAATAAACAAACAATTTGTCTTAGCGAGGAATGAAATGACGAAGCTATCTCCTTGAGTATGTAAACGTCCGGTGATTTATCATGTCTTTACGTTTACTAAAGGAAGGAGATTGCCACGCTCGTACCTCGCTCGCAATGACTCTATAAAAAAAGGCGGCTGCGCTTAATCACAAGCTCCCAATAAAAGGAAAGCAGCCGCCATGGGGGTATTGGAATTTACGAAACTTTTACCAATTTCATGCGATTGGTTATTACATGAATTATATAATACCAGATGAATGCCAGGAGGATATTTACACCAATATAAAGTGGCCAATCTCCAAATAATAGTTCAATATCCAGTGTAGGATATCTCAAATCCAAAATGTTCTGATCAAAAAGTAAATTATAAATAGAAATAAAACCGGCATAAATCAGCATAACCTTTAACGCCGTCCATGCAGCATTTTTATTGAGTAACCGTCCCTGTTTGATAAATAAAATCGTCAATGCAAGGGGTGCTGTGTGTTTCAAAACGAATCCAGCCCATGATAAGGGATAAGTTTCCAATGGAGGGCTGACAGGATTGGGCCAGATCAACAGCGTCAGTAAATCTCCCGTCCATGCGAAGTAAAAAAAGACATCAAAGAGTTTCTGGTTAAATCTGAACGAGAGGATTAAACCCATGACAGCGGTAATGTTACATAACCAAATTATCAAATGAGGGTTATGTTGGATATTATACCAGCCGGTAGTAACCAATGCATACATAATGCAAAGTTGAATAAGAAACAAAATCCGTTTTTCATTTCGCCATGACCCAATAAAAAGTATGACAGAAATAATAAGAGTTATAATTGGACTAATCAGAGAATATCCTTAAAACAGTCCAATGCTTCCGGGTTGGCCAGGGCATCTTTGTTGGTGACCTCTTCGCCATGAATTACTTTTTTCACCGCCAATTCAACTTTTTTCCCACTGATTGTGTAAGGGATATCCTCTACAGATTTAATTATGGATGGAACATGACGCGGTGAACAATTTGCCCTGATAGATGATTTAATCTGGTTTATCAAATTATCATTCAGTAATGTACCCTCATCCATTTTTAGAAACAGAGCCACCAACTCATCTCCATCAGATTGCACACCCACAACCAAACTATCTGTAATTTCACGCATTTGTTCTACCACTCGATAGATCTCCGCTGTACCGATTCGCACGCCACCGGGATTTAATGTGGCATCACTCCGGCCAAAGATCTTTATACCGCCATGATCATTGATCTCGATATAATCACCATGGTACCAAATATTATCAAATTGATCAAAATAAGCATTGTGATATTTTTGACCATCAGGGTCATTCCAAAAATAAATCGGCATAGAAGGAAATGCTTTTTTGCATACCAATTCACCTTTAGCATTGCGCAAGGAATTGCCGTCATTATCAAAGGCATCTACATCCATGGCCAGTCCGCTGCACTGCAATTCTCCCCTGTAAACAGGAAGTATGGGGCTTCCTCCGGCAAAACATGAAATGATATCCGTACCACCGGAAATTGAAGCAAGTTGTACATCTTCTTTTACATCTCTGTAAACATAATCAAAATTTTCTTCCATCAGCGGGGAACCTGTTGAGAGGATCAATCGCATTTTAGAAAGATCATTCGTTTTTTTCGGAATATTATTTGCCCCTTCACTTGCCGCAATGAATTTTGCACTGGTCCCGAAAACGGTTATTCCCAGTTCTTCAGCCATATTCCACATGGCCTTACTGTCGGGGAAAAAAGGAGATCCATCGTATAAAACGAGTGTAGCGCCAATGACCAGGTTGCTCACTAACCAATTCCACATCATCCAGCCGCAGGTTGTAAAATAAAAGATCGTATCTTGCTCACGTAAATCACAATGCAGCCGAAGTTCCTTTAAATGTTGAAGTAATGTTCCACCGGCTCCATGGATGATTGATTTTGGAAGGCCAGTGGTCCCGGATGAATACATGATATATAATGGATGATCAAAAGGCAGTTGCTCGAATTCAATTTCTTCATCATCATTATCAATAAAATCCAAAAAAAGTATACTATTGCTGATGGTACGAATATCCGAGTTTTCATCACTATAAGGAATGACAACTACTTTTTCAACGCTGGGAAGTTCATGTAATATGCTTTTCAATTTTTCTAACGAATCGTGAGATTTTCCATTATAAAAATAACCATTAGCAGCAAAAAGTACTTTTGGTTCAATTTGGCTGAAACGGTCCAGAACACCTTTGATTCCAAAGTCGGGAGAGGACGATGACCAAATTGCGCCGATAGATGTCGTGGCCAACATGGCAATAATACTTTCGGGCATATTGGGAACAAAGCCGGCTACGCGATCACCTTTATCTACACCGGCAGTTCTCAAGGCTGCAGCTGTTTTAGCCACTTCACTATACAATTCAGCATAAGTGAGTTTTCGTACTGGCTGGCTTTCGCCTTTGAAAATTAGCGCTGTTTTATCATCTCGTCGTCGAAGAAGGTTTTCTGCAAAATTAAGGCGAGCACCGGTAAACCATTTTGCCCCAGGCATTTTGGAAACATCATCTACAACCTGCGTATAAGGCTGTGAATGAATAATATCAAAAAATTCCCATGCGGAAGCCCAGAACTCATGGATATTATTTACGGACCAATCGTGAAGATCTGTATAAGAATCAAGATTTAGCCCATGCCTCGTGTTGATGAATTCTTTAAATTCAAACATCTGCGAGCGTTCAATTTGCTCGACAGACGGTTTCCACATGATTTTTTCCATTTGAAATCAGCTAATTAGTTACAAAAATATATAAAGATTTTAACAACATTATCAGCACTCAATTAACTAAATGAAAATTGCATTTTTAACAGCCGGAGGACTGGCGCCTTGCCTTTCGGCGTCTATTGGCGCCCTGATCAAGCAATATCATATCAAGGAACCGGACGCCGATCTCATTGGATATTTAAATGGTTACAGGGGGTTGTTGTTGGGTAAAACAATTCAATTCCCGGATAATGCTCATAGCCATGCCGACATCCTCATGAAATATGGAGGTAGCCCAATCGGGAATAGTCGTGTAAAATTAACCAACATGGAAAATTGCATTAAAAACGGTTATATAAAAGATGGTGAAAATCCTGTTGAGGTTGCCGCTAACCAACTTAAATCTGATGGGGTGGATATACTTCATACGATTGGTGGGGACGATACAAATACAATGGCTGCTGAATTAGCCAACTATCTTTCAGAAAATAATTATGGCCTTACTGTCGTCGGGTTACCTAAAACTGTGGATAATGATGTGTTTCCAATTGCTCGTTCTTTAGGTGCTGATACGGCAGCGGAACAGGGTGCCATCTTTTTTGAAAATATTGCCAATGAAAACACTACGAGTACTCGACAACTTATAATACATGAAGTCATGGGGCGACATTGTGGTTGGCTCACAGCGGCAACTGCTAAAAAATATCGTGAACGCCTTGATGGAAAATCATTTGTGGATTCCATGCTTATTTCCCGTAAGTGTTGGGATGTGGACGCAATCTATATACCGGAAGAAGAATTGAATTTTGAAGCAGAATGTGAGCGTTTGAATAAACGTATGGCTGAAAAAGACGGTGTGAATATTTTCTTGAGTGAAGGAGCAGGTATTGATACCATAGTCAACGAAATGGAGGCCGAAGGGGAGAACGTTCCACGGGATGCCTTTGGTCACGTACGCTTGGATGAAATAAACCCCGGTCAATGGTTTGCAGAAAAGTTTAAAGAAAAATTAAACGCAGAAAAAGTCCTTGTCCAAAAAAGTGGATATTTTGCCCGTTCAGCAGCGCCGAACAAATATGATGTTGAACTGATCACACGATCAGCGGCTTTGGCGGCGGAACAAACTTTAGCAGGAGCAAGCGGTGTCGCCGGGTTGGACGAAGATAAAAACAATGAAATGAGTCTTATAGAATTTAGTCGCATAAAAGGTGGTAAACCGTTTGATACAAGCAAGGAGTGGTATCAACAATTATTAACGGAAATTGAAAACCAGATTTAACAGGCTCAACAACCAGAAAAACCTAGTAATTAATTTAATTAAGAGAGAATACAATGTCAGTACACTACAAAGAATTAGGTCTTGAGAACACCAGAGAGATGTTCAAAAAGGCAATGGCAGGAAAATACGCTATCCCTGCTTATAATTTTAACAACATGGAACAGTTACAGGCGATTATACAGGCCTGTGCCGAAACTGGATCACCGGTTATCTTGCAAGTGTCATCCGGGGCAAGAAAGTATGCAAACCAGACACTCCTGCGCTATATGGCCCAGGGGGCTGTGGAATTTGCCCGGGAACTCGGCGGGAAATTCCCCATCGCTGTTCATTTGGACCACGGAGACACATTTGAATTGTGCAAAGATTGCATAGACATGGGATTTTCATCAGTGATGATTGATGCGTCACATCATTCATTTGATGAGAATATCGCTCTTACAAAAAAAGTGGTAGACTATGCCCATCAGTTTGATGTGACCGTAGAGGCTGAACTTGGCGTTTTGGCAGGGATTGAAGATGATGTAGTCGCCGAAGAGTCCACGTATACACGCCCGGAAGAAGTAATCGAATTTGTTGAACGAACCGGCTGTGATTCATTGGCAATTTCCATCGGGACGTCCCACGGTGCTTTTAAATTCACTCCAGAACAATGCACACAGGACGAAAATGGAAAGATGGTTCCGCCACCACTGAAATTCGATGTACTGGAAGAAATCGAAAAGAAACTCCCCGGTTTTCCGATTGTTTTGCATGGTTCATCTTCTGTGCCGCGGGATTTGGTGGATTTGATCAACGTAAACGGAGGTGTGTTAAAAAAAGCAATTGGTATTCCGGAAGAACAACTTCGGAAGGCTGCGACTTCTGCAGTATGCAAGATTAATATTGATTCAGATGGACGCCTTGCAATGACAGCAGCAGTCCGTAAAGTTTTTAATGATTCTCCTGAAGCGTTCGATCCGCGGAAATATCTTGGGCCGGCCCGTGAAGCACTAAAAGAACTGTACAAACACAAAATAAAAAATGTGCTTGGTAGTGCAAATCAGTATTGATTTATAATTTATGTTTATCAGCACTGATATACCCTTGGATACAGTGCTACCCTGCATCCGGCCGTGGCCAGTTATCCCGGACAAGAAATTTTCGTTCGATTTCCAGTTTCATTTTTTCCATATTCCAATAAGCACAATAGAAACGAGCAATCCCGGATAAAAAGGCTCAATATCCCCAGGGTAGTTGCCGATTATTTTTCCATAATAAAACCAGGAAACAGCAGTAATGACCGGTATCAACAATGTGGGGATTATTTTGCGGTCATTTAATTTTATATTGGTGAAGGTCATGAGAAAAGGAAGCAGGATTCCCGGTACAATGATGGAGCCGATTACGTACCATAATTTAACAACAGATGGTATGCTTAAGGCCAACAATACGGCGATAAAAGCCATAACAACCAAACCTTTGCGAATGTATTCAGTTTCATTTTCTTGTTCTTCTTTTTGCTGAATCCGCAGCAGGATATCACGTCCAAAAGTAATTGCAGAAATGAGTCCATTGGAATCTATAGTGGACATGATGGTGGAGAATAAACCCACTAGGAAAATGCCATAAACAAAGGGAGGAAGGATACGAGAAGCCAATTCAGGATAGGCCATGGCAGCATCTTGATTTGGGTATAACGCCACTGCATAGAGGCCTGTAGTAATAGTTAAAATATCGAAAATAAACCAAAAGCCAATTGCAATCAGAATTCCTTTTTTTGCTGTACTAGGTGAACCGGCTGCCGCCGTGCGTTGGTAAAAACCGGGATCAATAAACGTCCACATGGCAATAAAAAACCAGACAAATATATATTGGATAGAATTCCCGCCGGTGGGATCGAAATAGCGTTCCGGCAGAGTTGAAATCAGGGTGCTTGGAGCATCACTGAGTCCCCAGGCAAAGGCCAGCAGTAATATAAATCCGGCGAACATAAACCCGAATTGCAGGATATCCGTGCGCACGACAGATCGAAATCCGCCATACCAGATATAGATTAAACTCAACCCCGTGGAAATGAGGATTGCTGACTGCAGTGACCAGCCAACAGTGTGTTTCAATAGTAAACCAAGACTCAAAATATAGGGTGCCGGGGATGCGAGGATTAAAATTAGCAACGCACTGACGATTCCGGCACTATGTCCAAAATGATGCTTAAAGTGATCGGGGATCGAACGGTGGGGCAGGTGCCGAATCCGCGGTGCCAGGAAAATTGCAAACAAGAACCCAAATACATAATAGGGCAAGGCAAAAATGAACCAAGTCTGGATGCCGTAATTATATGTGTTTTCGCCAACTCCCAATATACCGCCATACCATGTGGCAACCAGCGTAGCAATAAACCCCGGCAGGCTCAATTTCCGCCCGGCCAGGATAAAATCTTTAGATTCTTCTTTTTTTGATGATTTATAAAATCCCAGCCAGAGCAGCAGGACAACATATCCGCCAATGGCCAGCCAGTCTAAAGAGTGCACAACTGTCTCATCCAGGGTGGTTGATGAACAGCCAGACTGGGTGAATCGTGTTTATGGAAAATTCAGTACCTTCAGCCGCATTGCTGATACCATTGCAGGCCTGTGGCAATGGTTCGTTATCCAAAGCGTATTTCAACCCGTTAGTCGTTATTGACTCAACAGGCTCAATGGCAACAATGGAAATCTGCTGGCCTTTTATAGATGGAAACGACCGTTTTCCCTTGCAGCAATGGATGGACGCATAATCTGATACAAAATGGATATTCATCTTTTCGGAAAACTCCGCCAAAACATGCAGATTCCCTAAACTATGATCTTCCCGATGTCCCATGGCACCCAGCACAATAACGTCATGCAAATCGTTGACAAAACACCATTCCAGTGTTTTTTGCAGGTCTGTTTTATTTTGGTTAGGTGTTTCAATCCAAAGGCCCGGGAATTCGTTTTTGTTTAGTCTTGTGGAATCAAAGTCGCCTATGATAATATGGGGTGTACGCTCGAATTGCAGCAATGTATCCGCACTGCCGTCTGTGCAAATTACTGTCCCTGCTTCATCAAGGATTTGCAGTGGAATTGTATGCGATGGAAAACGGCCATTGGCCAAAACGACGATTGGTGGTTGAAAAGACGTTGTCATAAGAAACTAAAATTACATTTAACTAATAGTATTATATTGGGTTTAATAAATTTGCTCCTGATTTATCGATATAAATTTATGAAACACTTACTATTCATTATTTCATTTCTAGCCATAACAAATGCTGATCTGATTCAGCCGCCGAATTACAGCGCTTTGTATCATACATACGTCCAGTTTGAATGGGAGCAAATTCCATCGACAGATCGCTATCAACTAATGGTTTCCAATAATGATAGTTTTACCGACGTTGTGATTAATGTGACAGACCAAACCTTGGTTTATATCGCTAGAGAAAATATCGAATGGAGTTCGCAATATTATTGGAAAGTCCGAAAACATAATCTGGGTGGCGATCTTGGTCCCTGGTCAGACGTTTTCACATTTACCACAGCCGAACAAATATCAAATGTAACGACTACTTTTTCCAATGAATCTATTATAGCGGATGGAATCACAATATTTGGTTCATTTTTCAATTATTACAGCTCAGTCGTTGATATTAATGGAAATGAAATCTGGAATTCCGGGAATGGCGATCTGGTTTTTTATAATACCAATGAGGATGGTGACCTTTTTGGCTGTTATTTGGATAATTCATTAAATAACAATTTGCCGGGAGTGGAATTTAATATTGATAATGATTTTGTTTGGGAGGAACCCAATGATGAATTTTTGCATCATGACTTGATCCAATTACCCAACGGCAATTATATGGGCGTTGTATCTGTAAGTCAAATCGGGTCAATTCCTATTGGCAGTTGGACATCATTATTTCAGGGACATGGTTACATTGCCGATGGTGTAACGCTAGAATTTCCCTGGGTGGGCGATAAAATCGTGGAATGGGACAAAGATACAAAGGAAGTGGTTTGGAGCTGGAACACATTCGATTATTATGATATGCAGGATTATGATGATATTGGCGGGACTTGGGACCAGGCTTATATAGATCAGCAGTACGATTGGACCCACATAAACGCCATAACTTTTTCTGAAGAAGACAATGCCATTTACATTTCTACACGGCACTTATCAAGAATAACCAAAATTGATCATGCCAGTGGTGATGTTGTTTGGAATATGGGTCATGAATTTCCATCCGGTGAAGTGGATTTTGGACATGATCTGGGTTTCAGTTTTCAGCATAGTCTGCAAGTATTGAATAATGGCAATATTGTTACCTTTGATAACGGTAATTTGAGTGAGATTTTTTTGGGGACGGATGAGCCCACTTCCCGTGCTATAGAGATTGACATTAGTAATGATGGGAATTCCTTTAACGCAGAAATTGAGTGGGAATATGTTTTACCCACCGATTTATTTGGTTTTGCTTCCGGCAATGCTCAAAAACTGGATAATGGTAATTATATAATTACCACTGTTGGTGGCGGCGGTACATCCCTGGAAGTGAACACCAATGGTGAAATCGTCTGGGAAGCGGACCTGAATTTGACATTGCCCAATGGTGCAGTATACAGAGCGATGCGCATTCCGGGAATTTATCCGGTAGCTTTTAGTATAGTTACTCAAGATCTCCATACGCATGAATCAGAGCCGAGTGTTTCTGTAGAAGATTCCACAGTTGCGTTTGAAATTCATAATGAAGGTTATAATGCAGTTACGTATGCATATTCATTAGTAGATGATGAAGGCTGGTTTGATTCATCCATTCAAGAAGTATTCATTCAACCGGGAGAAAATTTCACAGCCGTATATTTTGCTGATCAAATAAGTGATCTTGCATCAGCGAATCCAATGGTTTTCACTGTAACTCCAATCAATCATATTCAATTAACAAAAACAGTCAATGTAAATGCCTATACATTCCCCGTGGCAATTGATGATGAATTATTGCCAAATGCATTTAAGCTATATGAACCATTTCCAAATCCGTTTAATCCCACAACCGCCATACGGTTTAGTATAGCTGCGACGCATGCGTCGCAGCTGCAAGTTTTTGATGTAACCGGGCGATTGGTAGAAACATTAATCGATAAGGATTTAAACCAAGGTGAATACACTATTCAATGGAATGCTTCTTCATTGCCAAGCGGCGTATATTTTGTTAGACTAACGTCAAGTATGAAAACACAAACAAGAAAAGTACTACTTCTTAAATAAATGAAATTTTCAGTCATACTCCTGATTCTAATCCAATTTCCATTACATGCACAATGCGATCCTGAATACACCTATTTTGATACCATTCCCGCTTCAGTAAATATTATTGATGGGGACAGCTGTTTTTATACCAACGATATTGATGTGTTTGATATACTGATCAGTGAAAATGGTCTGGACTATGATTCTCCCCTTGAGCTTGGAACACAAACGTGGAATAACGGCAGGTTAAAAATCCTTGTTGCCGGCAATTATGGTAATGACAGTGGAGTGAATGATACTATTTTTGTACTTCCGGACAGTATTGGCAACTGGAATGAATTAAGCGCACTGTACCTGGAGTGGAACAGAATTGCAGAAATACCACCCAGTTTCAGCCAATTAACCAATATGCAGTCCTTGTATATTTCCAATAATCGCGTACAAAGTCTTCCGGAGGATTTTGGCAATTTATCCAACCTTTACCTGCTGGACGCCGGATATAATGAACTGGATTCATTGCCTGAATCGTTCTGCAATTTGGAGAATCTAAATTATTTATGGCTATTTAATAATGAGATCAACTTTATACCGACGTGTATATGCTCACTTGATATCAATTGGAATGACATGGATGCTGCCTGGTATCCCTATTTTGCTATTGGTGGAAATCAATTGTGTGATGATGTGCCTGAATGTATAGCCAGCAGTGAGCATTTTAATATTAGCCTGGATCAATTTTATTATTCGTTTATGATAACAGACTCACAGGATTGTGAAGTAGCAGGTATTGTTGACAATGGTTATTATCCCAATAAATTTAAATTATATAATCCATATCCAAACCCGTTTAACCCAACGACCACAATAGAGTTCTCAATTCCTCAAACAGAGTTTGTTACGGTTAAGGTGTATAATCTTGTCGGACATGAAATCACAACACTTATAAATGATGAATTATCTACAGGCAATCACAGTATCCAATGGGATGGCAGCCGTCAGCCAAGCGGTGTTTATTTTGTTCAAATCGAAAGTGGAAGTTTTATGAAAACTAGGAAGATGGTGCTGTTGAAATAATTTAGAAGAAATATTTCAATTCAAACCGAATGTGGGAAAAATCCTCCATTTCATTAAAGGTATAATCATCATCCAGTGATGAATTGCCTGTTACTTTCGTCAGTGCGGTGATCAGTTTTAATGATGCAGAAAGGTCGTACGTACTTTTTAGTTCGATCAAGCATCCATTTCCTTTAGTATCATTATAAGTGGCTTGGTCCAATAAAAATAGTGTTTCAATAAGCAATTGCTCATTCAAGAATGATTTATTAAAAATCATGATAATGACTTCAGGTGCCATAATTGCCAAAGGTGTTCCCATTCCGGGAAAGAATACAGAATAGGGGTCAAAACCTGCTTCCAATAAGGGCAGGTCCACGTCCGGCAAATATTCCGCATCGAACGAAAGTGTATCATATTTGAAATACTGCCCAATAAATTCGATACCTCCCGGTAATTCAGTTTCCAGTTGTAATATGGTTTGATAATATTTTGCCTTTGTTTCAAACGCGTGAGAGAAAAACACTTCATTTGCCGAACCAAAACTTCTCGAAGGTCCTTTGTTCGAAATAGAAGTAGAGTCATTATTATCAAAAGTTGAAAATTGAGCATATTCAGCCCGCAGAATGATCCATTTTGTTGGAATAACGATTCCGGCACCGATCATATCTGTTTTGCGAAATGAAAAAACGGTATCCAGTACAGACATTGTCTGAAATTGATTTGTAAATACATTGGAGCCGCTCAGGCTGAATAATCTGTCATATCCACTGAAATAGGTAAATGAAAGATCTGCAACATTCATTTTTTGCTGCAATGTAATACCGTATTCATCTGGTTTATTTGGGCTTATTATTTGCGATGCTCTTGGTGTAATAGGCAATTGAATAGGAAAATCAGGATCATTGATGGGCAGCCTATTGGTATGGTGCAGGGGGGAATAATAGAAACCTAGTTTTGTATTATTCAAATAATAGTCCAAGGTTAATCCCAGTGAACTGTATTTTCGGTCACTGCCCAAATTGAAGATGTAGTAATAATCATATGCGTTGATGTTATCGATAGGGCTGTTATCATCCACGCTGCTCCAGGATTGGATCTGTTTGCCGACCTTTATTTCTCCAAAGGTTGTAAACCAGCTGGCGTACAATTCCCGCAAGTCCCAAGTAAATTCCTGGGGGTCACTGCTGGAGAAAAAGGAATCATCCTCACGGATCTTATATTCCATTGCCAAGGTTGAATTAAATGCAAAATCCCCTCTTTGATGATCCACATTCAACCTGAAAATCCGCCAGGGAAGGTGAATGATCGAACGGTCGGATAAACGGTGAATGTCGTATAAATGTACATACCCGCTGTATTGTGTAGATGACTGGGCAATTAACATATAACTGCATAGTATATATAGTATTGTTTTCAATTTCATAAATTAATCTTTAAGTGCATCATTCAACCATTCTAATATTTCATTTCCCTGGGTAACCCAGGCTCTGTCCAAAGCCCAATTGGGAAAATCGCCACGTAATTCTCCATTCCACGTATATGAAACGCTGGTTTCATGATCATTGATTGCAGTCAATTCCCATTCGCCGGCAGCATGTATCAGACGCACGTGATCTTTATTAAGGGGAGCATCTTTATGCTCGACTGCAGAAAAATTGAATATCCATTCGCTGCCGAATTTATGTTTGTTATACTTAATGATGTAATCTCTCCCTGCAAATGGAAACGGCATGTCCAGCATGATGTGGACTATGTCTTCTTCCAATGATCTTGCTTGGGTCACCCGTAGAAATACATCGGGATATTCATTTACATTTTCAATAATTGCAGAAATTGTTTTTAAGGAAAAAGGAAGAGTTGTTTCTGTAATACATATGGGAAAGCCCAAATACTGTGTGGTCTTAATAATGACAGCATCATTCTGCAGGGTAGTCCAGTCCTGATTTGTATTTAACCCGGAAAGATCCAGACCAAAGATCAAGCTTAAGCTGAAAAAGATTAAGGAAATTTTAGATATCTTCATCATTTTCTGAAACAAAAAATGTATCATAAATAAATGCACAGTCTGAACGAATCTGATCTTCAGTTAATCCAAATTTCTCTAAGTTATATTGATGAGCGCTTGTGTATTGCCGCTGGCTTGCAGCTGTATTTTTTATTTCTGTCATCATTTCATCAGTGGGAGTTGCTCCCATGAATATAAGTATGTCGTTCATTAATTTTTCAAAATCTGTCATAATACGATCATATTTTACAATGAATACTTTTGATTGATCAATAGCACCGCTTTGCCAATCTTCATGAAACCGTTTCAATAATTCTAATAAGGCATTATATAAACGGTTAAGGAATCGTTGTTGTATGTTTTCATCCAGGCTCCAAAACCCAAATCGTTTATCCAGTACGCCTGTTACCAAACTTAATCCTGAAGGCAGCACATTTAAAGGATCACGAACCATGTACACTATTTTTGCATCCGGAAAACGATCTAGAAAAGCAGGAATATTTGTACTCAATGAAAAGAGTTTTGGAATTACTGTATCATGTTTTGCAGAAATAGCTAAACGTTTCCAAAATGTCTCATACCAGTCGAAATCCCGTTCTGATGTATTCCTTATTTTGGGATCAAACCAGTCAAATAGATCTTCTTCAGCGAAAGAAAGAATAAAACCGTAAAGGAAAAATCCATCGAAATATTTGAAAAGCAATGAAACATCATCCGTTTCGATAGAGGTTAAACTGGTTTTATGAGCTGCTGTGGAATGATGGCGGGCAGGACTTATGATTTCTAAAAGCGGAAGCAGTGGTTTAATCAATTTCTGCAATGTAAGCGAAGGGTAAACCATTTGCCATAATTGAGCACCGGTTCCAAAGCCTTGATTAATGAGAAAGCGGTGTAAAAATGTTGTACCCGAACGTGGATTACCGACAATAACCATGGGTGAAAATTTCTTTTTCCGGATGGAAGGAAAAAATAAATTATCCAACTTTAATCCTATTCCAACGACTAAACGAAGAAATGACAACAGGAGCCCAGAAATAATTGGACTGATCCACGTTCCAAATGTGCGTCCTATCGTAAAGTATGATTTAAATGCTCTGGATGTTTTCAAAGGTATTATTAATTTATTTGCTTTACAGAGTTATAGTATATTAATTAAATAATACAATTAACTTAACCATCAGATTTAACTAATTGACTATATTTTAGTCTATTGGTTAAACAAAATTTGAATAATATATGAATCTATTAAAACGAATTATTTTTTCCATTATATTAACCGGTGGTTTATTTGGCCAGGCATTCAATGGATATACAATTTTTTCACCTCAAGCTGGTGGGCCGGGTGGCGGTGGTAATGGAACTACCTATTTAATTAATAATCAGCTCAATGTAATAAATGTTTGGAATCATTCTCGAGGTCCAGCAAGTATGGCCTATCTGCAGCAAGACAGTACAATTATTTATCCATATCGAGTACAGAACCCCACCATGACTAATGGCGGTGTTGGCGGCGGCATTGCCCATTTAGATTGGGATAGCAATATTCTTTGGTATTATACAGTTTCCGATAATCAATATCAGCACCATCATGATATCCAGCCGTTACCAAACGGCAATATTCTTGTCATAGCCTGGGAAAGGAAAACAGCAGCAGAAGCCTATGCCATGGGCCGGCAAACGATCGATAATCCTCTAAATGAAATGTGGTCTGAAGCAATACTGGAATTGGAGCCTATTGGCTCTAATAGTGCCAATATAGTTTGGGAATGGCATTTATGGGACCATTTGATTCAAGATGTAGATTCGGCCTTACCAAACTATGGTGTTATTGCTGACCATCCTGAATTAATGAATATCAATTTTGGGAATGTTGGTGGTACACAAGGGCCCGGTAACTCACACGCCGATTGGATGCATTTTAATGCTATTGATTATAATACTGATCTGGACCAGATTGTTGTATCATCAAGGACAATGGGTGAGATTTATATCATTGACCACAGTACAACCACCTCTGAAGCAGCCTCTCATTCAGGTGGGAATTCAGGAAAAGGTGGAGATTATTTGTATAGATGGGGTAATCCGCAAGTGTATGATAGAGGTAATGGATCAAATCAACAATTGAATTCTCAGCATGGAATTAACTGGATTCCAGCTAACTATCCTGGTGGAGGTCATTTAATATGTTACAATAATAATTACCAGAATAACAATTCAGCTGTGTTTGAAATAAATACTCCAGTTGATTCAACAGGAAACTATATATTGAATGGATCAGATCCTTATGATCCCAATGGGCCTGTTTGGATGCATAGCGGCGGATTTTATTCCAATGTACAATCAGGGGCTTTTCGTTTACCCAATGGTAATACACTTATTACAGAAGCAGATGATGCTCATATGTTTGAAGTGACATCCAGTGGAAACATTGTATGGAATTATACATTCCCCGGAAATAACATAATGATCGCCAGAGCTCAACGATATGAATTAAACTATTTAATAGATGATTTTCCAGTGTTTACATCGGGAGATGTCAATTTTGATGGCGAGATAAATATTGAAGATATAAGTTTAGCAGTAGATATGATTTATGGTACAGGTTATAACCCAACGCCACCTGCAGATTTAAATGGAGATGGGGTTGTTACGATGAATGACATAGTAATAATGGTTCAATTGGCTATGAATAATTAATTCTGTTATTGTCTTGAAATAAATTTTTTTCTAATTTCGGAAACGATATAAACGTAAATCGTTTCCAATGGTTAATCAATATACAGAACAAGAAGAACAAATCCTGGAGGAGGGATTTGAATCTATAGCTCAAACGGGTGTGAGATCATTCACGGTTGAATCTTTGGCAAGCCGATTAGGGATGAGTAAAAAAACCATTTATAAGTATTTTCCAACCAAAGAAAAGCTCATCCGAAAAATTGTCATTTTTATGACGGGAAAAATAGAGCGTTTATTTAAAAAAGTAAGAGAAAATGGAGATAATCCTGTCATCCAATTTGTAAAAGTAATGGACCATATTTCCACATTTGCTACCAAAGCACCCGTGCAACGATTGGTACAATTAAAAACAACTTATCCGGCTGTGTGGAAAGAAATCGAATCGTTCCGCTTGAATCGACAGCAGGATTTTTATGAAATATTTAAATCTGCACAGGAACAAGGTTTGGCCAGAAGCGATGTGAATATGAAACATTTTTCTATCGTTTTTATCAATATGGTCAACAATACATTCCAACCGGAATTTTTTCTGAAGAATGATTTGCCGATTAAAGATACAGTTGTTGGATTTGCAAATGTAGTGGCAAATGGTATCTTTACTGAAAAAGGAATGCAGGTTATGCAAACATATAAGGAAAGAAAACACTAGTATGCAAGAACACCCCATTAAACACTGGATAACTAACCTATCAATGAATTATCCCAAAAGGACGATCATTATATCTTTGATTTTTACTGCTTTCATGGCGTCGGGTTTACGCTATTTCTTCATAGAAGACGATATGATGAAACTGTTGCCGAAGGATATACCCACACGCCAAACTTGGGATGAGATAAAAAAAGAATTTGGTAACACAGAATTTATTTATGTCGCTTTTGGACATCCCGGTGAATCTGTATTTAACCAGGAAATGATTGCCAAAGTTTGGGATTTTACTGAAGAACTGGAATCGATGCCGGAAGTGGAGGAAGTAAACGGTATCACTACCATGAACCGGATGGATAATGATGATGGTTTTTTATTGATAGATGATTTGATTCCTTATCGCGATCTTTCAGCAGAAGAATTATTATCAATAGAAGATTACTTAAATCGGAATCCAAATGTTAAAGTACGATTTATCAGCACTAATGAAGATTATATGAATATTATGATTCAGCCGTATGATAAAGCAAATTATTCTATTTTGGCGTTTAAAATTCGCGATTTAGCTGAAAAACAGTTGGAAGGTTACAATGTTTATTTTGGAGGCCCGCCATATATAACCGGCGTCATGACTGTATTAATTCGGGAAGATGTAATGATGCTCGTTCGTATTGGAATGGTTGTTATGGTTTTGATATTATTAAGCAGCCTGCGCAGTGTACCTGGTGTCTTGATGGTCCTTTCCGTCATATTTTTATCACTTATTTCCATGTTGGGGAGTATGGGATGGATTTACCACCTTACCGGATCGGAACGATTTGTTTTCAGTTTAATCAATACATCCATGCCAATCATTTTGCTTACGATTGCCAATTCTGATGGTGTCCATGTCATGACCAAATTTTTTAAGAAAATGCGTTTGTTTGGCGATAAAAAAGAAGCGGTTACCCAAACAATGATGTCGCTCCTACTTCCGATTTTTCTTACCAGTCTAACAACAATTGCGGCATTTCTATCGATGATTTATTCTCCATTGGAAGTACAGACAGGTTATGGTGTTTCTGTTTCAATCGGTATTGCCTGGGCATGGATTCTTTCCTCAACATTTTTACCGTCATTGATTATGCTTAAAAAATGGAATATGGATTCTAAAGCTGTTAAACAATCAAGCTACTTGGAAAATGCTATAGATAAATTTGGAAAAGGTGTTTTAAATAGACCAAAAAAGGTTTTGAGTTCGGGCATTTTGCTTGTTGTGGTCGGGCTCGTTGGTATGAATTGGCTCAATGTGGAAGTGGATATTCAATCATTTTTTAAGGAAGGTTCAGAAATACGTGAGGGTCTTGAAATTTTGGATAAAGAAATGGTTGGCACGATGGATTTGCAGTTTAGAATTGAAGGCGATATGAAAGAACCTGATAATTTAACATTTATGGAAGAATTGCAAGGATTCTTGGAAGGTCATCCCAGGGTTACCACGACATTTTCCATTGCAGACATCATTAAACAAATGCACAGGACAGTAATGGATGATGATCCTGCTTACGAAACAATTCCGGAAACTCGTGAAAAAATTAACAATTTGTTTACCATGTATTCTATGTCAGGAGACCCGGAAGATTTTAGTTCCTTGGTTGATTATGATTATTCTGTTGGACTGACATCGGCGTTGATGAGAAATATGTCCTCAAAGGAAATCATCAAGTTTGTTGAAGAAACAGAAGAAGTAATTGATCAGAAAGAAGCATCAGGACTGCAAATTACTCTCACTGGAATGCTCGTTGTTTTCAGGGATTTGATTGGATTGATTGTCCGCTCTTCATTTATCAGTATTACTGTTTCCATAATTGTTATCGCTTTGATAGCAGGATATTTTTTCAAGCGTTTGCTTTGGGGAGTATTGGCAGTTGTACCACTAACATCCGCTGTTATTCTCAATTTCGGTTTTATGGGTATTTTCGGAGTGGATTTAAGTCATATCACCGCTATTCTATCATCCATTATTATTGGTGTGGGCGTGGATTTTGCCATTCACTATATTTCTCAGTTTAAACGTTTGGTCAAGCATGGAACCAGTCCTGATGTACTCAGCAGGGAAGTGGTGGATGATGTGGGTTACCCCATTGTATTGGATGCCTTGTCTAATATGGCCTTTGGAGCATTACTATTTTCACAATTTTTACCAATTCAACATATGGGCGGATTAATGGTATTCAGCATGGTCTCCACATCGGTCGGTACATTAACATTGTTGGCATCGTTATCAGAGATTTTTAAAACGAGATTAATGAGAAAAGAAAAAAATTAATATAGAGGAATTCATTATGAAAAACATCATACTCATTTTTTCCATGAACGTGCTTTTTTCCCAAACTGGTTATGAAATTGCCAAAATGGTTGATGAAAAACCGACACCGGAAGATATGTCAAACAGAACCAAGATGGTATTGACCAATTCAAAGGGTAAATCGCGGACAAACGAAATGGTGTCAAAATCCACTGGTGGTAACGAAAAACAGATCATTTGGTTTATGGAGCCGAAAGATGACAGGGGAGTGGCTTTTCTAAAAATAGAACACAAAGAAAAAGATGATGAAATGCGTATGTGGCTGCCGGCCTTTAAGAAAGTACGAAGAATTTCATCCAAGAAAAAAGGCGACTCCTTTATGGGTTCCGATATGAGTTACGAAGATTTATCCAATCGTGAGCTTAATGAGAATGAATACAAACGACTCGAGGATGAAACAGTAAATGGCATTGAGTGCTACGTATTGGAAATCATTCCGAAAAAAGAAGCGAAATCATCTTACACTAAACACATCTCATGGATAGCAAAAGATGGTCTTTACGGTGTCCAGGAAGAATCATATGATAAAAGAGGTGATCTGTTAAAGAAAAAGGAATACAAATTCCAGAAGGTAAAAAATTACTATATCATAGACAGGGTTTTTGTTCAGGATGTCCAAAAACAGCATTCTACAGAAGTGACATTTACTGATGTTCAAGTGGATACCGGTATTGATAATAGTATATTTCAGGAAAAGAATTTGAAACGGATGCCAAGGTAGTCCATGCGACGAATCCTGAGGACATGGTGGCTTTTGTCTCTCGCTGCGGCCCAATGGAATGTGTCCGGCTCCATTCATCCGGTCACAATGAACAGAACGTCCGATGGATCATCCATCTCCTTGCCATTTAGGATCGCAGAACTTGAAGTCGGATTTTCAAAAGGAGATTTTGATTTGAAAACAAATTCCGTAGTTGAATACAGATGGACTGGAGGCGATCCCAAATTTGATTTACGGGAAGCGTATATAATTTGGTATCCGAGTTGGGGAGAGGTTAAGGTGGGAAAACAAATCCACGCCTGGGGTGCTGTGGATGGCAACAACCCTACGGATAACCTCAATCCTTATGATTATTATTATATGTTTTTAGCAGGGACTGACCGGAAGATCGGCTCACTTTCCGCATCAGTTAAATATTATTGGAATGACTGGCAATTGGAAGTTGTAGTAATTCCGGAAAACGAACCGAACCGCTACCCCTTTGACGAAGAAGATTTCCCAATTGTCATGGCTGATCCTGGTGATTTTTTGACTGCTGGAGAAACAATTGCGGAATATGGCATGCGTGTGCAAACCACTATGGGCAATAGCGATATCAGCATATCATATTTTTCCGGAAGGGATAGGGGATTTACTTTGGTAGGGTATAATTTTGCACCAGTTCTAACGTACCGTAAAACAGATGAAATTGGCATCGATATGGTCACATTTATCGGCGATTTAACACTGCGAGCAGAAGCTGGATTCTTTAATACGCAAAATGATCTGCATACTGATATAAAAACATTCAAGGATGCTGCATATCTGCAATTTGCTGTCCAGGCAGAATACACAACAGCGAATGACATAACGTTAATGATTCAACTAATCGGTAATGATGTATTAGAAGTCAATGGCTCTACTTATACATATGATGAAACTGGTAACCCTACAGTATTAGTAGCTATGAATGAAGATGAATTTCGACAGGGCATGGGCACACCCTTTGCCATGTTCGCTGATCTGGGTATGTTTTTATCTGCAACGGGTAATTACTGGGACAATGCCTTGGAAATCAGGGGCAATACTTTTATGGACCTTGAGGACTCGCAAAAAATGCTTGGAGGAGGTGTAACCTATTCACCAGTTGAAAACTGGGCTATTGATTGTTCCATTTCCAAATTTATGGGGGAAGAGGGAACTCACTTCAAAGAAATGGAAATTTTTTCACATTTGAGTTTAGGTGTGAAATATAGTTTTTAGATTTATTCTTTATACCCAATAGCATCAAAAGGATTAACCAGGGTGGTTGTAATATTCTTTAAATGTGCCCCGATCCGTTTCAAGTAACGTGCATACAGCGTAATCGCTGCGGTTCGTGATTCACTACCGAAATGGAGTTCGTCCCGTAGAACTCCATTGACAATATCATCTGATTTTTTTGTCATTTGCTCGCGGTAGCCCTCCATGAGCGTTTTAGCGATTTCTTCATCTTGGAAATGAATGGCTTGCAGGGTCTTCTCAAACCGGTTCTTGACTTCTTTTTCAATCAATATCAGGTCTTCAGAAATTTCTGAAGACTTTATTGACTGTTCATGGTTGATGGCCAGGTCCAGGATATTCTTGCAATAATCTCCTATGCGTTCAATATCCACCACCATGTTGATAAGAATTAACCCGTCTGCCATATCCGATGTATTCTGTTCCACAGCGTAGTGGGTTAATACTTTGCGCCTGACGTCTCGCTGGAATTCATTGATCTCTTTATCCCGTTTCTTCAGCGTTTTAAGAGTGTCAATGTTTTCTCCATTCTTCAGGTATATTAATGCCTGCTGGAAGATTTCATGGGAAAGATTCAGCATTTCATAAGATTTATCCCAGGACTGGGAAAGTAAATCTTCTGCTTTCCAAAGGTTAATGATGTCTTTGAATAATGTCATGGTTTACCTCACGAGGAAAATTAAGGTTAATGGAACGATGAAAAACACAATCAAAATGTATAAAAGTGAAAAAATTCTATTCTGAATCGCAATTTCTGCGAACCATTTAGACAAATTGATTGGAGTCATCCTAATTTTTTCAATGGGCCAGATTAATAAAATACCGTAAATATTAAACATCAGATGAGCAAAGGCCACTGATAATGGTGCAATTGTGCCTGAAACCAGGCTGGCCAGAAGTGCTGTTATAGTAGTACCAATATTTGCACCAAGTGTATAGGGGAAAATCTGTTCAAGCCGTAAAATACCTGCACCTGCCAAAGGAATGACTAGGGAGGTCGTAATTGAGCTGCTCTGAACGAGAATCGTTATAAATGCACCGAATAACATTGCACGTCCGGCTGTTTTGAAAATATGGGAATCAAAAAATGCTTCTAACCGATGCATGACCAAACTGCGTATCAATTTGGTTAAATAACGCAAGGACAGGAATAATAATAAAAGTGCAGCGATCAATAAAAGCCAGTTATAATTAATGATTTCCTGGTGTTTGAATATGTCCTTCACCCAGGAAACTGCAGGCTTGGTAATCAATTTGATGGGGCTATTGAATGAAAAAGTTTCTGTACCAACTATAAGTTCCGCTAACCAGCTTGCGCTCCTGCTGATCAACCCGAACGATATTTCCAATGGCAATAAAATCAAAACGGAAATAACGTTAAAAAAGTCATGGACGATGGAAGCAGAAAACGCCCGCCGAAATTCATTTTTATTCACAATGTGCCCCATTGAAACAATGGTGTTGGTAATACTTGTTCCAATATTGGCACCCATTATATATGGGGTTGCGGCTGCAACGGCAATGCGCGGATCATCGCCAAACGTTCCGGCAGCCACCATACCCACAACCAAAGAAGTCGTTGTGGATGAGCTTTGAATTAAACTGGTGGCCAGAATACCGATAAAAAGGCCAATGAGTGGTCCGGCATTGCTTTGGATTAGCTGCACTGCAAATTCTTTACCCATACCTTTAAAGGCACTGCCAATCATACCGATGCTAACCAGAAACAGGTAAAGGATAACAATGATTGCTAGTGTTTTGAGTATCGTATCACCTTGCGATGATTTTAGTTCGCCTGCCGCTTTTGAATCCATTTCCGTTTAGTTATTAAGTAAGAAATTTATGGTTTCAAATGAGTTACTTTATATGAATAATTTTTAATTCCTTAACGGTTTACCTTTCTTAAGCATAAAACCAATCCGATCCTGGGTTAGTTTTTCTCCGGCTAAAGAGACAAATGCTTCACGTTCAATGTCCAAAAGGTATTGTTCTTCCACTGATTTAGTAAGCCCTGCTTTGTCACCACCGGTGATTACATAAGCCAGTTTTTTTGCTATGAATTCATCATGATCAGATATTTTTCCTTGAGCCTTGAATCCTTTTAACGCCATAGTCATAGCTGTTCGTCCGCCCGTTCCCGGTAATTTAAGATCCTCTCTGTACTGGGGCGGTTCATAGCCTTCAGCAAGTTCGAGAGCTTTTTGCTTCGCTGTCCAAATACGCTGATCATTGTTCATCACAATTGTATCTGTCTTTAATAAATAGCCGATGTATTTTGCTTCATCTGCACTGGTAGCTATTTTGGCAAAACCGATTGTTTCAAATGCTTTTTGTGCAATCTGGAATGAATTAATTCGGCCTTTACCGCTGTTTTCCATTAAGTGTAAGAGCAAACGGAGATTTCCGCCGGCTCCAGGAATTAATCCAACACCGACTTCTACCAATCCCACGTATAATTCTGCAGCAGCCACTCGATGAGCCGCAGGGCCAATGAGTTCAAATCCCCCGCCCAGGGTTAGGTGGTGAGGAGCAGCAATTACAGGTTTTTTGGAAAAGCGAATTCGTTGAGTTAAATCCTGAAGTTCTTTCACAGCCACTTCCAGTTTATCCCATTCTTGAGCTTCACATATTTCTATAACGCTGGCTAAGTTGGCTCCGGCAGAAAAATTTTGCCCAGTATGCCCAATTACCATTGCCTTAAACTTACCATTGTCTAATAAATCCATCCCTTCGTTTATGGTCATGGCCAGGGATCCATCAATGGGATTTAATGTTGGTTGGAGAATTGAGTGAAATTCAACATTCAATAT
Organism: Fidelibacterota bacterium UBA6531; assembly: GCA_002436185.1. Taxonomy (GTDB): domain Bacteria; phylum Fidelibacterota; class Marinisomatia; order Marinisomatales; family TCS55; genus UBA2126. The sequence continues at coordinate 31,208 of DJKX01000023.1, forward strand.
TCCATCACCTAAATCAATCAGGCTGGCACTCCAGTTTTTCTTTACAAGATTCCCCGCTGATTTTTGAAGATTCAGGTTAACTTCTTTATCTCTAACCGAAATAGGTTTGGCCGCACTGGACAAGACATCCCAATAGGTTCTTACACCGTCTTTTGTTTCGTAAAAACTGGTTCTGCCGCTGGCTAACATATCCAGAACCCATTGGGGCACTTTTCTATTTTCAGCCTGCATCCTGTCTACAGATTCCTGTACACCAATGGCATCCCAACCTTCAAAGGGACCTAATTCCCAGGCAAATCCCCATTTAATTGCATTATCAATATTGATAATATCATCACTAATCTCGGGAATACGATTGGCGCTGTAAATCAATCCCCTGGCCAGTGTTTCCCAAAAGAATTTCCCTGCTTTATCATCGCTGTAAGCCAATGCTTTAATTTTCCCGGCTGTGGTTGTATGATCTTTTGCTAAACGAAAGCCGTCAAAACGAACTTTTTTCTGGGGTCCGTATTCACCTGTTTTTAGATCAACAGATAAAATTCCTTCCTCTGTTTTTTTATAGAAACCTGCCTTTGTTTTTTGTCCTAATTTGCCGTCTTCAATCAGAATGTTTAAAATGTCTGGATTTTTAAACATTTCCCTTTCTTCATCATCTTCTACTTTTTCATAAGTGGTATTTGTAACATGCGCCATTGTGTCTAGTCCAACCACATCTGCAGTTCGGAAAGTTGCACTTTTTGCTCGTCCAACAATTGTGCCGGTTAATTTATCCACTTCTTCAACTGTTAATCCTTGTTGTATTGCTGTATAAATAGTGACCCCCATGTTGAACACACCGATTCTGTTGCCAATAAAATTGGGAGTATCTTTGGCATGTACAATACCTTTACCCATTACACTCTCTCCAAATTCAGCCATAATACTATATATTTCATCAGTCGTGAATTCGCTTCGCACTAATTCCAATAAATGCATATATCTGGGTGGATTAAAAAAATGTGTAATCATAAATCGGGATTTTACATCATCAGGAAAAACGGTAATTAAATCTGACAAAGGGATACCCGATGTGTTGGAGGTAACAATCGCCGAAGATTTTAAATGGGGAGTAATATTTTCGTACACGCTGTGTTTAATGTCCAAGCGTTCGGCGACAGCTTCCAGCACCCAATCTGCTTCGCCGATTTTCTCTATATGCTCATCGTAATTACATGGCGTAATTAATTCAGTATTTTTTGGTTTGAATAGCGGTGCCGGTTTTAGCTTTGTTAAAATTTCCACACCTTTTTCTGCTAGTTCCTGGTTGATATCGAACAGGAGGGAAGGTATACCTGCATTGGCCAGATGCCCTGCAATTTGTGCTCCCATAACTCCCGCTCCAAGTACAGCAACTTTTTCAATATTTTGACTCATAATTTCCTCTTATAGTTAGTCATTATGTATTTCTCATTCTAACAATTTCTTCTAACAAAATTCAGTCACACATATTTATACATGACCCAGAAATGGCTAAAACTTCCGGCCATGACCAGTATATGCCATATTTCATGAAACCCAAATCCTTTAAGCGGTGATTTTCGCCGATCCAATGCATAGAAAACGATACCGCCTGTATAAAAAATTCCTCCGAGGAATAACCAAATTAGTGCACCTGTCTGTAGATGGGTGAGAAGTGGCCAAATTGCTACAATGGACATCCAACCCATAAAAACATAATATACGGTTGAAAACCAATTCGGAAATTTGAATTGGAATAATTTCCAGAGGATACCAAAGACAGCTAAACCCCAAATAATACCAAACAGACTCCAACCCCAGGGCCCCCGCAATGGAATCAGGCAGATGGGAGTATATGTGGATGCTATTAATACATAAATCATCATGTGATCAAAACGTTTCAGAATAGATTCTGCTCGACCTGTCACTGGGATCCAATGATAAAGTGTACTTGCAGTGTATAGCAAAAAAAGACCTGTACCAAAGATTGAAAATGATACGATCTTCCACGGATCCACAGGATTAACTGCTTTTAGAATTAACAACACTAGAGCGATAATAGACAGAATAGCACCAATGCTATGCGTCAAACCGCTCATGGGGTCTTTCAAGTGTTTGATCATATACTCATTATCGTTTTATGATTGTGGCAATTCCCTGTCCGCTGCCGATGCACATGGTTGCTAATCCTGTATGGGTATCCTGTTGTTCCATAACATTCAATAGAGTACCAAGAATCCTTGCACCGGAACATCCCAACGGATGTCCTAAAGCAATTGCACCCCCATTCAAATTGATTTTATTCATATCCCAACCGCCTTTGCGAATGACATACAAGGATTGGGCAGCAAACGCTTCATTTAATTCAATAGTTTCTATATCATCCATAGCCAATCCTGCTTTAGACAAGACCTTTTCGGTAGCCGGTAGAGGACCTACGCCCATATGGGTCCAATCAACACCAGCAATTGCTCTAGCTACAATTTCTGCTCTTGGAGTTAAACCTGTTTTTTCTGCAAAAGTATCACTGGTGATTAAAATTGCTGATGCACCAATTGAAATGGGGCTGCTGCTGGCTGCTGTTACAGATCCGCCTTCAACAAATGCAGGATTTAAGTTCTTTATTTTTTCTGCATCCGGTTCCCGTGGGCCTTCATCTCTATCTACAGTTACTTCACCGTAAACATCAATGGGAATTAATTCATTGTCAAATTTTCCATCGGTGTATGCTTGCAGTGTTTTTTCATGAGATTTAATTGAAAATTCATCTTGATCTTCCCGGGATATATTTTCGTCATTAGCCAGGTTTTCTGCTGTTTCACCCATGCCTATATAAAATTCCTGTTCAGCAAGTTCAGGATGAAAATCAGGTGCAAAACCACCCATCGGAACGGAAAACATATCTTCAATCCCCACGGCGATACCCACATCAATGTCACCGCTTATTATTGCAGTACTTAACTGGTGAACAGCATCCATAGAAGACCCGCAGAATCTATTCACTACTTTTCCTGTAGACTCCTTAGGCAAACCCGCCAATACACCAACGGATTTACCGATGATCATGCCTTGTGGTCCCTCAGGGAAGGCACAACCCACAACAACGTCTTCCACATCTGTAGGATTTATTGATTCATTTCTTCCCAAAAGACCTTTTACTACTTGTGCCGCCAGATCATCAGGTCGGATTCCTATTAATTGGCCATTTTTGAGCCCGATCGGAGATCGAACTGCATCAATTATGACTGATTTTATACTCATGATTACCTCCTAAAATGGATAAGTGTTTTGATTGTATATCCGTTGCGCAACTTCACGCTTCAGGTTAATAATATCTGTGGGCAGGAGCATCCTCGCCTGAAAATGACGTAATTGATCAATAACTTTAGGTGTTGTGTGCCCACTGTAAATTCCGTTCATAGCAGTAAGTGACATATTCAATAAGCGTAATACCATTTCTGCCGTGAATATTTTTACAATACTGTTCACGGTTCGATCAAGGTTTCCGTCGTTCATAATTTTTTGAGCCCGAATCACCGCACTTTCAGCAGTATATAAATCCATGAAAATATCTGCTAAAATTTCCGTTATTTGCTGTTCGTGTTTTAGATCCTGTCCAAATCTGTTGAGTGCCTCGTTGAAAATATACAGGGCAAGTCGTTTTCCTGTTTCAATGGTCTCACATTCTGCTGCTAAGGGACCTTCATTTTCTTCAAGTTTACCGTTGGACATAAAATGCTCTATCGAACTGATGGCATCTCGAATTGGCAATTCTTCCATGAGGGCTTTTTTCATCATAAAACCGGTAATGATTTGGCGATTTATTTCGTTGGTTCCTTCCCAAATTTGGTTTATCCTATCATCCCTGTAAGCCGATGCCATAGGATATTCTTCCAAAAAGCCATACCCGCCAAATATTTGTAATCCTTCATTTAAAACAAAGTGGCTTGTATCACTGCCGTATACTTTTGCCATGGATGTTTCAATGGCATATTTTTCCATTGCCTCTCCAAGATGGATATAATAATTCAGGTCTGACTTGTCCAATCCATCAATCTCATTCTGTAATAGGCCAATGGTTCTGTAAACCATGCTGTCTGCTGCAAAAGTACGCACTGTCATATCGGCTATTTTCTTAATGATTGCATCAAATTGGGCAATTGGTTTGCCGAATGCGCGCCTTTCCATGGCATACTGGGCTGCTGCTTCAATTCCATTTTTAGATCCGCCAACCCCGGCAGCACCCAATTTAAACCTGCCTATATTCAGTACATTAAAGGCTATTGTTGCTCCTTTACCTACATTATATAGAAGATTTTCAACAGGAACTTTTGCATTTTGAAAAATAAGAGATGTAGTGGAGGATCCTTTCATACCCATTTTTTTTTCTTCCGCTCCAATGGTAAAGCCTTCTGTGTCCCGGTCAACAATAAAAGCACTGAATTTGCTGCCGTCAACTTGGGCAAAAACAATAAAAACGTCCGCCCATCCGCCATTGGTGATAAAAATCTTTTCACCATTTAATATATAGTGTTTTCCATCATCAGAAAGCATTGCGGTTGTTTTCCCGGAAAGGGCATCTGAACCTGCAGAAGGTTCTGTTAAACCGTAAGCGCAAATAATTTCACCGGTTACAATTTCGGGTAAATATTTTTCCTTTTGCTCTGCTGTGCCAAACCAGATAATGGGTAAAGAGCCGATTCCTGTTTGCACAGACCATGTTACAGAAAACGATGGGCTGAATGTTAAGGCTTCTGCTACAATTGCAGATGTAACCTTGTCCAAGTCCATTCCACCATATTCTTCGGGAACATCAATTCCTAACAGGCCTAATTCACCCATTTCCTTGATTAATGAAAGGGAAAGATCCTTGTCGTATTTTTCAATTTCTTCTTTTTGGGCCAGTATACGTTCTTTATCAAATTCTTTCACCATTTCGTAAATTTCACTGTGTTCTTCTGTGAAATCTTCCCTGGAAAAAACGGTAGCTTCAGAAATGGGGTTTACAATAAAGCTGCCGCCAGTTTTATATGTTGATTTCGTAACTGTCATGATTTTCTCCTAATGTTTTTTCATTATACCTGCTAAAATGAAGTCAGTAATAGTGTGCATGTATTCCTTAGCACTTACACCGTGTACTTCAAACAGGGTAAACCAATTTATTGATTCAATATTGACCATAATTGAAAGGGCCGTCATGCGCACGTCCAGTTTTTTGAATTCACCAAATTGAACGCCCCTTCTTATAATTTCTTCAATTAATTCCAGGAAATGTGTATACACTTTTTGCATCTTTTTTCTGAAATCTTTATCCTTTTGGGCCATAGACCAAAATTCTGTAAGTGCGATAAATGGTTGGGGATCTGATTCATATTGGTCAATAAAATATTGAAACAAATCTTTCAACTGGCGGGAGGGAGGAGCGTCTTCTTCCACAATGTGGTTCAAGGTAACGCTATAGTGGTTTACCCAAAAATTTACCAAATCCAAGTACATCTCTTTTTTGGATTTGTAATACCAGTAAATTGCTCCCTTGCTTAATTTGGACGATTTGACTACATCATCCATGCGAGAATGATCGTAGCCGCTTTGGACAAGAACCTTAATGGCTGCGTTTAAAATTTGTTCTTTTCTTTCTAATTGTTTTATTTCGTTCATAAAATAAACCGACCGGTCGGTCGAGTTTATGTAAGATCTGTATAATATCCAATTATTTTCTAAAAAATATTTGGAAACAGAAGGAATAGTGGTTTAAATTGATAATGAGACTTAATCTCAATTTCAATAATAAACTAAATAATAAACTAAATAATAAAAGAAATATAATAATGAAAAAAACTATAGTTGGAGTTTTATGTATAGCTGGACTTATAGCACAAGATGATTATTTTGTGCCAGTAAGTTCCATAGGGGGATATGGCGAGCTGCATTACAACCGAAGTCAATCTGGTGAAAATACCGCAACAGCAAAACTGGATTTCCATCGCTTTATCATTTACTATGGATATGCATTTTCAGAGGAATGGTCCTTTAAATCAGAAGTAGAACTGGAACATAATTTTGTCCAAGACGGCGATGGGGAACTGGAACTGGAACAAGCATACGTGAATTATCATACAGATAGTTTTGGTTTCCAGGCCGGTGTGATCCTTCCTTCTGTCGGGCTCGTGAACGAATACCATGAACCACCCTTATTTGTCAGTGTGGAACGGCCGGAATACAATAAATATGTTATTCCTACCACATGGTTCGGTAACGGTGCTGCTGTGTATGGCAAGGTCGCCGAGATAAACTGGCGCTTTGCGTTAATGGAAGACCTCAATGGCGATGAGATAGGTAAAGGGATCCGCAGCGGTCGCGCAAAGGGGTATAAATCCACTGCATACGATATGGTAAAGAACTTGAGTGCATATTATACGGGTATTTCCGGTCTGCGAGTGGGTGGTTCTTTTACTATGAATAATGCACCCACGTCTGCTTACTTTACAACAGATGAAGATGGAAACAATATTGTCAATGAAGCAGATACAGCATCGGTTGGAGTAAAACTCATGGAGTTCCATGCAAAATATGACGCTAATAACATCTATGCAGTGTTGGAATACGGACAGATCTCCTATGAGCACAATCCATTGGGTTATGAGTCTAGCGGCGGTTATTATGCTGATCTCGGATACAACGTTGCTTCGATGATTGGATTGAAAGGTAAACTGATGCCCTGGTTCCGCATGAGCAACTATAACCGTGGCAATGATGATGATTCAGTCGACTACTCTATCCAACGATTCGGTCTTTCATATTGGCCCCATCCCCAGATCGCGTTTAAAGCCGATTACGGAACACATAAAAAAGCATCTGATGATGATGTAGCAACTCAAATCAACGTCGGAGTTGGATATAACTTCTAATTTTTTCCTAAGTCAGTTGTACACCCAAAGGCTGTGGGCCCAATCTGCAGCCTTTGGTGTTTTATTGACGTCACTGGTGTTTGGCGGCATCAAGGATGATGCCGAATCAATCATAAATGGATATTTTGGAGAGGGTTCGTCACTTATTTTTAGAAAGATAGAATTGGAAAAAGCCATCAAGTTTCCCATTGAGAAAGAGGTAAAACAGCGATTCTACTCTGCATTTGTATATGCCTGGACAGTGACCCAAAATGACAGTATTGAAGGATATGCCTTATTGGACAATGTAAAAGGAAAATCTATGCCCATCACATTTATCGTGCTCTACAACACAAATGGTAGTGTGGTCCATTCAGCAGTGGTGAAATATCGTGAGCCTATAGGCGGAGAAGTAGGCAGGCGATCTTGGCTTAATCAGTTTTTAAATAAGAATAGATCTTCATCTTATGATGAGATCGATGCCATCAGCGGTGCAACGATATCAGTCAATTCTGTAACCAGGGGAATTCATAAATTGACCTTATTGTTAAATGTCATTAAGGATGAATTAATAATCCATGACTGAAATTCAATTGCATAAACTGGATAGAGGACTTCGCTGGTTTTTTTCCGCATTTTTGTTGGTGCTGTCAATCGGTGTGTCCGTTGGTTTGGTATATGTATGCACAACAACGGAAATTAACCCCCAAGGAACCGTTGAACGTTATGCCGGTTCTGACACGGATGAATTTGATATTCCCGAAAAATATCCAAAATCACTAGAAGCCATGCTACTGACGACCCACACCCATATCATATCCTTTGCTGTCATTTTTGTATTATTGGGTGCCTTGTTCCATTTTAATTCTATGGTCACTGGAAAGTGGAAAACAGTGATCATGATAGAGCCACTCATTGCCACATTAGTTACCTTTGGTTCCATCTGGGGTATCCGGCATTATCATCCGTCTTTTGCGTATTTGACGATTCTATCCGGTACCTTAATGTATCTGTCATTTTACCTGATGACAGCCATCCTCCTTTACGATCTGATCATTAAAGATTGGTAGAAAATCACTACGTAATCCTTGATAGAAATAGTATATTAGTTCTAAATTTCGACTCAATAGTCGAATATTAAAATACGATTTAAATATGTCAATATCAGAACGTCAAAAAGAAGAACGCGCCCTTCGTAAAGAAAGGATACTTTCTGGGGCTCTGACTGTATTCAAAACAAAGGGGTTGGATGGCGCCACAATGGATGAGATCGCTGCTGAATCCGGTTTTGGTAAGGCGACACTCTATTATTACTTCCCGTCAAAAGAAGATGTATTCTGCGGTATTTTGGATCGGGGCTGGACACAACTCTGGGAAAGCCTTGAAGAGGACATTCATTCAGATACAGGTCCTCGGGAAACATTTATAAATATCCTTATAAAGATCGCCAAGAAAGCACAACAGAACCGGAATGAATATGAATTTATGTTCAATGCTCCAAAAGCAATATCAAATATCGATGATTCAGATCAAGACTGGAAGTCATACCAGCATCAGCTTTACGCTATTTTAAAAGGTTTATTAGATGATGGGATCTCCCAAGGCCAATTTCCAAAATTGGATTCTAATCTTATGTTTAAAGCTATTGGCGGTCTTTTTGTAGGTCTCATTTTCATGGGCGAAAAAAATAAAGATATTACCGGTGGTGATATAGAAAAATTGTTAAACCAATTAATTACAGATCCAACTCAACCATGATCATGCAGCGCTTTATAGTAGTATTTCTCATTATAGTAACTCATATGCAAGCCGGAATTATTTCTGGAACTGTAAGAGATAAGGATACACAAAAGGCTTTACCGAATATAAATATTAATGTATTGGAATCTGATTTAGGAGTTGTTTCAGATCCCTACGGGAAATATAGTCTTGAAATTGAAAGAGGTACATATCAACTTGAATTTTCTATGATTGGATATAAACCGGTAGTAGAAAATATAATTATTCAAAATGAAAACGTCAAAAAAGATATATATCTGGAATCGACTATCTTGGAATTGGATGAAGTTGAAGTTCAAGGAATATTTTCGACTAGGCTGGGATATGAATCAGTAGATGTTATCAAAGGAAAGTATATAAAAGATTTACAAAAAAATTCTGTATCGGATGTGTTGAGAACATTACCCGGATTGGATGTTCAATTTGCTCAACCGAACGGTCGCAATGTCAACGTTTCTATCCGAGGTTCTTCGGATTATAAACCGGGTGGTTATAATAATCGTGTGCTGGTACTTTTGGATGGATTTCCCATCCAGATTCCAAATAGCGGTACACCGGATTGGAGTTCATTGCCCCTGGAAAACATAGCCCGAATTGAAATCGATAACAGCCCAACTTCAGCCCAATATGGTCATAATTCCATGGGTGGTGTAATAAACCTGATTACGAATAAAAGTAATAGCGGTATAATTAGACTTTCCGGCGGTACGTATGATACAGGGCAATTAAGTTTTAAATACGGCAAGAATGCAGGCCCATTATCCATCGGTTTTACAGGATTAGCACGTCAATCAGCCGGACATCGATTTAATTCTGATGATCAGTTAACACGATTAAATACATATGTACACTTCGCAGATAAAAAGGGCCGATCCTATAAACTAAATCTGTTTTCAGCTATCTCTAAAAACGGCCACCCCGGTTTTGATGTTTCTCCATCTTACAGACGTTCTGACAGGACATCTCATTATGTTCAATTACATATGTTTTATCCTTTATCGAACGGGCTATCAATGTCTCATTCCATGTATTTAAATAATTTTGATACGCATTATTATGACAGGGATAATACACCGAATGATAAAGTAGATGCAGAACGCGATTATAAAGATATGTCTACAGGCTTGCGTTCTGAAATGCTATTAACAAAATGGGCACGATGGATCATTATGGCAGGGAGTGATTTTGGCTTTGATCAATCAAACGTATCCGTATTTAATCCAATTTATGATGATCCCCGACAATTCACTTTTGGAGGATTTATTCAATCGAAATATTCTATCGGAAATGGATGGTCAATGGGTTCCGGATTACGCTACGATTATCGATTAGTTGATCCCGGAAATAAATATAAAAAAAGAGTGTTTGAACGGATAACACCGAAAGTGAATCTCATGTACATACTTAAAGGTAAACGTGCATTTACGTTGGCATACAGTGCAGGATTTAGAGCGCCTTCGTTATCGGAATTATATTTGCAGCACGCCAGTTCCTATGGGTTGACCATGCAGGGAAATCCAAGCGTACGACCAGAGAGTGTATCCGCAATTGAATTAAAGTATGAACATCCTCACAGTAAAAAATTAACCTGGAGTGGAGCCATATTCCACAATTCATATACTGATATGATCGATTTTGTTTACAGTCTACCCATCATCGCTGTAAATAGAGAAGGAGTCACAGGAACCGGTGCTGAATTACAATGTATTTGGAATCCATATCCGGCACTGATTATTCGAAGTGAATATAGTTTTTTAAATATGACTGACAAAGGCGGGGACCCGATTTTATATCGTTCCAAGCATAAGGCAAGCATTAGCGTTGCCTTCGAAATGGGATCTTATAAAATGTCTACTTTTGTTCATGGATGGAGTACCCAGAAATATGAAAATTTTTTAAGTCATAATTATGAAACAGTCGATGATAAAATTGTATTTCCCATTGAAGAATTACCGGAACAGGTACTTGTTGATTTGAATGTGAGTAAAAAGTTCAAATTGTTTGATGGGAATCTATCAATCTCCAATATCTTAGATATAGAATATGAATTAATTCAAGACTTTCCTATGCCGGGAAGAACCTGGCAATTAACCTTAACTAAAACACTAAAATAAAAAAAGGAAACGATAATGAAACGAATGAAAAATATATTTCTTCCTATCTTAATTACATCACTATTTATATTTGTTGCATGTGAAGATGAAGAAGCGGAAGAAACTGCCGCAGAAAGTGGCACAATAAGCGGTATAGTTACTTTCACTGGCACGTGGCCGGATACAGGAGATGTTAGCATTTCATTGCAAACATCATGGCCGCCCACCGGACCACCCTATGCCTACAAGGTTATAACTGAGGATAATCTGAATACAAGCAATCAGTATGATTTCAGTTTTGAAGCAGTTGCTTTTAGAACATATAAAGCCCTCGCTGTTTCTTGGGAAGATCTAAATGATCCCAATCCTGCCACAAATCAGCACACACTTGGTACTTATGGAGGTACAGTGGAAAATTATTTCATGGATCCAGACAGTATCGTTGTGTCAGTAGATCATTTTGAACTTATTGGGTTGGATTTTGAAGCAACGTTTTATTAAAACGTAAAAGAAGACTCGTTTAAAGCGACTAAAAGCCTCGTTTCCTCTATTTTAGATAAAATAGATATTCGGGGCTTTTTATAAATAAATAAAATAAAATATTAGAGGTATCAAAATACCCAAACCAGTCAGCCAAGCCCCCCGTCCGGTGATACCTTTTTTACCTTTCAGAACAAACAAGCCCGTTACAGCCAGGATGATCAAAACAGCGGCATAAATATCTGCCATCCAAGTCCATAATTTTTTAGGGTGATTGAGATGCATGGCGTTGAATTCCTGGAGAAAAGCCCGCTTATTTATTGTTTCTAATTCTGCATTGCCCGTTTTCAGATTTACATCTAAGGTCTGGTTTTCCAGGAAAATTCGTATATGATCTGGTCCTGGCATGAATGTGGATTCAATTTCACCAGATATACCAGACAAAGACATTATTTTATTTACGTCAGAATCAGAAGGAGGAACTTGCAGAAATGAAACATCAATTTGAAAAGTGTGATTGTCTATTTTGTAACTGGGGTTCCAGTCAGCAACATGATTCACCGCTATGCCTGATACCGAATAAATGATGGTCAACCCAACGGCAAGGTACCCCAAATCACGGTGGAAAATATTATTCCATTTCCGCCACTTCATTTTTTACTGTATAACAGCCCCAAGCCCGCGAAGACGGTAAATGGTTTTATCTTCTTCAGTAAGCTTATAATTTTTCTCATCAAATTCTTCGCCCTTTTCTTCAGCTTCATGTTTTTTGAAGCGCAGTACTTGTTCGTCGTTTAATGATAATTTTTCAAATTTACCTTCCGCCACAACATTTTTTCCTTTTGCAGTAATAGGAAATACAATTACACCATCATCCACTTTAACGACGATTGTTTCGTAAGGCCGGTCGCTGGCTACTTCTATCCAACAGCCGCGATGGGAACAGACATCAACGACTGTACCACTAACTTGTACCGGTTTATCTAAATATTTTTCCGGATTATCCAAGATTACAGATACTTTTGTTGTGGAATCAAGCTCTAGTTTTTTCCCGAGTTCGATTTCATTTGCTAACATATATGACAGTAGAAGAATGAATAATAATAAGCGTTTAACCATAGTTTTATCCTTTTTGGTTGAGACGAAATTACACGTTTCAAAATGCATTTTAAAAGGAGAATAGATTTAAGTTTGTCTTAAGAAATACTATTTTAAAAATTCTTCCCTTGTAGGTGTGCTTTCACAATTTCTTTAGTCAGGAATTTATAGGCATCATCAACAGTATCTGCAAAAAAGAATAAATCCATATCATCTTCAGAAATGGTTCCCATTTCCAATAAATAATCAAAATCCACAACCTTTTTCCAGAATTTGCTGTCATAAATCACGACAGGGACTTTTTTCTTAATTTTTTTCGTCTGTATCAGTGTTAATAATTCCATGAGTTCATCTAATGTACCGAAACCGCCGGGGAAAACTACAAGTGCTTTTGCCAGGTAAAGAAACCAGAATTTGCGCATAAAGAAATAATGGAAATAAAGGCTTAAATCTTTGGAAATCCATTTATTACCTGATGCTTCAAATGGAAGTGTAATATTTAATCCCACAGCAAGTCCTTTCGCTTCAGATGCGCCACGATTCGCAGCTTCCATGATACCCGGTCCACCCCCGGAGGTAATAATGAAACGCTTTTTCTTTTCTTTCAGCCCCATGCTCCATTTTGTGAGTTTAAACGCCAACGTGCGTGCATCTTCATAATAGCGGCTCATGTCTACATCTCGCTTGAGTAGGCTTTTCTCTTTTTTGGACATATTTTCTGGTGCGATTTTTAATGCATTTTGAGTGTCTTCTTGTGATTTTAATCGTGCCGATCCAAAAAACACGATAGTGTCGGCAATCTTATTCCGTCGGAAACGCTGGAGCGGACCAAAGTATTCAGCGAGTATTCTTAAAACACGTCCGTCCGGACTTCCGACAAATTTTTTATCGAAATAAAAGCGATCTTTATTTTGATCTGACATTGATTTTCCTTTAAATAATTATCTGGGAAGTTAAAGACTTTTGTTTACAAATCTACCAGTTACCCATAACCAAAAGTGTTATAATTTCCAGTTATTGATAAATAAAGCTCACTCATGTTTGAAAAGCCATAACGGGAAAATAATTAAATGCAATTTTGGATAATATAATGAAATTAAGTCTTGAAGGAAAACGAGCCCTGATTTGCGGCAGTACAGATGGTATTGGCAGAGCCTGTGCAATACTTATGGCTGAACGTGGAGCGCACATAATTCTGGCCGCCCGTAATGAAGAAAAAATCACATCTGTTATGAGCAATTTGGCTGGCAGTGAGCATAGTTATATATGCGCAGACTTTGATAATCCGGATGATTTAAAACAAAAAACTGCCGATCATTTAGCTGAAACGGGCTCCGTCCATATTTTAATGAATAATACCGGCGGTCCCCACGGCGGACCTCTTATTGAAGCGGAAGCAGAAGAATTTGAGGTTGCATTTCGACGCCATGTTATATCCAATCATTATCTCGTCCAATCTGTCATTCCGGGAATGAAGAAATTGGGGTACGGCCGTATTATCAATATTGTTTCCACATCCGTTCGTCAGGTAATCCCTGGTTTGGGAGTTTCCAATACCATCCGTGGTGCTGTGGCGCAATGGGCAAAAACACTGGCGTTGGAACTGGGATCTGATGGCATTACCGTTAATAATGTTCTCCCCGGTTATACTAACACTGAACGGTTGAAAGAACTCCTTGAAAAATGGGCTGAAAATGCAGGAATCAGCTATGAAGAAATGGTAGAATCAACTTCCAAGAAAATATCAATGCGCAGGATCGGTGAACCGGAAGAAATTGCATCTACTGTAGCATTTTTATCATCAGAGGCAGCCGGTTATATCAATGGTTCAGATTTCCCTATTGATGGGGGAAGGTTTGGGTTATGATGCAACCAAAATACAAAAAACATAATTTACATTTGTAAACGTGCTAAAAATAAAATACCAGATAGATAATATTCCTCTATGGTTTAAACCTTTTTATTATATCTCAACTTATCTGGGATTATGGTTGATTGTTTTTTACCGGTGGATAATCCAGAAAACATGTACAATAATCATTGAAGGACAGGAATTCATTGATCTGTATCCATCTCGGATAGAAGCAATTTGGCATTATAGGGGGTCTATGTACTGGCTGGGTTTGCAGAATGTAACCAACCATGTCCAATTCAGCCATCCCTTATGGTTTATGTATAAAATTATTTTAGCGTTACGCTGGCACGGTTGTAAGGTGGTGATTGGCTCTACGGGGTACGGCGGCAGAGAAGCTGCCGATAAAATTGTGGCAGAGATTAAAAATGGCTACTGCTGCTGCATTACTCCAGATGGACCGGCTGGTCCTTTTAAAGAAGTGAAAAAGGGTGTTTTACATATGTGTATGCAGTCCGGCGTCCCAGTTATACCTGTACAATGTGACAGTTCATTGTCTTTTCCTATATTCTGGAATTGGGATAAAAAAAGAGTTCCCTTTTTCTTTTCTACAATAACTATTCGTTATCAGGAACCCATGTTTGTAACAGAAGAAAATTTTGATGACGTTCATAAACAATTAGCAATTGCCATGGGAGATTAAAATGAAATTTGAGTTAAGTAATCATGCCTCTCACCAACAACCAGACTGGGATGGCATTGGTATTCTGCCAACTGGGTATGGAAAATATATAAGCCAATTAATAATCAATTATAAAATTATAAATTTCCCTCGGGGATTCACAAAGTAGTTTAGCCCCGGCTTCTGATAATATTTTTTTGTTTCTAAAGCCCCATAATACTCCAATAGGGAACATTCCTGCTTTGAGCGCAGTTTGCATATCTGTTGGAGTGTCTCCGATAAAAATGCATTCTTCATTGGGAATACCTAATTTTTCTGCTATGTGAATTGCAAGTGTTGGGTCAGGTTTTTTAGCAAAACCTTGCCTAGCTCCACTGATAAATTTGAATGGCCATTTACCTAAAAATTCAGCTACCAGTTTTTGGGTCAAAAAATCTCTTTTATTAGAAAGAATAGCCATGGGCAGGTTATGACTGGTAATATCATCTAGTAATTGAGGGATGCCATCGTAAAACTTTGTAGAATCACCCATTCTTTGTTCATATTCAATATATAGTTCCTGTACAATATCTTCAACTGTAACACTTGATTTATTCTGGTGTGCTATTGCTCGTTTTGCCAGTTTTGCTATTCCTTGCCCTATGAATATTCGATATTTTTTTATGGGATGTGTTGCAAAACCATTTCGCTCCAAAACAGTATTCATTGATACTGCAATATCATAAAGTGTATCAAGCAAGGTACCATCTAAATCAAAAATTACAGCTGATATATTTTTTGGTCTTTTGGGTATATTCATAGGGAATTACTTTTATTATTATTAGAAATATAAGGTGTCTTCCCAAAGTAGATTGAATAAATTTTACGTATATTTAAATTAATAAAAGTAACATTTGGGAAATAACATTCGTGGACAAATTGAAAAGACAAAAAACTATTTTAATCTGTGAACAAAAGGGTGTTCGGTGATATTAGCCCCGTCTATTTTATCAGCTGATTTTTCAAATCTCGGGAATGCATTGCAACTCTGCGATGAGGGTGGCGCACATTATATCCATGTGGATGTAATGGATAACCAGTTTGTTCCCAACCTCACCATTGGTCCTCCTATAGTAAAATCATTGCGGCCCCTAACGGTGAAATATATGGATGTCCATATGATGGTCATACATCCGGAAAAACTTGTTGAACCATTTGCCAAAGCAGGGGCCGATGGTATAACTTTTCATATCGAAGCAACGGATAAACCAAAAGAAGTTATTGACCTCATTAAGTCCGCAGGAAAGGATGTGGGTTTATCCTTAAAACCAAAAACACCTGTTTCAGATATTGAACCATTTTTAGATAAGATTAACCTTGTTTTAGTCATGAGTGTTGAACCTGGATTTGGCGGCCAAGGATATATTGATGGTTCTACTGAACGTGTGGCTGAAATTAAACAATTGCTGATAGAAAAAGGTCTGCAGAACAAAGTTCAAATTGAAGTAGATGGCGGGATCAAACTACATAATGCCAAAGAAGTAATTGATGCAGGTGCAGATATATTAGTGGCTGGTTCAGAAGTATTTAAAGCAGATGATCCCATACAGGTAATGAAATCATTTTACTCATTAGAAAACTTATGAAATCGTATACAGAATTGGATTCTTTTGAATCCTGGACTCCAGAAGAGAAGGATCAATATACACTAAATGTAATAAAAATGTTGGTTGTAGATGGAGTTAGAAATGCCAATTCAGGACATCCCGGAGGTGCATTATCTTCATCTGATTTTGCTTATATCCTTTTTAAAGAGTATTTGAATCTTGATCCGGATGATGATCAATGGTTTAATCGTGATCGTTTTGTATTATCCGCAGGCCATGAATCCATGCTGCTATATGCTTTACTCCATTTTATTGGCTGGATACCTATGGATGAAATTAAAAATTTTCGTCAATTGGGAAGTAAAACTCCCGGACATCCTGAGGTTGAAATAAAAGGAGTTGAGGCAACCACAGGGCCACTGGGTCAAGGTGTTTGCATGGGTGCTGGAATGGCGGTTGCTGAAGTTGTTGTACGTGAATTATTTAATAACCATAATGAAAATGCTGAAGATTTATTACACCATTTTACCTATGTATTATGCGGTGATGGTGATTTACAAGAACCTGTTGCTCTAGGTGCGGCTGCTTTGGCGGGGCATTGGGGTCTGTCTAAACTGATTATGTTTTATGATTCCAATGATGCGCAGATTTCGGGAAAAACCGGCAGATCTGACTCTACAAATGTTGCTACAGTTTTTGATGGACTGAATTGGCATGTGCAAAATATAGATGGCCATGATCATAATGCCATTAGAAATGCTATAGAAAAAGCACAAGTGATTGATCAGCCCAGTATAATCATTGGCAAAACAGTTATGGCGCACGGTACAGCAACAATGGAAGGTGACCACGAAACACACGGCGCACCTTTACCACATGAAGAAATTTCAGCTACAAAAGAAAAATTACAAATGTCCAATGAATCATTCCATGTACCGGACCAATGTATTGCTCATTTTCAGAATCGTTTTGAAAAATTAAGAGATACTGCATCAGATTGGAAATCTACTTTAAATAAAATGCAAAAAAATGATGAATTCAAAAGGACTTGGGAAATGGTGGTTGAAAATGAACTACCAGAGTTACAATTTCCTGATTTCGAAGAAGGAACGTCACTAGCGACACGAAAAGCATTTGGTGCTACTTTAGATTTATTTGCTGAAAAATTACCCCAACTGGTAGGAGGATCAGCAGATCTTGAACCATCTAATTATACTGGAAACTTCGCAAAAACTTATGGAGATTTTTTACCTGATAATGCAAAGGGTAGGAATTTTGCTTTTGGTGTACGGGAATTTCCTATGGCTGCATTGATGAACGGCATGAGCCTTCACGGCGGTGTTATACCTTTTGGAGGAACATTTTTAGTCTTCGCAGATTATTCACGTCCTGCATTGCGTTTAGGAGCATTACAAAATGTGCGAGCGATTCATGAATTTACACATGATTCATTTTTTGTTGGTGAAGACGGACCTACACACCAACCAATTGAACATGCAATGGCATTACGAACTATACCAAACTTCTATGTTTTCCGACCGGCTGATGCCAAAGAAACATCAGCTTGTTTTGAAAAGGCAATACGGTTGAATACATCCCAATCAGCATTACTTTTAACAAGGCAAGGTGTTCCTGTTTCAGGCAAAACTATAGCAGAAATAAAAGACGGGGTTGAAAAGGGAGGATATATTTATCAAGATTGCGATGGTGATCCTGAACTTGTTTTGATTGCAACTGGCTCTGAGGTCTCTCTGGCGCAAGATGTTGCAAAAAAAATGAATGATAAAAAAATTAGAATTATTAGCTTGCCATGCTGGAAATTATTTATGATGCAATCTCATGAATATAGAAATACAGTTATACCACCTCGCGGATGTATGAAAATATCCATTGAAGCCGGTACAACCCTTGGGTGGGAGAGGTTTGTTGGGCCAGCAGGCTTAACAATCGGAATTGATCATTTCGGCTCTTCGGCTCCCAACAAGGTTCTGGCAGAAGAATTTGGTTTTACTCCTGAGAAAGTTGAACTTAAAATACGCGAACATTTGAGTGCATTATTATGAAAATTCATGTAGCTACTGACCATGCCGGGTTGGAACTCAAAAACAGTATTCGGGAATATTTGATAGATGAAGGTCATGATGTAACCGATCATGGTGCACACGAGTATGATGCTCTTGATGATTATCCGGATTTTATTTTTCCATGTGCCCAAGCAGTGGCAGCTGATCCCGAAAGCAGAGGTATTATTCTAGGAGGTTCTGGTCAGGGTGAAGCCATGGCGGCCAACAGAATAAAAGGAGTCCGTGCGGCTGTGTTTTATAATGGTCCGGGAGAAATTGTGAAACTCTCACGAGAACACAACAATGCCAATATGCTGTCTTTAGGTGCTCGTTTTATGACAGAAGATGAAATTTATGATATTATAAATATGTGGCTGAATGAACCTTTTGGTGGTGGAAGGCATCAGCGGCGTATAGATAAGTTGGATCAATAAAATTATTTTTTATCAGATAAATAATTAAATATATCTGTCATATCATCTTTAGTATTCATGTTCCAAAAACGTAAATCTTCACCAAAATCTAAATTTACAGAATTTATAATTTGAACAAGTTTGAATAAACTGTAATTATCTTTTTGGATTTCATTTTCTACAAAAGGTAAAATTCGTTTATTATAATACCCGCAAGTGACTTGGGTTTTTCCATTGGCTATTGGAACAATTGCATCTACTTCTTTATCCAAGTGTTTGCCCAATAAATTAATGATTTGAAAATCAATCAGAGGTAAATCGCACGATAGAAGCAGGTTCCAATCTGTTATTGTATTGGAAAGTGCAGTATAGAGTCCATTCATAGGAGCATTGATTTTCAAGGTATCTTGAATAAATGGTTTTTCAAATCCATCCGGTTTTTCTTTACCAACGATAATCCTATTTTCAAAAGAGTTACACGCATCCCAAACGATGTCTAATACTGACTTACCATTGATTTTCGCCTTCCATTTTGGTGAACCAAATCGTTCACTTTTTCCACCTATTAATATAAATGCGGTAGCGGAGATGGTA
>DJKX01000015.1 GCA_002436185.1 Fidelibacterota bacterium UBA6531
ACACCTCTGGCAAGAATCTGGTTATCAACCATGATCTTTGCCTTTTTATGCCATTCATTCATTTGGGGGAACAATAATGAAACATTTATAAAAAAGAGCAGGTGTAAGCGAAAAAATAGTCTCATACCTGAATGTATGCCCGAAATTTTAAATAAGTAAAGATTATCAACTTAATAGTTGCTCACTGAGCTCCCATAATTTTTCCTGATGTTCCACAATATAGGAATTATTTGAACTGTCCTTGGGTCTGCACTTATAAAAGTATTTTCCATTAACATTTTCCACTTCTCCAGAAGAAGCTAAATATGTGCTTGTTCTGGCTCCTTTTTTTACATTGATGGCTCCAACCGTTTTCGCAGCGGATAGACTCATGCGCACGCTGGTTTTATTATTGTTGCCAAAATTTGTTTTCACAAAACCAGGATGCAGACAATTAGCTGTGGTTCCACAACCCTGTAATCTGCGTGCTAATTCATAGGTGAACATAATATTACACAATTTAGATTTACAATATGCCGGCCAGCCTTTGTAGCCATCAAATCCCTGCAGGTTATCAAAATTCAAATTGGTACCCAAGTGTGCATTAGAAGCCACATTGACAATTCTAGAATTTGGCGTGGCTTTGATGGCATCCAATAATAGATCTGTTAATTGAAAATAAGATAAGTGATTCAATGCAAACGTATTCTCGAATCCTTCTTCTGTTGTGCCAAAATCAGCAAAGTATGCTCCCGCATTGTTCAACAAAACATCTATCTTATTGTATGTACTTTTAATCTTTTCAGCCAAACGCTGCACTGCAGACATTAAAGATAAGTCAGCTTGGAAGAATTTGATATTTTTATTACCCGTTTTAGTTTGGATCGCTGAGCAAGTTGCATCGATCTTTTCTGGGTTACGTCCGACCAGGCCCAGTGTAAAACCCATTTCAGCCAGGTTCATTGCTGCTTCCTTGCCAATACCATTCGTTGCACCGGTAATGATGCAAACTTTTTCTTGGCGGGGCAATTTATTTTTTCTTTTTGAGCTGGATACCAAGATCATCTAACTGTTCTTTGCTCACAGAATCGGGAGCATCATCCATGAGGGATACAGCAGATGTGGTTTTGGGGAAAGCAATAACATCACGTATATTATTGGAGCCTGTTAGCAGCATAACCAAACGATCAAAACCAAAAGCAATGCCGCCATGAGGAGGAGCACCGTACGAAAGTGCTTCAACAAGAAATCCGAATTTTTCTTTGGCTTCTTCCACAGTTAATCCTAATAATGAAAATACCTTGTTTTGCAATTCAGAGGAATGGATCCGTATGGACCCACCGGCGATTTCATAACCATTCATAGTTAGGTCATATGCACGTGCTTTCATTGATAATGGGTCTGAATCCAGGTCTTCTATATTAGACGAGGTGGGTGACGTAAATGGATGATGTAGAAAAGTCAAATTCCCTGACTTTTCATCATTTTCAAACATAGGAAATTCTGTCACCCAAAGTGGTTTGAAATCATTTTTATCTGCTAAATCTTCAAACTTTGCAATTTCAACTCGCAATGCTCCTAAAGATTTTTCTGTTACCGAACGTTCATCTCCAATTAAGAAAATGATATCGCCATCACACATGCCCGTTGAACTAATGAGTTCTTTTTGTAAATCATCTCCAAAGAATTTGGATATACCGCCCGTGAGTTGTCCTTCCTCCATTTTCATCCAAGCCAATCCTTTGGCGTTGAATGTTTTAACAACATCAGTTAATTCATCAATATTTTTTCGGGAATATTTAGCACCACCTGAAACAACAATTGCCTTAACACATTCTGCTGATTTAAATGCATTGAATTCTGACATGTCCGTAAACTGTTTTACATTTTGTAGAAACAGTTCATAACGTGTATCCGGTTTATCAGAACCATATTTGGACATTGCTTTATCGTAAGAAATCCTAGGAAACGGGTCAGGCAAATCTGTGCCAATTACTTCCTTAAAAACGTAGCGTGTCATGTTTTCCATGTTTTCAAAAATATCTTCCTCATCGATAAAGGACATTTCAACATCAATTTGAGTAAATTCAGGTTGACGGTCTGCCCGGAAGTCTTCATCACGAAAACATTTCACGATCTGGAAATAGCGGTCAAAACCGGATATCATTAAAATCTGTTTATAAATTTGAGGTGACTGGGGTAAAGCATAAAATTTGCCTTGGTGCAGCCTGCTGGGAACCAGAAAATCCCGAGCACCTTCCGGAGTGGATTTCATCAAAATAGGTGTTTCCACTTCAAGAAAATCATTATCGGATAAAAATCCACGGACAGCTTGATACGCTTTGTGGCGTGTAATAATATTGTACTGTAGTTCTTCGGTTCGCAGTTCAAGATAACGATATTTCAAACGCAGATCTTCAGATGCACTTTCCCGATCCGTAATTACAAAAGGCAATGGTGTTGTTTCGCTTAATAACTCCATTGAGTCAACCATCACTTCAATATCACCGGTAGACATATCCGGATTAACGGCACCTTCACCTCGCGCCTGAACTGTTCCTTTGATGGAAAGGACATCTTCTATGGATAGTTTTTTGACTGATTCAAAATCATCACTATAATCATCAGAATTAAAGATAATTTGGGTTTTACCATAGCGGTCACGAAGGTCAATAAAAATCACTTGGCCGTGAAGG
The DNA here is from genome assembly GCA_002436185.1 of Fidelibacterota bacterium UBA6531. Lineage (GTDB taxonomy): Bacteria > Fidelibacterota > Marinisomatia > Marinisomatales > TCS55 > UBA2126. Next base: position 2,676 of record DJKX01000015.1, read on the forward strand.
CGAACCGTATTCACCCAGCCGTTTAAATTAACGGTGGTGTCAATGTGTTCTTTTCCAAGCTCACCACAGGTGTGTGTTCTTTTTAACATAAATTATTTATTTTTGCATAAAAAAAAGCCGCACAAAGTTACAAGCGGCTGAAGTATGATTGTACTGGAAATCAACGTTCCGAAACGTTTAATCGATTTATTGCCCGTAATAAGGATATATCATTTCGTGCAGTATCTATCTCTTTAGCAGTTTTCCGCTCTTGAGCGCGTTTCAATGCTTCTTCTGCCCTTGCTGCATCAATTTCATCTGCACGTTCATATGTCTCCAGTAATAGTTCTACCTTTTCTTTCGTGACTTCAGCAAAACCACCACTCGTAGCTAAATAATGATCCTTGCCATTTTGGGTAACTTTGATTTCACCTACATCCAATGCAAAGATGGCCTCCCTGTGGTTTGACATAATACCAAACGATCCATCCAATCCCGGGCAGCGTACATAATCTACCTGCCCTTCATCGCTGATTTTTGTTGGTGTTACGATTTCAAGCTGAAATGAATTCATGAGCATCTACTATTAAAATTAGTGTTTAGTATAAAATCTTCAAGTTCAATGCTTGAGAAGTATTTCATAATCAGGAGTTTACTGTTGTAAATGACTGGTTTTAAATACGAGCATAACGCAGAAATTGAGCATTCTAAACAAACACTCATTAGGCGGCGGCTTTCTTTGCATTATCAAACGCTTCATCAATTCCACCTACATAAGCAAACATATTTTCATGAAGCTCATCCGCATCACCATTTAAGATCGCTTCAAATCCGGCAACGGTATCTTCCAGACTAACGTAACGCCCTTCTTTTCCAGTAAACTGTTCGGCTACAAAAAATGGCTGACTCATGAATTTCTGCATTTTCCGGGCGCGTGACACTGTGAGCTTATCTTCATCCGAAAGTTCATCCATTCCGAGAATAGCAATAATATCCTGAAGATCTTTGTATTTCTGTAAAACTGACTGTGCATTACGCGCTACATTATAATGACGATCACCTATGACACGGGGATCAAGAATCCGGGAAGTAGATGCCAGGGGATCCACTGCAGGGTAAATTCCCAATTCAGCAATTTTACGTTCCAACACAGACGTTGCATCTAAGTGAGCAAATGCTGTTGCCGGAGCCGGATCGGTTAAGTCATCTGCAGGAACATATACAGCTTGGACTGATGTGATTGATCCCCTATTAGTGGATGTAATGCGCTCCTGCAAGTCGCCCATTTCTGTGGAAAGTGTGGGCTGATAACCCACAGCAGAAGGCATACGTCCCAACAAAGCCGAAACCTCTGAACCGGCTTGGGTGAAACGAAAAATATTATCAATAAAGAGCAAGACATCTTTGCCCTCATCATCCCGGAAATATTCCGCCATGGCTAATCCGCTCAAGGCAACACGAAGACGAGCTCCCGGCGGTTCATTCATTTGACCGAATACCATAGTCGTTTTATCGATAACGCCGGATTCACTCATTTCTAAATATAAATCGTTCCCTTCTCGAGTCCGTTCGCCCACACCAGCGAAGACAGAATACCCGCCATGTTCTGTAGCAATATTGCGAATTAATTCCTGAATCAAAACGGTCTTACCAACACCGGCTCCACCGAAGAGGCCTGTTTTTCCACCTTTTGTGTAGGGTTCCATGAGATCAACAACTTTAATCCCTGTTGCCAGCATTTCGGTAGATGTGGCTAAATCTTCAAATTTAGGTGCAGGACGGTGAATGGGATTACGTTTTGTTGTTTTTACTTCTTCCTTACCATCGATGGTATTACCGATGACATCAAATAATCGACCCAATGTTTCCGGACCCACAGGCATGGAAATTGGTTCACCCAGGTCAACAACTTTGTGCCCTCGTACAAGTCCGTCTGTTGAATCCATGGCAATGGTACGGACAACGCCATCTCCCAAATGCTGCGCTGTTTCCAGTACTAAAGTACCTTCTTCACCGCGATCAACTTCCAGCGCATTCAAAATAGCCGGTAAATGCCCATCTTCGAATAGGACGTCCACCACGGCGCCCATTATTTGTGAAACTTTTCCATCAACTGACATATCAGTTCCTTATTTAGTTTTGTAAAGCTTCTGCACCGCTGACGATTTCCAACATTTCAGTCGTTATTGCAGCTTGGCGAGCCTTGTTGAATTCCAATGTTAATTCTTTAATCATATCTTGAGCATTCTCTGTAGCATTTTCCATAGCCAACATGCGAGCTGCTTGCTCACTGGCATAGGATTCCAACAAGTACTTCCACATTTGAATATTTAAATGACGGGGAATTAAGCTCCTTACAATTTCTTCTCTGTTTGGTTCATACAGCCGGCCTAAATACTGACCATTTTCTTCTTCAAAAGTAAGAGGTAATAATATTTCAGATTGAATATATTGCCTGGCCACATTCACAAATTCATTGTATACAACATGTATTTCATCCACATGATGATTCGTAAAATGACTAATCACTCCTTCGCCTATTTTTATGGCGTGGCTATAGCTCAACTCATTCCAGAATTCCGTATGATTCTCAATTATAGTGTAGCCCCGTCTTTTAAAATGATCCCTCGCTTTTTTTCCAATACAAAACACATCCACATTTTCTTTCCCGATTGTATCGATTTCATTTTGAGCAGTTTTTAAAACATTTGTATTAAATGAACCGGCCATGCCCCTGTCTGATGTAACAACAACATACCCAACACGGTTAACTTCACGGACATCCAACAATTCTAACATATCTCGATCCACATCTGGAAGCAGATGATTAATCACAGTGGAAAGACGATTGGCATAAGGTCTTGCTTCTTCCATGTGTTCTTGCGCCCTGCGCATTTTAGCAGCCGCAACCATTTTCATGGCTTTGGTTACCTTTTGAATGCTTGTTACGGATTTAATCCGATCGCGGATGTCTTTCAGATTAGCCATTTTTAGGCAGTAAAGCCTCCCTTGAATGCATTTAATGCTTCATCCAGTTTTGCTCCAACGTCATCGCTTATTTTACCTTCATTCACAATGGTTTTCAGTTCATCAGAATTATTTGCATCTAAATAATCAAACAATCCTTTTTCAAAGTCATCTACTTTATTTGCGGGTATTTCATCCAAATAGCCTTTTGTTCCGGCATAAAGAATGGCAATTTGTTTTTCGATATCCATGGGAACATACTGGTTTTGTTTTAGAATCTCTACCATTCGCTCACCTCGTGTAAGCTGGGCTTGGGTTTCTTTATCCAGATCGGATCCAAATTTTGCAAATGCTTCAAGCTCACGATATTGAGCTAAATCCAAACGCAGCGTTCCGGCCACACTTTTCATTGCTTTAATCTGGGCATTACCGCCCACACGGGAAACAGATAAACCCACATCAATGGCTGGACGAACACCTGAATTAAACAAATTAGTTTCCAGATAAATCTGACCATCCGTAATGGAGATTACGTTGGTAGGAATATAGGCTGCTACATCACCTTCCTGAGTTTCAATGATTGGTAACGCCGTTAAGGAGCCACCGCCCAATTCATCCGCTAATTTAGATGAACGTTCCAGCAAACGGCTATGAAGATAAAACACGTCACCGGGAAAAGCTTCTCGGCCGGGAGGTCGGCGCAGTACTAAAGACATTTGCCGATACGAAACAGCCTGTTTCGATAAATCATCATAAATGATTAAAGCATGTTTGCCGTTGTCACGAAAATGCTCACCCATTGCGCAACCGGAATAGGGAGCAATGTATTGCATCGGCGCCGGATCAGATGCATTGGCTGCTACAATTGTTGTGTATTCCATGGCGCCGTTAGCTTCCAATTCAGCTGTAATAGTCGCTACGGTAGATGCCTTTTGGCCAATGGCAACATAAATACAATAGACAGGATCACCAGTCTTGTGAGTATATTTTTGATTGATAATCGTATCAACAGCAATAGCCGTTTTCCCCGTTTGACGATCACCAATGATCAATTCACGCTGGCCTCGGCCAATGGGAATCATGGAATCAATCGCTTTGATTCCCGTTTGCAAAGGCTGTTTCACAGGTTGACGCTGCATCACTCCCAATGCTTTACGCTCAATCGGTAAAAAATCTTTGGAATCAATGGGGCCTTTACCATCAAGCGGCTGACCGAGAGGATTCACAACTCTACCCAACATACTTTTGCCCACAGGGACTTCCACCACACGTTCAGTACGCTTGGCCAAATCACCTTCTTTCACTTTACTGCTTTCGCCAAAAAGGACTAAACCAACATTATCATCTTCAAGATTCAGAGCCATTCCAAATACGTCATTCGGTAACTCAACCAGCTCGGAACTCATAACATTTTCCAATCCGCTAACGCGTGTGACACCGTCACCGATCTCGATGACTTCACCCACTTCTGATACATCAATTGATGTATCAAATTTTTCAATCTGCTGTCTAAGTAATTCAGTTATATTTTCTGTTTTAATATCCATTTATTTCCCTTGGTTTTAGGATTGCAATAATTCCCCCTGCAAGCGATTTAAATTGCTTTGCAGAGTTGCATCCAAAAATGTGTTTTCAATTCGTAACATGATTCCGCCTAGTAGTTTTTCATCAACTTCTACAGTCATATCAGCTTTTTTGTTTATTGCCTTTTGCAAATTCTGTTGTAAAGCATCAACTTCTTCAGCATTCAACTCTTTGGCAACATGAGCTTTAACAGCAACAATCCCTTCTTTTTCCTTGTACAACTCATCATAGGCTTTTATGATTTGACGAATAATATTAACAGATTTTTCTTCTGTCATTAAGCCCAGGAAATCAATGACATTTGGGTGGCAAACATCTGCAAGCGCTTCCCTGATAATAGTCGTTTTATTATCATTGGAAATTCGTTTTGATTGCAATAATGATCTAAACCGTGCGTCTTTTCTGATTAAAATATCTATTTGCTTCAGAGAAGATCGAACCGCTCCGGCATCTTCGCCGGAAATTTCCAATAGGGTTGCTGCGAGCTTTTTTGCCCGTTGATTAAGCTTCATATTTCTTTACATGTGACAATGATTCATCAATGAGTGCTTTATTATCGTCAACGCTCAAATTTTTCTTGATGAGTTTTTCTGCCACAGAAAGTGATAAGTTGACCACTTCACCTTTAATTTCTGCGATTGCTTTATCTTTTTCCACCTGAATTTGTTTTTCTGCATCATTGACAATCGCTTTGGCTTTTTCTTTGGCGTCGTTTAGAGTCTCTTCTTTCAACTTTGTAGCGGCAACTTTTCCTTGCGAAAGGATGGTCTGTGCTTCACCGCGAGCTTTATTAATGATTTCCTTTCCTTCTGAATTCAGTCGAGCCAATTCCTGTTGTGCTGTCTCTGCATCTTCCAAGGAAGATTTGATGAAATCTTCCCTGTCTTTTAACATTTTCAACAACGGCTTCCAGGCAAACTTCGCCAAGACTGCAAAGAGCAATAAAAAGGTGAGAATGGTCCAGACAAACAGTCCGGGATCAAGCTGTACTAAAGGGTTATTCATATGATGTCCTAAAGGTTATTATTTCATCAAGACGATCAACAGGGCGAACACTTCACCCAGAATAGCCACACCTTCGAGTAGGAATAAAGGAAGGTTGACTGCTCCTGTTATTTTATCAGAGGCTTCAGGCTGCCGTGCAATTCCTTCTGCGGCTGCAGCGGCTAACCGTCCAATTCCCAGACCGGCGCCAATAACAATTGCGCCCAGTCCAAGGGCTGCTCCAAAGTAATGTAGGTTTTCCATCTTTTGTTTCTCCTTACTATTGTTTAATGGTGAACATTGATTGCCATACCGATAAATACAGATGACAATAGAGTAAATACATATGCCTGTACAAGCACAACAATGATTTCAAGTCCATTGATTGCTACTGCCATGGGCACAGATATAAAAGCCATACCCACTCCAGCTAATACGCTGTGAAACATGTCAGCGAAAATTGCCATGAAGGATAAAATAGCTAAAATGGCAATATGGCCTCCGGTCATATTGGCTGCCAATCGCATCGTTAAAGCAAATGGCCTAACAAACATACCGATAATTTCAATAGGTATTAAAATGATATAAATTGGCCAAGCCAGACCATGGGGGACTAAATTTTTCCAGTGTGATATAAAACCATGAGCTTTCGTTCCTGCGATGATTATTGATATAAATGTAATGACTGCTAATCCTGCAGTAACATTAAAATTAGCTGTAACTGTTGATCCTCCGTGAAGTAATGAATTCACAACGTTATGGGTATCAGAGGCAGGTACATGAAAAATAAATCTGTTAATCGATCCAAGCATCTCAAAAATCGGTAAAAGCCCTATTCCATTCGCAAATAAGATAAAAAAGAAAAAAGTCAAAATCATTGGAGCCCATAAATCTACAGATTTTGCGCCCACATTTGGCTGTACAATTGAATCACGAATAAATTTTACAACCGCTTCCAATGCATTCATCCAACCGCTGGGAATTGCTTTATCTTTCTGCAAATATTTTCTTACGGGAATAATCACAGCACAGGAAACCAAGATTGCAACAACCCACAACATAAATACATGCTTAGTAACGGATATATCAATTCCAAAAATATGGGGTAAATGAATCAGTGGATGTTCTAATGAACTATTAGAAACATGATGAATAATATTATCGCCTACTTGGTCCAATACACTTGTGCCAGTGGCGTGGCTCTGCTCAGCAGCTGCACTCATTTGATGATTTAAATTTTACCTAATTGAAAATGGATCTTAAAAACAACGCTTCACATATGTGAAGCGTTACAAAATAGCTTACAAAACTAATAACAAAAGGCAATGGATTAAAAGTGTAAAAAGTAAAAATGTATATAAAATACAGAGCATAGAATATCATTTTTCCAGCAAATGATTGTATCAAAACGTTGGTTACGTTTCCCGGATTCTTTTTATTTTTTTCGGAGAGAACTAATATTGATATAATACCTACAATTAATGGTGCTATCATTCCCAGAAAAATTTCTTTGGCAAATTGTTCCAATCCACCAACAATCAATCCCCACGTTCCTATACAAAACACACTTATATATATTAAAAATTGAACTGTAGGCACGTTATTTTCGCCAAACCGTTTTTGCTAATTCATAAAAGCCAGTAAAAAGACCCATTAAAAAACCAATCAGCATCAACCACGGTTTTGTACCCAGCCAATTATCTAAAAAATACCCCAAAAAACCCATAATCAATACACCTCCAATGAGTGTATATGATGCTGAAGCAGCGGGGCTTGAATCTTTAATTATTTTTTGTAAATACTGAAATGAGCGAGCTAAATAATCGTCATTGTTTTCATTCATCGTATTCTGACGAATCTTCTGATGTTGATGGCCCCCCCCCCTCAATTTCTTGGGAATCATCATTAAGTGTTTCGTTGCCAAGAATAATACACTGGCCTTGAAATTGGGCACCTTCTTCAATAATGAGTGATTTATAAGTCAAATTGCCATTTAATACTGACGATTCGCCGAGAACAACCCTGTCTTCGACAACAACATTCCCTTCTACACTGCCGCCAATATGAATATCACTGCTAACAATGTTGCCATGAACTTTACCTGTTCTTGAAACACGAACAGCTCCTTGTGTTTGAATATTACCGTAGACTATTCCATAAACAATAATGCCTTCTTCCAGTTTAATATCACCTTGGAAGACAGCATCCTGTCCTACCATACTATTCATGTTCTGAAAATTTATTTTAGTCATTTTTTTCAATGCTTATATCTCTTTCCTTATATTCCGGAAAGAACACCAATGGATCAATTGCATCGCTGTCTTTCCAGATTTCAAAGTGCAAATGCGGACCGGAAGATATACCTGTACTACCTGCCAAGGCAATAACATCTCCTCTTTTTACAAGACCGTGATTCTCAAATAAATTTAATTGGTTATGACCATAATGTGTAAAATAATCATCGCCATGATAGATGATAATTAAATTCCCCAAATCATAGGTCCAACCTGAAAATATCACCCTTCCTCCGGCTGAAGCCAAAACGGGCTCCCCTTCTTGAACAGCAATATCTATTCCATAATGGTTCTTTTGCCAAAAATGAGATTTATCCAACATTCGTTGAGTCAAGAATCCATCAACAGGTGCTTGAGATGGTATATTTTCAATATAAGAAATGACAAAGGAGCTCGTTTTTTCAATCGATGAAGATTGTTTATCATCATTTACAATACTCAAATTGCTACGGATTATTTCTTCCATTTGTCCCAAGCGATTTAGATCACGATAAAGTTCCATGACATGAGTGCGTTCAGCAACCATTTTTTCAAATTGTTGATTTTTTTTACTGAATTCATCAATTTGAGGAATATAGTATATTAAAACTCCCCCAATACTTATGATTATTAAAGCAATGAAAAATAATAATGCATGCAGCCAGAATCGGCTAATGGAGAAACGCTTTTGAGTGTCCACATTATCTGAAACAATATGAATTGTATAACGATTAGATTTCATGGCGTAAATTATTTTATAGTTCGCAGGAGGTCCATGACGCGTTCAAAATCGTCATTAGAAAAATATTGAATTTCAATTGTCCCTTCATCACCTTTATAACTTATGCGGACTTTAGTGCCAAGCAGTGTAATTAATTCATTTTCAAGAGATCTTACAGCAGCGATTGATTTGCGTATTTTCTTTTTCTTGGGTTTTGGCTTTGGAGTAGATTTTCCTTTTACAATATCTTCTGCCGCACGCACACTTAATTGTTCATTCAGAATACGCTGCCATAATTTTTTTTGAGTGGCTTGTGTTTTCATGACTAACACCGCCCTGCCGTGACCAGCACTGATTTCACCTTTGCGAATACTGGCTTTAATTTCCGCCGGCAAATTCAACAAGCGTAATGAATTTGAAATAGTAACCCGTTTTTTACCCACTGCTTTAGCAATCGCACTATGATTCAAATTAAATTCATTTTGCAAAACGTCGAACGCTTCTGCTTCCTCAATGGCATTCAAGTTTTCTCTTTGGATATTTTCTATGAGAGCCATTTCCATTAATTCGGCATCATCTGTTACATTAATGATATATACAGGAATCTTTTTCAATCCGGCTAGTCTGGCTGCCCGCCAACGTCTTTCCCCGGCAACTAGCATAAAGCCCTTATCCACTTCCTGAACGGTAATGGGTGTAATGACACCTTTTTCTTTTATAGATGCTACCAAGTCTTCCAAGCTTGATTTATCCAACCCGTCTTTTCGGGGCTGGTTCGGATTGGCTTTAATCCTGGACAATAAAATATCAGTTATACCTACCGGAGACGCTGCTGCTTGTGTTTCTTCATAAGGCCGAATAAGTGCTTCTAAACCTTTACCTAATCTTTTAGTTACCACTATCTAATAACTCCTCTACTAAATCCATATAATCTCTCGCTCCCACAGAATTGGCATCATATAATAACGCTGGTTTACCAAAACTGGGTGCTTCGCCGAGGCGAACGTTACGATGAATGATTGTCTTGAACAATTTATCTCCGAAATAGCTTTTAATTTCATCTGCGACCTGTTTCGATAAATTCAACCTGCTGTCAAACATGGTGAGAAGTACACCTTCAATTTTAAGTTTTTTATTCAAGTTACTCTGGACCAGCCTGATGGTATTCAAAAGCTGGCCTAATCCTTCCAATGCATAATATTCAGCTTGAATGGGAATTATAATCGAATGAGCAGTTGTCAGGGCATTCACAGTTAGCAAGCCTAAAGATGGCGGACAATCGATCAAAATAAATTTGTATTTCCGTTTTAATGATTCCAAAGCCTTCTGCAAATGAAATTCTCTGGCCATGAGACTTACAAGTTCAACTTCCGCACCCACCAAATCGCTGTTTGATGTAATAACATCTAAATGACTGAATTGAGTATTGATAATGGCGTCTTTGATTGCAGTACCGCGAATCAAAACATCATAAATCGTGTTAACATCTTCACCGTTCATTAAGCTGGAAACGCCTGTAGTGGCATTGGCTTGGGGATCTAAATCGATGAGTAATGTTTTTTCTTCTGACACTGCAAGGCTTACAGCAATGTTAACTGCTGATGTCGTTTTACCGACGCCACCTTTCTGGTTTGTGAGTGCTATTATGCGTGACATATCTGGGTTTTATGGAATTTGTAACATTAAATAAACTGTCGAATTTAGGTGTCGGTTTAAATTGAAACAAGAGAGGTAATAAATCAATGGTTGAAATTGTTAAATTCCATACTAGTTTATTAGTATTATCATGAAAGCAATCTGCAAATCAAAACCTGAACCCGGCTTATGGTTAAACGATGTTCCCAAACCGGATGTCGCAACGAACGATGTATTAATTAAAATCACCAAAACAGCCATTTGTGGTACGGATCTCCATATTTATCATTGGGATGAATGGTCACAGTCCACCATTAAACCGCCACTGGTTATCGGCCATGAATTTGTCGGAATCGTCGAAGATATCGGTCCCGGTGTCACCCATTATAAAGCAGGCGATGTGGTTTCTGGGGAAGGACATATTACCTGTGGTTATTGCCGTAATTGCCGTGCCGGACAGCGCCATTTGTGCAATGAAACGATTGGTATTGGAATTCATCGCGACGGCGCTTTTGCTGAATACATGACACTTCCAGAAGGAAATGTTTGGCCAATTCACAAAGATATAGATACAGATATTGCTTCTTTTTTCGATCCTCTTGGCAACGCGATCCATTGCGCATTAAGCTTCGGCATGGTTGCGGAAGATGTTCTCATTACCGGCGCCGGTCCCATTGGTTGCATGTCTGCCGCTATCTGCAAAAAAATTGGTGCACGTAATGTAGTTGTAACAGATGTTAATGATTATCGATTGGACTTGGCCGATAAAATGGGCGCTGATCGGATTATTAATGTTCAAAATGAAAAAATTGTAGATTGTTTTGACGAATTAAAAATTGCTAACGGCTTTGATATCGGGCTGGAAATGTCAGGTAATCCAAAAGCCTTGCAAGACATGATTAACACAATGTATCACGGTGGTAAAATAGCTTTATTAGGAATCCTACCTAACGAAACTCAAGTCAATTGGGACGAAATCATTTTTAAAGGGTTACATATCAAAGGTATATACGGCCGTGAAATGTTTGAAACATGGTATAAAATGACACAATTGATTCGAGGTGGTTTGGATGTTTCCCCCATCATTACTCATAAATTCAAAGCAGAGGATTTTCAAAACGCATTTGATATAATCGAATCCGGGCAATGTGGCAAGGTGATTTTGGAATGGGATTAACAAGTGCATGGGTGATTGGATAATTCTACCAAACCTTTCAAAGGTTTGGTAGAATTAAATATGAATAGATCAAAACAGATATATACCGACACCTTATCACAGATCAAGTCTGAAGGACTTTATAAAAAAGAACGCACTATTATCACGCCCCAAGGTGTAATTATAAATACGAAAGAAGGCGGTGAGGTCCTCAATTTTTGCGCCAACAACTATTTGGGTTTATCAAATAATCCAGATATAAAAGCCGCAGCCATTAAGGCATTAGACGAGCATGGTTTCGGCATGTCTTCTGTGCGGTTTATTTGTGGAACACAGGATATTCACAAGGAATTGGAAAGAAAAATATCAGACTTTTTCGGTTCGGATGATACCATATTATACACCTCCTGTTTTGATGCCAACGGAGGATTATTCGAGACACTTCTTGGGCCTGATGATGCCATTATTTCCGATGCATTGAACCACGCCTCCATAATTGATGGAGTTCGACTTTGCAAAGCACAACGCTATCGTTATACCAATAGTGATATGGCTGAACTTGAAAAGAGATTGGTTGAAGCCAAAGATGCCAGAATCAAAATGATTGCCACCGATGGTGTTTTTTCCATGGATGGCTTCATAGCAAAATTAGATGACATTACGAGTTTAGCTGAAAAATATGATGCCATGGTCATGGTAGATGACTCCCACGCCACCGGCTTTGTAGGGAAGACAGGACGGGGTTCTGCTGAATACAACAATGTTATGAATAAAATAGACGTTTGGACGTCCACGTTAGGAAAAGCATTGGGTGGTGCTTCTGGAGGATTTACCACCGGACGACAGGAAATTATCGACATGCTCCGTCAGCGATCCCGTCCCTATCTTTTCTCCAATACATTGGCGCCGGCTATTGTTGCAGCAGGAATTAAAGTGTTTGATATATTATCCAAATCAACTGAATTACGGGACAAATTGGAAAAAAATACTATTTACTTCCGGGAAAAAATGAATTCTGCCGGTTTTGACATAAAAAAAGGTGATCACCCCATTGTGCCCATCATGCTTTATGATGCGAACCTCGCTCAAAAAATGGCAGCATCTTTATTGGAAGAAGGAATTTATGTCATCGGCTTTTTCTTTCCCGTTGTTCCCAAAAGTGAAGCGCGGATTCGAGTGCAGATTTCTGCAGCAATGGAAAAAGAGCATTTGGATCGGTCCTTAGAGGCGTTTTCTTCAGTAGGAAAAAATCTTAACATTATTTAATATATTTTTAATTTCTCTTCATTCTAAACTTTAAATAATAATGAATCCCTTCCCCAAACCCCGTCAACACGGTGCCTGGGCAATGTTTCTTATTCCGGCTGTCATGGCTGCCAGCCTTGTAGGTGAATGGAATTGGGCAGCCTTGTTTTTAATTGTTTCATTTATATTGATTTTTCTTTCTTATGAGCCGGCAGTTCGCGTTGTTCGCAGGTGGAAAAACAGGCGTATTCTTGCTAAAGAACAATTGCGTTGGATAATCCGTTTTGCCGGTGCCGGAGCGCTAATAGCTGTAATAGTATTCATTCGATACGGACAATGGGATGCCCTCTTTTTTGGCTGCGTTGTCGCATTAACGATGATTCTTCATTTATGGTTAACAGTGAATAAACAGAATATGTCCATTCCCGGAGAACTTGTGGGCGTTTTTGGTTTAACATCCTCAGCGCCTGTCATTTATTTATTTCTTCATCAAAGTATGGATGCCAGAGGCTGGATTCTATGGTTGATCAACTTCCTTTATTTTGCAGGAAGTATATATTATATCAAATTGAAATTGCGAATTCAACCTCAGTTTTCTCAACCATCCAATCAAATCAAAATAAAAAAAGCAACACCTTTGCTCGTGTATAATATGATTTTAATTTTGTTTTTATGGATTACCATATGGATACGGAACTATACCTGGCTTTTTCTTCTGGCGTTTGGTCCCTATATCATAAAATCAATTATAGGAATTTTTACATGGAAAACTAAAGCAGCGCTCAATCCGAAACAGACGGGTTTTGTTGAATTATTTCATGCAATTTTCTTTTTAATAATCAATATCCTTGCTTTCAACATTCACTAATAATCTCTCTCGTTTTTTTAATCATTAAAAAGATTATTTTTTATAATTCGAGTAAAAGGTTTGACACCTCTTTTACATGCTCGGTATATTCCCGGGCTTTTTTCGCAACTAAAATATTATTTAATCCATGAAAAGTAAATTAACACCTCGATATATCATTATCGCCTTAGTACTGGTCTGGGCATTTTATGCCATATGGCCCACAATCCAATATCAAAATCTTTCTGCAGATGAAATTGAAACCATGCAGGAAGAAGGTTCCTTGCAGGATTTGGAAAGTAAAATCATTAAACAAGGACTGGATTTAAAAGGCGGTATTTACATTGTTCTTGAGGTTGATCTCCCTACATTGGTGAGCAACCTGGCCATCAATAAGGATAAGCGCTTTGAACAAGCACTGGCGAAAATAAGTATACGAATTAAGGCAGATTCAGAACTGGATTTTTTCCAGGTTTTTCAAGATGAAATCAATTCTGAAGGTTTGCGCATTCACCGCTATTTTGATGTGGATTACGGCGGTAATATGGATGAAATTGTTGCAAGCCTCAAAGATCAGGCGGATGATGCAATTAATCGTGTTTTGGAGATTCTCCAAAACCGTGTGGATCAGTTCGGCGTATCAGAACCTACAATTCAAAAACAAGGTAACAGTAGAATAATTGTCGAATTAGCCGGAATCCATGATTCTGAACGAGCCCGGGATTTACTACAAAGCACTGCATTGCTCGAATTTATCCTAGTCAAATCTCCTGACCTTACGAATGATATGCTATTACGCATTGATAAAGTAATCAAAGGGAGTGAAGAACTTGTAGGGCTCACTAAAACGGCTGAAGAAGAAAAAACTACGATTGGTTCGTCGGCTCCTGTGAGTGAAGATAAAACTATTTCCGTTAGTGAACTATTTGGCGAACAAGCTGCTCAAGCTGCTGCAGACACTTCAGATACATCTGTAGTCGTTGATCAAAATCTTTTGGAAGACAGGCCTTTCTCTTCTCTTTTAAGAGCGCTGGGTAACGATATTGGCACTCCGGAAAAAAATGTATATATTATTAAAAAAATTCTGGCAATGGACGATGTTCAAGATAAGTTGGATGCCGCCAATGGTCAATTTCTCATGAGTGATGCTCCTGAATCATTTACAAATATTGATGGCGGTCAAGAAAAAATGTACCGTATGTTCTACTTGGAAGGTGAATCTGAACTCACAGGTGGTGTCGTAGAAAAAGCCAGTGCCACAATCGGCGGAACCGGCAGCTCTGCTTCGGGGCAATCCATCGTATTGCTGGATATGAATTCGGAAGGTTCCCGAACATGGTCAAGAGTTACAGGTGGAAATATCGGACGTAGAGTTGCACTCGTTCTGGATAAAAAAGTTCATATGGCTCCCGTGATTCGTTCAAAAATTTCCGATGGTGGCACAATGATTGAAGGTTTCGCTAATATGGATGAAGCGAAAGATATTGCCATTGTGCTCCGTGCCGGTGCATTACCCGCCCCAGTAAACATCATCGAAGAACGGGTTGTGGGACCTTCATTAGGTGCTGATTCAGTAGCAAAAGGGACACTGTCTGTTATAATTGGATTGGTATTGGTGCTCATATTTATGCTCTTATATTATAAACTGTCCGGACTTATTGCTGATTTTGCATTAATCTGGAATATCATTCTCGTTTTAGCCATTTTAGCTATGCTGGATGCGACATTAACCCTCCCGGGTATTGCAGCTCTTATTTTAACAGTGGGAATGTCAATTGATGCAAATGTAATTATATTTGAAAGAATTCGCGAAGAACAGCGTAAAGGCAAAACACCTCGAGCTGCCATTGATGCCGGTTATGACCGGGCGTTGACAACAATTATTGATGCCAATGTTACAACATTAGTTGCAGCGCTGGTCTTATATCAGTTTGGCACAGGCCCGATTCGTGGCTTCGCTACTGTTTTGTTTTGGGGTATTGTGATTTCCATGTTTACAGCCATTTTTGTTACACGAACTATTTTTAATACTCTTACAGAACGTAGGGGTTTACAGAGATTAAGCATATGAGACTGATCAAAGAGACTGATATCAAATTTTTAAGCCAAAGTCGCTTTGGATATTTTCTATCCGGAGCCATCATTCTTGCAGGGTTAATTTCGCTGGTTCTACAGGGCGGGCCCCGATTGAGTATCGATTTCAAGGGCGGTTCACTAGTTGCAGTACAATTCACTGAAGTAATGGATGTGAATAATGTACGTCAAGTTATGGATGCAGTTTCAATTGAAGGCCAAATCCATAATTATAGCCGAGCTGAGATAAAACAATTTGGCAGTGCAAAAGATATTTCTGTCAGACTTCCCATCCAGGAAGATCAACCTGAGAACTTTCCCCAATTAATTGTAAATCATTTATATGAATCATTTCCTGATGCTGTACCGGCTGATCAAAATGATTTTATTTTATCCATCGAAAAAGTTGGACCAAAAATTGGTGCTGAATTAAGCGGTAAGGCAGTTATGGCAATCATGTCTGCATTATTATTGATCCTAATTTATATTTCAATTCGTTTTGAATTCAAATTTGCTATTGGTGCTATAGCTGCTTTAAGCCACGATGTTATTATTACATTGGGTATTTTTTCCATTATGGATTATGAAATATCCCTACCAATTATAGCTGCATTTTTAACGATTGTTGGATATTCTCTAAATGATACTATTGTTATATTAGATAGAGTGAGAGAAAATGTAAAAACTATGAAACGATTATCTTATAGTGATATGGTGGATCGAAGTATTAATGATTCACTCAGTAGAACCATCATTACATCCATTACTACTTTTATGGTTGTATTAATTCTTTTTGTGTTTGGCGGTGAAGTTATTCATTACTTTTCTTTTGCCATGTTGATCGGTGTTGTCGTAGGGACGTATTCCAGCATATATGTTGCTTGCCCCATTGTGGTTCAACTTCATAAAGGTGTTAAATCCTAATTATTTCTCCTTTTCAATTCAATTATAAAAACTCCGCAACAGCGGAGTTTTTTATTTCAGAATTATGAAATCAAAATCCTACTTTTTGTACGTTGCTATTTGTCTCATCTGGGGAACCACATGGGTTATTCTGAAAAAAAGCCTCATTGAAGGAACACCTGCTATTTATGGTGTCGGATTACGTATTTTTGCAGCAGGTATCATTTTACTATTAATTTCATTTTTCCAAAAACGATCCATTCCACGTACTCGTGAAGCTATCAATATTTATATCTCTTTCGGCCTTTTGAATTTAGTCGTTGGTTATGGTGCTACGTATTGGGCAGCGCAATTTATTTATTCCAACTTGGCTTCAATACTTTGGACAGGATTCCCGATTATAATTGTAATAATGTCACATTTTTATCTTCCAAATGAAAAGATAAATTTACCCAAAATCATTTCCCTTGTCATCGGTGTAACAGGTGTATTTTTAATTCTTTCGCAAGGAAAAAGCCTGGGAGGTGAAAATGTTATTGTAGGCATGTCTGTTATTATCGTTGCTGTGATTTTAGCAGCATTGCCAAATGTCTATTTGAAAAAACATAACAAAGCGATCGATACACTAACTATGAATGCTGTTTGTCAAACAGGTGCAGGCATTATACTACTTACCATTTCCAGTTTATTGGAAAAAGATCAGGTTATGATTTGGAGCCCTTTTAATATTTTTGCTATGGTGTATTTAACACTATTCGGCTCCATAGCTGCATGGCTTATTTATGTTTGGCTTTTCAAACATTTGACCATGACTCAAATTGCTTATATAGCTTTTCCACCGCCCGTTATAGCATCATTTCTTGGTTGGATGTTTTTAGGAGAAGCATTAACACCGGTTACAATCCTTGGAGCTATGCTGGTTATCACAGGAGCTGTTGCGGTTAATCTCAAACACTAGAGCAAATCTCATAAACACTGGTTAAATTCAAGTCTTAATACGAATGAAAACTATTATTTACAGCACTGTTAAAACTCCTTTTGGAATTATGGGTATTACCAAATCAGACAAAGGATTACGCCGTATCTATTTCCCGGAAGAAGCTCCTTTTATAAAAGCACTGAAAAAAGATTTCCCAAATGATAAATGTGTCAAAAATGATATTGCCTGTGGTGAAATCAAAAAACAGATAGAAGAATATTTTTCCGGAAAAAGAACAACATTTGATTTAGACTTGGATTTACAATGCCCACCATTTTATAAAAAAGTGCTTAAGGAAGTAAACAACATACCTTATGGTAAAACAGCTTCATATAAATATATTGCAAAACGGACCGGTAATTCAAAAGCCGTTCGGGCGGCTGGATCAGCCAATGCCAATAATCCATTACCCATTGTTATTCCCTGCCATCGTATAATTAATACTAACGGCGGTTTAGGTGGATATGGCGGCAATTTACAACGTAAAGCGTACCTTCTTGAACTGGAAGGGATATTATAAAAAAGTATTATGTGGACTCATATTAAACGAACGATACTGACCGGTGTGTTTACCATTGTACCCTTAGTGCTGACTATATATATACTCACATTTTTATTCCGTTTTCTGGATGGTGTTTCTGCTCCAATTTTGAGAGTAATCGGTTTTCACATTCCAGGTTTAGGTTTATTGCTGACCATTCTTGCTGTATATGCATTAGGTTTAATCGTTCGTAATGTACTTGGAAATCGTTTGATTAGCTGGGGAGAAAAAATTCTTTTAACGATTCCCATCGTCAACACTATATATAAAACAATCAAACAGTTTATCAGCGCATTTTCCGGGACTGCTGACGGAAAAAATTTCCAAAAAGTTATTTTCCTGCAATATCCCAGAGTAGGCGTTTGGACATTGGCGTTTGTTACCGGTGAATCTGTTGATGCAAATAGTGTTGAATATTATCATGTATTTGTACCTACAACACCCAATCCTACTTCAGGTTTCTTTATCATGATTCCAAAACGTGAAACAATGTTGACGGAAATGACAGTTGAAGAAGGAATCAAAATGGTTATTTCCGGTGGTTTGATTGCTCCACCAGAAAATGAGCTGCATAATTTTCCTAAATAATTATTTTCTATGAGTTCAGCATTTGAATTAATTCTACTTCTATTTGCCAGTTATCTAACCGGTTCAACCCCTACTAGTATAATCATTAGTAAAATAACCAAGGGGATAGATATTCGCGAACACGGCAGTGGTAATGCAGGAGCGACCAATGTCTTTCGCGTTCTGGGCTGGAAATGGGCACTGATTGTTGTTGTGGTTGATGTTTTCAAAGGATGGCTGCCGGCGGCTGTTTATGCCACCACTTTATTCAAAGGACAGCCAATTGACGATATAGGCGTTGTTCAAATCTTATGCGGTTTTGCTGCTGTATTGGGGCATACATACACCGTTTTTGCCGGATTCAAAGGAGGCAAAGGTGTGGGGACATTGGGTGGTATGCTGTTGGCCCTTTTTCCCATAGCTGTACCTCTATGCCTGATTGTTTTTGCGATTGTGCTGGTTCTAACCGGTTATGTTTCGCTAGGATCCATTATGGCATCTGTATCCCTGCCAATACTTCTTTTTATTATGCCGCCACTTGGTCTAGCTAACCCGCCACCATTATCGTTATTGATCTTCAGTCTGCTTGTACCGTGGTTCATCATTTTTACCCACAGGAGCAATCTATCTCGACTACGTTCGGGGGAAGAAAATCGCTTTGAAAAAGCGATGATTTTTAGAAAGAAATAATTCGTTAAAATTTTTGTCCGATAGAAAAGTGGAATGATGATTCCACTGCTTCCCCATCATAAAAAGACCAGCCATAATCTAAACGAACATTTCCGGCCATGGCCACGGGAATTCTTATTCCCACACC
The DNA here is from genome assembly GCA_002436185.1 of Fidelibacterota bacterium UBA6531. Taxonomy (GTDB): domain Bacteria; phylum Fidelibacterota; class Marinisomatia; order Marinisomatales; family TCS55; genus UBA2126. The sequence goes on from DJKX01000015.1 coordinate 21,947, forward strand.
TAGTCCCATCATGGGTTTCTTTTCGTATAATTCACCCCAATTATTTCCAACAACACCCCCATCAGCAAATAAAATGCCTTGTAAACCAAATTCAGATTTAATGGGACCAAAGGGGGAATCCTGTTGAATTGCGTATCGTGGAATAATTGTCTGGCGGAGTTCAATCGAAGAAAATGCGCTAAAATATCCAAAACGGTAATCTTGTATTCCACTTGAAAATAATCCCGGATTTTCAATTTGCCAACCGCGCACAGAATATCCACCGCCCAATCCGAACTTAAACAATTCTTGATGCAAATTTCCGTGAGTAGAGTTGATCGTAATATTTGAACCTATGGTTGTTTTACGTTTCCCTTTAATGGGTGAAAAAAATGCGCTATAGGATTGATTCCAAAACAATGCATTATTATTTATATTGAAAAAATTAAAATATTGAGCAGAATGAAAAATGTAAACACCTTGTGATGGATCATTATAAATATCCCGTGTATCATAGGCCATACTGGCTTGGGGCGCAATATAATCAAATTCAATTGTGGTACTATCTCCCACAAAATCTTTTTTCTCGAATTCAAATCCAATACTTACCCTTTTCTGATAACCAAAATATCGTCCAACATTCATTTCGAAAGAAGATGTTTGACGCTCAAGTGGAAGGAATACGTGATCGGATACATGCTTACCTACCTGAAATGATACCGAAATATGATCTCCGAAAACCCAGGGGTCGTTGAATTCAATTCCATAGGCATCAATACCTCCTAGTAATCTTCCGATGACTAATGATTCATTGCGCCCTCTCAAATTTTTTATAATTCCTCCAAATACAACTGACCATCCGGTATCTTCTTCATAAGAAGGAGAAAATATTGGAAAAAACCGAGTTGATTCAATAACGTGATAACGCAATTTTACGGTACCATCTTCTAAAGGAACAGCTTGCCATGACACAGTGCTAAAGATCCCCAAATTTTCAATTCTATTTCTGTCGTCTTGGGCAATAGAACTATCCAATGCTACACGGAGTGGATGCTGTATTTCTCGTTCGATGATGTATTCTCTGGTATTTTGATGACCACGAATATCAATACTCGATACAATTTGCGCAGAAGATATCGCCGTCATGACGATAAAAGGGACACTATATTTAAACATGTTTTAACTAAATATTAAAGTTCGAAACCATCCATGAGCTGTTGTTTTTTCAGCTCAATACCCTCTTCAGAATATACATCCTGAATAGCATGTTTGATTTTTCGTTCTATTAATCGGCTGTGTACTTGTACTGCAAGATGTCTGTCATCTATAACCCTAACGGCAAATTCAGAATCTTTATCTTCATAACGATGCCAGACTCCATCAAAATCTTTGGGTGTACCATATTCCATAAGCACTTTGTGTTTTAACACATCATCTGCGGTTAGTTGTGGAAAACCCGTATCCAAAATTTCTACGGATTTTACCACAGCATTCATTTCAAAATGAGATAATTCATAATTTGTCACACTATAAATATTATCCACATTAACAAAATGGAGTTCGACCACTTCATTGGTCAAACGCGTCCTATGATGATAGGTAATCTTTGCTCGTTTAAGAGGGAGTTCAATTCCAGATGGCAAGGTTATGGGATCATCCCAGTATTCAGGAGAGGCGGCTGTATCAAATACAATTCCGAGGACTTCAGGTAAACTTGCTTTCCATCCTGCGAGCGTTTCGCGATTCATCACCCAGCCTTTAGGTAATGTTTTTAAAGGAATAATAACCGTTTTTTCCGGTGGAGTAACGACAGGGATTTCATTGATTACATCAATAACTTCAGGAGCTTGGGGCGGAGTACAGGTTACCCAGAAAAAACAAAATATCAGTAATGTATAATGTTTCAACATTTATGATCAGGGTGTTTTTTACCTTGATGACATACCCAGCAGGATACTTCATGTAATCCCAAAGGTTTCATAGTAGTCGTATTAATATGTTTTACCATACGCATCATTTCTCGAGAAACAATTTTTTGTTCCTTCTCATCACTGGCATAATCTTTAATATTATGACAATAGTTGCATTTAACCCCTAACTCCTTGGTTACAGATTTCTTCATGAATTTCATGATTTCTGCCTTTTTAGTATAAGACAAAACCTGTACATTTTTCAACTCACTCTTTTTTTCATCTTCAGCGAAGATTGAAGAGATTAAGGCAATGCACAAAATTAACTGCAAATGTTTTCTTTTCAAAACCATGTATGAACCATCAAAATATATTCTGGATTTAACTCCGCCGTTTTCCCAGTTACACCCGTAAACCGTGCTTGACATCGGACTTCCATAAAAGAAATCGGGTAAAATTCCGTTCCGAATGTAATACGATTTATGGATGAACCGGATGCATCAATATTTTCATCAAAAAAATCATATTTTAATAACAAAGTTAATCCTTTTGTAATATTATAATCTATTTCGCTGTAAGATGCCAAAACGGTACCTGTGGATACATATTCTTCTGCAATGTCCACTTCCCCAGTCCATGTAATGTTTCCCACTGATATACCACCAAACAATCCATTAAAGCGAGTTAATCCTTGTTGAAGTATTGAACCACCGAGATAACCATTGATCAGTCCCAATGTAGGCCACCATTCCAACCGACTTGTAAATGCTTTATCATATACGTTTTCTCCAAAACCGCCGCTACTGGATTCATCGATAAACTGATTAGCAATACTCTGGCTGAAATTTAAATTACCGACATTGATACCGACTTCAATTAATCCGGGAGAATATAAATAAGGTGAAAAAGCCAGTCCTTCATATTCCAATGCTTTTTTACGAACATTGCCGCCACGGATAAATGATGTGTGATCATCAATATTCAATCCATATGCCGGTAAATCTTTACCCATTTTTACATAACCATTAAAAGGAAGACCTGACCAAAGTAGCCATACTTCATTTTGACTGCGTAAAAGGTCTTGTTCAGTAAATACACCTACATTTTCATTCACGTACAAATATACTGCAATGTCCGCCTGCATAGGAAACAGTGTACTTTGTAATTGTCCATTTTCATTTGCGTTGTAATTCAAAAAGCGTACATCTCCACCTACACGGAGATATTCATTTATCATGCCTGAATAACCGCCAACTCGATCACTGCCTTGAGCTTTGGTCAGTTCTGAGCTGGCTACGGAAATGCCATAATCATTCCGTAAACTGCCTCCGTTGGGATCCACATGACATAAATTGCATGATACACCTTCCTGCACAGCAAAACGAGGTAAGGCTTGTATTGAAGCAATCAGGATCAGAAATAGGCTAGTTATCTTCAGCGCCGTCATCTATCCAAGTTGTTATTAGTTTAATTGTAGTGTCACTCAAGGCTGAACTGCCTTTAGGCATTTGATCTCCAAAGGGCGGATTGCTTCCTAATTTTTGTATAATGATACTATCTGTTCCATTTCCGGGGATTACTACATCACCATTGTTTCCACCAGACATTAATCCTGTGTAAGACGATAGATTTAAACCGCCGAAAGTATTATTTAAATGACAATTATTCGCGCAATTTTGATTAAAAATGGGTTGGATATCACCGGTAAAACTAATGACGTCAGTGATATCATTATCATCAGGTTTGGAACCTAAATCAGTACAATTCCATAAAAATATCATAATGAATAGAGTGAAACCTACAATGGTTGTATTTGGATGTGAAAAGTGCATATACATTGGTATGTGCTCAAGGGGTAATCTACAGAAAACTCATATAAAAAAAAAGCCCCCCCAATTGGAAGGGCTTATTAATCATCTTGGTATGATTATTATTTGCGACCTCTTGCCATTGGGGCACGAGCCACATCACCATTTTTATCGATGAAATACAGATAGCCTGCTTCACGAGTTACACCAGCTGATGCAACTTGCTCTGCATTACCGCCGCCTTTACCGGCACGGGCCATCTTTGAACGCCAGACGTTGCCATCTTTACCGAGGTAGTAGAGATAACCCTTTTCTTTTGATACGCCTGTACTTCTTACTGTTTCAGCCATTATTGACTCCTTTTTGTTGATTAAAGAAAAAAGGCTTTTAGTCTCTCGACGGTGAATTTTACACCACCGACGGTAAACAAGTCAAGTTTTTTCTCGTCGGTACCCCGACGAGAAAAATGAGTATTTTTTTTAGCTAAAATTGATATTAATACATTCCCTCGAAGAGTACTAATTTTCCACCCTTAAAATGCCCCGGTAGCTCAGCTGGATAGAGCAACAGCCTTCTAAGCTGTGGGCCACAGGTTCGAATCCTGTCCGGGGTACAAAAACCCCCAGAACAAAAAATGAAATCTGGGGGTTATTAATATATTCTATAAAGTTACTTTCAAATTATTCTATACCCAATAACTCCACTTCAAATACGAGAGCGCTGTTGGGTCCGCCAGGACCGCGAGGGCTGTTACCGTAAGCCAAATTAGACGGAATATATAATTCCCATTTTGAGCCGACGGGCATTAATTGCAATGCTTCTGTCCAGCCCTTGATAACACCTGTGACGCCAAATGATGCCGGCTGTCCTCGTTTATAGGAGCTATCAAATTCTTCGCCATCGATGAGAGTTCCTTTATAATGAACCGTCACTTTATCATCGGATGTTGGAATGGGGCCCTCTCCTTGTTTAACAACTTTATATTGTAACCCGCTTTCTGTTGTAAGGACGCCTTCTTTTTTTGCGTTTTCAGTTAAAAATGCTTCACCATTTGCGAGATTTTCAACAGCTTGAGCTTTTGCCTTTTGTTGAGATTTTTCTTGCAAAATTTTTCTGAAATTATTTAACGAAGACAGCATATCTTCATCTGTCAGTTTTAGATCTTCACCTTTATAAGATGAACTCCAACCTTCAAACATTGCTTTTTCATTAATGTCCAGTTCTTGGGCTTTCATATTTTTCCCAATGTCTACACCAATACTATAGCTGACTGAATCCATGGCCGTTTCCAGTTTTACAGACGATTGACTATCAGGTGATCCACATCCGATCAAGAGGAACCCAATTATAAGTGCAATATATTTCTTCATGTTATCCTTTCTTTGGTTTTCGATAATTAAATATGGCATACACAATGAAAAAATCCAAAATAGCAGTTAATAAAAATGCCAAAATGGATTGAATTGCAAAATACTGATCTGTCAACACATACGCACCAATATTGGCAATACCAAAAAGGAACCATGTTGTTGCACTAACTCCATCAGAAGATTTAGCTTTATAAATATTCGTTAATTGAATAATTGTTGAAGACGGCAAAATGATTGCCGGCAGCCAGATTAGTATTTCTCTCATTAAATATGCTTAAAAATGCCGCCGAATATACAGCAGAGCATTTAGTAATAAAAAAGACTTAATCAGGTTTTTGAGATAATTTTACCGCTGTACCATACACGAGCAATTCAGCGGTAGTCTGCATAATCATGGACGTTTGGAAGCGCACACCCACAATGGCATCAGCCTCCAATTCATTGGCCCGCTCGATCATACGCTGTATAGACTGTTCGCGGGATTCAGACAGCATACCGGTATATTCTGTTATCTCACCCCCTACCAGGCTGCGCAAGCCGGCTTTAATATCTTTACCCACATGACGGGCTCGGATTGTATTGCCTATAACAACGCCTAGATTTTTAGTAATTGTATATTCTGCGATTGTTTCTGTCGTAGATAACTTCATTTATCTACTCCCCTAAATGGTTCATCTTTTTTGGCTTTTTTATTTTCCTTTATCATATTTAATAATAGTAAAATTATTCCGAAAATGATTGCAATAAAGGCTAATCCTAGAATGGGATTATTGGCAATGAAAGAAAATATTTTACCAATAAAAACCAAAACGAAAATAGCAACACCTCCAATGATTAAATATAATCCTGCATCTTTCATAGTAGTATTTTTCCTAATTAATTATAATTTGTACATTTTTAACTGGTTGAAGGTAAAGGTTTCATTGGTTAGAATCAGTATGATTTTATTATGATAAACACCGATTTTGCAATTCGATCATTTAAGGGCGGATACGATGACAATTTCCAGTTCATCCTAACCTGTTTGCAAAGTAGAGCACAAATGTGTATTGATGCAGCTTTACCTTTTGAAACAGTTCGCCCTTTCATCGATGGCGCGTTTGTCGCCATGCTGATTACCCATACTCACGGTGATCATATAGCATTTATTGATGAATATCTAGAGGCATTTCCAGAATTGTTAATCGTCATCCATGAAGATTCAGCTGGACGTATCAGTGCTTTGAATGTGCATCCCGCGCTGGATGGAGAACAAATCCAAGTCGGCCAACTCTTAATTGATGTGCTCCATACTCCAGGTCATTTTCCAGATTCGTGCTGCTATAAATTAGAAAATGTCGTTTTCACCGGCGATACCCTATTCGTCGGCCGGACCGGCCGCACCATCAGCCAAGGAAGTGATACAGGAAAATTATACCGATCTGTTTATGATAAACTGTTGACACTTCCTCAAGACACAATCATCTATCCCGGCCATGATTATGGTCGATCGCCTACCATTACAATTGACAAGAATATTGAAATCAGTCCGTTGTTGCAGGCAGCAAATGAACAAGACTTTATAGAACGTATGGCTGCGTTTGAAGCGAGCCGTAATCAACCCTTATAAACACAAGGAGACGTCATGAAAAAAACCATCATCGGAATCATTTCCGGAATACTTCTAACTGCTTCATTCTTCGTATTTGTCGGAGCGGCTGAAACGGAAGAAGATTCTCTCCATTCTCTTTTAACCCGCCTGGAGCAATTCATGCGTGATGAAATAGGAAAGAAAGATGACTCAGGCCGGTATCAATTGCAAAGTTTCAGCATTGACCGTACGCACTGGCATTATTTGCTGGATACAGAAACAGGGGAACTGTTTCGCCTGGAACCCAGCCGCACACCTGAAAATGCTAAATGGACATTAATGTCCGCAGCTAATTTTGAAAGGCCTTGAGGTAATATTATGAAAACGAGTATCCTGATACTATCATGTTTGGCAATGATCACCTTTCCTGCCTGCGAAAAAGAAGAAGGCTGTGATGATTGCGGCGGAACCATTCTGGATGGATATTTATTCAATGAAGTCACAACAGAAGATCTTACGGCACTGGGGGCATTTGATAATATTGAAGTGGGCGCTTGTATCCGCTATAAATTAGACGGAGTTGAATATGTTCCGGGAACTGTTAAAGTTGTAGACGATTGCTGCTGCGATCAGTAAATCTTGATAATTAACTATTACCAAGACAGTAACAGCCCCAAACGGGCGGTCATCGGCCTTCACGGTTGGACGGGAGATGAACATGCTATGGTGCCAGTGGCAAAGTCTATGGGCCTGAATGATACCAAATGGTATATGCCCAGAGCTCCATACAAAGCTGACGTTGGCAAAGGGTTTACATGGTTCAGCGGAAATGATGAAACCGGCTGGGAATACGAAAAAACATTTGAATTAACCACCGCCCTCATTTCCCAAGTTTTGGAGGATGGCTTTGCACCAAAGGATATTTATTTAATTGGTTTTTCCATGGGTGCCGGATTGTGTCTGCATGTTACTCTGCGGCTGGATTTTGCCATTGGCGGCATTATTCCCATCGCCGGTTTTATTCGCAATCCCGATCGTCTCTTTAATGATGCTACTGACATCAGTCGCCAAACGCCCATCCTTATTTTGCACGGCACGGAAGATGATATTATCACAGTAGACAAGGGGCAAAAAGCACACGATCTGCTGAATGAACATGGCTATAGCGTGCGCATGGAAACTTATAAAGCTCACCACAAAATTCCCCTTCTGGCCGGCGCCATTATAAAAGATTTTATAAAAGATAATGAACTTTATCTTTCTGTAAAAATGGAGTCTAAGTAGACAGTCCCAACGGGTGACACTGCTGAAGTAAATACCTTCTTTCTTCACTAAATTCAACCCATGCAAAACATCCATCCACTCTTGGATGCTGACAAACAGCGCCAAGCCCAGAAATATGAAAAAGAAAATCGCATCTTTGGATTATTGGGTTCAGTCATTTCATTGACATTTATACTCTGGTTTTATTTTTTCGGATTCAGCACACAAATTGCCCATACGGGCTATTCATTCATCTGGACATTTCTAATCTATGTCGTGATTTTTCTAACATTATCCACATTGATTGGGCTGCCTCTGGGATATTATACAGGATATGTTCGTGAACATAAATGGGGGTTTTCCAATTATACCCATAAGACATGGGCTGTGGATCAATTAAAATCATTTTTACTCAGTTTGGTATTATTTCCATTATTGCTGGGGTTATTGTATTGGGTCTTTGCAGCATTTCCTGATATTTGGTGGCTGGTCGCCGGGGGTGCCATGGCGATTGTTTCCGTGATTTTTGCCACTCTATTCCCTGTTGTTATAGCTCCCATTTTCAATAAGTATGACCCCATAGAAGATGAAAGCCTGGTAAATCAGTTAACGGTGATTTTAGAAAAAGCCGGATTAAAACCTGGAGGTTTTTTTCGCCAGGATATGAGCAAACAAACCAAGAAAGAAAATGCATTTTTAGGTGGATTAGGCAAAACCCGAAGAGTGGTGATGGCAGATAATCTTTTGGAAAAAATGAATCAAAATGAAATCACATCTGTTATTGCCCATGAAGTGGGCCATTACCGTTATGCCCATTTACCCAAGAATATTATCATCGGCACAGCTCAGCAATTAGTCACATTTTACCTATTAGATTTGGTGATGAAATATTTCTTCCCAACCTTTCTTACATCAAATACAGCAAACCTGGCACTTTTTCCCATGATTGGCTTAATCATGGGCATTTTATCCGGGTTTCTGTTCGGACCATTAAACAATTGGATATCGCGCACATTTGAACGCCAGGCCGATAGTAGTTCATTGGAATTTTATCCAGAAAAAGATGCGTTTTTGGGTGCCATGGCCGGATTGGCTAATCGCAATTTATCTAACGCTTATCCCAGCGGCTGGGTAAAATGGCTATACTATTCTCACCCTCCCATAGGCGAGCGTTTGGCTTTTGCAGAGGAGTATCAATATGATTGAACATAGTACACTCGATTTTCTAAAAAAGTTGAAAAAAAATAATGACCGCGCTTGGTTCAATGATCATAAAGACGAGTTTAGAGATGCTCTTGCCAATTTCACAGATCTTGTAGCGATACTGCTCCATAATATTTCCGGTTTTGACGATTCTTTAATTGGAGTTCAACCGAAAGAATGTTTATTCCGAATTTATCGTGACGTTCGTTTTTCCAAAGATAAGAGCCCATACAAAACATGGTTTAGCGCATCCATGAAAGGTGGTGGAAAAAATGAAATATTTCCAGGATATTATATTCACCTTGAACCGGGGAATATATATTTAGGTGGTGGAGTTTGGCACCCGCAAAAGGAAATATTACAAAATATCCGTGAATATTTCGTGGATCACCATACAGAACTTGAAAAAATCGTTCTTGGAAAAACATTTAAAAACCATTTTGGTGAAATGGGTGGGGAACAGTTAAAAACAGCACCAAAGGGATACCCAAAGGATCACCCTCAAATCAGGTGGCTCCGCTATAAGGATTTTTTGGCAGGATGTTCAAAAAATGATATTGATATAACGTCGGAAAAAATCATTTCTGACTTTACAGGGGATTATAAAGCGATGTTTCCATTTATTCAATTTCTGCGAAAAGCGATAAGATGATTCAATGATTGATTGGCTGATTATTTATACCAGCAATATATCATATTTTTTACCCAGGCTGAACGTTGATAGCTTTATCCCCTTTCATATCAAAATCTGTATCAAACTTAACGCGAAAACCTTCCCGTAGTAATCCGGCCATGCGCTGGAGTTGAGGATTCAAACTACCGCCGTGGAAAAAGTAATCATCGCCTTCATCACTGCGAATAAAACCAAATTTCTTTTCATCGTCATAATGCCGTATTATTCCTGATTTCATGATTCACTTTTGTCCTTAATAGATAACGTTAATATATATTGTGCCGCCGGTTCATTGCCCAAATGACTTGGCACTGTTACCGTAATATTCACCGGTATATTCTGGCGCTCACCTGTTTCTGCTGCTAATTTAACTGCATCTCTTACTTTTACTCCATCCTTGCATGTAAAAAAAGCATCGCCTTCTACGAGTTTTAAATAATCTGCTTTCATATCCTTAAATATAAGAACAATCCTTTTTCCTGTTTTTTCAATATGCCTCATGGCCAGAATTCCGGCTGCAAGGTCTGCACCAATGGTTAATGCTCCAATGTACATAGCATTCACATGATTTTTAACACGGCGTTTACAGGGAATGCGTATGACACATTTATCATCACTGATTTCATGAATTTTCGGTCGGCAGAAAAATATAAGGGGAATCTTGAAAAAACCCAGTACCCATAAAGTTCGGTTTGTTTGTGCCAGTGTGGAAAATCTCATTTCAATTCAATATTTCTAATTTGAAGTTTTAAAGTAGTGCAAACAACTTGTTTCAATATTTTATGGGGATCCTAGCTTGTTGGTAGTAGGTGGGTTTGCACTAACTGTTAGTGTTCCATCAAAACCAAAGGCCTCCATGAATGCCCAATCGGTAGAATCAATTTCGAACGTACAGTCGGGGTTCTCATATTCACCGCCAAAAGTAATTTTCCAAGTTCAAACGAATTGTGATACTTCTTTTTCATCTTCTTTATCCTCACAACCGATGAAGATCTTTAGTGGAATGATTAAGAATAGTACTTTTTTCATGTCTTTGACTTTCCAGTATCAGTTTGAAAAAAGAATTTAATTATTTCTTTTTCTTGTAAGATGATTGTTTAGGCGTTTTGTAAACAAACCAATCATCACTTGTTATTTCATGGTAATGGTCGGATTCTTCTAGCAATATTTTTGCTGTCGTTTGCTTTACAGCAGCAATTTCAACCCGCACTCCTTCTGCTTTTAAGTGGGTTACCAGTTCAACAAAATCTGAATCTCCGGACATGATGATAATGGTATCGACTTTTGACGCCAGTTGCGATGCTTTAATTGAAAGTGGAATATCGGCTGACTTATGACACGGTACAACAGATCCGTAATAATTTTCATGAAGCCGCTCGGCAAATTTCTTTGATATGGATTGCCCCTCTCGAAAATAGATCAGTCTGTTTAAGCCCCTGCCGTTTAAAAGTTTAGGTATAAGTTCATCAAAATTGATCATTGCTTTGGTTGATTTGGACACCCCATGGATGCTTCGTTCAATATTATTACCATCACATAGAATTGCCACGGACTGGTTGATAAGTATATCTGTCATATTATTTATTTCCTTGGTGTAACCATTAATCTAACCCCAAACATGCACACAAAATATACCGCTTAATTCAATTTCGGGAGAAAAGTTGATTCGAACTGTGAACTCAAGTTACAACTGATGCACTTTCATGAATTTCAGTTGCTGCACGCAAACCGGAAACGATTGCGCCCTGCATCCAGCCATGATAATCTGATGCGTGTTCGCCGGTAATGAGCATGGTTTTGAAAAGAAATTCTCGCCGTGTTAAATCAGACATGTGTAATAATAAGTTTTTTTAATTCAACTCTATAGTTCATTCTAATTCTCACGGTTGAATGTAAGGATTTTTATAGAAAAATGTGAGAGAACAAAGAACTCCGTTGCTGCAAGGCTCTTGCTTAAATCCTTTGGATGGGTTATTTAATTAATTTTGTGGTTGTTCCAGCTGAACCCACAGATTTTCCATAACATACTGCAGCATCTTTCTTTGCACATTCAAATAACCCAGCCGTGTTTCAATATTAATATAGCGGATGCCCTTGCTGGCCGCCAGCCGGGATAGTGTTCCGTCATCATTGGCTTGACTTTTCTGCAGGACAACATTGTACGGAGATTTGGATAAAATTTTAAAATCGTTTTCATTGGTACAGATAAAAAAGTTGTGGTGCTGGGGGTGCTCACTGTTTTTAAGAGAAATTTCATCACTATTGGCCAATTCATCCTTTATCGAATAGTTGCGAATACTATTATGCAAAGCAATCAGCAGCCCGCCCGGCGGCGGTTTGACAGTATCAAAAAATCTGTCCCGTTCTTTGTCCAGCAAGTCCAGCGTTTGATTTAATTCAGAACTGGATAAGTTGGCGTTCATTTTTTGCAGGTTCCTCTTGGCGCCATTCCTGGAAAACATGCGATTGGGATCAAGCAGCAATCCGCCTACCTTTACTTCGCGTTCTTCATTTTTGATTAAAAAAGCTTTTCCAGGCTGTGTCTTAATATGGTCATTCAAAAGCAGCCTGGCCGTTTTTTCATCGCCATGGAGCCAGATGTAATGGATGTTCGAGCTGGCATGTTCTACTATCTGGAATTCAACCCCGGCTATATCTATAAAATCACTTTTTATGTTCTTCGCATCTGGTTCAGCAGAAGATCCAATAACAAATAATAGTGGAAATAAAATAAACAAACGATTTGACATTGAGATCTTAATTAGATAATAATTACAATTATTTTAATAAAATCATTTTCTGGACTTTAGAAAAACTGCCTGCTTGAATACGGTAAAAATACATTCCAGCACTGACTGTTTGACCCATATCATTTCTACCATTCCATTTGACAGATTTGAACCCAGCTTCCTGTTTTTCATTTACTAATGTTCTTACGCATGTCGTAAATGATAATATTTACATTACCCTGTTCTGGTAAATCATACCGAAGTGTTGTTATTGTGTTGAATGGGTTGGGATAGTTTTGATGGAGATTAATGATTTCTGGTATTTGTGTTTCTTTATTAATATCAAGCTGTTGCATTCTTAATGCCACTTTTTGATTATCCGTTCTAATGATGGCGCTGATCTTTCTTTCTAAAAGATCATTTTTAATATGTTTACGACTGCTCATATATGGCTGAATTTACCAAGAACAAAAATATATAAATATCTCTGCTATTACATTTAATAAGGAGGCTATCAATTCAAACCAGCGACCTCCGGGTTATGAGCTTCTTTGATCTTCTTCTATTTAATTAACCAATGCGACAATAGAGCGCCGATTTATCTCACAAACAAAAAGCCCCGCTAATGGGCAAAGAGTCACCCTTGGGTTTATAATACCAACATAAATAGTATTACTAAAATGGCAACAATAGACAGGATGAACAAGTATGGAAGCGAATTGATGACAGCAAAATTTCGCAACATTTTAGCGGTATTATTAGTTTCTGGGAAAGGAATGCTTTCAGGGATATCAACATTGAGAAAATCACATAAAGGTCCCCAGCCTTCATTTATATGATAGATTAATAGTCTATCGGCGGGGATAGTTTTTTTTACTCTCGCTATATGTTCATTGTAGACTACCCGAGTAGACTCTTTATCAGAGAAATTATTTTTAAATAGACCAACCCAAATTAGGTTAACCTGCATTTCTATGAACAAACGGATGGGATAGGCTACCCGTTTAAACCAATCTGGCAGCATGGTAGGGACTTTATAGATTGTGTTTGCTGTACTTTTATACCATGTATCAAAATCTCTTAAAGTTAAAATAAATTTTGCATCGGGGAATTCATTTACCAGCTCCTCGTAAAATATGCTAAGTGGAAAATCAACGCCAGAATTGAAGTTTTTAAATAATCGATTCCAGTTTGGAGAATCACCGCGTGAAATATCATACCATATTTTTATGTGAGATGGATGTGAAACTATCTCTTGCATATGATAACATGGTCCAATACCTAATTTTTCCAGTGCAATTTTCAATGACATTGTACCTGTTCGTCCAAATCCTGTACCTAATACTTTCATTTAATTTGAAATTCCATCATATCCAAATTTACCCATCATTCCACAAACAAAAAACCCGCTACTCGGTCAACGCTTCCTGCAGTACCTGTCGGAATTCGCTCAAGATCATGGCGGTAGCCCCAAGACCTTCACTTCGTCCAGCTCAAAGTAAGGCACATCAATCTCAATGGTAGTTATTGTGTTTAATCAT
>DJKX01000067.1 GCA_002436185.1 Fidelibacterota bacterium UBA6531
GGAAAAGATAATAAACAGTTCATTGTTGCGGGAGATACCTACGTATCCGTGGTGGAATTCGGAGATTCAATCCGCGCCAATGGTGTGTTGGGTTATGGAAATTTCAGTCAGCCGGGTTCGCCTCACCGCACTGACCAACTGCAGTTATATTCTGACAAAAAGTTGAGACCCATTTTATTTTATCGACATGATGTGGAAAAAAATATTGTCGAACGAACAAAATTATGAGTATTACATGGTAATAATGATTGTAAATAAAAAGATGGGGAGGCAGACAATGGAGGTTAGTGAATTAGATTAACCAAGGAGGTGTGTCCGCCTCCCGCATTTGTAATGTAACCGTTCATTGCAATATGTTTATGTGATCTACCCCACATAATGGCAAGAAATTTTTCATATTATTTAAGAACATGAACATTTATTAAAAAACATATTGTATATTATCTTTTAACAAATATTTTATTTCCGCCCAGTTTTACCCATAAATTGTTTTACATTATATCTCATGTGTAGTTTCATTAAAAGATAGGAGGAAAGCATTGCTTTCTTTTAACAATAATGTTACTCAAATCAAAAAACTGAATAACTTTAAATAATTTAACTTTTGACTGCACAACACGAAATTCTTGAACCTTTAAGTGTTCTTTGGTGGCAGTCCGTCATCTGGTCAACATTGATTATATGGGGACTTCTTTTTGCTGCTAAAAAGATGAACACTAAACAGATAGCGGTTTTAGCTACTGTTACAGGAATAATACTTATAGCCAGATCAATTCTTATTCATCCCTATGTCTCATATCTCAAAGGTTGGGATATCTATAATAATTTACCTTTGCATATGTGTGGACTCTCTGCCATTATTTCCGGTGTCATTATGTTTTACCGTAAGCAATGGATGTATGAATTACTTTATTACTGGGGAATTCCAGGAGCATTTCATTCTTTCCTTACTCCTGAATTTACTCAAGGAACAGATGGGCTATTATTCATAGAATATTATGTTTCTCACGGTGGAATTATTTTCAGTGCGTTATTTTGCACAATGTTTCTTGGATTCAAGCCACGAATAGGCTCCTGGTGGCGAATATTTCTATGGTCCCAGTTACTTTTACCGATTATTGGTGGATTTAATTGGCTTATTGACGCCAATTATATGTACATCTGTGCACCTCCAATTGCAGAAAATCCCTTTATCATTGGCGATTTTCCAGAGCATTTAATTGGATTAGAAATAGCGGGTCTACTTCATTTTGCTATCGTTTATTTACCATTTGGACTCAAGTATCGACGTACATCAAAAACTTCAGGGACTCCAGCTATTTGACAGCCTCCACGTAAGTTATTTACTTGCGTGGTTGGTCCTTTGGATTGCAGTTCCATTATTAGGAATAAAAATCCTAAATCAAAATCAGCGCAAGATGGTTGTTATTTCAATGATTGTTTTCATGATTGGTCAAGAGGTTATTGATTATTGGAATCGCATGCAAGTACGAGAGTTAACATTGTCATTAGATCTCCCTCTTCATTTTTGTCATATTTCATTACTCTTTGCAATCTATTTGCTAATTAAACCAAGTAAATATTTATATGAGATAACATATTTCTGGGGATTAGGTGGCGCGTTTCAAACTATGCTGGCACCTGATATGACAGACTTCGATAATTATTTGGGTGTTTTTTTATTTAATGCACACCATGCCATGATCATTCTAGTCTGCATTTGGCTGGCAGTTGTCGATGGTTATCGATGCCGCAAAGGAGCAATATTACGAACATTAGTCTTGACAAACATAATTATCTGGCCTGTGTGGTTAGTGGATTGGCTGGTAGATGCAAATTATATGTATTTAATGAAACGTCCACCCACAGAGAGTCCTTTAGTTTTCGGTGAATGGCCTTGGTATATTATCAATGTTGAATTGGTTGGACTTGTATTATTTTTAATTATAAATATTCCAATGGTAATTCTTCGGAGGAAAGAATCATTATGAAAGAATTTATACCACCGGATGTGTATGGACAATTGCATATAAAATATATTTTAATGGGAATAGCCATGTGGACAATTATTCCGTTGATTGGAAAAAAATTCTTAAATAATACTCAAAGACAGGTCGCAGTTTATTTATTAGTCATTTTAACATTAGGACAAGAAATAATAAATGATTCCACATTAATGTTTCAAGGATTATGGAAATTTTCTACTGATTTACCACTTCATATGTGTGGCTTTTCACTCATTTTAACATCATGGGCTTTAATGAGTAAAAAACAAGAAGCATTTGAATTGGCATTTTTCTGGGGAATCGCTGGAGGGAGTCAAGCTATTCTTACTCCGGACTTGACAGGAATATGGAATCCATTTGGCATTTTTATTTTTTTCTTTTCTCATTCGTTGGTCATTCTTAATGTTATTTGGATGATAGTCGTGGAAGGAATGCGTTTAAGGAAAGTCTCTTTTTTAAACACTGTAATCTTAACAAATGGTTTTGCCTTTATCATGACAATTTTTAATTCCATGGTTGGAAGTAATTATTGGTATCTATGTATAAAACCATTATCTAATAGTCCTTTTCTGATTGGTAAATGGCCTTTTTATATTGTGGGAATTCAATTTATCGGAATTATTTTAATGGGATTGATTTACATTCCTTGGCTACTATATTTCCGTCGAATGACATTGCAGTCTGATTCCACCACAGCCTAAATTCAATATATATGTCAGCACTATTTCTGTACTTTTTCCTGGCTCTGGGCGTTTCGTTCCTATGTTCTCTACTTGAATCTGTTTTGCTTTCAATGAGCCCTTCATTTATCAATGTCTTAATCAAAAAACATCCAACATCCGGGAAATTATTAGATATGTTAAATGAGAATATCAATCGTCCTCTAGCAGCAATACTTTCTTTAAACACAATCGCCAATACGGTTGGAGCGGCGGGTGTAGGTGCAGTGACGTATGATATTTTGGGCAGTAAATGGGTGGCTATAATGTCTGGTATCCTCACTCTGTCCATACTCATTTTTTCAGAAATTATTCCAAAAACTATTGGTGCCCATTATTGGAAACGCTTGGCTGTATCATCCGGATATATGATTCGAGTTTTGATGATCATTATGTATCCTTTTGTCGTATTGTTGGAAGTGCTTTCAAACTGGCTGAAGCCTGAAGAAAAACAGGATATCGTAACCAAGGAAGACGTAATCGCTATGGCAGAAATAGGGGAGGATGAAGGCACCATTGAAGAAGATGAAAGCACTATTATTGAAAATCTTCTGCGCTTGGATAATATAACTGCCGAGGAAGTGCTAACTCCACGTTCTGTAGTTTATGCGCTGCAAAAAGATTTGACAGTAAGACAGGCATTAGATGAATATGAAAATTTCATTTTTTCAAGAATCCCTATTTATAATAATGACTTGGATGAAATTACCGGTTTAGTTAGACGGGATAATTTGCTCAACAGTAAAGCGGAAGACAAATTTGATATCACTATGGAAGCACTGTCTAATCCTGTGCATGTAGTTCACGAAAAAGATTCTGTCGGAACAATTCTGGATGAATTTGTACGTCGTCGAGAGCATTTATTTATTGTCAAAGATGAATTCGGTCAATTTGTAGGCATTATAACCTTGGAAGATGCTATTGAAACATTATTAGGAGTTGAAATTGTTGATGAAACCGATTCGGTGGTTGATATGCGAAAGCTGGCAGTAAGTAAAGGCAAAAAAATGTAATATGGTAGATAGAAGATAGTGAGCGGTGAGTGGTAAAAAGGTAGTAGTAATAGATTTTTCCTAATCCAAAATAATTTATTTTTTTAAACAATTAATCAGTCCAAATAAATTCCTAATCATCGTTTATTTTTTAATTAATACTATACGTAAAAACACAAAGTAGCTTGAATATTAAAAAGATCTAAAACCATAATTAGCTCATTTTATAAAGGGGTCAATTAAACTAAATTTAAGGCTATGAAGCGTGCCCTCTCTGTCTTCTCCGTACTGCTTATTGGCCTCATTGCGTCCGCTTCAACTCTCACCACTCGTTTCTATTTAACAGAACTGGACTTTACCAGTAACCAACCGGTTCCTGAATCAGAGACTCGATTTAAACCTCACATCAGTGCTGAATATGATGAAAATAATAATATCATCAAAAAGTTGAATATTGATCGCAAGGGCGAAATTAATCAAACAGAAATTTTTTCATATGATTCATTAGGCGTATTAAGAAGTAAGGATATTTATCTATCAAAAAATATACTTGTTGAACAAGTATTGTTTGGTATGGAAGCCAAAGCGATAGAATATATTGAATATGTATATGGTGTGGATACTGTCAAAGATTGGAGTGATTGCTTTTCAATACTGGATTATAATAAACTGGCGCAATTGACTGATCACGCTTTTTTTGACGTAAATGCTTTTCAATACGGCAACACGCATTTTGAATATGATTCATTAGGTTATTTATCGAAAGAAGAATGGATTAGACAACCCTCCGGTAAAACAATGCGTTGGTGGGATCATTATTTTGATCCTGCTACACAACTTGCTCGTATCATGGAATATGATTCCAATGGAGTTTTAGTACAGGATTTTCGCTTAAGTCCCGACGGAACTGAATCAATTTTCTGGTTTGAAAACTTTGAAGATTCTGTTTATGTAAATCATACTAACCTGTCATTTAAAAATGAAAGTTTTTTAAAATGGGGGATAGTAATATGGTATAGAATTGGTACTGCCGGAGAATATGTTGATTCTGTTGAATTCACGTTGCCAAAGAGTTTGTTGAAAAAAGGTAGTTTCGTAACGAATATGGGTCTTGATTCAGTATTGGTAGACAGTGCTATATATGATATAGTTTTTCAGGGTAAAGGCAAAAGTGGATTTGATGCTACTGATCGAAAAGTCCGTAGAGTTACGTACGATAAATCACCGCCAATCTTGGAATTATTTGCAAAACCCTTTATCAATGAACCAATAATTTCTTTTGATCAATCTGAATCTCTGACTGATGCACGATTAGAGTGGCATGCAATACATGATAGTTCTTCAGTAGTTTCGGTAAAATTTGATTCAAGTGATTTATCAAAATATAACACAGGTTTATTTAAACCGGTAAATCAGGGTGATTTGCAGGATAGTGTATTTTATCGGATTCAAATTTATGGAACAGATAAGGCTGGTAATGTTTCTTTACCAACGAGTGTTGATTCAATCATGTTTGATACTCGCCCACCTGAAGTTGAATTAATTTCACCAATTCATAATGAATTCAGAAATTTTACATCTATTGATTTCACTGTAAATGAACCGTTACAATCCTGGAAAATTAAGGTCAAAGCCATTGCAGGGAATCCTGATTATAATGCTCCTCATTTATTTCAAAGTGATTCATCATTATACTCAGATGTTTCAATGTTTAAAGAATTAGCAGAAGAATTTCAACTGAATGATGGTACTGTGTATCGGTTTGAATTATCAGCCTTTGATCGCGCTGGAAACTCTTCGGCGGATTTTAATGTAGATTCAGTCACTTATGACATAACACCGCCGTTATTAACGACCATTTATCCTGCAACAGGGGCCTCAATCAATGAAACCAAAGTATCATTCAGCATAAATGAACCGTTGCGAGCTGGTGAATTCCGCTGGGAGCAGACAGAGGGCACCATGGATTCATCAGCTCCACATATCATCCCAATGATTGGAAATGAATTACTTGATGGTGATCATATCCAAGTTCAATTATCAAATCAAACTGAATTGACAGATGGTTCTGTGTATACATTGGTATTCGCCGGTTTGGACAGAGCTGGGAATGTTGGGAAATTCTTGCCGAATACTGAAATATTATTTGATGCTCTTCCACCGGAGTTTACTGATATTTTACCCACTTCAGGCTCTGCTTTGAATCATCAGCATGTTTCATATACACTATCAGAAAAAGTAAATAACGGATCTATCATGTGGACATGGGTAGGTGGAGTAAAGGATGAGGCAGCGCCTTATACGTCTCAATTTCTGGAAACAGAAATGAATGTGGGAAAGCATGATTCTTTATTATTGGTTATGAATCCACCCTTAGTTGATGGTGGAATCTACAATTTGGAATTCAATGCTTCGGATCGCGCCGGAAATATTGCAGAAACATATTTAGTTAAAAATATTTTGTATGATTTTACTGCACCGATAATGACGGTTAGTTTCCCAACTCCCATGTCCTTTTTAAATAATATGAATTTTAATTATCAATTATCCGAAACACTTGAAAAGGGAGTATTTTTCTTGGAAAGGAAGGGTGGAAAAGAAGACCCGAAATCACCGTATGAAATTCCACTAACGATTAAGGAAAAAGCCGCTGGCGAACATAAAGTAGATGAGTTGCTTTCTATGCCCGATGTTGTTGAAGGTGCAATTTATAAATTATCATTCTCAGGCCATGATAAAGCACAAAATTTTACTCCTCCTATCAGTCTTCCGGGAATACAATATGATTTTACACCACCTGAAATTGCATTTTTAGAACCGCAAGACAGTACAAATGTAAACCATTTATTTATCAGTTATGAATTGAGTGAAGTATTGAAAGATGCAACCATAACGTGGGAACGAACAGGGGGAGACATTGATCCAAAGCGTAAATATGTCCAATCCTTATTAGATAATGAATTGAATGAAGGGTTACATGAAGATATACAAATAATAAATACACCCAATTTAAAGGATGGATCAATTTATTCTATATCGATTGCAGGAAAAGACAGGGCAGGGAATGAGTCTAATATTTCCATATTGCAAAATATTCGTTACGATATAACTGCACCCGAAATCACGTTAACTCACCCAATACCACACACATATGTTTCTTCTTCATCAATTAGTTATTTCTTAAGCGAAAATTTATTTAAGGGAAAAATTACTTATTCGCAAACTGGAGGTACTCCTGATCCATTAGCGCCGCATGAAATTATCATGGACTTAATATTAAGGCAGAAAGGAGTTCATAAAAATATTCTTGGTGGACCGGAATTGATGGAGGGTAGCGTATATAATATTTCATTAACCGGAAGAGATCGAGCAGGAAATGAGGCAAATGTGGTGAGTATTTCAGGTGTAATCTATGATGCTACACCACCGCTGTTAACTATTCAGACTCCGGATTCAACATTAGCAGTTAATCATAATCGCGTAACTTTTTCCAAAAATGAAGATTTAGCCAGTGGTACAATTACATGGACACAAACGGGTGGAACGGCGGATCCGAATTCTCCTCACAGAATAACATTAAGCGAGAATGAAATGAAAAAGGGAGTCCGAGCAAATTATACACTTTCCAACGCCACTCAACTTGTTGATGGTGGGATTTATGACATTTTATTTCAAGGAACTGACTTTGCCGGAAACCAAAGTGAAATAGCCGTTATGTCAGGAGTTTTATATGATATTTCACCGCCGATTCTACAAATTGTATCTCCCGGACATAATCATTTTACGAATGGGTCAGAATTGACATTTTTTCACTCCGAAGATCTTGCAAGTGGACAAATTTCATGGGATGGAAGAGATGATGAAAATTCAATTTTAAACACAATTTGGGACTTAAATAATCAAATTTTACTAAAGGGAGAATATGAATTGAATAATTATTTCGAGCCCAAATTGGAAGATGGAGGAAATTATTCAATTACATTTACTGGCGTTGATCCTGCAGGAAATAAATCGATACCTGTAAATATAGAAAACTATCACATTGATAGAACTCCACCGGAATTCAGTAATGTTAAACCGATTTCAGGATCTGTTGTTAATCAAGATTTAGTTGGATACACCATATCTGAAGATATAAAGTCTGGTTTCATAATATTTGATGATGGAATAAATGTTACAAAAATTTCAATTAAGGAAGATTTAGATAGAAATAAAGCTTTACCAAGATGGACTGATGGAAAAACATACGGTATAAAATTGGTTGGTGTCGATTACGCAGGCAATGTTTCTGACACTGTTTTAATTGAAAATATTTTATATGATATTTCTCCACCTATTGTGACAATTTATAAACCAATATATAATTCGTTTGTTAATGAAACCCAAATTGAATTTTCAATCAATGAACCTTTGGATGGTGCCGACTTGATACTAGAATCAAATACCGGTAATATTATTGAATTAAAACTATCTGATTCTTATTTACTTGCAGGCGAACATGTATTTGATGATCTCATTGAACTTGATGAGAAAGTCCCCTATTCAATTTACATTCAGGGAATAGATTTTGCAGGAAATACCGGTCAATCCGAACCTATTGAAAATGTAAAATATGATGTGACGAAACCAGAATTAGTTATCGTTTCACCGCTAGAAGGATCGATTGTAAATCATGATCGCGTTAGCTACACGATTGATGAAGATTTGTTGGAAGGCAAAATAATCTGGCAGGATGTGAGCGGGCTTGATGATAAAGTTATCCATGAAATACAGCTAAAAACTGATGAATTAATTTCCGGTAGTCATCTTGATATAACTTTAAATAGAATTCCTGAATTAGTTGATGGTGCATCTTATTTGATCAGATTGGAGGGGATAGACCTAGCCGGGAATACAAATGAAGCCACTCCAATTAATTCATATACGTATGATGCATCGCCGCCAATTTTCACGCAACTCTCACCGGAGTCAGGTTCTTTAGTAAATGAAGTTAACCTTGCTTTTACGATTAATGAAAATTTGGCTAATGGACAAATCATTTTTACCCGAACTACCGGCGCTGCAGATGCTCAAAGTCCCCATATTGTTAATTTATCCGGCAGCCGTTTATTAGCAGGAGATCGCGGTGGAAAATTGCCGAAAGAAATAATTGAATTAATAAATGGAGCCGTTTATGAAATTGAATTTGTTGGTAAAGATTTAGCCGGTAATGTATCGGCGGAAACCAAAATGGATAATATTACCTATGACGATGAAGCGCCTGTCGTTTTTCTAAAAGCACCCATGAATAATATTCATAACAATTTTCTGGCTTTGGATTATTTGATCAGTGAGGATATGGTAAGCGGGCAGATTAAAATCAATATTGATAATAAGAAGGATATTATAATTGAATTAGCTGAAACACAACGATTGCAAGGTGAATATAGTCAATTCATACCTACAGAATTCGCCGAGCTAAATGATGGTGTAACACTAGATTTTGAATTATCCGGAACTGATGCTGCAGGAAATGTATCCCTACCTCATATAGTAGAAAATGTGAAATATGATACAACTCATCCAATCATTTCTATTATTGATCCCATTTCTGATACAGCTATAAATCAATCAACTATATCATTAAATATCAGTGAGGATTTAGTAGAAGGATATTTGGTTGTTACACAAACGAGTGGTGTTTTTGATTTTCGATCACCCCAAAAAATCCCGTTGTTAAATCAAGAAATGAAATTGGGCGAATATAATCATGCTCAATTTGTCAATGGTCCCAATTTGCAAAATGGATCAATTTATACGTTTGAATTTTCAGGAAAAGATTTTGCAGGAAACGAGGTGCGATCTTCAAAAGTGACAAATGTATTATTTGATAATGAACCGCCGGTTGTATCATTAAGTAAACCTGTAGATGCAGAACAAATCAAAACAACGGAAATCAGCTATATGCTTTCTGATAATTTATCCAAAGGGATTATCACATTTGAACACACTGGAGGAACGTCAGATTTAGCATCACCTCATATTGTAGAATTGTCCGGTTCGCAATTGAAGCAAGGCCCTCAACTTGACATAAATATGAATTTGATGGATGTTTTAGCTGACGGTGCTCGATATTCATTATCTATTCAAGGCTGGGATAGAGCCGGCAATGAATCTGAAATTTCTTCCGTAAAGGATGTTTTGTTTGATGTGCTTCCTCCGGTATTGACAATCCATGAACCTGTATCCGGTTCCGCTTTTAATGAACCAATTGTTAGTATCGAAATGAATGAAAAATTGGCAGAAGGGATTTTGACATTCAAACAAACCGGTGGAAAAGCAGATGAAAATAGCCCTCATGATGTTTTGATTTTACCGCCATTTAATAATCAAGGACGATATGATGGTGTTAGCTTGGCCAATGACGTTACTCTTCAAGATGACAGTGAATATTCAATTACATTTAACGCCCGTGACCCTGCAAGAAATGTTTCAAATCCTGTGTCTGTTAACAGTATACTGTATGATATTACTGCACCTTTTATTAAAACTACCGCACCTGTGGCGAATTCACATCTTCGTGAAATGAATGTGAATTACAGCATAAATGAAAAATTGGTTAAAGGGCAGATTAATATTGTACAAACTTTTGGTACAAACGATCAAAACAGTCCGCATATATTTCAGTTGACAGAAAATCAACTCCAGCCTGGTGATCATCAAATTGATATCCTTGAAAGTGTAGAACTTGTAAGCGGCGTAGAATACATTTTACAAATATCCGGACAGGATCGCGCGGGAAATTCTAGTTTAGCAGATGAAGTTGGGCAATTAGTTTACGATATAGAACCTCCTGTTTTGAAAATAATATCCCCAAACAATGGAGAAGTTGTTAATCATACAAAATTGGCATTCATCATAGGAGAAAAACTAAACGCATTAAGCGTTTCCTGGATTGATGAAAATGGAAATGTATTAAAAATAGATTTACCTGAACGTTATTTTGTTTCTGAGCGTTTTGATCAGGTTATTTTGCAAGAACCGCCTTCTTTAAATAGCGGCAGCACCTATACTATAGTATTAACCGGTTCAGATTTAGCGGGTAATTCTGCAGAGACACGAGTTGAAGGAATTGAATATGATGATACTCCGCCGATCTTCACTGGAGAGAATCCTATTTCTGGTTCATTTGTAAATCACACTGAAATTCAATTCAATCTAAATGAACCATTACAAACTGGAAGAGTTATCTGGAAAGCAAGTGGAGGAGAATCCGATCCTCAAAGTCCACGATCTGTTGAATTTGTTGGTGAAGAATTAAACAGTGGAATGTTAACCGCTGCAAATTTGACAAATCAAATATCTTTAAATGATGGTACAGTATATGATATCATAATAGAAGGAAAGGATATTGCTGGCAACTCAAATTCAGCTGTATTGGCTGAAAATATTACATATGATATTTCTTCACCAGTAACAGAATTGCTTTCTCCTAAAAATGATTCATATTTGAATCACGATAACTTGGATTTCAATTTGAGTGAAAATTTGCAATCTGGAAAATTAACATGGAAACGAGTATATGGAGAAAATGATCCTCAAAATCACATTATTGATTTATCAGGTGATCTTTTAATTGCCGGTGATCATTCAAATTCATCATTACCTGATTTACCTTTGGTAAGCGGTGCTCAATATCAGATTGAATTAATGGGCATTGATCTGGCAGGGAATTCTGCATTGATTGTTAGTCAGCGAACATTTTTCTATGATACGACTCCACCTCAGTTGACCATAGATTCTCCTGATGAATTCTCATCAATAAATCACCTCAATTTTACATTCTCTGTCTCAGAACCAATTCAAAGTGGTGAAATGATATTTACAGATGAGAACGGGAATACGAACAAACATCATTTATCCGAAAATGAATTAAACATATTAGTCATGACTGAAGAGCCTTTAATGATACCATTGAATCTTAATGATGGTTCAACGTATTCATTCAAATTATCGGGAATGGATTTTGCAGGAAATAGTGCAGAATCACCTGAAATATCAGGAATACACTATGATATTTCGAAACCTGATTTTTCAATTCAAATGCCAAACGGTGGAGACGTATATGTGGGTTCAAATATTAGTTATTCGTTGAGCGAAGATATTGTATCAGGATCAGCTAAATGGTCTCGTGAAGGTGGTAAATCTGATGGAAGTTCACCTCATAGTATTCCATTAAATTCGGAAGAAATGCAGTCAGGCAATCACATAGATCTGCAGCTGGAAAATCAATCCAAATTGAATGTGAGTACCGTGTATTCATTAACCATGAAAGGGACTGATGCAGCGGGAAATGAAAGTCTTCCTACAACTGTGAGAGGAATTGAATATATCCGTTCTTTGGATGGAAATTGGTTTTTCCAGGGAGCCATCATGACAGTGGTATGGACATTTGAAGGAGATGCAGGCGGTGATGGTAGAACAGGTAAATTTTCACAAGGAATTCAATTAGGTACAAAAATCAGTAATCAAGAATACGGTCGATATGAAATTGATTTTTCGTCCAAACCATGGATACTACGCTGGACGATGGATAAATCGGGTATGAGTAGAATCAGTATCTTTGAATTTCAGGATGAAAATCATTTACGTGTTGTAACTCGGGATAGAAAAAAACCAAAGGATTGGACCGATGGTGAAGTAATGATATATGAATATCGTTAATCTATACATTGATCAAGTGTTTCATCTGCGGTAAATTCGCCGGCTTATTTAGAACAAGATTTAAAAAGGAAATTTAATTATGGCAAAAGGAACATCATTTGCAGCAAAAGCCAAGGGTAAGAAGAAGAAAAGCCAAACGTTGGTTAAGTATATAAAAAGTGTAAAATCAGATAAAACAGGTCACTGGCGATTTAATGAACAGATGATTGCTTTGAAAGATTCTGAAAATCTTGATGGTGCTCTTCAAAGGTTAAAAGATGAAACACTTGCATTGGATATGGAACTTCCTAATCCTGAAGGAGATACTAAAGAATCGACAGACGTTCAAGATGAGTCAGTCGAAGAAGCAGTTGTAGTAGACGAGACAGAAGAAGAAGCTAAAAAAGACGAGGAAGCTGTCGTAGATGCGGTCGAAGAAAAAGATGAAGAACCAGAAGTAGAAACAAAAGAAGAATTGACTGATGAGGGGAATGAAGCAGCAGTGGCAGATGAAGTGACAGTAAAAGAAAAAGAGGAAGCGGCTGTTGAAGATAAATCTAGTGATGAATTAGAACAAGAAAAAGCATCTGACGAAACAAAAGAAAAGGCAGAAGAAACAATTGATGTTGAAGATCAAGATACAGATCAAAAGGATTCTGCTGATAAAGAAGAAAAAGCAAAAGATACTGAATAATCTTATCTAAAACAGGTATTCCTGTTAAAATGGGAAACCTGACATTATTTGAAAATGATTTAATCATCGGAGAGGTGTCCGAGTGGCTTAAGGAGCACGCTTGGAAAGCGTGTGTGCGTTTGCGCGTACCGAGAGTTCGAATCTCTCCCTCTCCGCCAGAATTATCCAAAGATCAGGAGGCGTGGCAGAGCGGTTGAATGCACTGGTCTTGAAAACCAGCAAGGGTTTACGCCCTTCAGAGGTTCGAATCCTCTCGCCTCCGCTATCAAAATTTCCTATGTTAATCTATTCTTTTCAATGTCAGAATTGATTAGTTTTTCTATGTATGTCTGACGTAAAAAATCCTAAAGTCCGTTTCGCTCCAAGCCCTACAGGGCAATTACATTTAGGTAGTGCACGTACTGCACTCTTCAATTACTTATACGCAAAACACCATGATGGCACATTTTATCTTCGTATCGAAGACACGGATAAAGCACGTTCCAAACAAGAGTATGTTGAACAAATATGCTCATCCTTGGAATGGTTAGGAATTAAATGGGATGGTGAGCCATTATTTCAGTCAACACGACTTAATGAATATCATGACGTCGTACTAACTTTATTGGAAAATAATTCTGCATATAGATGTTTTTGTTCTAAAGATGCTTTGGAAACAGCTCGAGTAGGAGGATCATATCAGTATCCTGGAACATGTCGAAATTTGTCGGAAGAAGATATAAAATTGCATATGAATTCCGGAGAAGGGTTTGTTGTTCGGTTGCGTGTACCTGAAGGTGAAACACATTTTGATGATATGATTTATGGTGCCGTTCACGTAAAGCATGAGGAAATTGATGATTTTATCATCGCTCGATCAGATGGACAACCAACATATAATTTGGTTGTAGTTGTGGATGACCATGAAATGGAAATTACTCATATTATAAGAGGCGAAGATCATATTAGTAATACACCAAAACAGATATTGATTTACACTGCTATGGGATATGCTGTTCCGAAATTTGCTCATTTACCTATGATTTTAGGTCAAGATAAGAAACGATTAAGCAAACGTCATGGTGCCCCGGGAGTCCAGGAATTCAAAAATGAAGGCTATTTACCGGACGCCTTGTTGAATTACCTTGCGCTTCTGGGATGGAATCCGGGGTCTGATGAAGAAATATTTACACTTGATGAATTAATTGCATTATTTGAAATGAGTCATGTTCATAAAAAAAGTGCAGTTTATGATGAACAAAAACTTTCCTGGATTAGTGGGCAACATATGGTCCGCTTGGGAACTGCCAAAATTCTGGAAGGTATTCACGCAATTAATGCCGATTGGGGCCAAGGATTTGAAACAAACTATTTATATGCGATTCTTGAACAATTAAAACAACGCTCAAAATCATTAAGAGATTTTATAGATCAATCGTCATATTTTTTCACCGATCCACAATCCTATGATGAAAAATCATCCAGAAAGAATTGGAAGAATGTGGCCACCAGCCAGATTATCAATGTTTATAAAAAGCGATTAGAATCTATTGAACAGTGGGATGCAAATGTTATTGAATCAACCTTGAGAATGACAGCAGAGGAAAATGATATATCAGCCGGTAAATTAATACATCCAACTCGTTTAGCGTTGAGCGGCGTTTCCAACGGTCCGTCGTTATTTATATTGATGGCTATACTCGGGAAGGACGTGTGTATACGCAGATTAAATAAAGCATTAGAAATATTTCCATTACAATCATGAACGAAAACAAACACCGTCATTTTATTCAACGCATTATCGATGAAGATAATGTAACAGGTAAATTTGAAAACCGTGTCCAAACACGTTTTCCACCGGAACCAAACGGGCATTTGCATATTGGTCATGCGAAAGCCATTTGTTTAGACTTTGGCATCGCTAAAGAATACGGTGGGAAATGCAATCTGCGCTTTGATGATACAAATCCAATCGCTGAAGAAGAAGAATATGTAGATGCGATTCAGGAAGATGTGCGCTGGCTGGGGTTTGAATGGGATAAACTTTGTTTTGCTTCAGACTATTTTCAGCAGATGCACGATTATGCAGTTCAATTAATTAATCAGAGCGATGCCTATGTGTGTGACTTATCTGCTGATGAAATTCGGCAAACAAGGGGGACACTAAAAGAACCTGGTAAAGATAGCCCTTTTCGTAATCGGTCAATTGAAGAAAACGTGGATTTGTTTAAACGTATGAAAGATGGAGAATTTCCGAACGGCAGCCGTACGTTACGTGCGAAAATCGATATGGCCCACCCAAACTTGAATATGCGCGATCCTGTTGTTTATCGCATTCTCCATGCTGCCCATCATAATACTGGAGATACCTGGTGCGTGTATCCAATGTACGATTGGGCACACGGGTTGGAGGATTCAATCGAAGGTATCACCCATTCATTATGCTCCATAGAGTTTGAAGACCACCGCCCAATTTATGATTGGTTTTTGGATCGATTAGATGTTTACCACCCACAGCAAATCGAATTTGCCAGATTGAATTTGAGTTATACGGTCATGTCCAAGCGCAAGTTGAAGAATTTGGTTGATGGTGGTTATGTTAATGGGTGGGATGATCCGCGAATGCCCACATTGTCCGGTATGCGCAGAAGAGGCTATTTACCGAGATCAATTCGTAAATTTATGCATGAAGTAGGAATTGCAAAGCGGGAAAACGTTATGGAAATTGCAAAACTGGAATCCATTTTAAGGGTTGATTTGAATAAA
>DJKX01000051.1 GCA_002436185.1 Fidelibacterota bacterium UBA6531
TAAAACAATTATTGGTAATTGTTTTTTCAATACCAAGGAAATTGGCTATGACACTCGATAAAAAGGAAAATTGTTGATACAAACTCTTTTCTATTTTGGCTTCCCTCCTTTTGGTTGCCTACCAGGAAACCAAGTACCAACGAGTAGATAAGAAAAAAACAGCAATTTTAACCGCCATCTTTATCAGGTTGTAATATATGTTTTATTACAATACCATTGTTTCAACCATGAAATGGGAAAAGTCCCATTATGTAAAAGTAAATTAGAGATGGGTCGAGTGTCATTCAGCCAACTATTATTATATTTTTCTAATCAAAAAAGAAAAATAATAACTTTGGAGAATAATCTTATTTATGATAAAATCTGAATTCATGTTATACTCAAAATCAGCGGAATATGCCATCCAGGCAATGATTTATTTAGCTGAACATAAACCTGAAAAACCAGTGATGATCAGGAAGATCGCAAGATCATATAATATTCCTTATCAGTTTTTAGCAAAGATAATGCAGATCCTTGTCAAAAATAGATTAATTGTAGCTACTCGAGGAAGAACAGGCGGTGTGGAATTGGGTAGAGATCCCAAAGAGATTTATTTAAATCAGATTGTACATGCTATCGATGGATTACCTCCTGATCAGGAGCAATGTGTTGTAGGGCTGGATTTATGTAATGATGATGCTCCTTGTCCCCTCCATGATGAATGGAAACCAATCCGACAGAGATTAAGAGATCTTCTTTCAGGAGAAAATTTGGATGATTTAGCTCAAAAGGTGATTGAAAAACGTAAGAAGATGACAACTAAATAATTTTTAGTTGTTTTATTTTATATCTAATTATAAATCTATAGATTAATCGGCAATTTCACAGAAACCTTTAATCCACATTGTCGAAGATAATTTTAGATTGTTACCTCATGGAATTCTTATTGCAATAAGCCCAATCTATTGAGACCATCCGAGGGATAATCAGTTTTATTCTTGAATAATTGGTATTCTTACCGTATGCTTTAATTAATTGTTATAATCTTTTTTTTACAGTGACACTGCTTAAAAAGCAGTTTAACAACAAAAAAAAGGAAAAACATACCATGAAAAAAATGAACCGTTATATAATAACCTTTTCAATTTCCCTGTACGGAGCATTGAATCTGGTATCGGCTGAGGATGATGTGAATCATGGCAAGCAATTATACCAGTCGAACTGCAGTGGCTGTCATGGTTTTCGTGGAGATGGCGAAGGTTTAGCCGCAAAATATTTAAACCCGCCTCCCCGAGATTTTACGAAAGGAAAATATAAATTCAGAACAACACCATCCGGCTCATTGCCTACTGATGAGAATATCGCAAAAATAATCCGAAAAGGTGTCCGCAGAACAAGCATGCCAGCATGGGAAAATATATTTAGCGATAAAGATATATCTGATGTTGTTGCCTATCTAAAAACGTTAGCTGAAAAATTTTCCATTCAGGATCCGGCGCCTGAATTAACTATCCCTTCTACTATACCCGAAAAAACAGATGCATTGATTCAGGAAGGTGCAATGGTTTATAGATTGATGGAATGTTGGAACTGTCATGGCCCGCATGGTGAAGTTGATGGCCCGACAAGTGATAAATTAGTAGATGACTGGGGCAACAAGATGGTGGCTCCCAATTTTAAGAATGAAGTATTTAAAGGTGGTGATGATCCGGTAGAAGTCTATAGAACATTCAGCACCGGGCTTACGGGTACGCCCATGCCGGGATATGATGATGATTCCTTTGGATTTGCAAGAGAAGATGTAGAAGGTGATTATGATAATTTGTATAACGTTTACAGTGATGAAGAGGTAAACGAATATGCTGCATGGGCAGAATCAATAATATCCGGTGATGAACTGTATAATTTGCCGGAGGATGAAATGTATGAAATTTTTCAACGGAGAAAATGGGCGATGGTTTATTATGTATTGAGTCTACGTGAAAAGGAAAGCTTGGTATATAAACTTTTTGTTAAAGATTATGAGTTGACACAATGATGAAAAGTATAAAAATTATTAGGAACAAACTTTTTTTAGTAATAGCATTAATATTGCTTGGTTGCAGTGGAGAGAATTGGCGTGATCCACTGGGTATTTCCTCATCAGGGGATGGCAGTAAGCTGAATCCTGATGGGACACCTTATGTTCCTGCACCGGGGCATTTATCATTATCCATCACTTCTCTTGATGATATTCCGGTCATAGCAGGAAGCGGTCCATTTTCTGTTTCATTAATATTAAAAAATACCGGCACTGAACCACTTACTATTAAGGAAATCAACTCCAGTGAAAGTTGGATGTCGGTAGATGGTGTTGTTTCAGGCCAGGAAATTATAGGATTCGATACAATTGAAACATGGATCACATTTTCAGCTGGATCATCTGATGATGATGCTTCCATATCCTTTGTATGGAATAGTTTAGACAACCCGGATTCAACGGAATCTTTTTCAGTTTCATTAGATGTCGGAGAAGAATCAACATGGGATATTGTATATAATGATATTTTTGACAAAACTTGTTCATGCCACTCTACATCCAGTGGTGCAGGTGAGTTGAAAATGAGTAACCAGGAATTAGCCTATGATAATATTGTTGATATAGCAGCATATGAAGTACCCGAATTAAAACGGATTGATCCTGGTTATCCAGACAGAAGTTATTTAGTTAAAAAATTAGTAGGTGTAGATATAGAAGGTGATCGTATGCCTCGGGATGGTCCGCCATTCTTATCAGATCGTCGGGTAGAGCAAGTACGCTTATGGGTACAAATCGGAGCGCCAGAATGAAGAAATTATTGATAACATTATTAGTGTTAAGTTTTTCAGCTATAATTGCTGAACCATATATGGCTACTCGTACAGGTTATAAATGTTCACAGTGCCATGTTAATAGAACTGGCGGTGGAAAAAGAACTAGTTTTGGGTTTGCTTATACACAAACGCAAATGCCTGTTTTTCAGATAAAACCAAAAGGAACAAGTTCTTCATTTTCAAATATCATCAGTGACCATCTGTCAGTTGGTGCAAATTTCAGAGTCGCCAACAAAACAATTTTGGGTACGGACTCCACCAGGAATCTTGTTGGCCAGGACGCAGATATGCGGATGAATAATAGTATTACAATTCCCGAAGCAAATATTTACCTGGAAATATCTGCCATACCCGATTTACTATTGTTCTATGTGGATGAAAATTTTGCTCCGGGTGCAGCCAGCAGGGAAGCATTCGCCATGATATACAATCTTCCATTGAATAGTTATATTAAATTTGGAAGAATCATGATGCCATTCGGCTTAAGATTGTTGGATGATGGAACAGACGGTGCATATATCCGCAGTAAAACAGGATTTAATTCCTATGGAAGACAGGAAGCTGCTTATGAAATTGGTATTGAACCAGGGCCGTTCAGTTTAATAACAGCTGTAGCCAATGGTTTAAATTCTGAATCAATGGATAAACAAATTACTACTGTTGGATCTGTTGTTTTTCGTAGGATACGCATAGGAGGCTCTTATTCTTTCAATAAGGGAAAAGAATATACCGAACATGTAGCCGGAATTTTTGCAGGTGGAAACCAAGGGGTGTTTACTTGGATGTTCGAACACGATTTTATTAATAAAATTGATAGTGAGGGTAACCCAATCAGCAATTATGGTGATTTTGATCTGACAGGTAATCTTACAGCAACATTTGCTTCTTTAGACATCTTATTATACTCAGGTGTCAATCTGAAAATAGCTTACGATAAATTTGATCCAATGTCAAAATGGAAATCCGACGAATTAGATCGTTGGACATTCGGGCTGGAAATATTCCCGGTACAGTTTTTACAAGTATCAGCATTTTACCGCTATCGAACTGCCCCATCCCTTGAAATCTATAATTCAGAAAATGAAGACCAGATATTTATAGAAACTCAATTCTTTTTCTAATGAGAAAACTTAAAACAATTGATGAATTAAGATTTTTATTTCATCAATTGTATTTACAGCGAAAAGATTTAAATTCTTTTTCTCAATAAGAGAGTTCTAATGAGAATTGCTTATTAGAAAAACAACCTACCTTAAGGAGGTACAAATGCCAAAAAACAAAATAGTAAGTTGTTTGCTTTTAGGGCTGATGTACATGGCCTGTGAAGGACCAGCGGGTGTTGATGGTACAGGAACATACCTCACTGTTAGCCCGGCTTTGGCATCAGTTGCTGCAGGGTCTAGTGTTGATATCGCAGTTTCTACACAAAACGGCGAAGACAATGACTATACCTGGGAATCCAGTGATACGGATATAGCAACTGTTTCCAACGGTACAGTAGCAGGTGTATCTGAAGGAACTGCATTCATTAGTGTTAAAGGACAAACCTCCGGTGCCAATGCAAATGCAATCGTAACTGTAACGAAGTCAACTCGTGAAGATTACAGTTTTGCATTGGATATTGCACCCATGATGACAGCAGATAACTTCTGGTTTCCAGGTGCAGATGCTTGTACTTGGTGCCATTATGCAAATAACGAAGAAGAACTCCATTCCAAACACGTAATGGACCTTGGTACGTACGAAGGAATTATGTATGGTGCAGACCCTGATCCGGATAATTTGGTAGGCAGTGGTCATCCATTGTTTGGCGAAAGCGTAACTGGTGCCACTGACTACGACTGGAGTAATGCTATGCTTAAATCACGCTTACGTAATAACCGTATGCCTCAAGCCCCGGCTTGGGAATTCTGGCGCGATGAGAGCAATCGCTTAGGTCCAGACCTGGAATTTGTAGATGGTCACGCGCAGCCAATCAGGCCTATCCAATACACAAGCTGGGATGACCCGGATAATGTTCCGAATGCCCTTGGTCTTGTTGAAGCTTGGGTAGAAGACCTCAAAGCTGGCGGTGATTTGACTGTAGGCGGTGATGACCCATTTTCATATGGTGGAGAAGATAACTTAACATTCAACAATGATGTCCTTCCTTTCTTTACAGATGGAAGTATGTGGTTTGATGGTAGCACATCATGTGTTGAATGCCATTGGGGTAATATTGAGGAATCCTACCATTTGATGGATCTTTCCGACTATGATGGGTTTATCTATGGCGCTGACGGTGGTGAACATCCTATATTAAACGGAACCAAAACAACTCTAACTTCTACAGCTGAAATTGATTGGGGCAGCAGCCGGCTTAAACATCGTATGCGTGATAACCGTATGCCTCCCGATGCTCCATTTCTATTAAGTGAAGAAAATAGGGATGGCCCTGATGTATGGGATCCTGTTAATGGTGAAATTGTGACTGCAGTTGATTTAATCGGACTGTGGTTAGAAGCAGGAGCACCTGAATAAACAATAAATATGGTATAAGTCATGCAGGACTTTTGTCCTGCATGACTATCAGGTTAGATTAATTATATTTTTTTACAAGAAATTTGTATAAATTATTTAGTAGTTAATAATTAGTAGAGGGATAAAATGAAAAAAATAACATTAATAACAACCATTGTAATTGGTTTGCTTACTCAAACATTTGCCGGGGAAATATCAGGTAAAATTAGTTTTGAGGGTAAAACTCCAAGAATGAAAAAACTTAAACTGGAAGCAGATCCAATATGTGTATCTAATAATGAAGTACCTCCAACATCTGAATGGTTGATAGTTGATGAAAGCGGAGGTGTAAAAAATATAATTGTTTCTGTAAAAGAGGGGTTGAGTGGTTCTCACAATCCACCATCTGAAAAAGTAGTGCTTGATCAACAAGGTTGTGTTTATCGTCCACATGTTCTTGCAGTAATGGCAGGACAGGTTGTAGATATTTTAAATAATGATGGAATTATGCACAATGTCCATGCACTGCCAAAAATTAATCGTGAATTCAATAAAGCAATGCCGAAGTTTAAAAAGAAAATCACAACACAATTTGAAAAATCAGAAAAACCTTTTAAAATTAAATGTGATGTTCATCCATGGATGATTGCTTATATAGGTGTATTTGATCATCCATATTTTGCAGTAACCGGTGATGATGGTACATATTCAATATCTGGTTTAAGTTCTGGTGAATATGTTATTGAAGCATGGCACGAAAGACTAGGAATTCAAACGGCAACAGTTACTGTCAGTGATGGTGCTACAAACGCAGATTTCACTTTTAAAAAACCATCTAAAAAGAAGTAAAATAATCCGCTAGTTTTTAATTCACTTCCAGGGTTTATAAAACTTGAGAATAAAAATTATAATAACTATTATTTTCACCATAAATATGACTAATAAAGTCATATTTGTTATAAAATAATTATTTTAATGAAAAAATACAAATAAATGTAAAACATTATGCGACTTTCAATGACAGCTGAATATGCCATTCGGGCAATGGTGCATCTTTCTTCACATGCAGCAAAAGAAATTACTCACATTTCTGAAATCTCTAAAAAACAGGAAATACCGGAATCCATTTTAAGAAAAATAATGGGAAATTTAGTAAAACTTGGATTTGTCTACTCCCTTAGGGGTAAAGGTGGCGGTGTTCAGTTAGCCCGATCGGGAAGTGATATAACACTGTTAGATGTAATTGAAGGTATAGAAGGAAAAATTTTCTTGAATCAATGCTTAATTGGCCCGGATTTTTGTCATCGAACCCCTTATTGTCCTATGCATCTCGTATGGCGGGAAGCACAAGATAAAATGTTGAATGTTTTAAGTGGTAAAACAATTGAGCAATTGGCTACCGAAAACAAAAAAATGTATAAAAAGTATTTAACAGAAAATATTGGTGTTAGTTAAGCCAAATTATAATATGATTAGTTTACTAAACATGGAGATAACAGATGGTTAAAAATACAATGAAAATCTGGCTGAAAAAAATCAAGTCAAAAACCAAGAATATTACTTGGACAGCTTGGGGTATTTGGTACATTGACCCTCCTAAAGATGTATCATTGGATGGGTATAGAATAGATAACGTAATTCAATATACAGATACAGTCATTACCATTTATTTCAGTATCGTAATTCTAGCACTGATCTTTTTCATTTTCAAATACCGTACACGACCTGGTCATACGGCAGTCTATGATAAAGGCGATACAAAAAAACATGTTTTAGCTACCATAGCAATGGGTTTGCTAGTTTTCTTTTCCATAGATACTGTTATAGAAGCTATGTCATTCAGGGATTTGAAAGAAGCTTTTTGGAATTTTCCTAAAGGTAAAAATGTCGTCAAGGTAGAAGTGATGCCACAGCAGTTTGCCTGGAATTTTCGTTATCCTGGCAGTGATGGAAAGTTCAATACTGAAGATGATGTTGTTCCAGCGCAAAACCTGATGCATGTTCCTGTAAATACTCCAATCCTCATTCAAATTGCACCATTTGATGTGATTCATTCTTTTTATATCCCTAATTTCCGTGTTAAACAGGATGCCACGCCAGGTATGGTGAACGCTATGTGGTTCCAAGCAACTGAAACCGGCAAATTTGAAATTGCATGTGCGGAATTATGTGGTAATGGACATTATCGAATGAAGGGATATTTAACTGTAGAAAGCCAGGAAGCATTCGAAAAATGGCTGGCCGATAATGCACCCCAGGAAGATGATGATGATTGGGATGATTGGGATACAGAAGTAGATGAAGATAATCGAGAAATCCCTAAGGAATGGGGCTGGACCTGGAAGGAGATACAATAATGTCTGAACATCACGAACAAACATTTTGGACAAAATATATTTTTTCAACTGACCATAAAGTTATTGCCAAGCAATTTCTATGGCTGGGTCTATTTTTCCTAGCTTTTGGCGGTTTTCAAGCTTTGTTGATTCGCTGGCAATTAGCTTACCCAGAACAGCCATTACCCTGGTATTTACTGGGAAATTTATTCTACGAAGGCGGGCTCATGACACCTGATCATTATAATGTGTTATTTACAATGCATGGCACAATCATGATTTTCTGGGCTATTACACCTATGTTAATAGGTGCCTTTGGTAACTTTATCATTCCCCTACAGATTGGTGCACCGGATATGGCCTTTCCAAGATTGAATATGATTTCATTTTGGACAATGTTTTTAGCAAGTATTGTATTGTTAGCTTCCTATCTTCTCCCTGAAGGTGCAGCGGCAGGTGGATGGACATCTTATCCGCCACTCAGTACACCTGTAGGAGGAATAGCTGGAGAAGGGCAAACGTTATGGACCCTTGCTTTAACATTAGCAGGTACTTCAACACTGATGGGCGCAATTAATTATATTATTACTGTTGTGCGGATGAGAGCTCCTGGAATGACCTATTTTAAAATGCCTCTATCAGTTTGGGGCTTGTGGCTTACATCCATCATGAATGCAATTTTTGTACCGATTATTGCCGCCGGATTAATTTTATTACTGTTAGACCGCACAATAGGCACTCAGTTTTTTATTGCTGGTGGACTGGCAACGGTTGAAGGAGGAGATCCATTGCTTTACCAACACGTTTTCTGGATTTTTGGACATCCTGAAGTATATATCTTAATACTGCCAGCATGGGGTATAGTATCTGAACTGCTCTCAGTGTTTTCCCGGAAACCAGCTTTTGGTGCAAAAGTAACGGTAATCTGCATGTGTACCATAGTGGTATTAAGTTCTATTGTATGGGGACATCATATGTATACCACAGGAATGAGCCCGCTACTAGGGAAAGCATTTATGTTTTTAACACTGCTCATCAGTATTCCATCTTCAATTTTCTTTCTAAATTGGCTGGGAACGCTGTGGCGCGGGAATCTTCATTTTGATCCGCCCATGTTGTTTGCCATGGGTGTAATATGGGTTTTCGGTTTGGGCGGTCTTACTGGATTATATAATGCTACTGTGACCTCCGACATCTATCTCCATGATACTATGTTCGTTGTTGGCCATTTTCATTACACGATGGCAGCATCTGTATTGTTTGGTGGATTAGCAGCTATTTATTTTTGGTTTCCAAAAATGTTTAACAAAAAAATGAATCCCCTCCTTGGAAAAATTCATTTTTGGGTCTCTTTTATTCCATTGAATTATGTGTTTTTCAACATGATGGTTCTGGGATATGCAGGACAACACCGCAGACTTTATAATCCAAGTGAATATGAATTTTTGGCTCCTATTAGTGATTTGAATATTAGCATTACTATTTTTGCCATTATTTTGGGTTTTAGCCAGTTGATCTTTGCTTATAATTTTATAAATTCAATAATTAATGGTGAAAAAGCTGAAGCAAATCCCTGGAAAGCAAATACACTGGAATGGACATTAGAGGGTCCTATCCCTCATGGGAATTTTGCAACAACACCCACGGTATATAATGGCCCACATGAATATAGTAATCCGGCTGTAAAAGACAGGGATTGGATTGCTCAATCCGAGCCAATGCCTACTTAACCAATATTAGGGATTATAACTAGAGGTAAAAATAATGAGCACCCAAGTAATAAAACCAAAAGTCAAAACGGATGAATTTACTTCTGTTCTCGGTGTGCTGGTTGTATTGGGTTCAATTACAATGCTCTTTGTGGCGTTATTTGTAAGCTATTCAATATTGCGGATACAATTCGGTATGTGGAGTAAACCGGGGACAGGTTCTTTACCCTTTACATTAGGTGTTATCAATACAGTCATTTTAATGAGTAGCAGTTGGACCTATTATAAAGGGCAGCAGTATGCAGTAGCAGATCGCTGCCGCCAAGTAAGACAATGGTTGGGTTTGACATTGGGATTAGGAATAGTGTTTCTGTTAACTCAACTGAATCTTTGGCGAATTCTGATTGACTCTGGAATGACAGCTCAGTCAAACATTATTGGTTCTGTTTTTTATATGCTGACTGGCATGCACGGTCTGCATATAATTGCCGCTATTATTGCTTTGACCTGGGCAATTATTAGATCGACTGGAGTTGCAGGTACAGTAGAAATACATCCCATTAAACTTGTTGGATTACTTTGGCATTTCCTGGATTTTCTATGGATATGTCTATTCATTTCAATTTTTATTATTTGAGAATACAATCAAGAAGGAAACAAGCATATGAGTGAAGCATTAGCAATTAAAGATCCGTTTGGAAAAGCTACTACTGGCAAACTTGGAATGTGGTTATTCATTATCATGGATGGTTTATCCTTTGGCGGTTTACTGATTGGTGGGGCAGCTTTAAGAGCGACAGCACCATCATGGCCAAATCCAGGAGATTTATTAAATATTCCTTTAACTGGTTTTAATACATTTCTGCTGATTTGTACGAGCTTTACAATGGTAATGGCTCTGAATTCTTTGGAAAAAGGAAGTCAGTCAGGATTAAAAAAATATCTTGCCCTAACTTTGGCAGGTGGATTGGTATTTCTGGGGATTCAGGTATATGAATATTATCATTTTATTCTGGATGGCTTTATACCCAGCACGAGCATCTATGCTGCTGTGTTTTATTCTACAACGTGTTTTCATGGTTTACATGTTCTATCTGGCGTTATTTATATTGCCTGTATTCTATATGCGGCAAATCAAGGACGTTATACTGCTCACGATACTGACCAAGTAGAAATTCTGGGAATTTTCTGGCATTTTGTTGACTTAATTTGGATTTTTGTTTTTACAGTGATATACTTGATTTAGGAGTAATAAAATGGATAAAGATCATAAAAAAACGTACTTTTACAATGCAGTTGCATTAACAGTTCTTACCGTGCTGGAATTAGGTGTCTATCAAATGCCTATTGCAAAAATGAGTCAAATTGTTTTGCTTTTTGCATTTGCCATAACAAAAATGATGCTTGTTGCTATGATTTACATGCATCTTCGTTATGAAACAAAAGTGCTCCGTCGGATTCTATTTATACCAATTCCTGCAGCTATTCTTTTTGCGTGGGCATTGATGTATGATCTGCCTTTTAGATGGGCTATTTAATCTTGGCAATTTATAATTGTTGAAAAAAGAACAATAAACAAAATGCTATTCCAAAGAAGAAAGTTTAACTGGAAAAAGATAAGTGTATTCATTCTTTTGTTTATTATTCCTGCAGTTGCAGCTGCCTGCCCCTACTGTGCTGGGCAGGATAATAAATTGTCTGATATCCTTGTCCCGGTAGCTGTTTTACTTGGTGCACCATTTGCAGTAGCTGGTGTATTTATTGCTGTGGTCGTAAAACACAGTAATTCGAAGAAGGATAAGTCTGTTTGAAGAAGGAAGGGATAATAGCTCTAGGCTGGACTGTACTGGCCTTTTGTATTGGTATTTTTTTAGTTGTTAGAGAAAGCTCATCAAATGTACAATCAATTTTCTATGGTAGATTACCGGAATTTCATTTAATAGATACCCAAGGACAAGATTTCAATTATAATGATATTATTGGAAAAATCTGGGTAGTCCAGTTTAGTAATGATCCATTAGCAGATTTCCCTGAATTACCATCTGGTGTAGAAGCATTAACAATCCTGACAAACTCTTCACAAATCAAAATGAAACATAGTAACTCTAAAATAGTACACAGCGACAAAGGGAGCATTTTTCAACTTGGAATGGAGGGATTTCATTTAAGTGAAAAACTACTGGAAGAAGGTCATTCTATTCCTTTTATTTTGGTAGATAAAACTGGAAATATCAGGGGATATTATCAACCTGATAAAGATAAAGATATTAAAAAATTAAGTCGAGATATCGACTCATTATTACAATTTTCCTGACATTAAATTGTCAAATATTCAGTATACCACAAGTTTATTAAAAAAGATAAATAATCCGTTTATGATAACAGTTCATTCAAAAAACCTGCGCTGGTTTTCTAAGGTCCTTGTATTAGTCACATTATTCTTGATATTTGCCGGTGCATTGGTTAAAAGTTTTGAAGTTGGTCTCTCTGTTCCGGATTGGCCTACAACCTATGGATACCAGATGTTCGCATATCCTTGGGCTGATATGGTTGGTGGTATTTTTTATGAACATGGCCATAGAATGATTGCAACTTTTGTGGGTGCATTAACATTGGTTATAGCAATTTGGTTAGGAATACAAGAATCTAGAAAACCGGTAAAAATACTGGGATATAGTGCATTGGCTTTGGTTATTATTCAAGGATTGTTAGGCGGGTTAACTGTTTTGTTATTTTTACCTGCAATTGTATCATTACTTCATGGTGTAATCGCCCAGACATTTTTATTAGTAGTAATACTTATAGCATATTTATTATCAAAAGAATTCAGTGAAAAGCATCATATTCATGATGACAACAGATCTATTGTAATATTATTTTTGGCTACTGTTTATCTGCAATTAATTCTGGGAGCATGGATGCGCCATACTGAGTCAGGATTGGCAATATATGACTTTCCTAAAATGGCAGGTTACTGGTTCCCGGTTTTAAATGAGACCCTGGTAAATATAATTAATAATTGGCGTTTTGAAATGGATTTGCCTGATGTTTTATTTTATCAAGTGCTTATTCATTTAACTCATCGGTTGGGAGCTCTTATTATTTTTATTCTTATGATTGTAACACATTATAAGATAATTCATAAACAAAACAATTATTCAAAAACTGTAAAAGGTAATCTTTATTTATTGGATTTTCTTGTTGTAGTTCAAATTATGTTGGGTGCAATTACCATTTGGACAGTAAAAGGCCCATTCATAACCAGTTTTCATGTTTTAAATGGAGCTGCCGTAATGGGATTATGTTTTTTGCTATTATTAAGACTGTCGGATTTATCATTTTTAAAAGGGTAGCACATAGATGAAGAGAATCAAACAACCGGCAAAATCAATTTTAGAAGCTTATATTGAGTTGTCAAAACCAAATATAATGTCATTAGTGCTTATTACTACTGTATTAGGATACTATTTGGGTGGAAATGGTATTGAATCCTGGTTAACTCTGATAATAACATTAATTGGTACTGCTTTATCTTCCGGTGGAGCGGGAGCTTTAAATCATTATTTGGAAAGAGATGCTGATAGTCTAATGAAAAGGACGCAAAATAGACCCATACCTGCGGGGATAATTTCACCAAGTAATGCTCTTATGTT
This sequence comes from Fidelibacterota bacterium UBA6531, assembly GCA_002436185.1. Taxonomy (GTDB): domain Bacteria; phylum Fidelibacterota; class Marinisomatia; order Marinisomatales; family TCS55; genus UBA2126. The sequence continues at coordinate 13,033 of DJKX01000051.1, forward strand.
TGGAATAATGCTTGTATTATCAGGAACAACTCTACTCGTTTGGAAAGTGAATACATTAACAGGATTTTTATCCATTCTGACTGCTTTTCTCTATGTTTTGGTTTATACACCAATGAAAAAAATTACATGGTTAAATACATCTATTGGTTCTATCCCCGGTGCGATTCCTCTCTTGGGTGGCTGGGCGGCAGCAACAGGTCATTTAGACTTTAGTGCCTGGCCATTATTTTTTATTATGTTTTTATGGCAACACCCTCATTTTTATGCAATTGCTTGGATGTGTAAAGAAGATTATGCCAGAGTGAATTTTAAAATGCTCCCTGTAATTGAGCCAGACGGTAAAAGGACAATACGACAGATATTTTGGCACCTTGCTTTGTTAATTCCGGTTTCGATTTCCCCTTATCTATATGGAAGTTCTGGATTTGTGTATTTATCAGGAGTTTTAATCCTATCAGTTTTATATTTAATTTCAGCTGTACCTTTGGCTCGTAAAAAAACAAATAATAGCGCAAAACTATTATTAAGATCATCAGTGTTATACCTTCCCGGTTTACTATTATTGATTGTCTTTGATAAAATAATATGATATCCCAGAAGAACCGTTTCATCATATGTATTGTTGTCGGAATTGTGATTGGACTATTATGGCTGAAAAAAGAAGAACCATTACCTGTTTTGGGTAGTATTCCTGATTTTGTAATGACCAATTCAAATAATGAATCTTTTGGGTCTTCTGATCTAAAAGACAATATTTGGGTAGCAGATTTTATTTTTACGACTTGTGCCGGGCCTTGTCCTGTTATGAGCAATGAAATGGCTATAGTTCACCAAGAATTCATTGAAGATGAAAGTATTAGAACTGTTAGCTATACAGTAAATCCGGATTACGACACTCCTGAAGTTTTGGCTGATTATGCTGAACGATACAATGCTAACACAGAACAATGGCACTTTTTGACAGCTCCTTATGAAGATATTCAATCAATAATTGTGAATGGTTTTAAAATGGGTGATATGGAAGAAATCGTATTTCATAGTACTCGTTTTGCCTTGGTGGATAAAGAAATGAATATACGCGGTTATTATATCGGTACTGAAATAGAAGATATTGAAGAATTGAAAAAAGATATCAGGCGTCTTAAAAAAGAAACATAAATATGTCAGTTTTCATGAGGGCAGATCGGTTTTGGTTGAGCATAATATATATAGTATCCATTCTGATCATAGCAGCAGTAGCATTTTTAATTTTTGGTCCACGGCCTGATGGAATAGGAGGGACATTAGATGTTAGTTTTTTACCTACCGTCAATGCTCTTCTAAATGGAATTACTTTAATACTTTTGATTACAGGATATGTTTTTATCCGCCAGAAAAAAAGAGAAAAGCATAAGAAAATAATGCTTACTGCTTTTGGTACATCTGCTGGGTTTTTAGTTAGCTATGTGATGTACCACTGGTTTAAAAGCGGACCAAAATTATATTCAGGTGAATTTGTAACATTTTACTATTTTATATTAATTACACATATTTTACTTGCGATAGTTATCACTCCATTAGCTTTAATTACTCTCTACCGTGGTTGGACAGATCAAAAATCAAAACATAGGAAAATAGCTAAAATTACTTTTCTGGTATGGCTTTATGTTTCTGTGACTGGTGTGGTAATATATTTAATGCTTTACTAGATTATAATTCTTTTACGTATTCGGAAATTGATTCATCTTCTTTAAAGCCAAATCGCTGAAAAAATTCGGTTTCCATTAATCCAACAGTTAGGTAAGTCACACCGGATTTTTTAACTCGATGAATCATTTCGTTCATTAACAAATCTCCCAAGCCATTTTTTGCAAATTTTTTATGAATTGCAATCTTTTCTAGATGCGCTGTATTCTTATCTATCATTTTCCAAAATACACCACCAACCAGTGCTTTATTTGCTGAAAAGACTATCAGAAAATCATGGTCTTCACCAAATTGAACCGTTAAATCATAAGAGAGAAGTAGGTCGAAAAAATTTGCAATCTCCTTGGGCTTGAATGGCGGCCTTATTGTAAAAATTCTGCCATCATTATTTTTCACATTAACTGCGAGATCTAACTTTTTTTGATCGGTGGCCCTGGTGATCAATTCAGCATAATTTGCTGAATCCACATGCTCATAAATTAATCGCGTGAGGAAATAAATATCTTCTTTTGAACAATTTGGTTCTTTTGCTAATGCATGAATATTAATATCTAATTCAGATGATTTAATCTCGTGATGATGTAGTTGTGATGAAAGTTCAAATAATCTCTTTGCCACAAAAGAATCATGGTCTGCAAAACACGTGAGTAAAAAAAAGCGAAGTCGAATTTCGGGATGAGAGGTATAAAAGGTATTCAACCTATAATCATTATACATCTCTTGAAGAATATTACATTGCAATTCAATTGTAGCTTCAGGATTCAAATCCATCCACCTTTGAAATCGTAGAGCAGCAAAAATAACAGATTTTGGAATATAGCCGTACGCTTCTACTTCAGAAATGTATTCATTTACGTGTGCTAGATTTAATCCATAAATGTCTTTAGATCCAACTTCATTCGCTATTTGATTCAAAATCACTAATCCCTTTTCTTTACCCACAGCCTGCAAAATACATGTTAATACAATTTCCCAATTGAGAATATGATTTAATCCCTTAAATCTTTTTTCAGTTTCAATGATTAATGCACTGTATAGTTTAGTAATGAAATCCAAATTAGACTTGACAGGTTTTTGATAAAAAGAGTGAATGATTCGAACATTTGTTGCATAATCAAATTCTGATACAACTACATTTTTTATTGATGGATCAATTAAAGTGAATTGAAAATGAGTCATTGCCCAATGGTTGATATAACCTTGTAAGCCACTCCATCCAAAATGTAGCCAACGCATGTCCCAACGGTCACGGAGTTTTGGATTGTTCAATTCCTTTTCATGATGAAGTAAATAAGCTGCAACATTCGCTTTGGTGTCGTATTCAGAAATAATAATACCTGAATTTGGAAAGGAACAGAGAAAATTATTTGTAACCTTCATTGATGTTAATCCGGTACTTTTTACAATTTGCCAATCACCCATATTTTCTATTTCAATTTTTGAGGATTCTGGAAAATGATTTAAAATAAAATTGTATGAATTGCCATCCTTCAGTGTTGTAAGTATTCGATAATGCTGGATCGGTATATTGGTGATCATTGGAGTAATCCAGATTCCTTTTTTAGGTATATTTTCTAGATGGGGTAGTTTATATCCTGTGATGAGAAATATAGCTTCTTTGACGATGGGATGAGATTGGAATAATTTCAATAAAAATTCCTTTTCCTCATTTGGTATAACATTATCAAATTCAAGTATATCGAACCAGGAATATTCAGAGTCTGTTTCAGGATCGACACTTTGGACATCGACTTCTCCAATCATTTCTATAAAATGTTTTGTTAAAGTTGTTATGCAATTAGCAGCTGTTTGCCCTAATGCTTCAATTGATGAAAGTAATTTCCAGGAGGTAAGTTCATGTCTAATATGTGTGTATTGTGCAGGATGAATATGGGCTAATTTTAGTACTTGGCTCATGAGCATGCGAACATATGCCTGCTGCGAACTGGACAAATTTGTTTGGATCCTATGTGAGATCAATTCTTTTATAAGTGCTTTTACATGTTGAACGTCCAATTGAGTTATGTCAAAATTGAAAGAGCGTAGTTTTTTCTCCTTTTGATGTCGTTTGAAAAGATTTTTTAATGGAAAAATAAATTGGTCTTTATATAAATGTGGAATTAAAGTATTGAAAATCAATCTGCTGAATTTCAGTTTTGAATCTTCCAACATACTTTTAAGTACTTTAATACCTATTTTTTTCAATTCGAGTTCTTTTTGAGTAAAGATATGTTTAAAATAATCCAATCCATTCTGCTGATTTTGAATGAGCAGCATAGTACCCATATGAAGATCTTCTATTGTAGCTGATTCATCAAAATCAGTTTGGATTACTTGGGATTGTAAAGGTTGAGAGGATTTGCGTGATAGTAACTGCACATCATCCGAATTTTTATATGGAAATAATTTAAATAAGACATTTCCAAAAAAGATTGCAAGTTCGTTATTACCCAACCATAAAATAGGATCAATCAGAATTTTTCCTAGATCTAAATTATTGGAGGATACTTGATATTCAAATTCTCCCAACATTAACGTTTCATTCTGCCATTGGCATTTGCATTTAAGTCCGAGAGTTTCATTCTTTAAATATCTACCGCTCCAGGAAATATCTTGTGAAACAAAATTCATTGTTTTCAACAACCAATTTGGAAAAGAAATAACTTTACCTTTGTACTCAATATTTGTTTGGTCTGGTGCATACATAGGTTTAATGATATCAACCCAATTCTCCAAAATATTTTTACGTTTGAAAGTACCTTTTTGAGTGAGTTCATCTTTATCAGCACTGAAATCCCTGGGGATGACACCAAAATTAACGATTCGTTCAAATGGAGAAAGAAAACCATTCACAGATTGAATCAATGCACTAATGACTGACCTAATTTTAGCAGGGTCTCTTGTCGGAATATGTTTTTTCAAATATTCTTCATCGAGAAAAATTAAAACTGTATTGAAATTCATTTGATCGCCAACTAGAAATGCTGATTTAATAGCATCAAATTCTGATAACATATTCTCTATCTTTTGTGGTGTAAGAGTTTGCCCGGCAGCATTTTTATAAATTTCTTTTTTACGGTCTTTAATAAAATAATGTCCATCTTTTTCCATAAAAATATCCCCGGTATGAAACCATCCGTCAACTGTACTTGAAATAAGGGGTTTATTATAATAGTATGAAGACAAATACGGGCCTTTTAATAATAATTCACCATCATCAGAAATCCGTAAATCTATTCCCGGAAGTTTCTGACCTACAGAATCAACAGTATATTTATTCGGGTAAGTCATGGTAATCCCGCCCGTTGCTTCTGTCATCCCATATCCGCTCAATAATTGTACTTTATTATTTTGAAAGAACTGGAAAATATCAGGGTCCAGGTATCCGGCTGCAGATAACCCCCATTTTAAATTTCCGCCGGTAATCTTTTTAATCGCTTTGCGCACAATCCGATTTTCATCTAAATGGTCAGCAGCTAAAGATTGAATAGAATCATACAGTTGTGTCCAGCGTTTGGGTACACTTATGAAAATGGATGGTTTAATTTCTAAAAAGTTTTTTCTTAGAGCACCAAAAGATGAATTTTCTGCGAATGTATAGGATCCCCCCCAAAATATACTGCCCTGCAATTCAAGAAATCGACCAAATGTGTGATAAAGAGGAAGATAGGATAAAAATGTGTCCTGTGGACCCAACTTCGTTAGTGCCAGGGCACGAGCAAATCGTTTTGTAATCATATTTTTTTGAGTGAACGTAATACCCTTTGGTTCTCCGGTCGTTCCGGATGTATACATAATAGTTGCGATATCTTCCATGTTAGTGCGTCCAATGCGTTTTAAAACATCTAAAGGATTAGATTGCTTTCCTTTTGCAACAAAAGCATGCCAATCTTTTTCGATTAAATTGACAATAGTTATCTTGTTGCGATTGTAAATAAGTACGTCTTTTAATTCAGCATGAAGTTCTTCATCAATAAACAAGTGTGTTATACCACTGTGTTTTATAATAAAATCGATATCTTTTTTATTCGCATTCGCCGGAATGGGTATAACAGGAAAATGAAAAGATAAACAGGTTAAATCTATAATGGCACCACGCAGGCAGTTTGGCGTTAAAATTCCAACACGCATATCTCCTTGAATTGAATTTTCAAAGTGATTCAAAGCTCCAGCTGTTTTTATCAATTTCTCCCAAATATCTTCATAGGTATGATTGACCACTTTGCCATTATGAAATTCATGAAATAGTACTTTGTGCTTGTACATGTTTGCACGGTTATAAAAAAGATGCCCAAATGAGTATTTAGATTTAACAATCAGTTTGATTAATAATTCTAACCAATCCTCCACAAGATTATTTTCAGCAATGGTAGAATTGACACTTGGAAGGTGACCTAGATTCAGAAATGTATGGATTGTCCTTCTTTCAGTGTCTTTTTCAAAAAGATCATTAGCTAATTGAAATAGATCGTTAATATCAGGTGCATTTTTTTCAGCAATATTTACAAATTCCTGAACAGATTTTGACTGAATATCCATATCCAAAATTACGGTGTTTATTTTGATGGAGTTGAATTGAATTATAATAAAAAAGGCCATCAACAGATGGCCTTTTAATTATAAATAAGTTATTTAACTAAAAATTAATTGTAAATGTCAACCTATTGACAGGACCTAATAAACCTAAATCTGAAAAAGAATAATCAATGCGCAATTTTACAGGGACAAAAGATATTTTATCTGTATCTATGCCAAATCCATAGGACATATTTTGAGCGTAGCCGAAACCATCTTCACTATCAATTGCATCTTGGTACTTCTGATCTGCAGTTTCATCACTTAAGTCATCGGAGAATTGCATGAATTTAAATTGCAGGCCAGAACGGAGATAGAAGACATCCATTACCTTCGCTTCAAATCCGAGGATATAATAAGGATTATAGTCTCGTGGATCAAAATATTCCCAGTTAACAGTCACTTCTGCAAAATCCTGCTTGATAATTCCTTCTTTGCCGATCGGTGTTATGGACATTCCAAAACGGAATGCCATGGGAAGAGACCAATCATCCGTATTCAAATGAGCCACGACGTCCGGATTGGCATCCAGATCCTCGTAAGCATCTACGTCGACCTTATTATCAGTGCCGTATAATCTCATTTTTGTACCAAAGTTGGACACGGACATGCCGATCCGAAGACCATAGAAATTTGTCAGATATTGTGATCCGGCATCCACAGCAAAGGCCGAAGCAGAAGAAAATGAGATTGTTTCTCTAATGAGTTTTGCCTGGACACCAACCACAAAACGGTCACTGACATTGATACCATATCCTAAACCAACAGCAAAATCACTAGCGTTGAATGTTCCCTCATCTCCATATGGTGATAATTCAGTCGTTTTTATCATGTCGCCCATATCAAAATAGATGAGGCTCATTCCAAACGTTCCTCTGCGACCTGCAGGTATAGCAAGACCAAGGTAATTGTATTGCATATCTGCGACCCAGTCAAAATAATTGAAAACCACTTGCGGTTGCTTAATATGAGCTAAACCAGCAGGATTCCAATACAATGCAGTGGCGTCAGAAACTTGTGCAGTGAATGCACCACCCATTCCTTCGGCACGGCTGCCAACTCCGATCTTTAAAAAGTTCGCAGCTGATGTGCCGACGTTATCAAACTGTGCACTGGCCATCCCGACCAGCAGGGCGGATATAAGTATAAGTTTCTTCATTTTATCACCGCAAATTTGCTTACGAATTCATTTTCATCTGAAATAACATGGAAGATATAAACCCCGAATGCAATCTCCTGGATATTGTAGGTCTGCAGATTCCATGCTTCAATGTTGGGGCCGCGCCAGCCATCACTGCTTTCATCATGCTTTAAAATCTGAACCATTTCACCAGCAGTATTATAGATTCGAATCACACATTTTTCAGGTAGGTTATGAAACTGTAATTCCCGCTCAAAAGAAACTGATTCATACGCTGAAGTTGCTTTGTACGGATTAGGAACAACAAGGATATTTTCCAGGTCGCCACTCTCCAGAACATAATCATCAGCCACAGTTGTAATCGTATAGACGTCTGCGCCAGGCAGCAGTGGATTCAGAAAGGATACTGTAAAAATATTTCCGCTTTCAAAAAGTGTACTGTTTTTATTGAAAGACATCATCCAGCCAAATAATCCAGCATCTGCCGCATAATCAAATGATTGCAAATGCGTTATCTCTGCATTATAATTTTCATAGACGGGCATGATGAATACATTTTTCGTGAATTCATAAACACCAGGCTGTTCATCCACTGCTGCTATGATGGGCTTACTTCCTGCAGCTTGGTAGATTAAACAGCTAAGCTGTTTATCTTCTTCAGTTGACCATAGAGAGAAAGGAATGCCAATCGTATCAACTGTAGAGAGTGTTGAGTTAAAATAACAAGCTATAGAACTTTCGCCAAAACGAAATTCCAGATCTCGTTGTAATTCAGTCACAGCAGGCTTGCTTTCCGGCTGGTTTACAGGAAGATTTTCTAAAAATCCGGCAAATGTACCATCATTTGATCCTGGATTAAGCCCGGCAAAAACAATTGATGTGCTTGTATCAGCATCTGTAGTTGTTTCTGCAGACGTAAAAGTATTAATTGACCAACTAGCATCAGAGAACAGCGGAATGAAACCATCAATTACATGAGTAAGAATACCAAGTGAAATATCAGATGTGTCCATTTCTACAACTGTTTCCATTCTATCTTGATCATAAACCGTCCAATAGTTTGCTGCTATGGTATCCATAACCGTATAACTGCTATCACCAGTGACCTCTGTAGTATCATACAGGACTGTATCACCAAATGTTACAGTATATGTATGTCCTTTGCTTGTAAAGTCATCTGGAATGACTTCAAGGCCGAGAAATTCCAGGGAAGATGGAACAGCTGTCACGGCATCTAAAATTGCATCAGATTCACCAGTATGGGTTACGCTAAAAGTACCTGCGGTGTATCCTGCTGCTTCCTTTTGAGGGATAGCAGCAACAGTATTATCTACATCACTGGCGTAGGCATTTTTCGATCTGGAATTTTCTAAAGGGTCTACAACAGATCCGGCCCAGTCATCCGGGCCATCATACGCGGAAACTGCATACCAATATTCATATCCGTTCACAACATTATTATCAACGTAAGAGTATTGTAATCCTCCGTCCACACCAAGATTATAGTAAATCAGTGGATCCGACATAGCAAAAGCACCCGTAATGCCGTCAGATATATCGTAGATAGCCTGTGGTTGATACACATCTGTTGGGTCGCCATTCAAATCGGTGACGACATTGCCCCAGCTAAGACCACGGTCATGACTGCGATACACACGATAGCCTTGAAAAGCGTTATTTAAAGTAACTGGATCAACAGATGCTTCACTGCGGTCATCCCAAAATAATGTAACCTGGCTATCATCTTCTATAACTTGAACAAGAGGTTGATCAGGCGGTTTTGGAGTGGAGCAATCATTATTATATAAGGATTGGAATAATTTCGCATTTCTAATGAGGTCAGATTCATTTATACCAACAAAATCAGCAAAGGTAAAAATAACTTTTTCTCCAGGAGCCACGTCAAAGGGCCCAGCGTTAATAACCCAAGTGATATCTGGACCGTATGAATATGGTTTTTGATAGATATCATAGTCATTGGGAGTAATATTTTGAGGTGTTTGTATTCCATGCTGCATTTGTTCTGTATAAGCCTGGGCATCACTTTGTGAATCCATACTATATTCGTAAGTATAAAAATTTGATACATCGTAAGATGAATCGGTTCCATCACTATTGAATTTTGTACACTCAAGGAATTTTAAACCAACCCAGCCAATGCCAGAAGATTTAAAACCCGTTGAAGCATCATCTCTATCATAGACTAAAGCAAAATTTGACAATAAGTGAGCATCTGTTGTATCTACAAGTTTATCGGCAATATGAGGGTCATCTTTTTGGATAAATAGTGCCATATCATCTGTCCATTCCGCACTGCCCTGTTCTGGAGCATCCGGATCACCGGCAATACCAACATAACAATCCTTGATGGTATCTTTGCCTACATTGGTCATTTGCTGAATGAAGATTAAACCATCATTGCCAAAAGAAAGCGAGTAATTCAGTACCCAGACATCAAAACGTACGTTAAGAGGGCCAACACCATTATTACTGGCAAAAGTATTTCCTTCAGTGGGATCATTATCTGTTACAACAAAATAAGCTTCCCGCTCGGCTTGAACACCAATACCACAAGGTGCATCGGGAAAGCCACTTGGGCCAAGTTCCGGCTCAACGCCAGGGAAGTATAGTGTATCCTTAATTCCTTCGATGTCATGGATAACAGACATGAACGTGCCGGTTGGGTCATCTTCGATAGGCCAAGAATCCGGCCAGGATTCAGGCATATCACTAAATGCTATTCCCAAATTGGCTTCTGAATCCACAGTTCCGGCATCATAACCCGGCAATGGTTCAAATTCTTCTTCATGATCCCGCACTGACCCACGAACACCAACTGCTACAGAGGGCTCACCATTGATGAGTCCTCCTACCATAGGTGATGCTGTCCAGTAATAGGTACAGCAGCCGTCTTTGAGCATGCTGCCGGCAGGAAATTCATGACACAAACCCCAGCGGTCATAACCATAGATAGCCGCGTTAGAAAGCCGTAAGACCATATTACCTTTATCCAGTACACTGCGCTTGCGATCATCATATGACGAGAGTTTATCTAACCTATCAGGTAGGAGTTTCTTACCAAATTGCGGAGCAATAATACGGTTATAATAATCGAATTTCGAAAGTCCCGTTGGATTATTACCCAGTAAGAAACAAATGCTAAACAGACCTAATATTAATTTTATATTCATCTTCTACCTCAATCCTACGCTTATACCTAGTTCAATGTGCCGCGGGGCGCTATAATAATATGGTCGAAAAATATACATAGGTGAACTATTGGGATTCAAACTTTCATCCGGCTGTCCAGTATTATTAAACACATTCGCAATATTTTCTTTATCAAACAAATTGGTTATATCGAGATAAAAACGAACATGTGCCATATTTTGTATTTTCATGTCATAGTATGCTTTGGCATCAAATATGGCTGTGTAGGGCATACGGCCGGAGTTTTCATCAGCAATATTTCTGCCCCGGGCATCCGTTGGCGTGTAAGGCAAGCCGCTGCCCATATTACCCAATACATTTAAACCAAATCCTTTGGGATGTTGGTAATCAAAACGCACATTTAATGTATGGGGCTGGTCCCAGGCCATGGTTATGGTTCTATGAACAGGGTGTGTGCCGTATACGGATGAGAGATATGCTGCATACCAATTGGACGTTTCATTGTTTGTATTGCCTTCGGCTCGGGAATAAGCATAGAAAACTTCCCAGCTGAAATTTTGGGAAAACAGTTTTTTTAAACCTAACTCAAACCCTTTAGAATTCGCATAATCCATATTTTCATAAATAGCGTATTCTGTGGGATCCGCATCATATATATTTGCCGATATATAATCATGCCGGTCGTTGTAAAATAATGTCAATGTCATCAAGTATTCCGGTGTAAGCATGGTGCGCAGTCCAAATTCATACTGGATGGCCCGCTCCGGTTTAATATTGGGTGAACCCACAGGGGGGATGTACCAGTCACCCAGGCTAAAGGGGAAGGGATAATACGAATTGCCGGTTAGAGCGAAAATATTATTTGGATTCGAAGTTGAATTTAAACCAGCCAAACCAGATGGTACACCTTCTCCACCAATGCCACCGGAATTCGAATAGTCATACATATTATCATAATCAGGATATTTGAAAAAATGACCATAGGAGAAATGGAAAGCAGTATTTTCGGTGACAGGATAACCCATGCCTATCCGCGGGCTCCACTGTTTTTTAACAGTTGCTTTATCCGGCGGGCTGAATGAGCCGTCTTCTTCAATATAACCCCATTCAACGTCTCCTGCAGCAAATGCGTCGAAGTCGATGGAATTCAGGTCACTTGTTTCAAGAACTTGGCCATCATATCTATATCCAATATTTTTAGTAGGATCGGCATATTCACTCCTCGGATCCAGTATATCATAACGTAGACCAATATTGATGACCAAGTCACTAAATTCCATTTTATCCCGTACATAGAATGATGACTCTACCGGTTCTTTTTCCCAGAGGATAAACGAGGCATCGGAACTACTGCCGTAATATCCCCCGCCAATCCAAGAAGCAGAAAAATTGAATAATTTATGAGTCTTTTGAGAATAGCCCGTTTTGACTTGGTGAATTTTATTTACTTGCCAGGTTAAGGCTCCTTCCAACTGCTCTGTTTCAGAATAATCATTATAATAGCTGGGATAAGTTGAATAGCCCATGCGGATTGTATCCCCAGAATTATTAACAATAGGATAGCTGCCGTAGAATTCATAATTGGAGGTATTATCATAGGCATCGCCTACCCTTAAAGGCGAGAAAACACCCCAGCTGTATTGTCCATCCCCGTTCAAGTCTTCATAATCGTCACCTTCTGTGAATGCTCCATCTTCGTCATTATCATTATAGGGTTCTGCATAATAGCTAATCCAAGCGAATTCAGAACCAGGATCTAAAATTGATTTATCCCATTCATCTGGAATTATATATATTTTTGAGTATAGTTCATGATTATCATTTAAAAATGATTCACTAGGAACTTTTGGTCCTGTCCAGTTATCCACCCTGTTTTTTGAATAGGACAGTGTGACAAACATATTTTCAGAGATTGTGTAATTCAGCCTGCCGTACATGAGTTTGCTCTCCTGCCAACTGACTGCACTGCGCTCCGGGAGTTGACGGTAGTCCATGCTGAAACCGCGGCTCTCGTAATTCTGGATATTGGTTCCCAGTGTTATTTTCAGGTTATTAATAGGACGCAGAACAAGCTTACCCATGAGCCTGTCTGTCCAATTGTAAGTTCCAGTTATTTCTTTGGTACCTTTTTTGAGAGGTTCTGCTATACCGTCGCCATCAATATCAGATAAGGCATAAACATCTCCATCAAAAACCCCATCTCCATCCGCATCTTCAAAATCCTCCCCAAGATCGTATACACCATTCGCAACATCTGTCCATGATTCAGCTGCTGTAACTAAATTTCCAGATGTGTCGTATACAGCATGGTCCCAGTAACCATTATGGTTGGCGTCGTTGAATCTTTCGCCAAAATCGTATTGACCATTGGCAATATCTGTCCATGATTCGCCTGCATCGTAATTACCATCACCATTTTCATCTACCTTTAATACATCCCAGGGCAGAAAATTATTTTTCAAACGGCCATCCGTACGTTTACGATCTGCAGAAATAAAAAATGTGGCTAAGTTTGGCATGAATGGAATAATAGGACCGCTTGCGGTACCTTCTATACGTCCTGTATTCCAAGTGTTTGAAATATTTTGGAGAGTGGGGTCCATGGATGCTCTAAAATTCATATCGTATTCAGCACCGCCTTCCCGGGTAATGATATTAATAATGCCGCTCATGGCTTGGCCGTATTCAGCATCAAATGAACCGGTAATCACTGACAATTCAGAGATACCACCGCGAGCCACATCAGTGGCCATGCCGCCGCTAATAATATCTTTTACGTAAAAGCCATCGACAAGATATGCTGTTTCCCCGGAGCGGCCACCGCGAATGTGAATGCCGTCGTCACCGCCACCGTTATCATTTTCAATTACACCGGCAACATTATCAATAATATCCGTATAGGAATTAATGGGCATATTTTCAAAATCTTCTTCTTCAATAGTAGTAGTAGTAGCTGTTTGATCCCGAACAATGACCGGGCGTTCTGCTTCTACGATTACTTCTTCACCTTCCACAGCAGAAATTTCCAGGGCAAAGTTTACTGTGGTCGTACGATCAGCGTTCATGCGTACATCGGTAACAGATGTTGTCTTAAAGCCGATATAAGATGCTGAAACAGTATATTTTTTCGCAGGGATGTTAAGGATGAAAAAATCTCCGTTTTCATCAGATGCTGCACCCAGTGCTGTTCCTTTTAATACAACATTTACACCGATAAGCGGTTCACCGGTAGAAACGTCAGTAATTGTGCCAACAAGTTTTCCAGTTACTCCTGCAATTAAAATATTGGAAGTAATTAAAAAACCTAAAAGAAGTTTCTTTTGTCTCATGTCTATACTCCTAATAAGGGAAGAAAATAGTTTGATATATTTAATGAAACAAGAAGATGTATACTATTGAGCATAAAGTTTCAATGACGTAAGTTCACAAAAATTTATCGAAGGAGAGCTTTCATTATGAGTTCAAAAAATGGAAAACCAAATGGTCAAAGTTTTGATCTCTCACAAACTGAATTGAAAAAGCTGCTAAAAAAAGTACCCAGCGATATTCAATTCTATATTAATCATCTTGAAAAACAGGTCAAGAATCTTGCAGAAATTGGTTTATCCCTTTCCAAGGAAAAGGATATGAATGTTTTGCTAGAGAATATCTTGTTGGAAGCTAAACGTATTACCAATGCTGATGGCGGTACATTGTACATGAAAACAGATGATAATCGCTTAAGATTCGAAATTATGATGACAGATTCTTTGAAGTTTCATATGGGCGGTACATCCGGACAGGACATACCATTTTATCCTGTTAAACTTTATGAAGATGATGGTAAACCAAATAAACATATGATTTCTGCTTATGTAGGTTTAACCGGTGAAACAGTCAACATTCCGGATGCGTATAAAGCAAAAGGATTCGATTTTTCGGGTACGAAAGCATTTGATGAAAAAACAGGTTATCGATCGAAGTCATTCTTAACTGTACCCTTGAAAAACCATGAAGATGAAATAATTGGTGTTGTTCAATTGTTGAATGCGAAAGATAAAAAAACGGATGAGTCGATTCCATTTTCAACTGAAGTTCAAGACATTGTTGAAGCCCTATCCAGCCAGGCAGCAGTCGCTATTACAAATAAAAATCTGATTCGAGATCTGGAAATTCTTTTTGAATCATTTATCAAATTGATTGCCTCTGCAATTGATGCTAAATCGCCCTACACAGGTGGTCATTGTTCCCGCGTTCCGGAGATAACCATGATGCTGGCTGAAGCAGTGAATGAATCAAAAAATGAACACTTTAAAGATATTCATTTTACAGATAAACAAATGTATGAATTAAAAATTGCTGCATGGCTCCATGATTGCGGTAAAGTAGCCACACCTGAATATGTCGTGGATAAGGCAACTAAATTGGAAACGATTTACGATCGAGTACATACAGTTTCAACAAGGTTTGAAGTACTGAAAAGAGACCAGGAAATAAAATTCCTAAAACGGCAATTAAAGGTCGAAAAAGATTCATCTCTTTCTGAACTGGAAACAAAAAATGCTTTAAAGGATATTCGCAAAAAGTACAGAGAAAAGATAACACAAATGGATGATGATTTGGATTTTGTCAAAACAACTAATGTTGGTGGTGAATTCATGTCCGGAGATAAAAAAGATCGAGTGAAAAAAATTGCCAAGTACCGATGGAAAGATAACGGTGAGAGTAAAAATTTCTTGTCGGATGATGAAGTTAAAAATCTTTGCATTGCTAAAGGTACATTGACAGCCGAGGAAAGAAAAATCATCAATGACCATATTGTCCATACTATCGATATGCTGCAGCAGCTACCATACCCGAATCATTTAAAAAATGTTCCTGAATTTGCAGGTGGACATCACGAAAAATTAGATGGCACAGGATATCCCATGGGATTAACAAAAGATGAAATGTCCATCCAGGCAAAAGCAATGGCCATTGCAGACGTTTTTGAAGCCTTGACTGCAAGGGATAGACCTTATAAAGAAGGAAAGGCTCTCTCCATGGCTATGCGTATTATGGGTTTTATGAAAAATGATGCCCATGTAGATCCATTCTTATTTGAATTGTTCGTCAAAGAAAAAATTTACTTAAAATATGCGGAGAAATATCTGACTAAAGAACAGTTAGATATGGATTGATTAACTTCAGTTAAGTAAAATAGACTATATGACACCTGATATCGCCATCGTCCTGGGTATTATTACCCTTATGATTGTTCTCTTTGTTAAAGAGGTCTTTCCACTTGATGTAACAGCGCTTTTGGTATTAGTCGTTTTTCTTGTCATAGGAAATTTGACACTGGAAGAAGCTATCAGCGGTTTTTCGAATCAAGCAGTAATCACTATAGCCGTTCTTTTTGTCTTGAGCCATGCGATGCAGAAATCCGGTATTTTAGAATACGGTGTTGTTCGGTTGAATAAATTAACTGAACGTTCCAAATTGTTGGGACTGTCTGTTTTCCTTATATCGGTTGCATTCGCTTCTGCTTTTGTAAATAATACTGCAATTGTTGCTATCTTCATTCCCTTAACGATTCGAATGGCTCAAAAATATAACTTAAGTCCGTCAAAACTACTTATTCCTTTGAGCTATATTGCTATCATTGGTGGAACACTAACCTTGGTTGGAACATCAACAAATCTGCTGGTGAATTCAATTTATGTTAATACAACACTAGCAGAACCCCTGGGCATGTTTGAATTTTCCCGTTATGGAATATTCATTTTAATTATTGGGCTTTTATATATCATTTTTGCCGTTCCATTAATTTTACCTTCACGAACAGTTACGACCAGTTTAACTCAGAGTTATCATATGGGTGGTTATTTAACAGAATTGAAAGTAACCCAAGAATCCCCCATGGTTGGACGCACGTTTATTGAACGGGCGATCAATAAGAATTATGATATTACCGTGTTAGATATAATTCGGGAAGGAAAAGTGATCAGCAAAAATATTCGAAATACAATTATTCACCCTGATGATGTATTATTTGTACGTGGTTCGTTAGAAAATTTTTTACGGATGAAAGAGGTGGAAAAGGTCACCATGCTTACGGATGAAAAATTAACTCAGGATGAATTGATCCACGATAATAATACACTGGTGGAATGTGTATTAACGAACCAATCTGATTTGGCGGGAAAAAGTCTTATGGAAATAAATTTTCGCCGCCGCTTCGGCAGTTTCATCCTAGCGATTCGACGAGAAGGTGCTATACTCCGCAGAAAAATAGCTCATGTTGTACTTCAGTCTTTTGATACACTTTTGGTATACGGACCCAGGGAAAAAATAAAGGAATTGTCAGAATCGGGGAATTTTATTGTTTTGGGTGAAATTGAAGCGACACTGCAGAAACATCGTTTTTGGTGGGTGAGTTTGGTTGTAATAATAAGCGCTGTTACTTTGGCAGCTCTGGGAGTAGTTCCTATTCTTAAAGGTGCATTGGTGGGTTTGATTTTGCTTATGGTTCTGAGGGTTATTTCAACAAATGAAACCTATCAAGCGATCAACTGGCAAGTCATTATTTTAATCGCTGCCTTGATTCCAGTTGGGATTGTAATTCAAAAGAGCGGAACAGCGGATTGGTTGGCGACAGCAATGAATCATGCCATTGAACTTTTTGAGCCTGCTTTGCGTCCCGTAGTTATGGTATCATTGATTTACCTGGTAACAATGATTCTGACTGAAATGGTGTCCAATGCTGCCACTGCAATCATTATGACACCCATAGCTATTTCTGTCGCTTTTCAATTAGGATTGGATCCAAAGCCATTCATATTTTCAGTATGTTTTGCCGCATCGGCATCATTTATTACACCCATTGGTTATCAAACTAATCTCATGGTTTACGGCCCGGGAGGGTATAAATTTTCTGATTATATTAAAGTAGGCCTGCCCCTGGCAATTTCATTATGGATCATGGCAACATTTTTGATTCCTGTGCTATGGCCATTCACGGTAGTCCATTAAAAAATACCAAGTGGCATCTATAGAACAAAAATCCTCTCGTCTGAATGAATTTTTAGACAATCCTGAAAAAGGGCTTTGGAAACTGGCTGTACCTGTCATGGCTGGTATGGGTATCCAAACACTATACACAATTGTTGATATGATTTTTATCGGCCGTCTGGGTGGCAATTCCATTGCAGCAGTCGCTTTTAATATGCCTTTATTCTTTTTTGTCCTTGGTTTAACCATGGGACTTGGATCAGGTGTGACTGCATCCATCGCGCGTTTTATCGGAGCAAAAGACAAAGTTAATGCCGATAATAGCGCCGAACATGCTGTTATCATGGGTTTGATCATTTCCATTGTTCTAACGACGATTGGGCTCGTTTGGGGACCGGAAATACTTCGAGGCATTGGAGCCACAGATGATGTGATACATATTAGTTGGTCCTATTTACGTATTATTTGTATTGGTTTGCCGTTTATGGTTTTTTCCGCTTTTTTCAGGTCCATTTTAGTTGGAGAGGGAGATACAAAATTTCCCATGACCGTGGCAGCGCTGGGTACGGTACTGAATATTATATTGGATCCCATTTTTATTTTTACGTTGGAACTGGGAGTTGCGGGAGCAGCCTGGGCTACGGCTATCAGCCAGTTTATTGTATTTATAATTTTTATTTATATGTTATTTATAAAAGAACATTCCTATATCACATTTCGCATGAAGGATTTTTCTCCATCAAAATATATTGTTAGAGATATTGTAAAAGTTGGATTACCCGCCTCAATGTCCATGATCATTATGTCCTTCGGTCAGCTCATTTTCAACCGTATTCTTGTACATTTTTCCACAGACGCTGTAGCCGCATATCAAATTGGAGGTCGAATTGATATGGTCATTTTCTTGCCAATAATGTCCATATCTTACGGGTTAACAACGTTGGTGGGTATGTTTTTTGGTGCAAACAGGATGGGCAAAGCAAAACATATTATTTATTATGGATTAAGTCGTTCGTTTATGATTGCTGTGGTTACGTCAGTGATTGTGTATTTGAATGCCTCAAAACTGGTTTTAATCTTCACAGACATTCAATATATCCAGGATACAGCCGTTACGTATTTGCGACTCTTGTCTTTAGTGTATCCCCTTGTTGCTATTGCCATGCCGGCAGGGCGAATTTTACAGGGTTTCGGTTTGGGTTTGCCCACGTTGGTGATTACCCTGATTCGAGTTCTTTTAGTGGCATCCCCTTTATCATTGTATTTTATATTTATTCAAAACCGACCCGTTGAATGGGTATGGTATTCCATGATGATTTCAACTGCAGTAGCTTTTGTGGTCGCAGTAGGCTGGATTATGTGGGCTTTAAAAAAATATACATTTCAACCTATGGGAGTTCAACATGAAAAAACTCAATTTGAACCAAATTAACGAGGAATTTAATTTTCTATCTTCTCCCTTTTCTTTTTTATAGGGATGCCTTCTGATTATATTCTATTCAATTCATGAACCAATTCATCCATGTCTGACCTCCTCTCTGGATTGATCCAGGAATCCATAAGCGGAATTGCTTTAGGCTGCATATATGCACTTATAGCATTAGGATTTACGCTTATTTATAAAGCCACGGAAGTGGTGAACTTTGCCCAGGGTGAAATCATGATGGTGGGTGCCTACGTTAATTTCTTTTTTGTCACTCAATTTGCTGGAATGGTGGGCGGATTAAATGGCTGGGTTTTTCTGGCTGCACTTTTCTGTTCAACCATCTTTGCTGTATTATTTGGAATTGTTCTGGACTTAATCATAAGTCGACCCTTAAAAGATGAACCCGTATTTTCAATCATTATGGCAACGATTAGTTTGGCCATAATTCTGCGTTCACTTACAGCCATGATCGCCGGTCCCATTAGTCTGGTTCCCGTTTCACCTTTTGGAGACAGCACAATTAAAGTTGGAGGTATTGTTATTTCTGTACTGGATTTAGCCATTATCATTTCTGCCATCATACTGATGGGAATATTCTTTTTCTTTTTTAATAAAACCCGTTGGGGCATTGCCATGAAAGCAACTTCTGAAGATTCGGAAGCTGCCCAACTCATGGGTATTCCGGTCAAAAATGTATATCGAATGGTGTGGGTTTTTGCTGCGATAGTGGGAATAATCAGTGGTGTATTGCTGGCACCGCGCATGGCGCTGCTGGATACAACTATGAGTTACCTTGGATTGAAAGCATTTCCAGCAGCAATACTGGGTGGTTTCGGTTCTATCCCCGGAGCTGTTGTGGGTGGTATTATCCTTGGCATTATTGAAACAGTTAGTATGGGAACACTTTCATTCCATTTTGAATGGATAAAGGAAATTAATGATATTATTGTTTGGATTGTTTTAATTGCTGTATTAATGATACGGCCTGATGGTTTATTTGGAATAGCAAAGGTGAAAAGAGTATGATTAAAGGACGGTTTGATGACGAAAACCTGAAATGGATTCCGGTACTGATTATAGTCGTTTTTCTTTTTCCATTTCTGCTGAAAAGCGCCACGTTCAGTTATAAATATTACCTCTACATTTTAAACATTGCCGGTATCTATATAATTTTAACCGTTGGATTGGACATTTTAAGTGGTTTTACTGGATTGATGTCCCTGGGCCATGCAGCTTTTTTAGCCATTGGTGCTTACACGTCTGCTATTTTAGTTGACCAAGTAGGATTGCCATTTGAATTATCATTAATAATTACACCCATCATTGTTGGTTTATTTGGTTTTGTGATTGGATTTCCTGCCTTGCGAATTGAAGGCATGTACCTGGGTCTGACAACTATGGGATTTGGATTTATAGTAAAACGACTCATTATTGCCTTTCGTGAATGGACAGGCGGTTCAGGCGGCCTCCATGTTTCCAAAGCTACATTTTTTGGCATAACGATAAATAATGATTGGGATAATTATTTTATGATTTATACGTTTGCTATACTAGCGATTATTATTGCCAGGAGAATTGTAAAATCCAAACTCGGCCGTGCATTTATGGCCATCCGAGATTCTGAACAAGCAGCTCAAGCATCCGGAATCAATTTGGCCAAGTATAAAATGATGTCCTTTTTTATATCAGGAATGTTTGCCGGTTTTGCCGGGGTATTATTTGCTCATACCAGTCATTTTATATCAACAGATCATTTCGATATTTTACTATCAATATTATTTATTGTTATGGTCCTTGTGGGTGGAGTTGGTTCCATTTATGGTGCAGTGCTTGGGACACTTTTTATTGTATTAATGGAAAATATGTTTATACCATTATTTGAAGATGGAATGTCCCAATTTGTTCATCTTGAGGCGGGTGATTTTCAAGTGTTCATTTTCGGTTTGATAATGCTGATATTTATTATATTCCAACCACTGGGTTTATACGGTATGTGGCTCAAAACGAGAATTTACTGGAAAATATTTCCATTCAATCCGCGCAAGCGGTTCACTTAAACCAAGGAGTTAATCATGAAGCGTATTGTTTCAATCATCATAATGACAGCATTTATTTGGATGGGCTGTGAAAATAAATCAACATCTCCCGGTGTCTCCGACACCGAAATACTTATCGGTAACATTCAGGATTTAAGCGGTCCAATAAAGGAACTGGGTCTCCTCATTCCTGCGGGAACGAATATGTACCTGGATTATATTAATTCTCAAGGAGGTGTCCACGGCAGGCAGATTAAAATGTTAGTGGAAGATCATGGGTATAATCCCCAAAAAGCAGTTGTTGCGGCTAAAAAGTTAATTGAAAAAGACCAGGTTTTTTGTCTTTACAACGTAATCGGTACATCACCTGCTGAAGCGATTCGGCCCATATTAGAAGAAAGTGGAGTTCCCTTAATTGCTCCTGCAACCAATTCAAGCTCCATGTCTGATATGTCCAGGCAAGCAGCAGAATATATTTTCCATACAGATGCCGGCTATGACTTACAAACAAGAGTATTGATAGATTATATAATAGATAAGAATCCAGATGCAAAAATTGGAATAGCGTATCAGGATGATGATTATGGAGAAAATGCTTTAAAAGGTTGTGCTGAAGCTGAAGGAAACCATGGTATCACTGTACAAAAAGAATCATTTCAACGCGGTGCTACAGATTTTGTCGGACAAACAATGAATTTTATGAAAGGTGGTTGTACAGATGTCATTATTGGCGGAATTGTTCGCGAACCGGTAACCATTATGAAAACAGCACAAGCGATTGGATATAAAGCACAATTTTATGGATTGGGTCCCACAGTTGATCCTCGTGTTGGCATGTTGGCAGGCGAAGCAGGAGAAGGATTCATTGCTGCATATTGGGCAAACTATCCCAACTCTGATGATTCCGGCCCAACACTTTATAGACAATTAAGTGAACAGAACAATGTTCCGGAAAAAATGCGTGGCCTTTATCATTATTATGGTTTTGCAACGGCTCATGTACTTGTGGAAGGGCTGATGAAAGCAGGGAAATATCCCACCCGCGAACGCTTAATGAAAGGTTTGGAAACATTGCATGACTGGGATAGTGGTGTATTTCCACCTATAACATACAGCCGTAATGACCATGCGGGTGTCGAAAGTGTAATATTGCTTCAGCTGCAAGGCGGTAAGCAAGTCGCTATCACTGATTGGCGTGAATAATTATCGAGTTTGGGGCCCCGAAAGGGGCCTCATGCTTTATGGGTAACCTCAAGATTAAAAATCTGCACATGCATTTTTCCGGTGTGCGGGCACTGGATGATGTATCCTTTGGAGTAAATGAAGGTGAAATATTTTCATTGATTGGTCCCAATGGTTCGGGTAAATCCACATTATTCAATTGTATCAATGGATTCTGTAAACCTCAACAAGGATCAATGATTTATAATAACATCAATCTAAAATCAATAAAACCCCATGAAATTGTAAAGAAAGGAATTTCCAGGACATTTCAAAATTTGCAGAATGTTCCTTATATGACATTGCTGGAAAATGTTCTTTTAGGTGCTCACCGCAGGTTAACTGTTCAGGATACAATCAATCGCTGGTTATCTCAAAAAGAACGGGAGCGGGAAGAATCACTTGCTTTAGAAATCATGGATTTTTTGGGAATTGCTAATTTTGAAAAAAAATATTTGAGTGGACAGCCTTATGGCATCCAGAAACTGGCGGAAATTGCTCGCGCATTGATATGTAAACCGAAATTGATTTTGATGGATGAACCTGCAGCTGGAATGAACGACCAGGAGACTCTTGAAATTGCAAAAATTATCACTGAAATAAGGGATATTCTGGGGATTACAGTGTTGGTTGTCGAACATGATATGAAATTAGTCATGAGCATATCAGATCAAATATGTGTTTTGGATTCTGGTAAAATTTTAGCCTTGGGTAAACCGGATGAAGTGAAAAATCACCCAGATGTGATTAAGGTGTTTTTGGGTGATGAAGCCCATGCTTAAACTGGTTGGTGTAGAAACTTTTTATGGAAAGATTAAGGCACTGCATGGTGTTTCCCTCAGCGTTGAAAGAGGACAACTGGTTTGTATCCTTGGTGCCAATGGTGCCGGTAAAACAACTATCCTGAAAACAATATGCGGAATCACAGAACCGGAATATGGTACGATACATTTTAACGATGAAAGGATTGATCAAAAAGACCCGGAGGATATCATCAAACTGGGAATTTCACTTGTGCCTGAAAACCGCCGCATTTTCCCAGAATTATCTGTGCATGAAAATTTAATGATGGGTGGATTTCTTATTAAGGATAAGGAATTATTTGCAGAGAGGTATAAAAAAGTAACAGATCATTTTCCTATTTTATCCAAACGAGGTAGTCAGCGCGCCGGAACATTAAGCGGTGGTGAACAGCAAATGCTAGCCATTGGACGTGCATTAATGCTGGATCCAACACTGTTGCTCTTAGACGAACCGTCCCTTGGACTTTCCCCAAAATTGGTAAAGGAAATTTTTGAAATTATCAAAGATCTTCATAAATCGGGTGTCACTATTCTTTTGGTAGAACAAAATGTGAATCAGGCTCTAAAAATTTCTGATTATGGATATGTATTAACAACTGGAAAAATTTTCTTAAGCGGAACGTATGAAGAACTATTAGATGAAGAAAAAGTAAGGGAACAATATTTAGGTGAGGGTAAATACGTTCGTCGCTCAAAATTATGGAGCGGTCGATGACATCTCCTGATTTGTCTATCCACAATACAGTGCCAAAATTATTTTGGTATAATGTAGAAAATTATGGTAATGATATAACTACATGGCGGAAACAAAAAGGTGTATGGGATTCTATAACCTGGAGAGATTATGGCCAATGGGTAAAAGAAATTGCTAACGCTTTATTGGATGCAGGGATCCAGAAAGGAGATAAAGTATCTATTTTAAGCCAAACACGTTTTGAATGGGTTGCTGTAGATTTAGCAATTATGTCCATAGGTGCGGTAACAGCACCTGTTTATCATTCTAATACAGAAGAACAGGTCCATTATATTGCTGATCACAGCGAATCAAAATTTATTTTTGTAGAGGATCAGGAGCAATTGGATAAAATATTATCCATATGGAATGATTTGCCCGATATTAAACAGGTTGTTGTTTTCGAAAAATATTTTCCTACTGATTTTCCCAATGTTTCGAGATTGGATGATTTTAAAAAGAGAGGAGAAATTTTCGGAAATAATAATTCTGATCAATTCTTTGACAGAGTTAACGCTGGCGATCCAGAAGACCTTATTAGTTTTATTTATACATCCGGTACAACAGGACACCCCAAAGCAGGGATGATCAACAGCTACAATGTTATCAGTGTTATAAAACATCTGCAATCATTGTTTGATATCAGTCGCGAAGATATGAGTCTTACCTATTTACCCCTGGCTCATATTGCAGAAAGGGATTTAGGTCATTTTGTAAAATTGTATACTGGTTATGCTACAGTTTTTGCTGAAAGTTTAGAAGATATGCCGGCAAATCTTCGCCAGTCCGGACCTACCGTAATGTTTGGAACTCCCAGAGTATTCGAAAAATTCTATGCAAGAATTTCTACAGGTGTAAAAGATGCCACTTGGATTCAAAAAACAATCTATAAATGGGCTATAAATGTTGGGCGAAATTATGTAGAAAAAAAAGATAAGGGTCAGTCAATTCCATTACTTTTGAAAATAAAGCATTCTCTGGCTCATTTTCTAATTTTCCAAAAGATTCATGATATTTTTGGCGGCAATATCCGTTTTATGATTTCAGGTGCTGCACCAATTTCACCGAATATAATTCATTTTTTTCACTGGATTGGCTTGGTTATATATGAAGTGTACGGTATGACAGAAACGACAGGAATTATATCATCGAACAGGAAAGGAAATGTAAAAATTGGGTCGGTAGGCCAGATTTATCCTGATACAGAAGTTCGCATTTCAGAAGATGGAGAAATTTGCTGCCGCGGCCCCCAGAACATTGCAGGATATTATCATAATAAAGAAGCAACTGCTGAATTATTAGTAAAAGATGAACATGGCACTGTTTGGCTGCATACAGGCGATGTAGGACATATTGATGAAGATGGATATTTATTTATTACCGATCGAAAAAAGGATATAATAATTACAGCAGGCGGAAAAAATGTAGCTCCGCAAAATATTGAAAATTTGTTAAAAACCAGTCCATATGTGAGCCAGGCAATGGTGTATGGTGATAAGAAACCTTATTTGTCAGCGCTGGTTACATTAGATGAGGATGAAATAGCTAAATTTGCCCGGGATAGAAAAATTTTATACCAGGATTTGGCGGATTTAACGACAAAAAGTGAAGTGATTGATTTATTACACCATGAAATTTCCAGATTGAACTATGAATTACCCAGTTACGAAACCATCAAAAAATTTCATATTCTTGAAGAAGACTTTGACCAGGATAAGGATGAATTAACACCCACCATGAAAGTCCGCAGAAAAGTGGTGACAAAACGCTATAAAGATGTTTTGGAAAACCTTTACAAGTCATAAACTGATGCTATGAAAAAGCTCACATTATTATTTATTTTATTATTCCTGATCAGTTGTGAGAAAGATGATGGCGATTCTTATGCCAAAGACCTCATTGGTAATTGGACAGGATACAAACAAAATAATTCTTATTTTATCACTTCAATAACTACACAAACTGTAACCAATCCATATATTGCAGGAACAGGCTCGATAACACTGGATGGTGCAGAAGAAGCGACATTACAATATATATATATGTACTCCTCTCATGGTCTAACACAGATAGCTGTAGCTCAAAAAGTTTTTGGTATTACATCTGAAGGCAATAACTACATTTTGAACATTTATGATTATGGAGATTTTGGTTCATTTAGTCAATTATTCAAAACATCTGCAAATGCTTCAGATACATATGAAGGAGAACTGGAATTCAGTGTGGAGGGTCAAACTATTTCTGTAACAGGTGGTGCCTTATACCACGAATCAGTTGACGATAGTGTCATGATTGTTGGCACATTGTCTCTGGTACAATCAGAAGTTATTTCTGGCACCGCTGTAGAACTTGGGAATCTAGATTGGATATTTGAAAATTATGAATTCAGTATGAATATCAATGATGATAAAACCTTTGAGCAAATCATTATCACAATCACTGGTGATACTGAAGAAACTTCTGGTACATGGAGTGCTGATAGTGATGAGATAACATTGCACTATCCAAATTATTCAAAGACATTTTCATATAGTGTTTCAGCGACAAGCCTGGAAATGACCTATAACAATGATCTCTGTGTATTGACTCCTGATGAGTGTTTGCCGCAGTACGAGTTTATGTACGGCATGGAAGCCGGCTCGCTGGAACAAGTCGTCCAAATAAAAACGACTTACTTCAGTAAATAGAACTAATTACTACCAAACAACCGTAGCAGCCTATCGGGCATAATCCTCAACAACGGGATCATCATTTTCATCTGCCAAGGAAAAACAAATGTTTTTTTACCCCTGTCAATGGCGCTGACAATTTTTTCCACGGCTGTTTCTACGGGTAGGAGAAAAGGCATATATTTCAATTCTATGGTCATGGGAGTTTTAATAAACCCGGGACAGATGGTTGTGACTTGTATATTATATTTTGTGAGGGTGAGCCGCCAGCTGTCGGCCATGAGGCGGATATTCACTTTGGCGCCGGCATAACCGCCATGGTAAGCTATGCGCAGAAATGAAGCGACTGAACTAACATTCACAAGGATACCGCTTTTTTGTTCTTTCATGATTGGTATGAAGGGAATAAGCGTGTTGGTTACACCCAAAACATTTGTTTCAATAATATTATTGATTGCAGTAGCATCACCGCTCATGAGGTCATCATGGCCGCCGATACCGGCGTTGGCGATGACCATATCTATCCCCCCGGTTTGAGCCATGAACTCTTCAGCAGCTGACTTGCAGGTGAGTTGATCTTTGGCATCCACTTGAAAAACATGCGTTGTGCCGCCGAGTTCATTGCACTTTTCTGCAACTTTGTTCAATAATTCTTCCCGCCGGGCGGCAAGTCCGATAGTAGCACCTCGTTTAGCATAAACATATGCTAAATGTTCACCAATGCCGCTGCTGGCCCCCGATATAAAAATGCGTTTACTCATAGTTCGAACTTTTGTCCTTCATAGGTGATATGGTAACCTTGCTCATTTACTTCTTTGAAAGCATCTGAATTTTCCTTCAGAGCCGGATTGGTATGGTTCAAGTGGATGAAATAAATTTTGCTTTTATCTGTAGTAGAAGTTGAATTGAAAAGATCCATTGTTTCTGTTATAAATGGATGGGGTATCGCACTCATATCCCGGTTTGGAATTTCGCCATTGGCATAGAAAGAACCATCCAATAAAGCATAGTCCACATTTGTCACTTCATCTCGAATATCTTTTTTCCACTTTGACCATTTATCAATGTCCGGAATGAAAATCAGTGTTTTTTCCGGTCCATCAATTCTGTATCCCACAGTTTCTGAATATTCGTCCCGATGAGGCACCAGGAATGGTGTGATGGAAAGACCAGATGTTAATTTAACAGCTTCACCATTTTTCAATTTTCGGATTGCAATATTATTCAGCGATACCAGCTGCTCCCAAGGGCCATTGTTCTGAAGAAACGATTTCATCTCGGGCATGGCGTAAACTGGTATTGAACTTGCACCCATGACTTCGCGCCCAAGATGTATCAATCCGGTATAATGGCCTATATGACCATGGGTCAGAAAGATTCCTTTTAGTTCTGACTCATATTCCTTTGTAACTATCTGATGTTGTGCTGGAAAGTCTGGTGTGGCATCGATCATCCATGATTGCTTTGTTTCTGGATCAATAATAGCAATAGCTGACACTTTTAAATGTTTTTCAGGTTTTTCCCAAATATCTTTGCAGCAGGATTTCATACACCCTGCATGGGGCATTCCACCATCCTGGGCGATTCCTAGAACAAGTACATAGGGACTTGTTTTTGCGTAAGAAAGGGCAATAGCCAATAGTAATATAGTTGCTAGCCGCTTCAAATCTTGATGAAAATCTTTTTGCGATACATAATATATAGGATCAGCCACCACAGCACAACATTGGCCAGGGCAAAGAGGAAGGAACCATTCATGTTCCCGGCGAGAGGCACAAACCAATCAGTGTACATGAAAGAATAAAGTGACCTGTTGTCAACTTGTAGCCACAGCATGGTATTGGTCCAGACGCCGGATGCGGCATATACGAAAAGTGAATTCGTGCCAAATATCTCAAATGCAAAAAAAGGTTTTTTTACAGCGTTTATATCGATAACCCAGATCAATGCGGCCAATACCATAAAAGCAATTCCGCCAGTGACTAATACATAAGAGCTGGTCCAGAGCTGCTTGTTAATGGGGAACACAAAACTCCATAGCCAACCAGTAACGATCAACAAAGCACCCAAGATGAGCATTTTTTTAACATTGTCAACCTGGTCTGTAGCTGAATGGATCATGACCCCGGCAAAAAAGCCCAGCAGGACGGTCATAATCGATGGAATTGTGCTTAACAAACCTTCGGGATCAAAAGGAATGCCAGTGCCCTTATAAAGATGCGATGATCCCAGGATAACCATATCAACCGTGCGAGCGAAGTTCGTTTCCAGTGCGTAGCCGCCGTTCCATAGCAAGAGCTGCCAGTAACCAATAAGTGCAGCGATCAGTATGATCCATAAATGCTGGAGCTTAAAACGCAACACTAAAACAGCCGCGATTCCATAGCACAGGGCAATGCGCTGCAGAACGCCCATAATGCGGAAATTTTCAATTTCTCTTCCATGCACCAGAGTGCCGTATAAATGTCCTAATAAGCCGATCAGGAAAATGATGGCAGTGCGTTTGGCAATTTTTTGATACACCTCTTTTGTTCTGCGAAAATCATATTTGCTGAAGGAAAACATCATGGCCGTGCCGACAATAAACAGGAAAAAAGGAAATACAAGATCCGTTAGCGTTAAGCCGTGCCATTGGGCATGCCGTAGGGGAGGATAAACAAAGGACCAGCTTCCGGGAGTATTTACCAGGATCATTAGGGCAATGGTCATCCCGCGAAAGATATCCAGGGCATGATAACGCTGGGGATTATTCATGCGTCAAGTTTAGATATAAGATTGTCCCAAAGCCACCAGAACCCAATCCCTGAAATAGCAAATAAAACCAGGGTATTACCCGTATTGCCGAACATCCAATTGCCAATGGCAAAATTAAACCCATAGATCAGCCCGATCCCGGCTAACCAATTAAAGAAAAAGCCTTTTGTCACGGGCTGGAGCGTTGCTCCTTGAGCAAAAGATCCCCACCAGCCGCCGGGCTGGATCCGCTGATAGAATGTAGTCAGCGTAGCATTGGATTCCGGTTTGGTTAGAAATGTTACCGCCAGCCAGACGATTATAGCTGTAGGGACGATGATCATCAGTTTATGATGTACCTGGATCGGGATGCCAAAAAGAATTGGCGATTCATCAAATAAAGCATAGGGCTTCCCGCTGGCGACAGTCTGCTGCCAGGCTATTATTTCGAACATGATTGTAATAACAATGGAAGTGAGAAGGGCGGAAATTTCCGTCCAGGCGTTTATGCGCCACCAGAACCAGCGCAGGATCAATACAAGGCCAATACCGGCTCCCATGGCAAAAATGAATTCCCAAGCCTTGCTGATGCTTTGCATGTTTATCGCTACAAAGGCAGAACAGATCATCAGGATAACTGTAATGATGCGACTGACTAAAACATAATGGCGCTGACCAGCTTCTTTTTTTATGAAGCGTTTATAAATATCATTTACCAAATAGGATGCCCCCCAATTCAGGTGAGTATCAATTGTGGACATAAATGCAGCCAAAAATGACACGACCAAAAGCCCTTTAAATCCTGTACCCAAAAATTCCTTCATAATGAGCGGATAGCCAGCCTTTGCGCCAAGTTCAGCGTGGGAATCGGGGATGATGGGGAAAACGACAATTGACACCAAGGCTACTGCTATCCACGGCCAGACGCGGAGGGCATAATGGGCAAGATTATACCAGAGTGTAGCCGCCAGGGCGTGTTTTTCGTTTTTGGCGGACATCATGCGTTGTATGATATAACCACCGCCATCTGTGCCATGATGAGACCACCACATGACGCTGATAAAAATCAGGAATTTGGAGAATGGAGATTCCCAGAATGTTAAAGTATTTGCACTTGCTTCAGGCACAGGCGGTATAAACTTTAACGTATTTTCATGGACTACCCCAGTACTGGAAAGTGCTGATAATTTTTCCAACAGTACATTCATGCCGCCTACAGCGTCAATGGCAATAATAGCTAGGATTATGGAACCGACCATTGCAATGGTGAATTGTACAAGGTCCGTTACAACCACTCCCCAAAATCCGGAAAGAAGAGCATATAGCAACGCAATTGCCACGCAGATCCATACTGCTGTCCAGCGATCGATATTCAGCATCACCGCTGCCACCGAGGCCATGGCATTAATTACCCAGCCCATGACAATAAAATTATACAGGACTGCAAAATACCCCGCCTTGAATGCTCGCAAGATTGCGGCCGGTTTCCCGCTGTAGCGGATTTCCAGTAGTTCGTTATCAGTTAATACTTCTGCCCGGCGCCATAACCTCGAAAAAAGCAGAGCGCCCAATAAACCGGAAAGAAGCAGGTTCCACCAGAACCAATTCTGCCAAATGCCTTGTCCGCGCACAAATTCCGTAATAGCCAGCGGGGTATCTGCCGCGAAGGTTGTTGCCACCATGGACGTCCCCACCATCCACCAAGGCAGTGAGCGGCCGGACAGAAAATATTCTTCCGTACTTTTACCGGCACGCCTGGAAAAGTAGACTCCCACGCCAAGGGAGAAGAGAATGTAGCCGCCAATGATGAACCAGTCGAGTGGAGTTAGATTCATATTAATAAAGCTGTTTTAGTTTGGCGCCGCTATAAAAATGAATAAGGATTTGTTCTGTGGAATAGCCATCGAGGGCCATGCCCAGAGCACCGATCTGGCACAGGCCAACGCCGTGGCCCCAGCCAGCTCCATAAAATTCTATTAATTCATCATTCATTTTGATCATAAAGCAAGAACTATATAAGAATGAAGGGTGAAGTGTTTTGCGTATGTCATATTCATTATTCAATTCTAATACTTTGGTTTCACCAGCTAAATTTATATACTCGCAATAGAGATGATTAATACGTCCTGAATAACCACGGTTTAAGGCATCAATTTTAACTATACGTCCAATATCCACGTTTATTTTTTTTGATAATAATTCACAGAGTTCCTTTTGAGAATATTTTATAGACCAGCGAAAATATTTGCTGTTCTTATCCACATTGCCAAGATATTTATGCAATTCACTTTCATCAACATATGACGGACTGCAGAAAACGTCTGGAGCAGCTCTAAACCAATGCTGCCAATCCACCTGGATTTTTTTTTCAGGACTATCATAAATACTAGTGAGGTAAGGTTTGAAGTCCATGTCCCAAATATTTTCAGCGTTTTCAGTTAATCCACCGCAGGATTTGGAATAACGTGCATCGCATATTTCATTGTCGTATAATAAAACTTTTCCGCTTGTTGAATTGCAGACTGCCTTCGATTCGCTAGTCATTTGGTTCATCCCCTGATAGCGCTGACAGCAGTCATCGTTGCAGGCATCAATTCCCAACTCACTGTGTTTATTTTCAGCAGCAGCCATGATCCACGATCGTGCAGCAATAGTTTGTGCTTCTAAAAATGAAGTCGGGCAAGTACCACTCATTTCTGACACTGCAACAGAGGCTAAATATTTTTCTAAAGGAACTTCATTGATAAGCAGTAAACCACTTTTGTTTGGAATTATATGCACATTGCCAGATAATGTTACATCTATGTTCTTTTCCCAATGAAAACCGCGTCCGGCAGGAACATTATGGACTGTAATTCCATATCCGTCAAATTTAGCATTTGTCTTTATTATTTTTACACCCCCATCATCAACAGAAAATTTTAGTTTTGATGAAGTCAAATTGATTGGGGATTTGGAATCAATTTTGTATTGAGACGGATTGGTGAATGAAACGGTGATTTCCTTTCGTCTATCAATAGGAAGGATTATTCCGATTCGAAGAACAGGTTCAGATTGAATTTGATGTTGGTACGGTTTTTGATCAGTCATGACTTAATAATACTGCATCAATCCCTGCCCCCAGAGCCGGTGCATCACGGAGCGTTGAAATTTGAATTAAATTTTGATTTAATTGTTTTTTATTTAAATATGCTGATTTTGCTATTGAATCGATATGATCTGATTCGTTGATTAATTGTGTTAGATGGTAAACAAATGGTTCCCAAAAAATGCCCAACCCTTCTGACGATTCGAGGAGTGTCCCCAATCGTTGTCCAATAACGATTCGATCCAATGTTGTACCTATAAATGGATGTTGAGATGACGGTGTTTCTCGGTTCGGATTAACAAAACCAAAACGACCTTCCCATCCAGAATATATTGTTTCAATTCTCTCGAATAAAAGTTCAGCCAAATTAAAGCTTATATCTGAAAATGTTTCTGTGGCTGCTTCATCTCCTTGGTCTGCAAGATCTAAAATAATATTGGGAAAAATTTTGTCTCGATTTAAAGATGAAATAGATTTGCAGGAATATGTGCTGTAAATGGACTGAATTCCTTCGGCGGATGCATAACACTCTATTGGTATATTATCATTATTTTTCATTTCCCAAGACTTTAATAGCCATGATTTAGTTTCATCCAAAGGAACCAGATTTCCTTCCAGCTTTAATGCATCCGCGGCTCCGGTTCCTCCACCGAGGTAATAGGCATTTTCGACAGATTTGAATAACCCTGTATCCGCATATTCTTCGCCTAATCCACAATAATCTGCATCACTGCCCAAATGGTGAATTGGTTTTGCTAATTTGATACTATTTTCAGAAAGTGCTTTCTCCAATTCATCACAAAATTTTGGGATTCTTGGACCGTTAGCCATGGCGGCAATCCCGCGTCCGTCGGTAGTTTTTATTCCAGGCATACCGATACCGATTATTATTGGTTCCCCAGTATTTAGTTCCGCGATGGATTCAGTAAAGGCACGAATAAATGATTTGCCCTGATGTATTTCGGACTCGGTAAGGGAAAGAGTTGAATTCATTTCCTCTAATTGGATTTGAATATCAACAGGAGTGAATTCCGGGTTAAAAGGAGGAAAAGACGAATATTTATTTTCTGAATGGATTGAACCCAGTACAAACCCTTTCAATGTTTGTTCAATTTGCCAAGCACTTACTTTTGTGGCGCCACCATCTAACCCAATTAATATATTATGCATTATTGAAGTTTACCCTTTAATAATTGTATGCGTTCATTTGAATCCACAATTCTTTTTTCTTCAATTTTACCCGATTCGATTAATCGATAAATTGTTTCCACAGATCTAGGGACAATATCTTTATCAAAGTTAAGATTATTGCCAAAACATATTAAATCAACTCCCGCATTGATGATTTTTTCCATGGCAGTTTCAAAAGAAAAATTTTTGATTATTGCACCCATCATAGGATCATCACAGATGACCACACCTTCAAAACCCACTTCCTTTCGCAGTAATTCAGTGACTGTTTTATAAGACATGGATGCCGGCCAGTCCGGGTCAATTCCGCTATGGAAACAATGGCCAACCATCACCAAAGTTAAATCATAATGATCGAAAAGTAATTTATATGGCTCAAGTTCTTTTTCCGTCCATGTATCTGTAATATCAGTAAATCCTTCGTGTGTATCGGCTACTGCACTACCGAGTCCGGGAAAATGTTTACATGTTGTCGCTAAACCATATTTTTCATGTTCTGTAATAAATATGGATGCATGATCAGAAACGGTATTTGGATCAGATCCAATACAACGATCCAATTTACTGACATATGATTCACCGTGGGTAATCACATCCAAAACCGGTGCAAAATTCAAATTAAATCCAGTATCTTTTAAAGTTACAGCAATCAACTCTGCAAATTCCCCAGTCTTGTTTATATTATTGCAGGTTCCGATTTCACCCCACGAAGGACAAAGAGGAAAACCATATTCTTCTTTTAAACGGTTAACATTACCTCCTTCCTGATCGACGCCAATAAGCAATGTTGCTTTAGTTATTTCCTGCAGGGATTGAATGAGCGTTTTTGTTTGTTCCGGTGTTTGAATATTACGCCACCGTTCTTTAGGATTTGAAACATCCTCATCGTACAAAATGACTCCGCCTAAATTATATTCAATGATATCACGAACGACGGGGGCGTCTTGTTTGACCTCTAACCCTTTGAAGCCGGAGATAAGCATTTGGCCGATTTGCTGTTTAAGAGATAATGACATTTAGGTAATAAAGTTAAAGATTTAACTCCTCAAGTTCTGTTAATTTTCCTGCTGCATGAAGAAACAAAATTTTATAATACTACTTTTTCTGATTATCACTGTTGGTTGTACCGACCCGGGACAGTATTCATCCCAAAAATCTTGGGCGGAGCAAACTCTAAATACACTTACCCTCCGGGAAAAGATTGGGCAAATGATGCTCTACGGCATGCACATGAAATTCATGAATGTTGAGGATCCCCGCTGGCAGGAACTTAAAAAGTTTATTGAAACGGATGGTGTGGGTGGAATCCATTTATGGTCAGGCGATGCAGGAACTTCATTGACTATGTTAAATGAATTGCAGCGCATATCCAAGGTTCCTATTATAGTAGATGCCGATATTGAGTATGGCTTGAATCAACGCTATAGAGCGGGGACGGACCTGCCGCCGCTCATGGCTATTGCCGCCACGGGTGATTTTTCTCTAGCTTACGAAGCCGCACGGATTTCTGCTATTGAAGCAAGGTCAGTAGGCATCCATTGGAATTTTTCACCAGTTACGGATGTCAATAATAATCCCGCCAATCCAATTATCAACGTTCGCTCTTTTGGCGAGGATCCGAATCTTGTGGGCAAATATGCTGTGGAATATATCCTTGGACTCCAAGATCATGGCATGCTGGCCACCATTAAACATTTTCCCGGTCACGGTGACACCGAAACTGATTCCCACACCAGTTTGGCCCGCATTCCTTCAGATTCCACCCGTTTATGGGACGTAGAGATTAAACCATTCAAAACAGCAATTGATGCTGGTGTGGATGCGATTATGGTGGCTCATGTACATGCTCCGGACTTGCAGCCCAATGCTGACCTACCGGCCACGCTGTCCAAATTTTGGACTACAGATGTGTTAAAAAATGAACTGGGTTTTAAAGGCGTTGTTGTTACGGATGCCATGGGCATGGGTGCTATAGCCCGTAATTATTCCAAGGATTATGGCTTAATCCATGCCATCAATGCTGGTTGCGATTTTATTATTCAAGCACAAAAAGTAAGCGATGCTATTGATGTTATTGAACGAGCAGTAAGACAAGGAATGATTACTGAAAATAGAATAAACGAATCTGCCTTGAAAATGTTGAAAATGAAAGAAAAGGTCGGTCTTCATAAAAACAGATTCATAGCAATGAATCATACACGCACTTATCTTGGCAGAAATGAATTCAAGAAGTCTGCTGATAATATTGCCAGTAAAGCTATTACATTGGTAAAGAATGAAGGGAATGTATTACCGCTGAAAAAATTGGATGGCGAATTAATAATCATTGATATGTATGACCATCCCAATAATCATGATGAATCAATGATGACCAAAAACTTAAAAAGTACAATTATACAAAATATAAGGACTTTTCAAATTGATGAGTCTGACAGTACGGATTATCTCCAATCCGTCTTGAATCAAATTACAACCAGTCATACTGTGATTATAAATACTTTTGCCAACCCTAATGCCCATAAAGACCGCATTGTACTCCCTGAAGCAGAAACTCGGTTTTTGAATGATCTCATTAAAAAAGTTAAGAGATTAGTTTTGATAAGCTTTGGCAATCCATATTTAATCCAGGATTTTCCAAATGCACCGGTATATGTCTGTGCATATAAAGGAAATAAGGTTATGCAAACAGCATCTGCAAAAGCAATTTTAGGAAGAGAATCAATTGCTGGAAAATTACCTATCACTATTCCGGACATCGCCAATCTCGGATATGGAATTGAATTGCAACGGTCACCATTATACATAGAACCATCTAAATATAAACCGGGCAAAATGCTGCAATGGTCCATGCCTTATGAAGCAAATGCAGAATTGACTCAATTAAGGCAAATAATGAAAGATGCTGTTTTGGATTCCGCATTCCCTGGTGGAGTATTGCTGGCAGCAAAGAATGGTAAGATTTATTTTCATGAGGGTGCCGGTTTCCACACGTATGCAAAGAAGCAGCCAGTCATGCCTTCAGACATTTTTGATATAGCTTCACTTACAAAAGTAGTGGGTACTACTGCTGCGATTATGAAATTGGTGGATCAGAAAGCATTGAAAATTGATGATAAGGTAGTAAAACACATTTCTGAATTTGGAACTTCAGCAGCCAAAAAGTCAGTTACTATCAAGCAATTGTTGACTCACCACTCCGGACTCCCAGCAGATAAACGATATGATTTGGATGGTAGCAGTTGGGAAGATGTTTTTAGGACCGCATTAATTGCTGAACCAGGTAGCGAACATAAATATTCTGATGTCGGTTTTTTAATTCTAGGGCGGATCGTTGAAAAAGTAAGTGGGCAATTTATAAATGATTACTTAGATGAGTTTGTTTATAGTCCCTTGGGGTTAGAAACAACTGTTTTTAATCCCGAGAATCCATTACGCAGAATTGCTCCAACTGAAATTGATCCAGATGGCAATCTGATCCATGGTATAGTCCACGATGAAAAAGCACGTTATTTTGGAGGGAATACAGGTCATGCTGGTTTGTTTTCTACGGCTCGTGATCTGGCGTTGTTTGGACAAACATTGATGAATGGCGGCATATATGGCTGGAAACGAGTTTTCAAAGAAGAAACAGTGGTACTCTTTACCCAAACATTACAAGATAATGGTGAATTACTTGGCTGGGATCAACCCGGCGGTTTTAATCCATTTGGAGTGTATCATGGGGAGAATACATATGGTCATACCGGTTTTACAGGCACGTCTATATGGATAGATCCTGAAAATGATATGATAGTTGTATTGCTGACTAATGCAGTTCATCCAAGCAGGACAATGAAAGCACCCAATTATTTTGACTGGGGCCAGCGTATTCATTCCGCTGCTTATGAAGCTGTAGGTATTATTGAGCAGAATCCTAATCTAGAGTGGCGGAAGAGGTGGAAATAAAAAAATATTTATTACTCATGCTATTGTGTTTTGTGCTCTTCATGGGGCTATCAAAGCAGAATAATTGGATCGATACACTGCCCAAGCCATGGACTTTAACTGAAAAACAAGTTTCAGCAATACTACCAAAGTTTTATGATAACTTTCCTGATTTCCATGATCGATTAAAAGCATTTGCTTTATGGCAGATAGGGAAACCGTATGTAATTTTTAAACTTGGTGAAGAAGTTGAGCCGGATCCTGATCCCATCATTCGTCTGGATGTTTCTGATTGTACTGTTCATGTTTTGACGAGTCTTGCTTTTTCTCAAAGTAAATCGTGGGTTGAAGCTCGTGAGAAAATGATTGATATTCATTATAAAGATGGAAAGCCGTCTTACAAAACACGGTGGCATTATACGTCTGATCGCATCCAGGAAAATCCGTATACGGTTAATATTACTAAAGAATTAACAGAAAAATTAGAGCATGTGGATATCACCTTGAACCGCAAGGCAGACGGTAGTGAGTTCCTTGATTTGAACTGGGAGAAAAAAACAACTGTAAGTTATATACCCAGTGAATGGATTACAGAGGGCTTATTGAAATCACTTCCTGAAGTGTGTGGCGTTGCGTTTATTAAAAAAGGGTGGATGAAAATGGGGCTGATCGTTGCCCACGAAGGTATGCTCATCGATCAAAAAAATATTGTCCATGCATCATCAGAATACGGTGAAACGGTGAATGTGGATTTTATGGAATATTATTTTAGAGAAAGTAAACCAATCTTTGATGGTATGATGATTTATGAATTTCATCCGGTAAATAATTCGTTAATAGAAAAATAAACCACAAATAAATTTCTATAAATAGCAGAATATTAATATTCGGGTTTAAGACAGAGCACATTCTGAAAAAACTAGTTTATTTTGTGTAAATTTGGTTTGCATCAATTCATTATAAAACTCGTTTAGAAACTGATATCATCTTTCATTACGTCAACAATTAATCATAATTAGATAAAGAAATTAAATGACAAGTAAAACTAAAAAGTCTTTCAAAGACCTCGGGCTTTCAAATGACATTATAGAGGCAATCAATAATAAAGGGTTTGAAGAACCAACCGAAATTCAGTTTATGACGATTCCGGTAATGTTGAAAAATGATAAGAATATCATTGCACAGGCACAAACTGGTACAGGGAAAACAGCTGCATTCGGACTTCCGCTTATCGATATGATCAATGCGGAGACCAAAAGTGTACAAGCTTTAATCTTGGTCCCAACTCGAGAATTAGCTATTCAAGTATCAGAAGAAATAAACTCTCTAAAGGGAAATAAGGGTATTAAAACAGTTCCTATTTATGGAGGACAATCCATCGATCAACAGCTTCGCAGATTAAAAAAAGGTGTACATATTGTAGTGGGATCTCCGGGTAGAGTCATAGATCATCTTAAAAGAAAATCACTAAAACTTGGTGAAATTGACCATTTGATTTTAGATGAAGCGGATGAAATGCTGAATATGGGTTTTATCGACGATATGGAAGAAATATTCAAGTATACTAATCCAGATAAAAAAACGTTATTATTCTCTGCGACGATGCCAAGAAAAATCCAAGAACTTGCTCACAGATACATGGAAGGGTATGAGCTAATTAAAGCTCATAAAAAACAACTGACAACTAATCTGACAGAGCAGATTTATTTTGAAGTAAAAGCATCGGATAAATTCGAAGCACTTTGTAGAATCATTGACATTGAAGATAATTTTTATGGTCTAGTATTTTGTAGAACAAAAAAGGATGTTGATTCTGTTTTATCACACCTCATAAATAGAGGATATGGAGCAGAAGCGATTCACGGCGATATTACTCAAAGTCAACGTGAACGAACTTTGGATAATTTCAGGAAACAAAAAATCAATACACTTATAGCAACAGATGTAGCAGCGAGAGGAATCGATGTTAATAACCTTACACATGTAATCAATTATTCACTCCCAGGTGATTCAGAGGCCTATGTTCATCGTATCGGCCGAACAGGTCGAGCGGGAAATGAAGGAACTGCAATTACGTTTATTACTCCAAGCGAATATAAGAGATTAATGTTTATTCAGCGGAAAGCAAAAACAGATATAAAAAGATCAACTGTACCAAAAGTGGAAGATATTATTAAAGCAAAGAAAATAAAAATTGATGATGATATTCTATCTATGATGGGTAAAAATGTTAATTCAGATTATTATAATTGGGCCAAAAAGCTACAAGAGAATAACCATCCAACTGAAATATTAGCTGCTATTTTGAACTATTGTTTTGAAGGCGATTTGAATCCTAAAAACTATGGTGAATTGAACGAATCGATTAAAAAAAGAAAATCTGTGGATATGGAAGGGAAAACCAGATTATTTGTTGCTATTGGTAAGAAAGATAGAATTAACCCAAAAAAATTAGTAAATCTCATATCAAAAAAAGTATCGATTCGTCCAAAAGAAATAAATGATGTACAGGTATTAGACAATTTTTCCTTTGTAACAGTCCCCTTTGGAAAAGCAGAAGAAATAATTAGGAGTTTTAAAAAAAGAGGTAATAAACAGTTGATCTCCCATGTTAAAAAATCAAAAAAAAGATAAAAAAGCTATTATATGTAAGGTATCCTTTATAGGATAAATGGTTTTTTCTTATATAAAATTATGTTTTTGTATTTCACTCACCTAATTAATTAATCGTATAAATAATATTTCTTTGCCAGTTGCTTAAAACCATCATCTCTTGAATCATATTCAAGTAATGAGTCAATTCCCCATAATTTGTAAATAAAGTCATTCCATTCAAATTCTTCTGGATATAATTTTTTTATAGTTCGAATAAGTTGAACCCCTGTTTGAACAGGACGATATTTTAATTTGTCTGTAATAATGACATGTACACCAAAACACTCTTTATTTTTATACTTTGGGTTTTCTGACCTTCCTGGAATGGAAACAGGTGTGAATGAAATTGGTTCAAAAGAAACGCCCTGTAAATGTTTTTGTTTTAAAAATAAAACCAGTTCTTCAGAATTTATCCACGGAGTTCCAATATATTTAAAGGGATGATCAGTTCCGCGACCTTCACTGACATTGGTACCTTCAACCAGGCATAATCCAGAGTACCGAATAGCCGTTTCCAGATCAGGGATATTTGGAGAAGGAGGGATCCATCTCAACCCAGTCTCATCAAAATACATTTCCCGTCGCCAGTTTTCCATTTCAATAACTGTAATTTCAGGTATCGTGTTGATCCATTTTTCGCTTACTATCATTTTTGCCAATTCACCAACCGTTAATCCATAACGAATCGGAATTGGATACATACCAACGAATGATTTATAATTTATATCTAAAACAGGACCTTCTATTGTAATACCATTAAGTGGATTTGGTCGGTCCAGAACTATGATAGGAAGGTCTGCTTCTGCTGCAGTTTCCATTACCAGACCAAGTGTGGAGATATATGTATAAAATCGTGCACCCACATCCTGTATATCGTAAATAATCACATCCAAACCTTCAAACATATCAGGAGTTGGTTTATCTGTTTTTCCGTATAAACTGTAAATCACAGGAAGACCATCTTGTTCCTGGTCATCCACTATTTGACCTCTTGAAACATTGCCATAGAATCCATGCTCAGGTGCAAAGATCGCCTTTAGATCTACATCAGATAGTTTCATTAATATTTCAAAATTGGGTTTGCCGCTACGATCTACTCCTGTGTGATTTGTGACTAATCCGATTTTTTTACCTTTTATGATCTCCAGTTTTTCATTTATCAATACATCTAATCCCGTTTGAACCTGGTGCTCATATTTTTCCATTTCCATTTGGTGGATGGACTGGCCAAAAATGATCGATATTATAATAAAAGGTAGTAGGTATCTCATTTTATAAGCGTCATTTTTTGGATATGACTTTTTGATCCATTTGATAATGAAACAAAATAAATGCCGGAAGCATATTCAGCTGCATCCCATTGAACTTCATAATTTCCTACATCATATTGATTTGATTCTATCAAACGCCCATGGATATCCAATATTTGCAATATTGAATTTGGTTTAATGACCTTAAATCGAATCGTAGTAGTAGCATTAAAAGGATTCGGATATGGTGTTAGCAATTGAAAAGTTGATGGCTGGTTATTTTCATCTTCAAGATCACTGGTAGATGTAAACTTCTCATCAATGGCATTCCATAATTCTGTATTATCACCATCATATCCTAATGCCCA
This sequence comes from Fidelibacterota bacterium UBA6531, assembly GCA_002436185.1. Classification (GTDB taxonomy): domain Bacteria; phylum Fidelibacterota; class Marinisomatia; order Marinisomatales; family TCS55; genus UBA2126. The sequence goes on from DJKX01000051.1 coordinate 54,675, forward strand.
AATGCCAATTCCCTGGAGGTCATATTGATTCACCAAGTTATATTTCAATGACAAGGACAAACTGTCATCGTACCAGCATTGGTGCCAGCCAGAACTTTGATATCTATACCAAGGTGATTGTGAATCATTGTCGCGTAGTTTACCATACGTTTGAGCCAGAGGTTCTGCCACAGAATAGGTTTTGGACGTAGCACTGCCAGTGGTGTTTGCTCCCGCTGAACTGGATTCAGCTGGCCAGTCATATCCATAATAGGGACAGCCCAGGATTAATTTGTCGTTCAAACCTCCCGACCAGGTCATATAGTCATTCACTGTCCAAGTAACATTATAAGTTCCCCATCCAGTTAATGGGGAAACCGGTCCTGTCGTCGGCCCGTTGCTCCAGTGATAATCGTAAGCCATGATCATTAACCCGTCACTGTTAATGGCTAATTGGTCATAATCCCAGGCACCGGACCAATCCACAGCTGGTGTTGCAAGTGTTACTTGCGAGCCGGGGATAGCACTGTCGAAAGCTGTTTTCAAATCAGTGATGAATTGCACCATATTCTCTTTTTGAGAAGATGGAAGACCTTCAAAATCGATGTTGACACCATCTCCACCGGCAGACGAAACACTATTGACCAATGTTGTAATAAGATTTTGGCGATAATTGGCATTACTCAAAAGTGAGGAAATAGCATTGCTGTTAAATAAGGTTACTGTTAAGACCACTTCAACTCCGGCGCTGTGCGCAGTACTAATTAAATTGTTTGGGGGCCAGCTATGCCAGTCATCAATTCCTCCTGTAGAATTGGTTTCAGCGCCAAAGTATGCTATTGTTGAAAGTAAACTATAATCCAAATCCAGCCATGCAGAACCCATCCAGTAGGGATAGTAGCCAAATACAGCTCTATCTAATGTTTCATTCGTTACGGTGGATCGGGGCAATGAGGTCTGATTATCATTATAAGATGAAGAATTAAATGATTTATAATATTCCATTTCAACTTGATGAATGCTTTTATGGTCCTGACCCTTAAGCATTATCAAAAGAGCTAGTAAAACACTAAATTTTTTCACAATAAAAGTTACATTGTGTTTAAGCAAGGTAATAGGGTTCATACGTATATTTATTCTCTGATTATTAACAGTTTAATAAAAATTTCAATACTATGAATACTGAAAAATTAACTCAAGAAATTAACACATTTTGGGATAATCATATTCTTCCCACTATTAGTGAATATATAAAATATCCCAATAAATCACCTGCATTCGATCCTGATTGGAAAGTCAATGGTTTTATGGAAAAAGTAGTGGATCTAGCCAGTGTTTGGGTAAATGAGCATAAACCAGACAATAGTACTTTACATGTTTATAGGGAAGAGGATAGAACGCCTATTTTAATCCTCGATGTCCCCGGTAATTCAGAAGGTACAATCCTTATGTATGGCCATTTGGACAAACAACCAGAAATGGAAGGCTGGACAGAGGGTCTGGAGCCTTGGAAACCTGTTTTGAAAGATGATAAACTATATGGACGCGGCGGAGCCGATGATGGCTATGCTCTTTTTGCTTCGGTGTGTACAATTAATGCACTCAAGCACCAAGGTATATCATTACCAAGAATTGTCGTTTTAATAGAATGTTCTGAAGAAAGTGGTTCTCCGGATTTACCATTTTATATGGATCATTGCGCAGATGTAATTGGTTCTCCGGACTTGGTAATCTGCTTGGATTCTGGTGCTGGAAATTATGAACAATTCTGGACAACAACATCTTTACGCGGTTTAATCGGTTGTACGTTACGCGTTGATATTTTAACAGAAGGAATCCACTCTGGAGGAGGCAGCGGTATTGCGTCATCATCTTTCCGAATTATAAGGCAACTCTTATCACGGTTAGAAGATGAAAAAAGCGGACAAATCATTGTCGAAGATTTAAGAGTGAACATTCCAGATAAAAGAATAAAGGAAGTCCAAGCCATGGTGGATGTTCTGGGTGATGAAGTTTTCAAAACACTTCCGTGGACAGAAAATGCTATCCCTATTACGGATGATAAAGTGGAAATGGTTTTAAACAATACATGGAGATCTATGCTTTCAGTTGTTGGTGCTGACGGTCTTCCGGCTGTAAAGGATGGAGGGAATGTTTTACGTCCATACACAACTGTAAAGCTGTCGTTAAGAATTCCTCCAACTCTTGAAGCAATTTCTGCACAAAAAATTGTTAATGAATTATTAATAAATAATCCACCTTATGGTGCCGCGATTTCAGTGGAATTTGAAGAACCTGCCACAGGTTGGGAAGCACCGCCATTAACTAAATGGCTCGAAGATGCAATTCACCAAGCATCACTTGCTGTATTTAATAAACCAGCCCTAGCCATGGGTGAAGGTGGTACTATTCCTTTTATGTCCATGCTTGGTGAAAAATTCCCGGCAGCTCAATTCGTCATTACCGGTGTGCTGGGTCCTCAGTCCAATGCCCATGGACCGAATGAATTTTTACATATTCCTTACGCGAAAAAACTAACAGCTTGCGTGGGTTTGATCATTGAATCATTTAAGAAAGATATATAAATGAGCAAACGAGTATTCACTTTTTTGACTTTAGTTTCATTATCCTTTGCCGAAATCATTTATGTTCCTGATTCTGCTGCTACGATTCAAGATGGTATTGACTCAGCTATGTCAGGCGATACTGTATTGGTTATGGCAGGAACATATGTTGAGAATATCAATTTTGAGGGTAAGAATATTCTGGTTTCATCACTTTTTATCATCAATAATGATTCAAGTTTTATAGAATTGACAATTATCGATGGTGATGAAATCACCAGTGTAGTCATTTTTAATTCAAATGAAGACTCTACGTCTATTCTAAATGGGTTTACGTTGCGGGGCGGGTTAGGTAATTTTGCTGATCCGGATGGCGATGGTGATAGTTATACTTATGGCGGCGGAGTGTATTGCGAATTTTCAAGCCCAACACTATCTAACTTGATCATAAAGGAAAATGCGTCACCTGATGGCGGCGGTGGCGGTATTTTTTGTTATGAAGCTGATCCGCACATTTCAAACTCGACCATTCTTAATAACTCTTCCAATTCTGTTGGCGGTGGCCTTTATTGCAAGGCAGGTTCAAACCCAATATTGAATAATGTAATTTTTGATGGTAATTGGTCAAACCACGGGGGCGGAGCTTACTTGAGAGATAATTCAATTGGTGAATTTCAAAATTGTGTATTCAAAAATAATTTTACCGATGGCACTGGTGGTGCTATCACGTTGAAAAATGATGCCAATATTGTTCTTAATGGCGTATTAATTACAGAAAATATCAGTGATTATTATGGTGGTGGCCTTTATTGTAATAATGCTAATCCCGAGCTTAACAATGTAACTATAACCATGAATGAATCAGATAATGGCGGCGGTATCTATTGTCGCAATGGGTCAGCGCCATCTTTACTAAACACTATTGTGTGGTATAACATTGGTGCAGAGATCTATTTCCGCGGAAATGAAGATGAAAATGCCATGACTATTTCTTATTCTAACATTCAAGCTGGAATAGCTGGCGTAACTACAAATGATAACGCCGATGTCGACTGGCTCGAAGGTAATATTGAGGATGATCCATTATTTTGTAGTGTAAATGATGGTGATTTTACATTAGTTGAAAATTCACCCTGTGTGACAGCAGGACTAGATAGTACACATATGGGAGCATTTGGAATTGGTTGCCCACCTATAAATCTAGGGCCAGTTTGGTACGTAGCAAACGATGGTGATGATTTAAGTGATGGCAGTCTAGAAACACCTTACGCAACCATTGCCAGGGCACTTGAACAAGTAGTTGATGGTGATACTATCATTCTTTTTCCTGGTGAATATGATATTACAATAGATTTTGACGGTAAAGGGATCGTGATTGGATCGTTTTATTTAACTACACATGATTCATCGTATATAAATGAAACGATCTTAAAGAATTTCAGTCCGGGAAGTATTGTAACGTTTAACAGCGGTGAAGATTCAACCAGTGTTTTAAAAGGTCTGACCCTGCAGGAGGGAACAGCATCTCACGGAGGTGGAATACATATTACAGGATCTTCACCGAAGATTGAGCATTTGGTAATACTGAATAATACTGCAGACTATGGTGGCGGTATATATATCAATGGAGGTGCACCCCATTTAGATAATATAACTTTGCATGGCAACAGTGCAAATTATGGGGGCGCAATATTTGTCGGAGGAAGTACCAGTGATATAGAGAATTTAAATATTTCAGGAAATATGGCTTATTACGGTGCTGGGATCTATATCCATGAAAGTTATATGCACCTTGAATATCTACTGATTGCCAATAATGAGAGTTTTTCAGAAGGTGGAGCTGTATATAGTTTTGAATCAAATACAGTATTAGATCATGTTACGATAGTCGACAATTTTTCTTTTAATGGCGGTGGAGCAATTTTTGCTTTTAGTAATTCAACTTTGCAGGTTCAAAATTCAATCTTATGGAACAATTCTCCCCAAGAAGTAATGTTTTCTCCATGGGAAACTGTCAATAATATAGCAATAGAGCACTCGAATGTTATGGCTGGTGAAGAAGGCATTTTAACAAATAATAATGGAAATGTTGATTGGAATACAACTTCTTTTGACATGGATCCCTTATTCTGTCAACCAGACAGTGGAAATTATTTTCTAGCGTTGAATTCACCATGCCGTAATGCAGGTAATGATACTCTGAACATGGGTGCTTTTGAGGTTGGTTGTGATGAAATACTAACCAATATCCCAGAGATAGTCCCAGGTGAGGTATCACTACAGAACGGCTATCCCAATCCTTTTAATGCCCGCACAGTCATACCTTATCAATTATTGAATTCTGGAAATGTAACCATTGAAATAATTGATATTACAGGAGGACATGTGAAAACACTAAAGCAGGAAGTACATGCACCAGGAAACTATAGTGTAATATGGAATGGAACTGATGATAAAGGAAGAAATGTTGCCACTGGAACCTACTTTTGCAGAATGAAAACAGAAGGCTATATCAACTCAAAAAAATTCTTACTCTTACGTTAATGAAACAAATTTTAATACTTCTGATTACAATCTCTTTATTATTTGGACAATCATTTGTTCGCGATTTAAAAGAAATTGCTAATGTATTTGAAAAAGAATACAAAAATAAAAAAGAAGCAGCAGTATTAAAAGCTGTCGAAAAGAATTGGCCAATTAAAGGAAAAAATAATGGTAGTTCTTATGAACTAATAGAGTTGACTCCCAATGGTATGCCAATCTATTACACGACAGAAAACATCAATTCAGCAAGAACAATTTCTACAGATCTCGTATGGCCTGGAGGAGAAGCTCAAATGTTCTTAACTGGCCAAGGGATGACCGTCGGAATCTGGGATAATGGTAAGGTCCGTAACACACACCAGGAATTAGTCGGCCGTGTACAGCAAATGGATGGAGCGACAGAGTTGGGCGATCATGCAACACATGTAGGCGGTACAATGATTGCAGCAGGTGTTTTAAATACTGCTCACGGTATGGCTCATGAAGCGCAGCTCCACGCCTACGAATGGGGCAATGATGATAGTGAAATGGCCACGGCTGCTGCCAATGGACTGGGTATGTCCAATCATTCTTATGGTTGGTACCTGGGTTGGAGGTGGAATTATTTTGATGACGACCGCTGGGCCTGGTTTGGAGACCTGGAGGTGGATTCTACCGAGGATTATAAATTTGGTTTCTATAATGAAGCAGCAAGGGATTGGGATATAATTGCGTATAACGCACCTTATTATTTAATTGTCCATTCGGCAGGAAATGAACGCAATGACAGCGCGTCTCCTGGAACGGAACACTGGGTCTATTCACCAGCTGATGGTGATTGGATATTATCAACGGATGCGCGTGAACCTGACGGGCCTTGGGACTGCCTGGGCCATACAAAAACAGCAAAAAATGTATTTACAGTTGGCGCTGTTGAAGATATTGCCGGTGGGTATGAATATCCCAGCCAGGTGCAGTTAACTTCATTCAGTTCTGGCGGACCGCTGGATGATGGTCGCATCAAACCGGATATTGTTGCCAATGGGTCTGGTTTACATTCATGCCTGGAACAAAGTGATACAGATTACGGTACTTACTCAGGTACATCTATGGCGGCGCCAAGCGCAGCCGGTTCTTTAACCTTGGTGCGCCAGCATTATGAAACGGTCATGGACACTACTATTCGGGCAGCGACATTGAAAGGATTGGCTATTCATACTGCTGATGAAGCGGGAGTCCATGAGGGGCCGGACTATAAATTTGGTTGGGGCCTGATGAATACAGAAAAAGCTGTTAAGTTAATTTCTGAAGTAGGGGATGGCCATGTTATTATTGAAAATGAACTGCCTTACCTGGACAGCCTGGAATATGAGTTTATAAGTTTAGGCGCTGATCCTTTCCGGGCCACTTTGAGTTGGAGTGATCCTCCGGGAACACCTGTTGCTGCTAGTTTAGATCCTGGCGATATTATGCTGGTCCATGATTTGGATCTGCGTGTGATCGATCCCAACGGCCAGGTTCACTTTCCATATAAATTGAACAAGTATGATCCTACCCAAGCAGCCTTTACCGGTGACAATATTGTTGATAACGTGGAACAGGTATTCGTCGATTTAACAACACCGGGGACGTATACAGTTCGTGTAAAGCATAAGGGTATTTTGCAGTCAGACCAGCCGTTTGGATTAATTGTATCTTATGGTACAAGTATTCCCGAAATCGTCTATGTTGCACCTGATGGCAATGATGCTACAGGCGATGGTTCGACAGATAATCCCTTCGAGTCTATCCAGGCCGCCCTTGATTATGCCGGGATGGGCGATACAATCCTGGTTGCTCCTGGGGAGTATATAGAAAATATTGAAATAGATAATCAGAACCACGTCATTGCATCCTATTTTTTATTAGCTGGTGATTCCAGTTATATTGAAAATACGGTTATTGACGGCGGCGGCCAGGAGCAGGTTATATCCATGAATATGGCTGGGCCCGATACTAAACTGATCGGATTTACCATTACCAATGGGTATACAACCGATAGTGGCGCTGGGTTATATTGTGTAGATAGTTACCCGACGATTGTATTTTGTGTATTTAAAGATAACAATGCAGGTATAAGTAACCCGCTGACTCATGGCGGCAGTATTTCTGCTAATTATTCCGAAATTACGCTAGAAAATGTATGGATTTATGACAACTATGCCGCTGGCCAAGGGGGTGCAGTGTATGCTGCCCACAGCATAATAAATGCAACCCACGTATTGGTGGTTGACAATGGTGCCAATGTAAAAGGTGGCGCATTTTCGTTCTATAAATCCAGCGGTACATTAGATCATGTAACGATTGCCAATGATTCTGCCCAAATAGAAGGTGGCGCATTATTCATGCATGAAAGTGAAGTATCATTTACCAATTCAATTGTCTGGGGGAGTAGCCCCCAGCAGATCGCCTTTTCTGAATATGGTGGCCGATCGTTTGTAAATATTAATTTTTCAATTTTAGATGAATTTGTAACTGGAGTTGAAACTAATAATAATGGTACAGTGAATTTCGGATTATTCGATGTATTCGATGATGATCCTTTGTTCTGTGCTGTGGACAGCGGTGATTATCAATTGGCTGAAAATTCCCCATGTGTTGGTTTTGGCAATGATGGAACCACTATTGGTTTTTATGGCGTTGGCTGCGGAGAAATTGTAGCAATTGATGATGAATTAAATACACCTCGAACTTTTGAACTGCATGTGCCGTATCCGAATCCCTTTAATGCGACAACCACCATCCGGTTTACCGTGGAAGATAAGCGTACCTTACTTCTGCGTGTTTATGATATAACTGGGCGATTGGTGGAAACGCTCAATGATGAAGATATGAATCCGGGAGAACACGAAATCAACTGGCATGCAAAAAATGTGTCCAGTGGATTGTATTTTGTACAGTTGCAAAGCGGCAATAACGTGCAGACTCAAAAACTTATTTTATTAAAATAGTTCGGAGTTTTTTTTATATAAAAATATCATTTGTTGAAACTCATGTATTGATCATTAATTTCCAGTTCTTAAATTGATGATAATCCATGACTCACATTGAAATAACATTATTACAAGATGTAAAAAATTCTGACAAGACAGCATTTAAACAGCTGTTTCACCGATACCACGCATCCTTATTCAGATTTATAGTATACCGTGTACATGATGAAGATCTGGCCGAAGATATTGTACAAGATACATTTTTAAGGGTCTGGAAAAATCGGTCAACTCTTGATCCCAAAAAATCATTCTTCTCATTAATCGCAAAAATCGGGACCAATTTGTGTTATGATCATTTCAGATATTCGGAAGTGCGGATACGTCATAAAGATACGATTCCCAAACCGGAACAGTCTCATTACGATGATCCTCAAAAATCACAGGAATTAAATGAGTTACAAGATGAAATCAATCGTATTGTAAATGAACAATTACCTGAAAAGTGCAGGGAAATTTTTGTTTTAAGCAGGATAGAAGGATTAGCTAATAAAGAAATTGCTGCCATCTTGGATTTATCGAGGAGAACGGTAGAGAATCAATTGTATAGAGCTCTTAAGATTTTAAAGAAACATTTAAAGAATTATCTGTGAGTGATATCTTTGAAAAAAACGTTATATATGCAGAAACACAAACGTATTTAAAAATAAAAATATTAGAAAATAGAATTAATGAAAAACTTTGAGAATAAACTAGATCGAATGATGCAGCGCATCTGGGAAGAGAGCGCCAAAATTCGGTTACCGGAGACTCCGGATACTAACGATGCCTGGATGCAGATGGAACAACTAATGGATATTCAGGAAAATGAATCCATTCAAAAAACTGCTATAAAATCAACAGTGCCAGTTCCTTTTATGAAACCTAGACTGGTTTGGGCTATAGCTGCTGCCTTAGTATTGACATTTATTTCACCCATTTTGTATAACACTCTTACAACAACATCAATTGTGGTTGAACGCGGGCAATTCAAGACTCTTACACTAGTAGATGGATCAACGATTAAATTGAATGCTGAAAGTACACTTTCGTATAAACAGGGTTTTGGGAATAATCACAGAAATGTGACTTTATCCGGTGAAGCTTATTTTGATGTTAAAAAAGGAGAATTCCCTTTTATTGTGCAATTTGGATCAGCAACTGTCGAAGTGCTGGGTACAGAATTTAATATACATGCCCGGGGAACAGATATTGATGTTTTAGTTGTAGAAGGAATTGTAAAAGTTTCCGGAACTGAAGAAACAAAAGATGTTGTTTTGACTGCAGGCCAAAAAGTGGATTTTGTCAATGGTGACAATCCAGGCAATCTTGAAAAATTTGAACATAAAAAATACCCAGGCTGGATTTATAACAGGTTAATCCTGGATCAAACAAATCTGAAGAGCGTTTGTAAAGAAATTGAGCGTAAATTCAACGTTAAAATTGAATTTGCGAGTGCTGACCTTGGTAATATTACAGTTACAGGAGTCATTGAAGCTGATGAATTTAATCCTGTGATGGAAACACTCGCCACTTTAGCACAACGGTCTTTTAAGTTTGAAAAGGATACTTACATCATCTACTAATGTTTTTCTAGTTAAGATACTTCTAGTCTTTCTTGCACAAAATCCCGTTTTGCCCCAAGAGCAAAACGGGATTTTTTTTGATGTAAAAGATCAACAGCTTAATCTTGTTCTTGATTCGTTAATAAATCAATATCAACTATCTATCGTGTATCAGGATAGTTATCTAGAAAATATAATTATCACCACAAAATGTTCTGCATGCTCGGAAAAAGAAGCAATTGCAACACTTTTGCAAAACACGGGATTACAGTGGACGAAAAAAAATAATCAATTCATCATTATTTCTGAAGAAGGTTGGAATGATCCCTATAGTTTAACAGGTTATATCCTTGATAAAGAAACCGGAGAATTTATACCCCATGCTAATATCAGTGTATTAAATACCTATTCCGGCAGTGTCTCAAATGAGAATGGATTTTATAATATATCTGGAATTACTGCCGAACAGTGTACATTAACTGTTTCATATATTGGATATGCATCTGAAAAAATTCTCATTCGAAAAAGTGAAGCTCGTAACACCATAATTCGAATTCATTTAAAGCCAATGATCCTTTCCAGTGAAAATATAACTGTTACCGGTAATCAGGTGGATATAATGAAACAGGGTGAACAGGTCAGTCAGATTTCTTATTCACCTCGCAATGTTGCAATGCTTCCAAATTTAGGTGAGAATGATGTACTGCGCTCTCTTCAGCTTTTACCGGGGGTTCAAGGCGGCAATACAGGATCAGCAGGATTATATATCCGCGGTGGTACTCCCGATCAAAACCAGATTATCCTAGATGGCATGACCTTATATCAAATGGATCATTTTTTTGGATTTGTAAGTTCAATAAATGCCTTGGCTGTCAAGGATATACAAGTATATAAAGGAGGTATCCCTTCTCGTTTTGGAGGCCGTGTCAACAGTGTCATAAATATGACTGGGAAAAACGGGGATATGAAAAAGACCAGGGTTTCAGTATTTACAAATCTGTTGAGTAGTGGTTTCTCTCTCCAGCAACCATTGTTTAATCGGGGAAGTTTTTTGCTAACGCATCGCCAAACATTTACAGATCAAATACACACGGATTTTTATAGAAAAATCCATCGTTTTTTATCAAGTGGTAGCGGATTGAATTTTGGTGAAAGTGTCGTGTTGATCGATTCCACCGCCTCGCAAACATATAGCCCTGAATTTCAATTTTCTGATCTAAACGCTAAATTGACCATCTTGCCTACGTCCAGGGATATAATATCGTTAAGCTTTTATACAAGTGAAGATATACTCTCAGAAAACAGCAGCTTTGAGTTTGATGAGAGTGGAAATTTCCAATATCAGCAAAAAGATGATACAGAATGGCTTAATAATGGTATGAGCCTCAAATTTTCGCACCAGTGGAAAAATGCGTCTTATTCTCAATGGCTATTATCTAAATCAACATATAATAGTAATCATGATTTAATGACTGAATCAGTTTCAGTATTAACGGATACAACGTTTGTATATAAAGTTATAGGCGAGGATCAAAATGTGATTGAAGATATGACCTTGCATTTTAATCATGAATGGAGATTAAATAATCATAAGCTGGAAAGTGGACTATTGCTGTCTAAATATTCAACGGATTATGATGCCAACTTTAATAATTCACTCACAACTTTTCATATAGGCAAAAAAGTAGATGGGCAGGTTTTGGCAATTTATATTCAAGATAAATTTAATGTAATACCGAGAGTAACCTTAACATCAGGTTTGAGAGTATCAAATTATTCAATTGATAAGCAATGGGTACTTTTACCAAGAATATCATTACGTTATGAGCTTACACCCAAATCAAATGTTAAATCTGCATGGGGTAGGCATATTCAGTATTTGCACCGTTTCAGTAATGATTTCATTTCCAGTGGCAGCAAATTTGTTTGGTTATTATCAGCTGATTCATTAAAACCAGTAAATGCTGAACAATTTGTAATTGGCTATCAACATTTTTTTACAAATTATGATTTAAATATAGAATATTATTATAATGCAAAGTCAAATATTGCCAATTTCTCCAGACTGCATCATTATCCAAATTATCTATTCCCAGCAGATGCATATACCTCTGGTTTGCTAATGTTGGGTGAAGAGACGTCTCAGGGATTTGAAATACTCTTAAATAAATTCGGTGGTAAAATCAATGGTTGGTTGAGTTATAATTATGGAATAGCTGAATGGCTATTTGCTGATATAAATGATAAAAAACCATTCCCAACTAACCATGACCGTACTCATGATTTTAAAATGGTGACAATGACACATTTTGGTCCATGGCAATTCACTTTATCTTGGCTATATTTTTCAGGTCGAGCGTTTACTGATGACAATAATTTAGTCATTTACGAAGATGAAAATGGAAATGTTGCATTGGAAGCAAAACCGGGTACTGTTAATTCTTCCAGGTTACCTAATTCACATAGACTCGATGTTAGTATTGTCCGAAATTCTACTTGGGTAGGTTTGAAATGGGAATATGGTTTATCTCTGTTTAATGTTTACAATAATAAATATATAAGTCATAAGCGATATACGTTTTCTTCACAAGAGGCAGATATTCTTGTAAATGATATTGAAATTATGGGTATAACACCAACCGTTTTTCTAAAAATAAGCCGTTAAAATATTTTTCCTGCTTCTGATTTAGCTATTTGTTACATTTATACGATAATTTTGATAGTTAAATCTATAATTTGAAGATGTATAAGAATAAAATAATAATCTTAATACTCCTAACGGGGATATGTAATCTCTCTGCAGAGATATATAGAATTGGTGATTATGTTGCTGATTTTACAGATTCTCTTTGTACTTCGGATACAGAATGGACCTTGTATGATTATTATGGTGAATTGAATGGTGGAGACAATAGGGTCATATGGCTGGTTTTTTTCAATACTTCGTCTCGCCGCTGCCAATTAGAAGCAGCCTATACTCAAACCATACAAAATTTATATGAAAATCAAGGCTTGGTTACAGTGGGAATTGGATCAGGTTGGAATAATGAATTTGAATGTAAAGACTGGAGTAAGAATTATAGCGTCATATATCCGATAATTAATGATAATCGCTTAAACCTCAGAAGTTTATTTGCTGAAGAAACAGTACCTCACCATGTATTAATTGATCACAATATGCAAATTGTTTATACAGAAAAAGGTACAATAATGCCCCCCATGGGTAATGAATTTCTTTTAACCCTGAATTCAGCTATTCAAAATATGAACGCCTTAACTTCTATTGATGACTCATTGCTTCCTGATAATCCTAAATTGAATTCATGTTATCCTAATCCATTCAATAATACGACAACAATTTCTTACTCGATAAATAAGGAAACTCCCGTAAATATCAATGTGTTGGATTTACAGGGAAGAAATATGAATTTGATAAAATCTTATTCTTCTCAAACACCTGGTACATATACTTTTTCGTGGAATGCAAATGAGTATCCAAGTGGTGTTTATTTTATACAATTAGTTACAAATAATGATATTCAGCATCAAAAAGTTTTATTAATAAAATAATCCTTTTGCTTTGTAATTATAATTCATAAACCACCCTTGAGGTGGTTTTTTTGTGATATTTATCACTATTACAAATTGTAAAAATTCGTATAATCCGATTAATAATCTATTTTATACACTTCAGTCATTACTTTGTTAATTTCTAGATGGATAAAATAGAATGAGTTTTATAAATACACCTCCTCAAATATCTATTCCAATAACAGGCAGTGCAGAAACATTTCCTGTCCATCAGATATATTGTGTTGGGAGAAATTACCAAAAACATATTTCTGAAATGGGATACAGCCAAGGAAAGACCGTACCTTTTGTTTTATTCTTAAAACCACCGGATGCTGTCGTGCAAAATGGTCAAACAGTATGCATGCCGGGATTTACAAATGATTTCCAGCACGAAGTTGAGTTGGTAATTGCAATAAAAAAAGAAGGAAGTAAAATATCAGAAAAATTGGCATTAGAATATGTTTTTGGTTATTCAGTGGGTATTGATTTAACCTGTCGGGATTTGCAGAATGAAGCTAAAAAGAAAGGCCGACCCTGGACTTTTGCAAAAAGTTTACAAAACTCTGCACCAATTTCAGATATTACTCCCGTTGAAAAATGCGGTTATTTACAAGAGGGTAATATTCAATTAAGTGTAAATGGAAATATTCGTCAAAAGAATGATTTAAAAAATATGATCAGGCCGGTTCAGAAAATTATTTCTGAATTATCTCAATTTTATACATTGTTTCCTGGCGATATCATTTTCACAGGTACACCTGACGGAGTAGGTAAGTTGAAAAAAGGTGATAGGATATTTGCTGAAATTGATGGATTGGAGCCCTTAACAATAACTATCAATTAAGAAACGAAAGTAAAAAATAATGAAATCATATAACAAAGAACTTTGGTTCAATATTCCTGAACGAATGGGATTTGTAAATATAACTGCAGATGTTGATTCTGCTATTCAGGAAAGTGGAATTAGTAATGGGTTGTGTTTGGTTAATGCTATGCATATTACTGCTTCGGTGTTTATTAATGATGATGAATCTGGGTTACATGAAGATTATAAGCGATGGTTGGAAGGTCTTGCACCTTTTGATCCCAGCCCTTCTCGGTATTATCATAATCGTACCGGTGAAGATAATGGAGATGCTCACCATAAAAGGCAAATCATGGGCAGGGAAGTGGTGATTGCTGTGACAGATGGTCGGTTGCACTTTGGTACTTGGGAACAAATATTTTATGGTGAATTTGATGGCAAAAGAGACAAACGTGTTTTGGTTAAAATTATTGGAGAATAAATGCTATTTAGGAAAGAACTGATTTTTTCCACCAATTGTCGTGAAGACCTTATTGATATAACATCAGAAATCAATTCAGCTATTAGAGAATCAACAATAAAAAGTGGTGTATGTAATATTTATGTTCCCCATGCAACATCGGGTGTTATTGTGAATGAAAACGATGATCCAAATATTATTCATGATGTGTTAGGTGTATTGAGAAAACTGGCTCCAAAAGGATCCTTTTTGCATGATAAGATTGACGGAAATGGTGATGCACATGTTAAATCAGCTATTGTAGGGCCGAGTGAATCTATTCCTTTTGAAAACAGCCGTTTATTATTGGGCACTTGGCAGAGTGTTATGTTATGCGAATTTGATGGACCGAAACAAAGCCGAAAAGTTATTATTACTTTAATAGATTGAAAATGATTCCGAATGACTGATTTTAGTGAATTAAATATTTCTGGTTTACCTGATGCAGAAAGGCTTGATGTTGAGAGTTGTCTTAAAGCGGATGAATTCATGGATTTTGATCATTCCGATATTCAGTTTAAAGTACAAGAGATATCAAATGGGATTGAAGACCTTTGGGATAAAGCAAAAGCAATATATTATTTTGTGCGGGATGAGATAGTTTACGATTTTGCTCCTCTGATTAGGGACTCGGATAATTGGAAAGCATCCGTTATTTTAAAAGAAGGAAGAGGATTTTGTCATCAAAAGTCAATTCTTCAATCAGCTTTATACAGAGCTGTAGGAATACCTTCAGCCTTAACGTATCATGATGCGATTGATTACCCATTACTAGAAACACGATATAAAGAAAGAATTCCAGATGGAGTCCTATCATATCATGGGTTATCCCTTATCTATATGGATAATACTTGGATTAGACAAGACGCAACATTGGATGCAGGACTATGCTATCGTAGAGGTTATTGCATAACTGACGTTGAAAGGGGCAAGGAAATCTTATTACCTGAAAAAATAAAAAATGGTAAACCTCACTTCAAGATTCAAAAAGAACATGGTTATTTTGAATCATTTGATCCCCGTTTTCGTGATAGTTTATTAGCACATCTCCCTGTGTGGAATGTATGGCGTTCTTTCGTAAAAAAAGAGCATTTATCTATGTAAACATCTTGTTGGTGTATTCCTTGCCAGCAAGAAGCACCTTTAATGAAAGCTCATTATAAAGATTTAAAGATATTGGATTGGAAATCTTTTCATTTGGGATTAACTGGACACCGCATGATTGTGCAGCTTGGGCCTATCATTGAACCGTTATAGATTATTTTTAGTTTTAAAATATCTGTATTGTTATAGGATCTAAAATCACCTAACTTTATTTCCATGAAGGGTTATAAAGAAATTACGATTGATTTAAAATCAGCGCCTAATCGGAGAGATAAAATGGCCATCAGGGAATTGAATTCCTTTTTCAATCCCGATGATTTTACGATTTATCTGAATGGACAAAAAATGACGCTGTACCTGCGAGCTTTGGATGTTCAGGAATTTGTCTTGGTCAAAAACACAGTGGAAGCTGACATGGGCTCTGAAACCCATTCCTTGCTCGCATCGATAGAACAATCCATACTGAATATTAAAAATTATGGAATTAAAAACGGAAAGCGGGTATTTATTGATTTTAATAACGAACGTAAAGTCAAGGATAGAGTTGTAAAGGAAGGCCGTCGAGGAAAATATTTCTATGCAGTAAACCATAAATACATCGATCAAAATACACAACTGCCAGATACATTTCAGAACCAGATTATTTGTGGTGACAGTCAAAAGGTATTGGAAAAACTTCCCAATAATTGTGTGGATATGGTTTTCACATCACCTCCTTACAATTTTGGATTGGATTACGAGGACGGGGAGGATGACCATAATTGGGACCTGTATTTCAAAAGATTATTCCGTATTCTAGATGAATGCATTCGGGTGTTAAAATATGGTGGGCGCCTTATCATAAATGTTCAGCCTCTTTTTTCTGACTATATCCCCAGCCACCATATGATCAGTCAGCATCTTATGCGGCGGAAGCTGATCTGGAAAGGAGAAGTCCTTTGGGAAAAGAACAATTACAATTGTAAATATACAGCCTGGGGAAGCTGGAAGAGCCCCAGTAATCCTTACCTGAAGTATACGTGGGAATTCATTGAGATCTTCTGCAAAGGGGAAATGAAAAAACCGGGAGATAAGGAGTTGATCGATATTTCTGCAGAAGAATTCAAGGAATGGGTAGTTGCCAAATGGTCAGTAGCTCCAGAACGTAAAATGAAAAAATATGACCATCCTGCCATGTTTCCGGAAAAGTTAGTTGAGCGGGTGCTGAAATTGTTCAGTTATAAAGAAGATATAATCTTGGATCCTTTCAATGGGGCAGGAACCACAACGTCTGTGGCTAATAAACTGGAGCGGCGATACTTGGGAATTGATACGTCTGAGCAATATTGCGAGACGGCCCGATCAAGATTGGAGTAACTCTTGTTCAAAATCAAAGTTTCCAATAAGATCATTGATTATGCGACGGGATTGGTGAATGAACATAATTTTGGTAACAGGGGATTCGCAGATGGAAATAAAGATGAGCAATTGACAGGTATCATTGGCCAATGTACGGTACAGACCTTATTTCATGTAGATGTTATTACAGGCGAAGAGGGGTTTGACCATGGAGAAGATTTGAACTATAATGGATTATCCATCGATGTGAAGACCATGGGCCGGACAACAGATGTGAAGGATTATTATGTGAATAATTTTATAGCTCTTCAGAAAGATTACCCAACTGATGCTTTTATTTTTTGTAGTTATTTTGAAGATAAAAAAGAACTGACAATTTGCGGTTGGTTGCCGAAAAATGAATTAAAAGCAAAAGCGAAATTCTTCAAAAAAGGAACAAAACGGTTTCGATCAGATAAAACCTGGTTTCGGACGAAAGCGGATCTGTACGAATTGCCCAATAAAAAGCTGCGTATAGCCAAAACACCAAAAAATCTAAAAGAACAATTGAAAGAATACGCCTTACTGATTAAAAGAAATGTGTAAATTCAAATAATTATGTTAAAAAGTTTTGCCAGTTTTTTTTAACCTATTGCCACCAATTGGTGTCTATGGAAGTACAGTCCTGAACGATTTCTTATTCTTTAATCAATAAATTATTTCGAGAAAAAAATGAAGAAAATTCTTATACTACTACTTTTCACAACAATTTTGCTGGGCCAGCGTGGTGGTTCCCGGCAAATGCCGGCCATTGGCGTTTTACAGGGTGTTGTTTTGGATTCCGCTAGCAATGAACCCATCGAATATGCATCCATTTCAATTGTCCGTACTCGCGATGATGAAATTATCACCGGGGGTGTGGCAGATGTGGGCGGTCGATTTAAAATCGAAGAAATACCCTTAGGTCGTTACCGGGTAGTAGTGGAGTTTATTGGCTATGAAAAAGCCGTTATTGAATCGATAAACCTTTTTCCTGGAGACAGGGGCGGTGGTATCGAACAGGATCTGGGTACGATCGCTTTATCAGTTTCAATGATGCAGCTGCAGGAAGTGGAAGTTATTGGCGAAGTGCCGCAGTTTATCCAGACCATTGATAAAAAAATCTTTTTTGTGGACCAGAGCCTGACTGTGCAGGGCGGCACTGCTTCCGATGCATTAAATAAAATTCCTTCTTTGGATGTGGATATCGACGGTAATATCAGCCTGCGCGGCGACCAGAATGTGAATGTACTTATTGATGGTAAACCCAGCGGCCTTACGCATGGTGACCGACGAGCCATGGTGGATAATATTCCGGCGGCCATGATCGAACGGGTGGAAGTAATCACCAATCCTTCCGCGAAATATGACCCTGACGGCATGGGCGGAATCATTAACATAATTTTAAAGCGCGGCCAGTTTGAAGGTGTTAATGGTAATACCTCTATTACTGCTGGACAATTTGATCAATTCAATGCCTCCGGAATGCTCAACTTCCGCCGGGAAAAATTTAATTTATTTACCAACGCGAGTTATCGGGAAGGCTATCGCCAGGGTGATGGGTTCCGTACATTTATTATGGATTATGAAACCACTCCTGATGATACATCTAAACAGAATACATCAAGGATTAGAATGCCAGTGTCTAAGACCTTAAAGCTGGGTGGGGACTACTATGTGACGGAAAAACAAACGTTTTCACTTATCACAACATTTAGTGACCATGATAACACGTCTGAAGAGAGCTTACATTACATCTATCCCTTGGAATATGAAGTCCATCAAGATGAAATAGATTTTGGTGCAACCAACGCGTTGGATCTGACATACGTTAGAGATTATGAAGATCCTCAGCAGAAACTGGAATTTGACATGTCTTATTCTTCCAGCGTTGATAAAGTAAAAGAGACAGCAGAAGAAGACCATGAAGAAGAAGACCATGAAGAAGAAGATCACGGTAATGAACTTGGACACGCCCATGCAGATGAATCACGTTCCAATTTAGTAATTAGAGGTGATTATACTCATCCATTCGGTGACAATACGCTTCTAGAGATAGGATTTAAAGGTACAATAAAAGATTTTAACTCAGAACTAGAATACTTAATGCCCTATGATTTTATGCACAGGGAAGATGTTTATGCGTTTTACGCAACACTGGCCCATGATTTCAGCGCCATCTGGGGCCTTAAGCTGGGCCTTCGTTTTGAACAAGTTGAAACCAGCATACGCATGAATGCCAACGGCGCACAGGACACAACAAATATTTTCACTACACTGATTGATAATGCTATTGCCGAAGCACCATTTTCAAATCCTTATTTTAAAATATATCCAAGTATGTTTTGGATGTACACAATTTCAGAAAAAGACCAGCTGCAGTTCGGGTATAGCAAACGGGTGAACCGCCCGCGTCGCTGGTCCTCGAACCCTTTTCCCCGGAATTTTTTTGATACCAGCCATATTCGCGTCGGCAATCCCTATGTTAAACCAGAATTCAGTGATGTAATGGAATTAAACTTTTCTCACTTTGACCGTAAGCTGACCTTAAATACGGGAGTATATTACAAAAAAGTAGTAGATATAATGCGCTGGTGGGATAGTGATTTCATAGAGGTAGGTGATACAACCTACGAGGTGATTTCTTCAGATAATGCCGGCTTCGGTGAGTCTAATGGCATTGAATTCATGGTCAATTACCGGCCCATATCTTTGATCAGTCTAATGGTATCTTTGACAACATGGAATTCACGTACCTATGGATCCGGTGAAGCGGATCTTAATGGAACATCCAGTGGATATTTTGCCTGGGGTATGTCAACAATCACGATACCGCGCATCGCCCGGATTGAGCTTTCTTCTCGTTATAGAGGACCCATGCAGTTTAATGACGGAAGTACAGAAGGAAATTTCACCATGGACCTGGCCGTACAGAAAGGATTCCTGGATAATCGTTTGAATTTGACCTTCAAAGTCAGCGACGTGTTTGACAGCGGCAAGTTCAGGATCAATACTGAACAGGAAGTGGACCTGGGCAGTTCAAGCTATACACAGATCATGGAAGCCGAGCGGCGCCGTTCCCCGCGCACCATGTATCTGACCTTAAGTTATAACTTCGGTAAGATGGAGCAAAAGAAACGCTGGGGCCGCGATGGAGAACGTGAACACGGCGGCGGCGGTGGCGGAATGGATATGGATTACTGATCGCTGAATTTTGATTCCAGCGGCGTCCGGTAAGGCAGGAAGGAGATCAAATTTTTCAGTAATCAATCTTGAATCTATAATGTAAAACAAAAGTTGCCGATTAGAGATCCCGGTGGTTTTCGTAAATAAGGAGTTTTCCCTCTAAAATCTAATATCAAGCCCTTTGACTTGTGGGTCGTTTAAGTCACCCGAAATTTCCAAATAGATTGATTTACCTTTCCTAGGTAAGATATTTCCAGTTCCTTCTTCCCAGACTTCAATGAATTTATTTATGGGTTGAGACAGGTTACTAATTTCAATAGTGAATTTGTCAATAGTTAAATCGGAATCGTAGCGTACAGGTTGGTTGATTGAAAATGATCCATCAATTACTGCTTTACCAAATTGTGTATCCACTGTACCTTTTAATTTTAAATCCCTACCTCGATTAAACGTTAGATCCAGATCAATTTGTCGTATCCTGAACTTTCCACTGTTAATATTCAAGTAGTCCGCTATTTCTTTGAATTCCGGATCATCCTGGACATCCTTGGGAAAATTTACTTCCAGATTTTTTAATGAAATTTCAAAAGCTGCCTTCTCAATTATAGGCATATCATTATAAGAATCAAATTCAAGAGTAATATTTTTTGCTTCTGTCTTGAAGTCTGTAATATCAAATGTTGATTTTGATGATCTGTTTACAATAAAACTGGCTTTGACACCTGAAATTGAATAACCAGCTTTATCCAACTTAATCTCCACCGCTTGGTTTCGTTCGTTCAAATCAACAGATCCGCTGGCTCCAAAGTATTGATTTACCTTACCAATTGAAAATTTCACATTATTTTT
>DJKX01000066.1:0-9095 GCA_002436185.1 Fidelibacterota bacterium UBA6531
GAAAAGGCAGTTGATTTCCTTAGAAAAGCAGGAATTGCTAAAGCGGAAAAGAAAGGCAGCAGAGATGTGAAAGAAGGAATCGTTTATTCCTATATTCATCATGGTGGGCGTTTAGGTGTACTTGTTGAAGTCAATTGCGAAACAGATTTTGTCGCAAAGACAGATGGTTTTAAAGAATTGGTACATAATATTGCCATGCAGATTGCTGCAACGAATCCCGTCGCTGTTTCATCAAAAGATATATCTGAAGATTTGATTGAAAAAGAAAAAGAAATATTTACTGCCCAGGCTAAAGATTCGGGAAAACCGGACAACATTATTGAAAAAATTGTTGAAGGCCGAGTACAAAAATATTTTCAAGAAGTATGTTTGGTTGAACAACCGTTCATTAAAGATCCCGATAAGCGTGTCGGTGACTTAATCACCGAAACCGTAGCCACCCTCGGTGAAAATATCACCATTGGCCGTTATATACGATATGCTGTTGGTGAATCTCTTATTAGCAGCAACGGACAAGCCTAAACTCATCACATGAATGAACCGCTTTACCGGCGTATTCTGCTAAAATTCAGCGGAGAAGCTTTGGCCGGTGACAGTGGTTTTGGTATTGATCCCTCCAAAGCGCTCGATCTTGCGAGTGAGATAAAATCTGTACATGACTTGGGAGTCAGTGTCGTGCTGGTTATTGGTGCGGGTAATATTTTTCGCGGGATGGAAGCAGCCGCTAAAGGAATGGATCGTGTTTCTGGTGATTATCTTGGTATGCTGGCCACAGTAATGAATGCCATTAGCTTGCAGGACGCATTGGAACACGTTGGTGTAGAAACACGTACTTTATCAGCCATCACTGTATCCCAAATAGCCGAACCCTATATTCGTCGACGTGCTTTGCGCCATTTGGAAAAAAATCGAATGGTCATCGTTGCCGGGGGTACTGGAAATCCGTATTTTACTACTGATACTGCCGCTGTTTTACGTGCGACAGAGCTCGGAGCAGAAGCAGTTGTCAAAGCCACGAAAGTTGATGGCGTTTTTGATAAGGACCCTATGAAGCATGCGGATGCTGTGAAATTTGATACAATTTCTTTCCAGGAAGTGTTGGATCGTAAATTACGTGTTATGGATTTAACAGCATTTACATTATGTAAGGAAAATAATTTACCAATCCGGGTTTTGAATATGTATGAATCCGGTTCTATGGTAAAAATGCTAAAGGGTGAAAAAATAGGCACATTGGTGATGGAGTAATTATGTTAAAAGAAATATTTAAGGATACAGAACATCGCATGGATCAGGCAATAGAACATACTCGTATGGAACTTGCTAAAGTTCGTACAGGAAGGGCGAATCCTGAGTTATTGGTAAACCTGACTATTGATTATTATGGTACTCGAACACCCTTCAACCAGCTATCCAATATTTCTGTACCTGAACCGCGGTTGATTACGCTGCAACCATATGATAAAACTATAATGCCTGATATTGAAAAAGCTATTATGGAAAGCAATTTGGGTTTAACGCCCAATAATAATGGTGAAGTAATTTTAATACCTATTCCACCTTTATCAGAAGAACGCCGAAAAGACCTAATTAAAGTTGTTCATCAATTAGTTGAAGAAGGACGTGTTTCAGTTCGTAATGTACGAAAAGACGCAAATCACCATGTAAAAATGGTTCAGGACGAAGGTCATATTTCAGAGGATGAGATAAAACGTGCAGAAGATGATATTCAAGATATGACAGACAAACATGTCAAACATTTGAATGAAATGATGGAGCATAAAGAAAATGAATTAATGGAATTCTAATCAAAGTTTAAAAATGTGCATAAAAAAAGCCTCCAGCATGCTGGAGGCTTTTTTATTTGTTTAGGAATAATTAATCACATTTTGAAAAACCGCAGCTGGGGCATGTGACACATCCACCTTCGTGGTTGACTGTACTACCACAATCGGGGCATGTTACCAGATTTTTTGTTGTATAATCGGCTACGTTTTTGTGTTTTGTTTCTGTTGCTGATGCCATGGTGAAATGTACATGCTGTTCATCATCAGCACTAGACTCACGTTGTTTTAAATAATCATCGAGTGCTTTACCAATTGCGTCAGGTGTTGAAAGAATAAGGCGACCGTCCTCCCACGTAGGGTTGGGCCCACTGATACCTTTCAGTTGTTTTACGATGGCATAGGGGTCGATCCCGGAACGTAGAGACAGGGAAATAAGTCGACTGATTGCCTCAGATTGTGCTGCAGCATTTCCGCCGGCTTTCCCGATTGTAGTGAAAATTTCACACAGGCCATTCTCATCTTCATTGATGGTGATGTACAATGAACCTTCACCGGTTCGAATACGGCGGGTAGCACCGCTGGTAAGTACCGGGCGAGTGCGTGGTGACTTGGAGACTGCTGCATGTTCATCTTCTGCTGAATCTTGCGCTACTGTGGGTTGAACATCCACTGGCTCTTGAGAGGTATCTGATGTGAGAGGTTTTTCTTTTGGTTTTTCAGTTATGAGGATACCTTCGCGGCTTCCTTCTCGATAGACGGTTATTCCTTTCAATCCCGCTTTGTATGCGGTCATATAAATATCAGCAACAGTATCCATCGTTATCTCATTAGCCAGATTCACTGTGGAAGAAATGGAGCTGTCGATATACTTTTGTATGATACCCTGCATTTTTACACGGAAAAACGGATCAACGTCATGAGCTGTAACCACGTAATCGGGCAGGTTTTCGTTACTTCCAAATAGTTGGCCAATAACGGGATGAAATACTGTGTATTCATCGAAGGATTTTCCATAACCGTCGTTTTGTTTTACACGGCGTTTGTAAGAGGTGGCAAAAATGGGTTCAATACCGGATGTAACCCGGGATACTATGGCACCGCTGCCTGTAGGTGCTACGGTAGTAAGGGTTGAATTACGAGTTCCTTTATCACGGATTTTATCACGGATTGCTTTGGGTAAATTTTTCACAAACTTGCTTTTGCTGTACCCTTTCCAATCAAAGTTGGGAAAAGCGCCTTTTTCCTCTGCAAGTTCAACGCTGGTTTCATAGGCAGTATCACAGAAAATTTTCATGATCTGCTCAATGGTCTGCAGGGCATCTTCACTATCATATTTGATACCCATTCGCACAAGCATATCACCTAAACCGAGAATACCAAGTCCAATACGTCGATCATTTATGGCATTCTGTTTTTGCACGTCCAGAGCATGGCGATCCATGTTATAATCGACCACGTTATCCAGAAAACGCGTTCCGACTGCAACTGTATCTTTAAATTCGTCAATCATAAAATTTCCATTAAGATCAACAAATCGTTCCAGGTTTACTGCCCCAAGATTGCAACATCCACCATCAGGTAATGGTTGTTCAGCACAAGGATTTGTAGACACAAGAGGACTGCAGTATTCAGCATTGTGATAATCCTTCATTGTATCCCAGAATAGTAGCCCCGGTTCAGCACTGGTATGGGCGTGTTCAATAATTCTGTCCCAAAGTTCCTTAGCTTTTATCGTTTTATAGACGACATCATCATATGAAAGATCGAAATACGAATCATTTTCTACAGCATCCATAAAATCATGAGTGAGCAGCACGGAAATATTAGAATATTTGACCATATCAACATCACCTGTTTTGATTTCGATGAATTTCTCAATGTCTGGATGATCAATGCGTAATGTCTGCATATTTGCGCCGCGGCGACCATGTTGGGCAATGGTATTGGTATTTTCAGAAAAAAGGTTCATGAATCCTGTTGGGCCACACGATTCTCCACCTGTGCCGTTAATGGCATCGCCCGCAGGGCGCAGAGATGAGAGATCATGTCCGCATCCACCACCATATTTATACGTGAGAGCTTCGTTAATGATGGTGTCGTAAATGGCTTTGATGGAATCTTCTTTTACAGCCACAACGTAGCAATTATTAAGAGTGGTGGTTATGTCATTTCGGCCTGCACCGTGCATGATGCGTCCACCGGGAACGAATTTGAAATCTTCAAGAATAGAAAAGAATTTTTCTTCCCATTTTTCCTGGGATTTCTTTGTCTTTTCCACAGATGCCATGGCTTTAGCCTGGCGATTCCAAATCTGCCAAGGATGTTTTTCCCATGGAGCTAAGTACTTGTTTTTAAGTACATCTGCACCGAGAGTGTCATCGGCGTAATAGTTTTCTATACGGTAATTTTCCGGAACTGCATCATCATCCAATCGACCATTGGTCTCATTTTGTATTTCAAGGACAGTGTCCAGTATTTCCGGCGAAATTTCCTGTTGACCCTTCAATGGTTGGGTCAAATCAAGTTTTATTGCTTCAGCCATTTATTTTTCCTACAGGTATGTGGTATTAACATTCCAATTGATAAAAAGCAGGCAAGCATGCAAAAAGTGAATAAGTTACTTGGGTTGGCATCACTAATATATTTCTCGGTTTGTTATCGAACAAGTATAAAAGTTTGCTTTTCTCTATTTCCGTCGAGAAAAATAATTGAAGAGTAAGTTGTCCACAATTTGTTCACATATTTCGTCGACAGAATAGACATTATCTAACAAATTTAAAACCCGTTTGGTTGCTGTATGGAAGAATTATCTCGAGGAGAAATCTAAATTATTACTCATTTTTGGATTGGCTGCCGTCTTTCAGATGTTTTTGTTACCCCCATTAATGATAAACCAGTAAATTTTCACGTCTTTGCGGGCGTCGTATAATGGTTATTACCCGAGCTTCCCAAGCTCGTGACGAGGGTCCGATTCCCTTCGCCCGCTCAAAAATTCAGGTGTCGTGAGTTCCCTGCCCGCTCCTGACTAACAGGAGGGCTGGCGGGGATTCTCATCGTCCGCTCTCCGCAGTTCGCACGCTGAACTAACACATCCTTTATTGTAATTTCCGCCCCTCATGAAGATCATTTCTGTACAAAAACACAGTTTGGGCGCCGAACTGGGTCTCCAACCCGGTGATAAGATTGAATCTATTGACAATTCCAGAGTGAAGGATATTCTCGATTACCGGTTTAAAATAACGGATGATCAAATTTTCCTGAAAGTCCGCCAAAACGGTGAAGTGGTGGAGTACGACCTTGAAAAAGATGAAGATGATGATTTAGGTCTGGAATTTGAAGACATGCGTATACGTCATTGTGCCAATGATTGCATATTTTGTTTTGTGGATCAAAATCCGGAAGGAATGCGCAGAGGCATGTATTTCCGCGATGGTGATTTCAGAATGTCGTTTCTTCATGGCCATTACATTACACTTACGAATATGGGTTGGAAAGAACTGAAGCGGGTAGTTGAGCAGCGCTTGACACCATTATATATTTCAGTTCATGCGACGGATCTCGATAAGCGTCTGGAAATGTTTCTTTATGGCAAAGATGATCATTTATTATCCAAGTTCGAGTATTTGACTGAAAACGGCATCGAACTTCATTCGCAAATTGTATTATGCCCTACATGGAATGACGGTGCATTTTTGGAAAAAACGATTTCTGATATACACCAATATTCTCCCATGGCACGGAGTATGTCCATCGTTCCGGCGGGTTTAACGAAACATCGCGAAGGATTACCTTTCATCCCGCCCGTAACAAAAGAGTATGCAGAAAAAACAATCTTGCTCTATGAAGAATTTGATAAACGATTTAAACATGCAGACGGAAGCCGTTTCATTGTTTTAAGCGATGAATGGTATTTGCGTATCGGAAAAGAGGTACCGGAAATAGACTATTATGATACATTGGATTTAGAAGAAAATGGTGTGGGGCAAGTTCGTAATTTTAAAGAAAAGTGGACTGATTTTGACATTCCAGCCTTCGAAAAAGAAACTCAAATAACGATTGGTTCCGGAAAGCTCATATCGGATACATTCCGCAATTGGTTCATTCCCAAACTGAATGCAATTTCAAACCTTACAGTGAATTATATTCCTATTGAAAATAATTTCTATGGAAAAGATGAAGTGACTGTAACAGGCCTTTTAACCGGGGGAGATATCGTTCAACAATTACAAGGACAGGATTTGGGGGAAAAAGTGATTTTCAGCGACCGGATCGTCAATGAAACATCCGGAGCAAAAACCTTAGATGATTTGACTCTAAGCGATATTTCCAATGAAATTGGTGTTCCATTTTTAGTGACACCGGATGAACCAAAATCATTTTTTGAAATAATACAGTTATAATTATGCCTATTCCAGTAATAGCCATCGTTGGTCGACCAAACGTAGGGAAATCCACATTTTTCAATCGTGTTCTACGACAGCGCAAAGCAATCGTTGATCCACAAGAAGGTATCACTCGCGATCGTGTCTATGGCGAAACAGAATGGTCCGGAAAGCGCATCAGTTTTATCGACACAGGCGGATTTATTCCTGAAGATGTAGATGTGTTCAATGCGGCAGTACGGGAACAGTCCAAGTTGGCCATAGGCGAAGCGGACTTGGTTTTATTAATGGTGGATGGCCGGGAAAACATAACTTCCAGCGATCAAGTCCTGGCTCAAGCCGTTCGGGAAAGTGGCAAACCTCATATTCTTGTAGTAAACAAGTGCGACAATATGAAGCAGGATGATCAGATATATAATTTCCATGAATTAGGAATTGAACCCGTATTGGCCATGTCTGCATTGTCAGGACGTCTAACGGGTGATATTCTTGAAGCTGTAGCAGAAAAATTAAACTTAAGCGAGTGGATTGATTTGGAAGATGAACAATCTGATTTGCATTTGGCTATTGTGGGAATGCCCAATGTGGGAAAATCATCATTAGTGAATGCACTATTGCAGAAAGAACAGACGATTGTAACACCTATCGCCGGTACCACTAGAGATTCTATCGATACACTGCTAAAATGGTATGGCAAGAAAGTCATATTGGTGGATACAGCCGGTTTACGAAAAAAAAGCAAGATTATTGAAGATGTGGAATTTTACAGCACCGTACGGACGAACCGTTCCATTAATCAATGCGATGTAGCATTGGTGCTTATTGATGCAGAAAAAGGATTTAATAAACAGGACAGGTCCATCATTGATCATGTAATAAAAGCAGGGAAGGGCATTGTTGTTATCGTGAATAAGTGGGACTTAATCGAAAAAGATACCCATACAATGGACGAAACAAAAGAGTCCATTCGCAATCAATTTCCTATGTTGAATGATTTCCCCATTTTATTTGTCTCTGCTCTGACTAAACAGCGCGTATCAGGAATATTGAAAAAAGCCTTTTCTGTTTATGAAAATTATCAACGGGAAATATCGACGAATAAATTGAATACATTTCTTGAAAATGCCATAAAGACCCGAAGTGTTCCAGCGGAAAAAGGAAAAATGATTCGTATGAAATTCATCAAACAGGTGAGTTCTTCTCCACCTCTGTTTGCCTGTTATGCAAACTACCCAAAATTGATTCCTACCCATTATAAGCGTTTTATGGAAAACCAGCTGCGGGACGCATTTAATTTTGAGGGTGTTCCTATTCGTTTTTCTTTCAGGAAATCGTAAATATCCTTTGGTGTGGACGTAAAAAAAGAAGCGGACACAACCAAACCAAGGAGGTAACAAGGAGGGAAGTAGGGTAATAATACGTGTCCGCTTCCTAGACATAAATGCCTTTAGTATCAAAAAGTTTCCAATAGTTTAAACTCGTCCATAAATTAAAAGGTTAAATATGTATTACAAATATTTTATAACGCTACTTTGTTTAGTCACTACCCTATGGAGCCAATCTCTCCGGGTAGGGTTCTGGAACGTGGAAAACCTGTTTGACCTGGAAGATGATCCCACCACTCGGGATGAGGAATTTGCCTTAGGCGGACGGAAAAACGTCACACAGGATATTTATGATCTTAAATTAAAAAATTGCTCATTTATTCTGGCTGATTTGAATGCAGATGTGCTGGGATTGTGCGAAGTGGAGAATTATTTTGTACTCGACGAATTGAACAGAGCTTACGTAGATCGAGATTACAAGATAATTCATTATGATTCACCTGATAGTCGAGGCATCGATAATGCACTGCTCTATGATCCATCTGTATTTGAGGTCATTACTAGCAAACCGATCCAAAACAAACTACCTTCAGGTAAATTCACGCGGGATATATTATATGTTAAAGGTAAATACAAAGAACATACCCTCCACATTTATGTAAATCATTGGCCGTCTAATTATGGCGGGAAAGAGCAAGCGATTCCAAAGCGGCGTGTAACGGCCAGGCTGTTGGCCAATGAAGTTGCTGAAGTAATATCAAATGATCCGGATGCCGAGATTCTGCTTATAGGTGATTTCAATGAAGATCCAACCGATGAAAACGTGCGCATCTTACAATCTGTGAATATGTCCAGTATGATGGCGCCCATGATGGGTCGGCCCAAGATTGGCACCTATGTTGACCGGGGAAAAGACCTGTTCCTGGATCAGATCATTGTCAGTTCCGGACTGAATGATACTGCCGGTCTGGTTGCCTACGGGGCTGAAATATTGGATAAACCCAAATACCGCCAGCAGGAAGGGAAATATGCCCACTATCCATTTCGATTTTGGGCAGGGAATAAATTGCTAGGTGGATATTCAGATCATTTGGCAGTGTATGTGGAAATAAGGAAAGTGTCTGAATAAATATTAATATGTTTTCATATTTGGGATTATCATATAGATTATAAAAAACCCGTCAATAAGACGGGTTTTCATTGTAGCGGGGACAGGATTTGAACCTGTGTCCGCCCGCTGGCGGATATGAGCCCGACGAACTACCTATTTCGAATTATATTCCAAATAAATTCTCTGCCCTTTGCAGATTTTAACTGTTGTTCCCTTTTCATTGCCTCTTTTTTAGTCTTGTATGTCTCAGTGTAAACCAGTTTCCAAGGTCTGTATTTTATAGTCCAACCTTTTGTGCCTTTTACATTATGTGAAATCATGCGTTCATCTAAATCGGATGAAAATCCAATATAAATTTTATTATATTTAGGCGAGTAGAGTGCGTAGACTATATACATTAATGGAAATTAAAAAGCCTTCCAATGAATTTGGAAGGCTTTTCAGTAGCGGGGACAGGATTTGAACCTGTGACCTCCGGGTTATGAGCCCG
>DJKX01000066.1:9406-9528 GCA_002436185.1 Fidelibacterota bacterium UBA6531
ACCAGACTGCTCTACCCCGCGATCGTTTTAATAAATTTTGTAAAAGCACTACATTTACTACGAACCTGTGTCCGCCAACCGGCGGATATGAGCCCGACGAGCTACCAGACTGCTCTACCCCG
>DJKX01000066.1:9834-15849 GCA_002436185.1 Fidelibacterota bacterium UBA6531
AGACTGCTCTACCCCGCGATCATTAATTCTTTATGTCAAAAATTGCTGGCAAAATTAGTAAGAAGAATCATTGTTTGCAATGGATCAATGTAGAATAATTTCAATTATTTTAATAATTTTAAATATCCAAAATAAATATTCATTTATTTAGCAAATTACACCCGTCCCGCCTCGCCGGGGATCACCCACAGCCTCGTCACGTGTAGCAGCATTTACACCACCAAAAAATAAATTCTGTTCGTCCCATTGGTGGATGTGGATATCCTCCGGCAGCTCACATTTTTCCGGAAAAGAAATATCCGGTTCACAGTGCAAAATGTTGCCTTCCAAATGAATTCTGGATGCGTTGATAGCACTTTCCAGATTCATACCTTTCTTAAGATTTAAAATCACTTGAATAATGGCCGAGCGGATGCGGTTGCTGCCGCCGCTGCCGATGACCAGTTCTGGGCCATTGCTGCCCATTATAACAGTCGGAGACATCATGGTTGGCAGGCGCTGCTGTCGTTTAAAATGATGAAAACCGGAAGGATTTAAGTCTTCTTCTCCGAGCATATTATTGAGCATGATTCCCAATTCCGGAATCAAGTATCCGCAGCCCTCACCGTTGGTGGTGGTAACACTGGCGGCGTTTCCGGCTTTGTCAATGATACTGACTTGGGTGGTCGCTCCGCGAGAAGGCGGATCGTTTACATCAATATTGAGTGACCGCAAGTCAAGGTATTGAGCCATGTAACTCTTGAAAGTATTTTCGTCCAGTATTTTTAAGATTTCATGATTGTTATCGGGATCAGTTGATGCAGCTCTCCTGGCAGCAGTGGTTAACTGCATAGCATGAATAAGGTCTATCATTTCCTCGCCTAAAGCAGTTTGTGCTTTTTCCAATAACTGCAGTGCAAACGTGATCAATGTACCTCCTATGGATGGTGTTGAATTGATGTAAACAGTTTTACCGTTAAAAGTGGTTTTTAATGGAATCCTTTCTACCACTCTATAATCTGACAAAGATGTAGCTGTGAGTAAACCATTTGGAGCGTGTTTATCCAGGATTAATTTTGCACCATCACCTTTATAAAAGAAACCAGATCCTTGTATAATGAGTTCTTCCAAAAAATTTGAGAAGGCGGAGTTTGTAAAACAGTCACCTTCTTTAAGAATGTTTCCCTTTGGTGCGAATAATTTTTTACCACTGCCAGTATGGGTTAAGATCGGTTCTAAAATTTTGAATAAGTATCCTTGAGCACTATTAAGAATAACCCCCTTTCCTGCTATTTGGATTGCCGGTTCTAAAACTCTTTTTAGCGGAATTTTACCTAATCTCTCATGAACCCTTAGTAATCCGGCTGTATTTCCCGGGACGGCTGCAGATCCCTGACCGATATGGAATTCCTGCTGGCTGGGACCAAAATCAACCGACACACTGAAAAAATCCAGGACCTTATTCGGTTGCGGTGGGGGAGTGTCAACAAAAAAGTCAAATAATACAGGATCCTTGTCTACCGGGCAAGCCAGCAACGCACCACCGCCGCCGGGGCCGGTGAGATTACATTCTGAAACCATAGATGTAAAAACAGCCCCAACAGCAGCATCAAAGGCATTGCCACCGCATTCGAGTATGTCTACCGCTGATTGGACGGTTGTTTTTTCACCGCCGGCTATGGATCCGTATTTCATTGTTTACGACAAGTATATTTAGGTAGATAATAAAGGATAATTATACACCTTAACAGATAAAATAGAAAATTTTAATAAAGCCTGCTTTGTTTAAGGACTCCCTATTTTATAATAAAATTGAAATTAAATATCCAATGATAATCCTTTTTAACCTTCATTTAATTCGTGAAATTCCGCGGCTATTTTTAACCAATTTTGGCTGGTATCTAAAAGAAAATATGAGAAAAGAAAATTTCAGAAATATTGCAATTATCGCCCACGTTGATCATGGTAAAACAACCCTCGTTGACGGAATGCTAAAGCAAAGTGGAACATTTAAAGCACATCAGGAAGTGGAAGATCGTGTCATGGATTCCATGGATCTAGAAAAAGAACGGGGAATCACCATAACAGCCAAGAATACGGCAATTCAATATAATGATGTAAAAATCAACATTATGGATACACCCGGACACGCTGATTTCGGAGGGGAGGTAGAACGGAGTCTGAATTTGGTAGACGGCGCACTTTTGTTAGTGGATTCCAGTGAAGGTCCCTTGCCCCAAACACGATTTGTGTTGAAAAAGGCATTTGAGAAAAATCTTCCCATTATTTTAGTCATCAACAAAATAGACCGTGCTGACGCTCGAATTGATGATGTGGTAAGCGAAGTATATGATTTATTTATTGATCTGGATGCAAATGATGAGCAGATCGAATTTCCTATTTTGTATACAAATGCAAAAGAAGGCGTTGCCTACAATGAGTTGGTGGATACGTCCGATGATCTGAAACCTCTCTTTGATATGATATTATCCAAGATCCCCGGTCCCGTAGCTGATGATGAACACACACCTCAATTCCTTGTCACCAATTTGGATTATGATTCCTATGTTGGACAAGTGGCCATTGGTCGTTTGAACAACGGAAAGCTAGAAATGAATAAGCAATATGCACTTTGCGGGAAAGATAAAATTGTTAACGGACAAAAATTTTCTGCACTCTATACATTTAAAGGATTGAAACGAATCCAAGTTGACACACTTGAAGCCGGCGATATCATTGCAGTTGCAGGCATAGAAAACATCACAATTGGAGATACCATTTCATCAAATGAAGATCCAAACCCTTTGCCGAGAATCCAAATTGATGAACCTACCGTTTCTATGTTGTTTTATGTGAATAACAGTCCTTTTGCCGGAAAAGAAGGAACGTATCTAACTACTCGTCACATCAATGATCGCTTGCAAAAAGAAATATTGAGCAATGTTTCATTGCACGTATTACCCACAGAAAAAGTGGATGTTTTCGAAGTCCGAGGCAGAGGTGAATTGCAAATGGCGGTTTTGATTGAAACAATGCGCCGTGAAGGGTATGAGTTTATGGTATCCAAACCGCATGTTATTACTCATGAAGAAAATGGGAAAGTGATGGAACCCATGGAAAAATTGTACCTTGACATACCTGATGATAAAGTGGGCATCATAACTGAAAAATTATCAGGTCGAAAAGGGAAAATGACCAACCTGATTAATCACGGTCATGGCCGTGTTTCCATGGAATTTTCAATTCCATCCAGAGGGTTGATCGGTTTCCGGAGTCAATTTCTGACGGACACACAAGGTGCCGGAATTATGAACAAATTATTTGATGGCTTCGCTCCATGGTTTGGTAGAATTCCACAACGAAATACCGGTGCGATGATAGCAGACAGGAAGGGCAAGGTTACAACATACGCGTGTGTGGGTATGGCTGATCGAGGTGAATTATTTATTAATGTGGGAACGGAAGTCTATGATGGAATGGTCATCGGTGAGCGAAATAAATCAGATGATTTGGTTGTAAATATTACCCGGGAAAAAAAATTATCAAATATGCGTGCTTCCGGGTCAGATAATACTGTGACTCTCCGGCCGCCCAGACAACTATCTCTTGATCAAGCCATAGAATTTATTGCTGAAGATGAACTGGTGGAAGTGACGCCACTTTCTTTGCGATTACGGAAAATGGAACTGGATCAGAACAAACGGTTATCTCAACGCAAAAAAGAAAAGTATGCTGAATCATAAAAAAATCATTCTATCTTTGTTTTTCTTTACCATTTGCAACGCGCAATACACTCTCATCCATGACGGTTTAGTCAGGGGATATACTGTTTCGTATCCGAACAGTGCCACCGAACCTTGTCCCTTGGTTATCAATATGCATGGCTATAACAGTAATATATATAATCAACAATATTTTTCTGAAATGGATGATTACGCACTTGACCAGAATATTGCCGTTGTGTATCCCATGGGCATCGACAGCGCTTGGAATGTGGGGACATTTTGGGATTTTTCAGATGCCGATGACATTGGTTTTATAAGTGTATTGATTGATTCTGTTGCTGAAGATTTTAATATTGACCTCGACCGCGTGTATGCCTGCGGCATGTCCAATGGTGGTTACATGGCGTATGAGCTGGCCTGTGAATTATCGGATAAAATTGCTGCCTTTGGTTCCGTAACAGGCAACTTTATGCTGAACGCTGACCAGACTTGTGATGATAGCAGGGAAATCCCATTTATACATATTCATGGTACGTATGATTATATTGTTCCTTATTCATATTCCTGGGACGGTTCCATGTATGTGGAGGAAGCAATTGAATATTGGCGGAATCATAATGACCTGGATTCTGTTTTAGTTGAGAGTATTCCTGATTTGGATCCCACGGATAATACAACAGTTGAAAAATTCACTTATTACAATAATTTTTCCACCACCCAGTTTGTTCATTTCAAAGTGAATGGCGGCGGACACCAGTGGTTCGGTTCATCAATTGGGGATTGGGTAATTCCCATTTTAGGATTTAATAACCATGATATTAATACCAATGAGGAATTGCTTGATTTTTTTCTGAATTACAGGTTATCGGACTTCTTATCAATAGATGAGGTTGCAGGTGAATTGCCGGCTGATTTTATTTTATACCAAAATTATCCCAACCCCTTCAACCCGACTACTACCATTAGTTATGATTTGCCGGAAAACAACTTTGTCAATATTATTATTTATGATTTGCTTGGCAGGGAAGTGAAGGTATTGGTGAGTGGTGAATTGACGAGTGGTTATCATGATGTAATTTGGGATGGAACGAATGAACTCGGTCAGTCCGTTTCAGCTGGAGTATATCTTCATTCTGTAATAGCCGGCAATAAAGTGCATTCCGGAAAAATGGTTTTGATGAAATAAATGTGGAAAAGTAAATAATGTATAATATTTAAAGAATAGTGTAAACATTTCTATGATGGGATTATTATTTTTTATTAGTATTGTTTTTATTTTTAACATCATAAAATACAAGCGATTAAACAAAATATCTTGAAACAAGGATGAAAATTAATAATTATACATTTATAATAGTAATAGCATGTTCGACTATATCCGCCCAAAGTTTAGGAGATTTGTCATTTGGAACGGATGAGTCTTTTGAAGTGATGACTTGGAATATAGAATGGTTCCCAAAAAATGGGCAAACGACTGTTGATTCTGTATCAATAATCATTCAGTCTTTAGATATAGATTTGTATTCGTTCCAAGAAATAAGTGATACAAATTTGTTTAAACAAATGATTGATGATATAGATGGATATGATTACTATTTTCAGTCAAGTTGGTTCGGTGGTTTGGCTTATGTTTATAAAACTAGTGTTATTGAAATTAATACTATTTATGAAATTTATATTGAAGAGCCCTATTGGCGTCCGTTTCCTCGTTCACCGATGGTGATGGAGATGACTTATCAGGATCAGAATTATTATATTATCAATAATCATTTCAAATGTTGTGGTGATGGTGTAATGAATCTCTCTGATCCTTGGGATGAAGAAACAAGACGGTTTGATGCCAGCAATTTCTTAAAAGAGTATATCGATTTATATTTACCTAATGAAAATGTAATCGTATTAGGTGATCTTAACGATATTTTAACAGATGTAACAGCCAATAATGTTTTTCAAGTAATTATTGATGATGACTCTAATTTTCTTTTTGCGGATTCTGAAATTGCTAATGGACCAAGCTCCGGATGGTCTTACCCGAATTGGCCTTCTCATATTGATCATATATTAATTACAAATGAACTACTGGATGATTTTGAAAATAACAGTTCAATTATCCAAACGATAGCAATCGATGATTTTATGGAGGGTGGATATAACGCATACGATGAAAATATTTCGGATCATCTTCCGGTAGCTCTAAAACTGGTGGATGACTTGGATTTAGATGATGGTCCAACCGTGTCCCAAAATTATCATTTAGCCAATTATCCTAATCCATTTAATCCAATGACGACGATTTCGTATAATATTTCTA
>DJKX01000066.1:16164-27479 GCA_002436185.1 Fidelibacterota bacterium UBA6531
TAATATTTCTACTCCTTTATGTTGTTACCATTGCGTATTTATTTAGTGCTGATAGTTATTTAGATGAACAAATGGAATTTTGGGAAGACCCTACTGTCATATCTGAAAATAAAGAAGAAGGTCATGCAACATTAATTCCTTATGATAATCTTGGCGAAGCCATTGCTGGTAAAATGGATGATTCACCAAATTATTTCAGTTTGAATGGTGAGTGGAAATTCAAATGGGTACCCAACCCGAATGAACGACCAGTCTCATTTTATAAAATAGATTTTAATGATAATAATTGGGATAATATAACTGTCCCGAATTCTTGGCAATTGCAAGGCTACGGTCAGCCTATTTATACAAATATAAAACATCCGTTCCCAAACCCAGATCCACCCAAACCGCCAAAAGACAATAATCCTGTTGGTTCATTCCGACGAACATTCAACTTACCAGATGGTTGGAATGATGGTCAAATTATTATTCATTTCGACGGCGTAAAATCTGCATTCTTTCTTTGGGTGAACGGTGAAAAAGTTGGATATAGTCAAGGCAGTATGACCCCAGCTGAATTCAATATCACTTCTTTTTTACAAAATGGAGAAAATACATTAGCTGTTCAGGTGTTTCGCTGGTCAGATGCCGCCTATATAGAAGATCAGGATTTTTGGCGTTTGAGCGGTATTTACAGGGATGTATATCTCATGCATGTTCCTGATGTGCATATCCGTCATTTTAAAGCAATCGGTAATCTCACTGACGATTATTCAAATGGAGAATTATTCGTTACTACACATTTGAAAAATAATTCATCTTCAACACAACAGGTCAGTTTATCAGCAAAACTATTTGATTCCGCCAACAATAAAATTGCAGATGTAAAACCCCTTGTTTTATCATTGGATGCAAATGTGGAATTGGAAGTCCCCTTAACAATGAGCGTTAAAAAAGTGAACGCTTGGTCAGCAGAATTACCATATTTATACACATTGGTGCTATCCATTCAATATCTGCAAAATGGGAAAACAGAATTTATCTCCTGCAAAACCGGGTTTAGGTCTGTTGAATTAGTGAACGGGCAAATGCTTGTGAACGGTAAACCAATTATTCTAAAAGGAGTAAATCGTCATGAACATGATCCGGTAACTGGTCGAACCATCTCCGAAGAATTAATGATAAAAGATATAAAATTGATGAAACAATTCAATATCAATGCTGTGCGAACTTCTCATTATCCTAATGATCCTCGGTGGTATGAATTATGTGATGAATACGGTTTATACCTTTATGATGAAGCAAACCTTGAGTCACATGAATACTGGTCTAAATTCACTCTAGATCCGAAATGGGAAAAAGCATTTCTGGATCGTGCACAACGTATGGTTTTACGGGATGTGAATCACCCATCAATCATTGTATGGTCTTTAGGAAATGAAGCAGGCTATGGACCTAACCATGTTGTTATGGCTGACTGGATTCATGACTACGATCCATCACGATTGATCCAGTACGAGGCAAAAGACAATCGTTTTCTAACGTGGTTCCTACCAAATCATTTTGATATTATTGCCAATATGTATGCTTCCGTGGAATCCATGATCCAACTGCACGATGACAATCCAGAAAGACCGGTAATTCTGTGTGAATATTCCCACGCTATGGGAAATAGTAACGGAAATATTTTTAAATATTGGGAAGCAATTTATCAGTATCCAAGACTCCAAGGCGCTTTTATTTGGGATTGGGTGGATCAGGGATTGTTGCGTGAAGATGAGAATGGCAGTTACTTCGTTTATGGTGGAGATTTTGGTGAAGAGCTTCACGATGGCAATTTTTGTATTAACGGTGTGGTATCACCGGACCGTCAGCCTCATCCCGGTTTATATGAAGTAAAACATCATTTACAAAATATAAAAGTGAATCAAATCAACGGTTCTCAAAACAAATATTTGATTGAAAACAGGTATTTTTTCAAAAATCTTGATCATGTGGAAGGAAAGTGGAGATTCCTTGAGAATGGATATGAAATTTCCACTGGAAAGATCGATTTAGATAAAATAGGTCCTTCTGAAAAACGCCGTGTAGATTTACCGAATATTCATAAAGAATTCATTATGCAGCCCGATAAGGAATACGTTGCTGATTTTATTTTCAAACTCAATCGGAATGAATCTTGGGCAAAAAAAGGTCATATACTGGCTATGGATCAATTTGTACTACAGTCTTCTAATCAAATTCAAAATAAAAGAGTAGTTGATGACTTATCTGTAATAAATGTTCAAGAAATTGATGATACTTTGGTGGTCACCACTTCAGGAAAAAAGTTTAAATTTGATTTGAAAAAGGGTGAGTTAAGCCAGGTTAGCTTAGATGAACAGGACATATTGGAATCACCACTGACCTTCAATATTTGGCGGGCACCAACAGATAATGACGAAGGTGGAGGTTGGCGCAGCTTTGCTTCAAGATGGAAAAGAGCTGGATTTGATGATTTAAAACGTATAGTTTTATCTGTAAATGTTGATGAATTATCGGAAAATAAAGTGAGTATTAGTGTACACGAAAAGCAAAAAAGCAAAAAAGGGAATATTGATGTAAAGTTAAACTATACGATAATTGGTAATGGAGATCTGTTTGTGAATATGCAAACGAATATACATGCATTTTTTTCAGTTTTACCGAAATTGGGAATGACTTTTCAAATGCAGGAAGATTTTTCGCAATTGAAATGGTATGGTCGTGGACCCCACGAATCGTATATAGATCGAAAACATGGTGCCATGCTGGGGATTTATTCGGGAACAGTGAAAGATCAGTATTTTCCTTATGTTCGTCCACAGGAGAATGGAAATAAATCCGATGTTCGCTGGGCCAGCTTAACCAACGATGATGGTGCAGGTGTCATCATCTATGGTATGCCTGAATTTAATTTAAGTACCCATCATTACTCATTGCAGAATATCACGGAAGCGACTCATACGTATATGGTGGATCAAGATGGACCGGTAACTGTGAATGTAGATCATAAAGTAATGGGTCTTGGGGGTGATGATAGTTGGAATCCACGAACACATGATGAATTTTTAATTCACCCAGATCAATATGTATATTCATTCTTATTACGGTATAGTAATAACGTTGAAAACGACCTATCTTTAACTAACCCTAATAAATAATATGAATACAATCTCTATTTTAACATTTATCGTGGCCACAAGCGCTGTAGCAATTTTCACCTACCGCATTGTGCATCGGATGAAAAAGTCCGATAATGCTGCTGAAGAATATTTCACAGGCGGAAGAGCATTAGCCTGGCCTGTGGTGGCTGGTTCACTTTTATTGACTAACTTATCGACAGAACAATTGGTAGGTTTAAACGGTGCTGTATTTGGAGACAAAGCTTTGGTGGGCATTGCCTGGGAAGCTTTGGCGGCCTTTGCCATGATTGCCACAGCGCTGGTTTTTTTGCCGCGGTATCTGGCCAGCGGTTTTACCACTACCCCTGCTTTTCTGGAAAAGCGTTTTGATAAAACGACCCGCTCCATGGTTTCCGGTCTTTTCCTTTTTGGATATGTGACTGTACTGCTTCCCGTTGTTCTTTATACAGGTTCTTTGGCTTTAATTGGAATGTTTGATCTAAACCTGCCTTTATGGTTTGTTGTTGCTTCAATTGGAATATTGGGAAGTTCGTATGCCATTTTTGGCGGATTGAAATCAGTTGCGGTGAGTGATACGATCAATGGAATTGGACTTTTGGTTGGAGGATTGGCCATTCCATTTTTAGCTTTAATTGCGTTGGGCGAAGGGTCATTCTTTTCAGGATTGGCAACACTTGTGAAAGATAATCCGGAATATTTAGCCGTGATGACCCAAACCAATGTAGATAATAAAGTTGTGTCCGTTCCCTGGCCAACATTGCTTACGGGGATGATGTTCATCCAGGTCTTTTACTGGTCAACGAATCAGGTTATTGTTCAGCGTGCCATGGCAGCCAAAAGTTTGGCTGAAGGGCAGAAGGGTGTACTTTTTGCATCAGCCATGAAATTGGTGGGGCCATTAATGTTGTGTTTACCCGGGATCATTGCCCTACATATGACCGATCTGACCATCGAAAAACAAGACCAAGTCTATGGTGTTATCGTTCGACATGTTTTGCCTGATTGGTCCCTTGGTTTGTTTGCAGCTGTATTGATGGGATCAATCTTAAGTTCGTTTAATTCTGCATTGAATAGCGCATCGACACTATTTTCCTTGCAATTCTATAAGGGCTATATCAATCCATC
Organism: Fidelibacterota bacterium UBA6531; assembly: GCA_002436185.1. Taxonomy (GTDB): domain Bacteria; phylum Fidelibacterota; class Marinisomatia; order Marinisomatales; family TCS55; genus UBA2126. Next base: position 20,436 of record DJKX01000066.1, read on the forward strand.
TGCCACAGGAAAACAAATTGTTTCAACTGGGAAAAAATTTAGTATTGGATTAGCCATTGCGTCCATCTTTATTGCACCAATATTGGATCAAATGCAGTCCATCTTTGAATACCTGCAAAAAGTGAATGGACTTTACAGTGTTCCCATTATTGGAATATTTCTTTTAGGGATCACAACAAAGCATATTCCGGCATTGGCAGCAAAAGTAGGTATGGTTGTCGGGATGGCATTCTATGCATTTTTTACGTTTATTAATATAAAAGATGTTCCTGAATATTTTGCTAATGGAGATGGAGATTTACACTGGCTTCACGGCTATTTCATTAGTTTTATTGCATCGATCCTTACCATGCTGATCATTGGCTATATTAAGCCTAAATCGGCTGATGAGATCGCCATCAGCGATCAACGTGATCCTGCCCCGGTTGATATGACTCCCTGGCCACAAGCAAAAAATGTATCCCTTTCGATTATGGGAATAACGGTTGGTATCTATTTAGTCTTAACAATCATTTCCAGTTAATTCAACCTAAATACTATTTGGTACGATTTGAAAAACAGATCAAATAAGTGAACACATCAAGTCTTGAATAATTACATTATTAATTATTAGGAGATAATTATGTCCAAAGAAATTAATAGACGAACTTTTATTAAAACAGCTGCAATAGCTGGAGCTTCTGTCTCCTTAATGCCAACATCCTTATTTGCTTTACGTGCGCAGCAACGGGTTAAAATGGGTTTCATTGGAACCGGAATGCGGGGTCAATGGATGCTCTGGCTCGCATGTAAGTACCCGGAAGTGGACATTCCTGCCATTTGTGATATTGACGATGGTATGATTGATTCAGCCTTGAAGATCTTAAAAGATGGGGGTAAACCGGAACCAAGGGTGTACAAAAGGGGCGATGAAGATTTCCGAAACATGGTAGCCAATGAAGACCTGGACGGTGTGTATATCGCCACACCATGGGAATGGCACCACCCCATGGCCATCGCCGCCATGAAGAACGGAATCAATGTTGGGACTGAAGTGCCAGTTGCTTTAACCGTCCGTGATTGCTGGGATTTAGTAAATACGTCTGAAAAGACAGACATGAATTGCATGATAATGGAAAATGTCTGCTACCGCAGGGATGTTATGGCAGTATTGAATATGGTGCGGCAGGGCTTATTTGGAGAACTGCTTCATTGCCAGGGCGGATACCAGCACGACCTGCGCCATGTGAAATTCAATGACGGAAAAAATCCTTACGGCGGTGGCGTTGAATTTGGTGAAAAAGGATATTCAGAAGCCAAGTGGCGCACTCAGCATTCTGTGGAACGAAATGGTGATCTTTATCCCACTCACGGATTGGGTCCTGTCAGTACAATGCTGGACATTAATCGTGGAAACCGTATGGTTCATCTTACATCCACGGCTACGCAATCTCGTGGACTTCATAATTATATTGTGGATAATAGCGGGCCGGACCATCTCAACGCCAATGTAGAATTCAAACTGGGTGACGTTGTGACCACCGTTATCAAATGTGACAACGGACAGAGTATCATGTTAAGCCACGACACGAATTCACCAAGGCCTTATTCATTGAATTTCAGGGTTCAAGGCACAAAGGGAATTTGGATGGTGGACAATAATTCTATTTATATTGAAGGGAAGAGCCCTGAAGCACACAAGTGGGAACCGGATGAAACTTACATGGAGAAATATGATCATCCACTCTGGAAACGATTTTCAGATGCGAAAAATACAATTAGCCACACAGGCCATGGGGGGATGGACTTTTTCATTCTCCGAGCTTTTATAGAGTTTCTGAAAGGTGCAGACCCGGTTATTGATGTCTATGACGCCGTGAGCATGAGTGTCATCAGTCCGCTGTCTGAAAAATCAATTAGACTCGGAAGTGCTGCTGTAAAGATTCCCGATTTTACCCGTGGAAAATGGAAGACTAATAAGCCGATCTTTGGATTGAATGATTATATGTAAATGACACTTTCAACTATAGACTGGATCATTGTCGGCGCTTATTTTGCTCTTTCTCTCGCTGTGGGGCTTTGGGCTTCGAAGCAAGCTGGGAAAGATACGAGGTCGTTCTTTTTAGCGGGACGCAATATGCCCTGGTGGCTTTTGGGCGTATCTATGGTGGCTACAACCTTTTCTACCGATACACCAAATCTGGTAACTGATCTTGTTCGCCAGAACGGTGTTTCAGGAAACTGGGCCTGGTGGGCATTTCTGCTTACCGGAATGCTTACTGTTTTTGTCTATGCTCGACTCTGGCGACGGTCAGGTGTCCTCACAGATATTGAATTTTACGAACTTCGGTACTCGGGTAGGGCGGCAGCATTTTTACGCGGCTTCCGTGCTTTGTATCTGGGATTAGTCTTTAATGTGTTAGTCATGGGTGCTGTGAGTCTGGCGGCGGTGAAATTCGGGGAAATTGTATTGGGATTACCCGGCTGTGTGACGCTCACCATCGCCTGTTCCATTACGCTGGCATATTCGGCATTGGGCGGACTTAAAGCTGTCATCATCACGGACTTCGTTCAATTTACGTTGGCCATGATCGGCTCGATCTGGGGGATGTTTTACATCCTTGGTTTACCAGAGATTGGCGGCTTATCAAAATTAATCACTCACGCTAATGTAACCGATAAACTGGCTTTAATTCCTGATCTGTCTGATCCCAACATATGGGTGCCGGTTTTACTGGTTCCCCTGGCGGTCCAATGGTGGGCCAGCTATTATCCCGGAGCAGAACCCGGCGGCGGCGGCTACATTGCTCAAAGAATGTTCTCCGCCAAGGATGAAAAAAATGCAGTTGGTGCTACATTTTTGTTCAATGTAGCACATTACGCCCTGCGCCCCTGGCCATGGATATTGATTGCACTTTCATCGCTCATTATTTTTCCTGAACTGGCGGATATTCAAAAAGCGTTCCCAAATTTGCCTGCTGACAAACTGGGCCACGATGTGGCTTACCCTGCCATGCTTACCTTATTACCATCAGGGTTGTTAGGGCTCGTGGCTGCTTCACTCATTGCTGCATTTATGAGTACCATGTCCACCCAGTTGAATCTTGGTGCCAGTTATTTAGTGAATGATTTTTATCACCGATTCATTAAACAGAATGCGTCTGAAAAAGAATTGGTCATGGCAGGGCGACTGTTTACGGTTATTTCTATCATTTTAGGCGGCGGACTTGGTCTGCTGCTTACCAGTGCCGGACAGGCATTTACATTACTGCTAATGATCGGTGCAGGTACTGGACTCATTTATATATTGCGCTGGTTCTGGTGGCGGATCAATGCCTATACGGAAATTGTGGCCATGATCAGTTCAATTATTATTGCCGGTTATTTCAATTTTGGTGATTCCGCTTTGGAGGGTTGGCAAAAGATTGTAATAGGCGCTGTACTAACGACCATTGTTTGGGTTACGGCAACGTACTTTACACCACCAGATGATGAAGATACACTCCGAAAATTTGTTAAGAAAGTAAATCCAGGCGGCCCCGGTTGGGTAAAATATTCAGATGGTGTTTCAGCAGAACCGTGGCCTGTACCCAATGGTATCTTATCGATGCTTTTGGGATGTGTGGCTGTCTATGGATTTTTATTGGGTGTGGGACAATTTATCTATGGTCACAATGACTCTGGATTATTGGTGTGTGGCATTGGAGCAATTGCAACATTAGGATTGGTGAAACTATGGAAATAAGCAGTCCTGGTCGAATTTGTCTTTTTGGTGAACACCAGGATTACCTGGGCCTGCCGGTCATTGCCATGGCCATTTCACTCCGTGCAAAATTGCGTGGTGAAAAAAGATCGGATAATCAAATTTTCATCCATAAACCGGATGTGAATGAAACAGAAAATTTTTCACTGGATGATCTGACCTATGCCAAATCCCGGGATTATTTCAAAAGCGGAATTGTGGTTTGCAAGAATGAAGGTCTCACGTTTTCCCATGGATTTGAGTGCGAGATCACTAGCGACATTCCCATCCGCGGCGGTACCAGTTCCTCATCTGCAATAGCTGTCAGTTGGATCCATTTTCTATCTCAAATGGCGGATGAGCCGGCAAACTGGGACCAGATAAAGATCGGTGAATTGGCCTATAGATCAGAAGTAGCAGAATTCAACGAACCCGGCGGCATGATGGACCAATACACCACTGCAATGGGACATCTGATTTATTTACAGTCCGAACCGGACATTACCATTCGATCTTTAAATCCAAACCTTGAGGCATTTGTCTTGGGTGATTCCTGTGAATCCAAAGATACCATGAGCATCTTGAGTCGCTGTCGTGATTCACGTTTGGCGCTCATTCAAAAATTAAAGATCAATAATCCAAACTCTACGATTCACTCATTGGATGAAAGCGCTGACCTTTCAGATTTGAGCACAGATGAAATTAAACTCTATAAAGGCACCATGAAAAATAGAGATCTGATAAAAATGGCACTCCCGGAATTAGAGCAGGATGAGCCGAACGATAAATTAATTGGTCAGTTATTTTCCGATCATCACTATGTTCTGAGGGATGTGCTTCAAGTCAGTACACCTAAAATAGAAAAAATGATGGGTGCTGCGTTAAATGCGGGAGCTTTGGGTGGAAAAATCAACGGTTCCGGTGGCGGTGGCTGTATGTTTGCTTATGCGCCGGATAATCCAGAAAAGGTAGCTGAAGCCATTGAAAAAGTGGGTGGTAAATCTTATATCGTACAAATAGATGAAGGGACAATAGTTTTGTGACTCAAAATTATTTTCTTTCCATATATTTAAATAATATTCTAAAAAAATCCACATTCGTTGGGTTTTTTGTTTGTGTAATGATAGGTAGATTTGGGTATGATTAAGAGCAATGCACAGTCGCATCTACTGGATATTTCTGATGATATTGTAGACCTTCTCTGTCCAGGTTTTAAGCTGGGCTATTTTGTTGAAATAAAAATTCTTATTAAAAAATACAAACGTTAAGGGCTTATAATGGGTCGTGACATCGGTGATAAAGAGTATTCTGCAAAAGATTATGAGCAATTTAACCGTCGTATTCATGATCAAGTTGATATATTAAAAAAAGTTATTGCCCGGCCTGAATTTGGTCGGGGTGCAACATGTATTGGTGGCGAGCTCGAATTATACTTAATGAACGAGCATAGTGATGTTAGCCCTGTTAATCTGAAATTGCTCGAAATGTTGCAGGATGATCAATTTCAACCGGAGTTAAATCAATTCAATTTGGAGCTTAATTTATCGCCGGTGCCGGCCGCCGGTAAGCCTTTCACTCAGCTCACCAAAGAAATGGTAACCAAGTTTAATCATTTATGGACGGTTGCTGAGCAGATAAAAACGCGGCCTCTTGCCGTGGGTATATTGCCCACACTAAAGGAGCAGCATCTTTCCAATGAATATGTTACTGACTTGGGACGTTACCGAATTCTCTGTCGTGAATTACTCAAGCAGCGAGGTGAACCATTTCATATCCAAATTGAAGGTAAAGAAGAATCTGTCGATTTTTTTACATCGGAAGTTTGCGTTGAAGGCGCAAATACCTCGTTTCAAGTGCACTTGATGACTGCTAAAGATCAGTTCGCCAATACCTTTAACGCAGCGCAAATGACTATGCCTATGGCAATTGCCGTAGGGGCAAATTCAGGCGTTTTACTTGGCAAATGCTTGTGGGATGAAACCAGGGTGGTACTGTTTAAACAATCAATTGATCATCGTATGCCTGAAGTATCAGGGTGGCGGCAACCAGCACGGGTTACTTTTGGCCATGGTTGGGTAAGAAAAAGTGCCTGGGAATTATTTTCTGAAACAGTCAATTTGTATGAGCCCATAATTCCTGAACTATTCGATGATAAACTTGCTGACGGACAGCAAGGAAATCTTCCTGAATTAGCCGAACTTAATTTGCATATGGGGACGACCTGGCCATGGCATCGTGCCATTTATTCAAATGCCGGAGATGGCCATTTAAGAATTGAATTTAGAGCGCTTCCGGCAGGCCCTACAGCGCTTGACATGGCAGCAAATGCGGCATTTGCAATAGGCATGGCGGTCGGACTGTCCGACAGAATTGATGAATATATGTCGCGTTTCCCCTTTCGTTTTGCAGAATATAATTTTTATCGAGCAGCTAAACGTGGCTTGGAAGCAACCATCCTCTGGCCCCAGAACTACCAGAATAAACCGGTTGAGGTGCCGATCAAAAATGTGATCGATGATATGTTAAAGGTTGCAAACGATGGCTTAAGTCAATTAGACGTTGAGCTTAAAGAGCGCGATAAATACCTCAATATCATTCAGCGACGTCTAGCTACTGGTGTGACTGGAGCCACTTGGAACCAAGAAACCCTAAGATTCCTTAGAAAATCAATGCCTAACGATAAAGCCTGTGTAAAATTACTGGATATGTATTTTGAAAATCAAATGCAGGGCCATCCTGTCAGTGAGTGGGAGTGCTGCTGGAAATGAAGCAACTGCTTAAAGAAGGTATTAATTATTTTGATGAAAATTTTCGTATTCAACTGGCACCCACGGCCTTAGGCTTTTTACAGCAATTGGATGGTTTAAGTATTTTTGATATTAAAGGAGTGGATCAATCCCGTACCCGGGTTATTACTACATTAATTCATGGTAATGAACCATCAGGCTTTATCGCCAGCCATTGGTGGCTGCGCAACGATGAAATCCCGGCGACTAACATAAGGATTATCATTTGTAACCCGGAAACGGCGCAAACCAAACCAAAATTTTCCAATCGCTTCTTGGCCCATAAAGAAGATCTTAATCGTTCTTTTTCAGCTTCTGCCGCAGATATTTCAGAAATCGCGGTTAGAGCTCGGCAGATTAAACAGGCGGTAGCAGAAGTGCATCCTGAAGCAGTAATCGACCTGCACAATACTTCCGGCGCCGGTCCGGCTTTTGGTGTGATACTGGCAGACGATGAGCACACTTTAGAATTAGCTTCTTTATTTACCAACAAATTGATTCTAACGGGGTTGGCAGTTGGATCTATTATGGAACAGT
>DJKX01000004.1 GCA_002436185.1 Fidelibacterota bacterium UBA6531
TAATTTCAGCCATAGATCCTTACCGTTTGGAAAATTGAAAACGTTTACGTGCACCGGGTTGACCATATTTCTTTCGTTCAACTTTTCGAGCGTCACGTGTTAAAAAGCCAGCAGATTTCAGTGCGGGGCGATGGTCGCTGTCTGCTTTGATTAATGCTCTTGCAATACCTAATCGAATTGCACCGGCTTGTCCTGTAAGGCCACCACCATTCACATTGACTTTAATATCATATGTTTTCATTACATCCACCGTTTCCAAAGGTTGTTCAACTACTGTTGCTAATGTGTCACGGCATAGATATTTTTTAAAGTCCTTACCATTGATTAAAATTGCGCCTTTTCCAGGTGTTATTCTCACCCTGGCGATGGACGTTTTTCTTCGTCCGGTTCCTTGATAAACTTCTTTTGGCATATTATATATCCAATTGTTTGGGTTCTTGCGCCGAATGAGGATGATCCGCACCGACATATACTTTCAAATGTTTCATAATGGCGCGGCCTAATTTGTTTTTAGGCAACATACCCTTTACAGCATTTTCAATAATTCGCTCGGGGTATGTTCTGCGCAAGTGATCAAAATCCGTAAATGTAGTTCCACCGGGATATCCTGAATGACGGAAATAAGTCTTATTCTTTTCCTTATTTCCGGAAACACGGATTTTTTCCGCATTAACCACTATAACGAAATCTCCCATATCCATATTCGGACTAAAACTGGGTTTATGCTTTCCGCGCAATATTTGGGCGATTTCACTGGCAAAACGACCCAGGATTTTGTCCTCGGCGTCAGCCACGTACCAGTCTTTTTCTATTTCTGATGCTTTTATTGTTTTTGTAATCATTTTTTAATTAGTTAATTCGTTAGATATACAGCCTCGAAAATTAGCTATTCTTCTAATAGACTGGCAAACACTATTTACAAGGAATAAAGTTGTTAAATTAATGCTATTTGGTTTTTGACAATTGTATACTTCACTCTACCGGTCAATTTTCTACCAACGAAAGGTGAATTGCACGATTTGGAAAAAATATCATTTTTTGAGAATTCCCAAGATTCTTTAGGATCAAATATTGTCAATTCAGCCGGTGTTTTTTCCGCAAATATATCAGTCTCGAACCCCATAATTTCCCGGGGATTTACTGTCAAGGCCTTAATGACTGTCATCAGGTCTAGACTCTCCTCTTCTACAAGAACGTTTAACGTGGCTCCCAGACAGCTTTCCAGGCCTATCATACCAAATGCAGCCATGTCAAATGTGGCTTCTTTGTCTTCAATAGTATGAGGAGCATGATCTGTAGCAATACAATCTATCGTTCCATTTTTGAAGCCTTTGATCAATTTCTTACGATCTGATTGTGAGCGTATGGGTGGAGCTACTTTCAAATTTGTATCAAACTCCTTCAAATCATCATCTATAAAGAACAAATGGTGTGGAGTTACTTCTGCACTTATGTTTTCATACTGCTTTTTCATTTCTGACACATTTTTTACTGCAGCGGCTGTACTGATGTGAGGAACATGAAGTTTTGCACCCGTAAGTTTTGCTAATTCGAGATCTCTGTGAACCATAACGCCTTCTGCTTCAACAGGATTTCCGGGTAAACCCAAACGAGTAGACGTGCGTCCTTCATTCATTACACCGTCATTTCGAATACATACATCCTCGGCATGATTAATAATCGGTAAATCCAGCATACCGCCATATTCTAGCACTCTGCGCATGACACCTCCATCCATAATCGGTAAACCATCATCGCTGAATGCAACGGAGCCTTCCTCCGCCATACCAGACATTTCAGTTAATTCTTTTCCCAATTGACCTTTGGTGGCGGCTCCGATTGGATGAATGTGGATCGGACAGGCATCCGCTTTTTCAACAATAAAACGTACAGACTCGGGAGAATCAATGGGCGGATCAGTATTGGGCATGGCGCAGACTCGGGTAAATCCACCGGCTAATGCAGCTCGAGAACCCGTTTCAAGCGTTTCCTTGTCTTCCCTTCCCGGCTCACGAAAATGGACATGAAGGTCGCAGAAACCATGGGTAATAATCAAACCGCTGCAATCAATAACGTCTGCATCTTTTGTACTGATTTTACCTACAGCTGCGATTTTTCCATTTTCCACCAACACATCGCCTTTATATTCTTTTCCTGCGAGAGGATCCAAAATCGTTCCATTTATTAACAGTAATTTCTTTGCACATTTTTTAATTTTCATGATTCAGCCTTTCCGCCAAGAAGTAAATAAAGTATAGCCATTCGAGAGGCAACACCATTGAGAACTTGATCAAGAATAATCGCTTGATCACTATCAGCAACTGCGCTTTCAATTTCCACACCTCGATTCATAGGTCCGGGATGCATAATAATAATTTCTTTTTTATGATTCGCCAGCCGTTCTGTAGTAATGCCGAACAGAGAGCGATATTCCCGGACGGATGGAAATAAACTAATCCCCATTCGCTCCATCTGAATTCGCAGTACATTCAATGCATCTGCCCATTCGATAACGTCATCTAAATTGTAATTTATTTTCACTCCAAGTTCTTCTATATGAGGAGGTATTAATGTAGCCGGACCGCATAATGTCACTTCGGCACCCATGGTGATTAATCCATAAATATTACTCAAGGCAACGCGACTGTGGGAAATATCTCCAATGATTCCCACTTTTAGTCCTTTCAAGTATCCAAATTTTTTCTGAAGGCTGGTCATATCCAATATGGCTTGTGTTGGGTGTTCGTGAGTTCCGTCCCCTGCGTTGATAACGACTGCATCCACATATTCTGTCAATCTTAATGGCGCACCGGGAGTGGGATGGCGCATGACACAGGCATCAATTTTCATTGCTTCAATATTCTGAACCGTATCCTTAAAACTCTCTCCTTTTTTCAAACTGGACGTGGACGCAGAGAAATTGACCGTATCCGCACTCAATCGTTTTTGTGCCAATTCAAAACTAATACGAGTCCGTGTGGAATTTTCGAAAAAGAGATTGACAATCGTTTTTCCTTGCAATGATGGTACTTTTTTAATGGGGCGGTCCAGCACTTCCCGAAATGTAAATGCTGTATCAATGATTGTTTGAATATCTTCAGCCGGATATCCTTCTAATCCAAGCAAATGTCGATGGTGTAAACTCATGATTCCTCCCCATAAGCCATGAGCACAATGGCGTCTTTTCCGTCAATTTCTTTCAAGAGTACATTCACATGTTCACCTTCATTGGTGGGAATATTCTTTCCCACAAAGTCGGCTTTAATAGGCATTTCACGATGTCCGCGATCCACCAAAACACATAATTGAATTTTTTTCGGCCGCCCGAAAGCCATAAGCGCTTCCATAGCCGAGCGTATTGTGCGTCCGGTATAAAGCACATCATCCACCAGCACCACGGTTTTACCATCCAAAGAAAAATCGATATCTGTGCCCTCTACTTGGGGAACCACGAGGCGCTCGCGAAAATCATCCCTGTGGAAGGTGATATCCAGCGCTCCAAGCTGAATTTCGTGACCCGTATCTGCGACGATAAGCGACTGAACTCTCTCCGCTAATGGCTCACCACGAGTCCGAATTCCGATAAGCACCACTTCGTCTGCACCACCATTTTTTTCCACAATTTCACGTGATATGCGTGTGATTTGCCGCCCAATGGACACTGCATCTTCGATTACTGTCTGTTTTGCTGTCATAAAATCTCCATGTTAAAAAAAACCCCCGGGCAGCTTCATATCCCGCACTTGCGGAATCACTGAACGGAGGTCCATTCGCTGCCCTTCTCGCCCTCACTGGAGCGTTTTAAAGGGTCAATTCGATTGTGAAGTTAACATTTAAGCCCTATTTGAAAAAAGAATAATTGTCTTTGCGTACACGGATGTAATCGTTTACAAGGAGATAGCCTTCTTGCGATACTTCTTTGGCAGGTGAAGATAGTTTTTATGTTCTTTTAAATTAGAACGATATTTGTCATTGATTTGAAAACTTTTTCCACACCAAAATAACTTCATCTGCTATATCATTCACACGTTCAAATTTTTCTACATTAACCTCAACCGGATTTGAACGATTTCTAAACCACGTGAGTTGGCGTTTGGCATATTGCCGAGTACGGACAACAATTTCCTCTTCCAATTCTTCCAAAGTGAATTCTTCATCTAAATATTGACAGATTTGACGGTAACCAATGGAATCCAATCCATGGATTTCTTCAACAGAATATTTTTCACGTAATTTTTTTGTTTCTTCGATCCATCCGTTTTGCAGCATAACTTTAGTTCGTTTTCTGATTCGGTCCACTAAAAGCTGTCTATCTATTGATAATAATATTGTGCATATCGATTGGATGATTGGATGATTGGCATGGCGAGGTTGATTGGTAAAATGTTCAGTAGGAATTTTTCCGGTAATTTCAAAAATTTCCAAAGCTCGGACGAGGCGTTTTTTATTATTAATATGAACTATGTCTGCATATTCAGGATCGATGTGTGTTAATTTTTTCAGTAATGGAATTGGATCTTTATCATACTCTTTACTCAATCGCTCCCGAATTTCATAATCTGTGACACTATCTTCAAAAATCCCGATCTTTAATGCGTCCAAATACAGTCCGGCTCCACCGCAAAGGATGGGTTCGTTACCATGACTTCTGATATCTTCCATTGCGTCATTTACCAAGTCAGCATATTCCCCGGCGGATATCATTTCATTCGGTTCACGAACGCCTATCAAATGGTGTGGTACTGCGTCCAATTCTGTTGGTGAAGGCTGTGCAGTTCCAATAGACATTCCTTTATAAATCTGCCGAGAGTCCAGGCTAATAATTTCACCATTGATCTTTTGAGCTACTACAATAGCAACAGCTGTTTTCCCCACAGCCGTTGGACCAACGATTGTGAGGGTGGATTTTCCTGTCATATTATTAACTGAATTCTAGAGTCGCTCGAAGCGTTTGTCCAATTCTTCAATGGAAAGCTGGACAATAATCGGCCGCCCGTGGGGACAATAGTAAGGATGATTTGTAGAAAATAAGCGATTTACCAGTGCCTGCATTTCCTGAATGGTGAGGGAATCACCGGCTTTTACAGCAGCATGGCACGAATAAGATGCAGCGAGTCCTTCCTGCCATGAACTGTATTTTTTCTTATTTTCCAAGAAGGAATCCATAATTTCACGTATAATTGTTTTTTCATTACCCCAGACCATTTCAGAGGGGATTGCTTCCACCATAACCGTATTTTTACCGAATTCCTGCATACGAAATCCAAGCTTGTTCAGATTGGGAAGAATATCCAGAAGGACAGAAAATTCATCGGCTGAAAATTCCAGTGTTTCCGGAAATAACAGCGTTTGAGCTCCCAAGGGTGCTTTTTCAAACGCCTCCAAAGCATCTTCAAATAATATGCGTTCATGTGCCACATGTTGATCAATAATGACCAATCCGCTATTAATTTGAGAAACGATATATTTATCATGGATCTGCCAGATATTCCCGGTGTTTACATCTTCAACCGATTCTTTCTTCCCTGAAAATGTGTCCATGTATGTTTTTGCTCGCTCCAATCCCTGCTGGATGGGCGTTTCCACAGCCGGCATGGAAAGATTTCCCTGCTGCGATCCATTTCCAAATTCCGGAAAGTGTGTTGCCATTTTTGAAAAATCCGGAATGGTGTCTAAAATGTCGCCCATTGCATCCGACACAGCCGATTTCAACACATGGTATAACCGCCATTCGTCCTTGAAACGCACTTCGATTTTCATGGGATGGACATTTACGTCCACTTGATCTGCCGGCTGCACAAGGTTGAGTACGTAGAAGGGATACTCACCCCTTTTAAGTAACGATTGATAGGCACCATACACAGCGTTATTCAGCAGCCGATGTTTAATGAATCGACGGTTCAGGTAAATGTATTGTTCTCCCGGGCGTGAACGGATGAGATTTAAATTCCCTACATAACCGCTGATGGCAAAATCACCTTTAACGATGTTCACTTCCAGTAAATGTGCACTATATGTAGGGTCCAATAAATTATCGATTCGTTCTTTTAAAGTTTCACTCTGGATATTCAAAATTTCCTTATTGTCATGCACTAACTTAAAAGTCACTTCCGGATATGCCAATCCATACCGGCGAACCATGGCAACAATTTGACGGAATTCAACACGTTGGGATTTGAGGAATTTTTTCCGAGCAGGCGTATTATAAAAAAGATTGCGCACATTAATACTCGTTCCCTGCACCGGTTCAGCAGGTTTTAACTCACCTGCCTGACCATCGTGAATTGAAACAGCAAATCCATCCTCACCATTTACGCAAGAAGCCAATTCCATTGCTGACACAGAGGCAATACTTGCAAGCGCTTCTCCACGAAAACCCAGCGAATTGATATTGAACAAATCATCCACGGATTCTATCTTACTTGTGGAATAGCGTTGAACTGCCAAATTCATATCTTCAGGAGAAATTCCGCCACCATTGTCCGATACTTGAATAAGCTGATGACCGCCCTTTTCAATAACGATTGTGATTTCCGAAGCGTCTGCATCTAAACTATTTTCCAAAAGTTCTTTAACTACAGATGCGGGTCTTTCCACCACTTCACCAGCGGAAATCTTGTTACGGAGATCAGAAGATAAAGGTTTAATTTTCATGACATTAAGTAATAAGGAATAAATAAAAAGGAAGAAGTGAAAAATGTGTTATTTTTCATTATTGTCTGGCTGTAATTCTACTTTTGGCAAGAATTTTTGTGATTTCAATTGCTTCATCTAGTAATGGTTGCACTTTTTCTTTACTTAATAAGTTATCAGCTATTATGAATTCCATCCAAAGAGTCGATTCATCTGCTTCTTCAAGTGCAATACTTAATTTTGCAATAAATGTTTTTTTCGATTGTGATAATTGTGAAGCTCTATAATTTGCAGCAACGGATGTACTGCTTCGTAATAATTGACCACCAAAATGCCTGCCTTCATAGTTATTAGGAAGCGATTTGCATAATTTTATACACCGAAATGCAAAATTCCATGTTCTCTCTTTCAAATCATTCTTTTTCATAATACTTATTTCCTTTTTCCTTCTTCCTTCTTCCTTCTTCCTTCATTTTTATCTACTCTTCAATAACTTTCAGCGTTTGACGAAAAACACCCTGCTCAAGTTTCTGTGCTTTGACTATCAACTCATCAACTTGTTTCTTTTTACGATTTGTATAACGTTTATCTTTAATCGCGGGGAGATTAATGAGCACATTCATACATGCCCCGCGGACGCCAGCCAAAGCGACTTCACCTGCGACACCCACATCGCTGACTGAATTTGGATTACCCTTTTTCACTAATTCAACGGCAATTTCTAATACCGATAATGATAGTTCTGCTGCTTCTAATGGAATTTCAATTGCATATTTGTTTGCAGTGTGGACTGCTTTTCGTTTAGTACTTTTTTCTTCATCCGAATTTGCAGGAAGGCGATTGGCTTCCATGACTGAATTGAAGGCATTCGTATCTTCATCCACCAAAAACGATAAACGATCTTTTATTTTTTGAGCTTTATTTCCATAATCATCCATTTCATTTTTTGATGCTTCAAATCCTTTCTTTTCATGGGTCAATGCTGCCACCATGGATACCAGTGCCGCACCGAGGCTTCCAGCCAAGGCTGCTACGCTGCCGCCGCCAGGTGCCGGGGAATTGGATGAAAGTTCATCTACAAATCCTTCAGATGTCAAGCCCATCAACTGACCGCTGGTTTGCCCTACAGCGAATTCAACAATTTTTTCTGCTGATCTGAAAGGATAAAGGTCATTTAGTCCCAAAGATTGCACGGCACACTCAATTATATCTGCTTCAGGTACGGCGGTGGTGCGGCGCTGCTTCTTTAGATAATGACGCCCGGCCATCAATAATGCTTCCTTAGAGATAAGCCCCACCAATTCACTTCCGGTTACGCGAATTCCACGTTCCACAGCTAACTCACATGCTTTATCAAATACGTCATGAATTGTGGATATTTTATAATTATTGAAATTGATGGAAATCTGCGCGCGCTTGAATTCGTCTATATACCAGCCAACGCCCTTTACATCTTTAAACAATCCCGGAGTTTTAACAGCCTTACCCTTTTCATCACGTACAATTTCTCCATCCAATAAATTCGGAGAATCCGGATTGGGAATGCGTTTACTTCTCCCCTTTTCACGGAGTTCAAAAGCGATGTCCGAGGCCAACCGCTGATCTTTGGTATTCAAATTAATATTATAAGCGATTAAAAACTCTCGTGAACCCATGACTGTCGCACCGCTCTTTGCATTGAATTTTGCCGGACCGTAATCCGGTTTCCAATTGGGGTCTTTCAGCTTTTTAGCTAATCCTTCATATTCACCGGCGCGAACAACCGGTAAACTTTTGCGATCGTCTTTTTGAGCTGAATTTTCATAGAGATAAACTGGAATTTTCAGTTCGTCTCCAACTCGTTTAGCCACACGATGAGATAAGTCAATACAGTCTTTGACTGTCATACCGCTGATAGGAATAAACGGACATACATCCGTTGCACCCATGCGGGCATGAGCCCCGGAATGACTGCCCATGTCAATCACGTCAGCCGCTTTGGCAATACCTTGAAAGGCCGCTTCTTCTACACTTTCAATGGACCCAACAAATGTAACTACAGTTCGGTTGGTATCTTTTCCAGGATCAACATCCAAAAGTGTAATTCCATCGACTGCTTCAATGGCATCAGTAATCTGTTTGATTTTAACCAAATCACGCCCTTCAGAAAAATTCGGTACACATTCCACAAGCTGCTTCATCCGATTAACCTACACTTGCGATTTTCATTAAATAAAACATTAACCATAAGATGACACCTAATAAGACAATCGTCCTGAAAAGAGAACGTGCCGGATGTTTTCGATCAATAATTTTTCTAAAATATTGATTGTCATCGTCTTTAATCATAACCCTGCGAAAAGGAATAAAAAGAAGTTAACAAAAGGGCTCATAACCATCCAAATCGGTGATAAGTTGGTGAAATATCCGATCATGATTAGTCCCAATAAAATCTGCGGGCCATACATTTGCAGTTTATAAACCAATTCCGGGTTTTTCCGGGACATGATACCAGAAAAAATCTGCGAGCCGTCCAGCGGCGGAATAGGGATCATATTGAACACAGCAAGCATTATATTAATTTGTGTAAATAATATAAGCATCATGGTAATGGAAGAACCGCCAAAAATTCCCGTTCTGATTAAGGTACCGCCGACAAATGCCAGAAGTAAATTCGCCGCCGGTCCCGCAAAGGCGATCTTCATCATATCCACCCGGGGATTGGATAGATAGCGGGTATCCACCGGCACTGGCTTAGCCCACCCAAAGCCCACAAATAAAATCATCAACGAACCAAATGGATCGAGGTGAGCCATAGGATTGAGCGTGAGCCTTCCGGAATATCGCGCTGTGGGATCACCCAGCTTATTAGCAACCCATGCATGGGAAAATTCGTGAAAAACCAAGGCGAACAACAGCACGGGTAATAAAAGGACTAATACTTCAATTGGAACTCTGAATAGCATAATCTACCACCTCGGATGAAAAGTTCGGTGAACCTCCTTTAAATGTTCTTTGTCTAAATGGGTATAAATCTGTGTGGAGGAAATATCCGCGTGGCCCAGCATTTCCTGCACCGCTCGGAGATCTGCTCCGCCTTCCAGCAAATGTGTAGCAAACGAATGACGCATTGTGTGGGGGCTGACCTTTTTTGTAATTCCAGCAGTTTGGCTCCATTTTTTCAAAATATTGTAAACGGACATGCGTGTAAGAGGTCTACCATTGCGGCTTAAGAAAACAATACCATCCGTTTTTCGTTTGCGAGAAAGCGCAGGTCGCTCAAATTTTATATAATCGTTTAATCTATCCAATGCACGGGATCCCATAGGCACAAGTCGTTCCTTATTCCCTTTTCCGGACACACGGATCATTTCATTGTCTAACAGCATCCCGGTTAAATTGAGATTACATGCTTCTGAAACTCGTAAACCGGCAGAATACAATATTTCAAGTAATGCCAAATCACGCAATGCTAACGCGGCAGATTCATCAACGGCGTCCAAAATATCATCCACTTCCTGCACGGTTAACACGTCCGGCAGTTTTCGAGGAAGTTTAGGCGCTTCCATAAGTTGCGATGGATTATTTTCCACCCAATGTTCATCATTCAAATAGGTATGGTAAGATCGAATGGATGATAATGCTCGGTTAATACTGGACGCTGACAAATGTATATCTGCCAATGCGCGTATAAATCCGCGAATATGTTTTTGTTTAATACCCTTTACGCTATTCAAACCTTTTGTTTCTAAATACGAAACATAATTTTTTAAATCACGCCTGTAAGCATCAATCGTATTCAGTGCAAGATTGCGTTCCACCCGGAGCATGGTGATATAATCGTGGAGGTGAGCTTCCATCTATTAACCTATGACTGATTTTTCGACCATTTCACAAAGAATGTGTTCTGCAAGCAAATGCCCTTCCTGAATGCGTTGGGTATCATCACTGGGAATAGAAATGGTCACGTCGCCCAACTCCTTTAAGGCGCCTCCTGTTTTGCCGGTTAACACAATGACCGAAATACCTTTTTCTCTACACGCTTCCACAGCTTTAACCACATTCTTCGAATTACCGCTGGTAGATATGGCAACCAACACATCACCTTCATTGCCTAGTCCTTCAATCTGGCGTGAAAATATAGATTCATAATCGGTATCATTGGTCCAAGCTGTAATAAAAGACGTATCTGTAGTGAGAGCGATAGATTTAACCGCTGGACGGTCATGACTACGCAATCCGCCCATGAGTTCTGCCGCCATATGCTGTGCATCTGCAGCGCTGCCGCCGTTTCCGCACCATAAGATCATTTTTCCATTTTGAGCTACAGCGACCATCATGACTGCTGCTTTTTCAATATCTTCTGCGCAGGCAATAATCATGGTGTTTTTCACATCCGAACTTTCACGGAGTTGATTAATAATTTCTTGACGATCAATCATCTTTTTCCTCCATGAACTGCATCTGCAAACGCTCTCATCAAACCACTATCACCATTTTCTTCCAAAACAGTACCCGTCACAATAAACGATGCACCTGCTTCCACACGTTTGTTAGCGGCTTCCGGTGTTTTAATTCCACCACCGACAATTAATGGCACATTTGTTTCAGAAGAAATACTTCGTATTACATCTGTGGAAATTGCTTTAGTTGCTCCGCTACCTGCTTCCAAATAAATTAATTTTTTCCCCATAAATTCAGCGGCCAGAGCATGGGCGATTGCAATATCCGGACGGTTCATAGGCAACGGCCTTGTACCGCTAATCACTTCCACAGTAGAATGGGCACCTCCATCAAACAGCAAATAAGCGGTTGGAATAACTTCCATACCCATATCTTTGACGATGGGAGCCGCTACAACCTGCTCTCCGATAAGATATTGAGGATTTCGCCCGGAAAGAAGAGACATGAATAACATGGCATCATAATGACTATTCATTTGATTCACTCCTCCGGGAAAAAAGATGACCGGAATATCAGAATGCTTTTTGATCTGCGCAACGCGATCGTGATGGTGACTGTCCATCATAAGACTTCCGCCCACAAACAAGGCATCTACACCTGATTTATTCGCAGTTTCAACTTGATTGATCAAGGACTCATCATTTTTCTTATCGGGATCGATGAGAACAATATACCCTGCGCCTTTTTCCGCTTTTACATCAAGAAGGTGTTGGAATACAGAGTCCATAATTAACCTATAATTTCCTCATAAGACGTGAACGACATAAGGTCTCCTTCTTCATCCGGGTTAGATAATTTTATTTTCACCAGCCAGCCATCGCCGTAAGGATCAGAATTCACTTTCGACGGATCGGCATCCAATTCTTCATTGATTGCTGCAATTTCACCACTCATCGGCATAAACAGATCAGCGACCGTTTTTACTGCTTCAATTGTACCAAATGTTTCGCCTATATCAAAACTGTCACCCAATTCCGGAAATTCAACAAAAACAATATCACCCAATTCTCCCTGGGCAAAATCCGTGATTCCTATCGTGGCTACACCGTTTTTAATGTTTGTCCATTCATGGTCAGATGTGTATTTTAAATTTGATGGTATATTCATTTACTTTCCTATTAATCTAACTGTTCAGGATTATACTTAAATGTTTCTAAAAAACTGGTGTCAAAATCACCGGCTTGAAATGTTTTATCTTTCATGATGGCTTGATGAAATGGAATTGTCGTTTTTGGACCTTCAATAATGGTTTCTTCTAAAGCACGCTGCATTCGAATGATTGCTCGTTCTCGTGTGCTGGCGAACACAATTAATTTACCAATCATTGAATCGTAATGTGAGGGAATTTCATATCCGGCATAGGCATGAGAATCTACACGGACACCTTTTCCTCCCGGAAAATGTAAACTGGTTATTTTTCCGGGAAAGGGCATAAAATTATTAGACGGATCTTCAGCATTTATTCGACACTCAATGGAATGTCCCCGCATTTTGAAATTTTGATAATTTTTTGGATATTCTTTTCCGCCATGCATTTGGATTTGTTGCTTTATTAAATCAACACCAGTCACCATTTCGGTAATGGTATGTTCAACCTGAATTCGTGTATTCATTTCCATAAAATAAAAATCATTGTTCTTATCCAATAAGAATTCAATAGTTCCCACACCTACATAATTTACAGCTTTTGCTCCCCGAACAGCCAATTCTCCCATTTTTTGACGAACCTCTTCCGTTACTACCGAGGAAGGTGATTCTTCAACCAGTTTTTGATGTCGTCGCTGGATGGAGCATTCCCGTTCACCAAGATGAATACAATTTCCGTATTCATCTGCCAAGATCTGCACTTCAATATGCCGTGGATTTTCCACAAATTTTTCCATATACATATCGCCATTATTGAAGGCTTTTTTTGCTTCATTACTGGCTGTCGTATACATTTTTTCCAGTTCGGCTTCTTCACGAGCCAAACGCATTCCTTTACCACCACCGCCTGCAGATGCTTTCAGCATAACCGGATAGCCCATCTCTGCCGCTAATTTTTTTGCTTCATCCACACCGCTCATTACGCCATCACTTCCGGGAATGACCGGAACACCGGCAACTTTCATTGTTGCTTTAGCATTGGCTTTATCGCCCATGGCTTCAATGATTTCCTGGGATGGTCCAATAAAGGTAAATTCATTTTCTGCGCAGATCCTGGAGAAATCTGCATTTTCGGCTAAAAATCCGTAACCGGGATGAATTGCATCCGCGTTGGTAATTTCGGCCGCCGCAAGAATGCGTGGAATATTAAGATAGCTTTCGGTACTGGCAGGTGGGCCAATACATACAGCTTCATCTGCAAATTTTACATGGAGGGAATATTCATCTGCCGTGGAATAAACAGCCACTGTCTTAATACCCAATTCATGGCAGGCTCGGATGATGCGTAGAGCAATCTCACCGCGATTGGCAATCAGGATTTTTTTAAACATGGTTTATCCGCTGGGATCAATAATAAATAAAGGCTGGTTATATTCCACAGGATCTCCGTTTTCTACAAGAATTTTACTCACAACTCCGTCCTCTTCAGCCTCAATTTCATTCATGATTTTCATGGCTTCGATAATGCATAATGTGTCACCTTTATTCACTTTATCGCCTTTATTTACAAATGCGTCATCTTCGGGACTGGCTGAATTATAGAATGTACCGGGCATGGGCGAAAGAACTTCATTCCCGATAATTGAATCTTCCTCGTTTGATGTTTCTGTACGAGTCGGTGCTGATTCAGTTGCAGAAACAGCCTCTGGAGCAGAGTGTGCTTTATGATCAGGTGAATCTGTAGATACAGGAGAAGATTTCACAACATGGTATCGCTTTCCTAGAAATGTAACGTCAATTTCATTCACGTCACTGTGTTCTAATATGTAAATGATTTCCTTCAGTTTATCCTGCCACATAATTTCCCCTAATGGTTATTATTTTTTTGCTCTTTCAATATATTCACCGGTTCGTGTATCCAAGCGTAAAACATCGCCTACCTCTATGAATAAGGGAACTTGAACGTCAATGCCCGTCTCAAGCGTAGCGGGTTTCGTCGCACCGGTTGCTGTATTTCCTCTCATACCAGGTTCTGTATGAGTGACTTCCAAATTAACATGCGCCGGTAAACGCACGTCGAGAGCTTCTTGTCCATCAAACAATAAATCAACATTTAAACCCGATTTAAGAAATCCTTTTTGCGAACCGACAATTTCATCGTTAACATTAATTTGATCATAGGTCTGGCTATCCATGAAAATAGACTGATTTCCATCTTCGTACAAGTATTGCATTTTTTTTGCTTCAACCTTGATAAATTGCAATTTCGCCCCAGAATTGAATGTTTCATCAATTATTTTACCGGTTTTAATATCTTTTAATTTCGTCCGGACAAACGCAGGTCCTTTCCCCGGTTTCACATGTAAAAATTCTATTACCTTCATCCGTTTATTCTTGTGCAGAATCACTGCACCATTTTTAATATTTGATGTTGTTGCCATTCGATTCCTTTTAAATAGAACTTATAATTTACAGATTAGAAGAAGTATTCTCAAACGAGCATAAAGATATTATGCACTTGAGGGTTCAACCAGTTTCCAATAAGGGATTGTTGATTGTATGAAATCTTCAGCAGTGGTTAAATCTTGAGTATATATATTGTTTTCCGGCATCATTTTTGCGTATTTTATCAAATCTGATCGCTCCAGCAATGTAAGCCAGGCTTTCATTTCTTCGTCAGAAAATGGTAAAATATTATCCAACGACTTTATATCCCCCGTTGTCATTTCCAATGTTTTTAAAAATAAACTATGTTCAACATATTCTCTTAAAATGTAGGATATTTGCACATAGAATTCCTTGAGATCGAGATTTTCTTTTGAATTCATTCGTAAAGCATTCAGTTTTTCTATGGCAATTTCATCGGGTTGGGGTTTAATATTTTTTGGCGGACCAATTAATTTTTCTTTTCTGTACTTTATACTTAACCAGACCATGATTGCCAATGTCAAAAATAACGTGGAAATAAGTAATATTATTTTCCATTCTATTGGACGTGAAACAGGCAATGGATCTTTAACCGGTTTCATAGCTCCGGCCATAGTTGGATCTGTCGATGAAACAACGATAATGTTTTGGAGATCAGTTCGCATTTTCATTTTTAGTGTGCTATCTGGGTTTAAAATAGCAACCTCAATCGCAGGAATTGTAAAACGACCTGTATCCCAAAAAACAAATTGTAATTCGTTTAAATATCCATTTTTAATCTGGGAAACATCCAATCTTCTTAATTCCATAGCTTCTGGTGTTTCAAATGGGTCAATCAAAGCAAATTTATTACCAATACCTTCAAGAATAATCGAGTATAGAATCACATCACCTATAGTGACTATCGATGTATCTATTTCTGAACTAATGGAAAGATTTTGTTGAACATCTTTCGTTGTGCAGCTAAAAATTAAAAGGATGGCAATTGGTATAAATTTTTTCATTTTATATTCGCTTTTCACGCTTTTTAAAATAATTCATCAGCGGTTCCACAAAATCCTTATCTGTTGAAATGGGAATTATATCGAATCCAATGCGGTCACATTCTTTGGCAAACTTTTCATTTTGCTCTATTATTGCTGCTTCATACTGCGTTCGATCCACAGTAGATCCAGTATCAATCCAACTTGTCTCATCCGTTTCCGGGTCATGGACTTTAACCAATCCAATATCAGGAATGGAAGATTCAAACGGATCACTCATTTTTAAACCGATTAAATCATGCTTGCGATTGGCCATTTTTAAACTGGACCAATATTTTTCATCCAAAAAATCTGAAAGCAAGAATACAACACTTCGTCGTTTGGCTACATTTAAAAGAAATTCTAATGCTGTTCTTATAGACGTGCCTTTTTCATGTGGCTTGTGGTACAATAATTCTCGTACAACCCGAAGTACATGGGAGCGGCCTTTCTTTGGTGCAATATACTGCTCCACCTCATCGCTGAATAAAATCAGTCCAACTTTATCATTATTCTTAATAGCAGAAAAACCAAGCACAGCTGCAATTTCTGCAGCTATTTCACTTTTGAACTGGGTGATGGAACCAAAATGGCCCGAACGGCTCACATCAACTAAAAGGTAAACAGTTAATTCCCGTTCTTCCTCAAAAATTTTTACAAATGGTGAACCGGAGCGAGCTGTCACATTCCAGTCTATCAATCGTATATCATCACCGGGCTGATATTCACGCACTTCAGAAAAAGTCATACCCCGGCCCTTAAATACAGAATGATATTCACCTCCAAAAAGATCATTGACCAGACCTTTGGTCCGGATTTCAATCTGCCGGACTTTCTTGAGTATTTCTTTTGGAATCATTTGGTGAAGGAAAAAGGAATTAAGAATAAGTAAGGAGAAGGAAAAATTAAATGCTGATTATGTAACATTTTTACTTCTTCTTTTTTCCTTAATTAGGGAATTTCGACGCTGTCAAATAAGCGTTGCAGTACGTCTTCTGACGTTAGCTCTTCCGCTTCCGCTTCATACGTCAATATTACACGATGGCGTAATACATCCCTTCCGACGAAACGTACGTCTTCCGGTGTAACATATCCACGATGCTGAAGGAATGCTCGGGCTTTTGCAGCTAAAATCAGGTTGATTGTTGCCCGTGGTGATGCGCCATATTCAATTAAATTTTCCATGTCACCTAAGTTATATTTACCGGGATTACGTGTAGCGAAAACCAAGTCTAGAACATAATCTTCAACTTTTTCATCCACATAAATATCATTAATCACATTTTGCGCATTTAAGATTTGATCAGCATCTACAACAGCTGTAACATTATCAGAAATTTGAGTTGTAGCCATTCGTTTCAGTATAGCACGCTCTTCATCTTTACTGGGATATTCCACACATAATTTCAGCATGAACCGATCCACTTGCGCTTCCGGCAATGGATAGGTTCCTTCCTGTTCAATGGGGTTTTGTGTCGCCATAACAAGAAAAGGTGCTTCAAGTTTAAATGTTTCATCACCTATGGTTACTTGCCGTTCCTGCATCGCTTCAAGCAAGGCGCTTTGAACTTTTGCCGGCGAACGATTGATTTCATCTGCGAGAATAACATTTGCAAAAATGGGCCCTTTTCTCGTTTCAAATGAGCCATTTTTTTGGTTATAAATTAGTGTGCCTATTAAATCTGCTGGGAGCATGTCCGGTGTAAATTGGATGCGCTGAAATTGTGTGTTAATCAATTGCGATAAGGTTTTTACAGTCAAAGTTTTAGCAAGACCGGGAACACCTTCTAATAAAATATGCCCGTTTGCCAGAAGTCCAATTAAGATGCGATTGATTAAATCATCCTGACCAACTATGACTTGCCCGAGAGCTTTTTTTAAATCATCAACAAACGTGGATTCTCGAGCTATACGTTCGTTGATTTCGGTTAAACTAAATTCACTCATTGGGTTGGATATCTAGGATGCAATATGTTTTAAAACTGGAATATCATTGATATTCTTTCCCAAGTTGCTTATTTCAAATTGCACAGATGGTGCTAACTCATGATCGGGAAATTTTTCGAGAAATAAGTTATACGTAGCTTTGGCTGATTCATAATCACTTAAAATATTTGCCTGCACATAACCAACCATAAATTGAGCTTGCGCTTCACGTGAGGAACCAGAAAAGTTTTCCACCACCTTTGTATAGGAAGAAATGGCATTATCAAAATCACGAAGATCATTCATATAAATATCCCCCATGAGATATTGTGCCTGGGCTGCTAATGCATTATCCGGATAATGCTCAATCAATTTTTCAAGGTTTTCCAGGGATACCTTTATATTCTTTGCATTTCTTTCTACTTCAGCTGCATTAAAATATTCCTCGGCTGTCTTCGTTCCTTCACAACCGACTATTATTAAACTGATTATAGAAAACCAAATGATAATGTGTTTCATATTTCTTGTTTACCTCAATTTTTGGACGCCGAATTTACACAATGGAGTTCAAACATCAATGTTATTGATTCCATATTAAATCCGTTATACATCCCAATTTATTTCAAGTTCCTTAAAAAGCATATAAAACGCCCCATTGCTTTACTCTAATTTTTGGATTGTCCAATTGAAAAGCATAATCAAACCTTATAGGCCCAAGTGGAGACATATACGTTATTCCTACACCTGCATCCCAACTTAATTCATTTAAACTGATAGTTGAATTACTATCCCATAATTGTCCACCATCTATAAAGATTTCTGCTCCCAAAGGATCCAAAATTGGGAAACGTAATTCATAACTCGTTAAAAAGCGAATTTCATTACCATTCAAATGAATATCTTTATTTCTTTCTTCCGGAAATTGCAATGCATTCCATCCACGCAATGATTTTGCACCACCCAAATAGAATTTTTCAAAAAGGACTTCTTCATAAATATCATACTCTTCTTTCCAATTGAAGATGATTCCGTATTGTACTCTTGCCGCAAAAACAATTTTGCTTGTTAAGGGGATATAGGTCTTCATGCCAGTATCTATCTTTTGATATTCCCGTGTACCGCCCAATAAACCACCTACACTGTAAATATCCCCCGTGAAAATTACACCATTGGTTGGAGTTAAAGGATGATTTGAAAAATCCAATTTTGTCTTGAGAGAAATCATGCGCTGTTCCACATTCGATACACTACCCTCCTGTTGGCTGAACTTTTCCCAATGCATGCCAAACTCGATAAACGATGTTTCTGTAATTTGATTAATTGAAGACCAGTTGAATCCATAGCGTTGAATAAACGGATTATCGTATGAGCCATATTTTTTATACAATTCGTACAATGATTGCACTTTCGTGGGAAAATGTAAATTCATCAACCATTGATTTTCCAAGTTAGAATTGATTTTTAATCGAGGATAACGCAGCCCCTCTTCTGTAGGAATATCCAATGATGTCTTTGCAGATAAACGAGTCGTTGATCCAAAAAGGCTTCTGTTTTTCCATTGCAGGAATGCACCCGGCCCGGATAAGTTTAAACCACCAAATTCTATGGGTACAAAACCACCTTCAGAGCTGATTTCACGCTTTGGGAAATTGCGTAATTCTATGACCATATTTACCAGTGTATCACTGTTGATGTACTTAACAGGATAGATATTTGCACTAGAAAATTGACTTGTTTCCAATAATCTCCGTTGGGATAATAACACATCTTCAATGTCATACTTATCCCCTTTGTCGAAATGTAATTCTCTATTAACAATATAGTGTTTAGATGAATCCAGTCCTTCGATATATGTTTTATTTATAAATACATCAGGACCTTCGGTAATCACAATTTTAATATCTGCTGAATCGCGTAAATCTGTTTCAACATCAATTTTGGGAAATAATTTTCCTATATGGTGATACTTTTTCTCAACAGCCGCTAAGTTAGTATTTAAAGAAACAGGATTAAAGGGTATATTATTTTTGAGAGCTAAGGATTTTTGAATCTTTCTTCTGGAAATATGCTTATTACCCTCGATATCAATATTATTTATATATATTCTCTGACCCTCATTTACAATAAAATAAATATCCACTGTATTGTTTTGGATCAAAAAAGAATCACGGACTGTTGCATTCAAAAAACCTTCCGTTTTATAGCGATTTTTTATTGTGATTGCATCCAATTTTAAAATACGTCGATCGAACTTAGTTTTTGTAAAAAGAAATGTACTTTTCAAATTTATATTTTTTTTAAGCTGCCTTTCGGAGATGGCCTTATTTCCCAAAAAGTAAACTTCATTCACAAAAAGTGATTCATCGTTTTGTGAGTGGATTATCCCCAAAAAGAGGACACTTATTCCCCAGTATCTGAAAGTTTGCATATGTTTGTGCGTGTTTAGTACGAGTAACGCAGGCGGTATTTTACGTGCATATTACCGGTCTCGTCAACATTTCCTACTAGAGAAACATAACGATTTAAACGGAGTTCTACACCGACTTTTTTCATGGTTGGATTTGAGAATGAGAAAGATCGATGGTAGGAATAATTTAATAAAAGTTTATCAGAAATTTGTCGTTCAGCGCTAATGGTGAAATCCTGTTCATTATTTGGACTAATGAAACCAGCTGTTCCTGAAATGTCAATATTATCAATCAAACCGACTTTGTCTAGTCCAGAAACATGTAAAATATTTTTTTCTAACTCTCGTTCTAGAATTGTACCAAGAATATTTTGAGCACGATTTCCAAATCCCATTGCAGAAATTTCCTGGTCTTCAAATCGATTTCCAATAGTAAGAAGTTCAATAATATCACTATCAGAAAAACCGCTTGATGATTCAAGTACTAATTTCGGATTATCTAATCTTCCAACTAATTGAATATAAATTTGCTCCTGGTTTATTTTTGTTTGAGCTGATATATCCAAATAAGGATTGAATCCTTTTTTATCCAGAACCATATATCCTTCAGAAATATTGAAAACATCACCATAATAATAAAACGTTCCATTCCTGATATATAATTCACCACCAAAATCTGAAGGATCGTTTCCAAATTTTGTCATACTTAATTCACCGGATAAATGAGCATCAATTTGTGAATTTCGAAGAGCAAAATCTCCGGTAATAGGGAAATTCAGTTTATAATTAACAATTGTACTCCCTTCTTCTCCCACAGATTCCACATCTGAATCTGAAACAAACTCCTGATACATGACTGCATCAACAGGCTCAATTACACCGGCAATTTCAATCGTATTTTGACCGGTTAATGCAAGATCTACATTTACAATACCCTCAATATCTCCCAATAAGGTTTTAAAGTAAATTTCATTTCCCAATACATTCATATTATAAATTGGTTTGAAAAAATGAGTCATGTCCATTGATCCGGAAACAAATATGTTGTGATCATTTTGATCATTTGGATTTTTTGCCATACTGCCATTCAATGATTTCCATCTGAATATATTTTGATTTAAATCTGCATGACCATCAACATTATAAATTGGGTCATCAAGTTGTAAAGAATAAATTATGGCATTTTGGCTAGTTATATAACCTTTTCGGATTAAATTTTCACGAGGTCCATTTACTTCTAATTCTAAATCAAAATCTCCATTGATGGAGTCTATGTTTGAAATATAATCAGTCAAAAATTCTAGGTTTTTTGTATGACCAGTTACATAAACCCAAATAGAATCATCCTTGAAATATTCTCCGTAATTATCAGAAGCTATATTATAATTAATAGGCAAAAATGCTGCACCAGAAAGCTCTGATCCATTATAAATGGAAGTATATTTATTGAAGTATAATCGATCGCCATCAAACAAACCCTCTGTCGTTACTGTACCCAATGCCAACCTGTCCCAAACAGCATCATTAATTTCAAGGTCAAAATTGTAAAGTGTTTTTTTCGTACTTCCGCCTAAATGATAACTGCCTGTTATTTTACCGTCCATAAACGTTGAAGATTGACTGAATTGTGTTAAAAGTGATACGTCTAATTCATCGAAAATGATATAAAAATCAAATTCACGATCACCTCCTTCTATTTTACCAAGGGGTACAAATCCTGAAACAGAAATTCGTTTTCGATCATCTGCCATTAAAGAGACTTCTTCCACATTTAGAAGATATTGATGTAATGATCCATTTAATTTCATTTCTGAAAACGTCTGTCTGGCAGCAACTCCATTTTTCAATGTTAAGTTCATTTTAATTTCTGGATAATCATCTCGATCAGAAATGGATATATCTCCAAAACTAGTTCCTGAAATATGATAGCGGACATCATCTGTAAATAGTTTCATAATATCTGCATCAATATTTGATAAATGAAAATCGCCTCTAATTTCATCTTTAATGATCATTTGTCCTGAAACAATTCCGTCATTTATATGAATTTCAAAAGGGTGTATCTCAATTTTATCAGGTTCTAATTTCATGGAGAAAGGTTTGGCATTAATACAATAATGAGTATCATACGCCAGTTGGATATGATCTAATGTTAAAATACTATCTGTCGACATCAATCCTGAAATTTGAATAAAATTATCAGCTTGTTTGAATTCTGCACTCTGGATATCAATACCGTCTTTGGAGAAAGCAATATCCACTAAACCATTATCAAAAGCATATTTTCTCCAAGATCCTCGACCAATTTTTCCCCGAAAAAAACCATCACCGCCGTTTTGGTGTGGAGTCCAATGGGCATTCATTGTTAATTGATCCAGAAATGTTTCATGATATCCCAAATTTCTACATTCCAATTCAGCACGTATCGATGGATTTTCAATGCTACCTGATACTCGTAAGTCACCTGTGGCAGATCCACTGTTTAATGAATCACTCCAAAAATTATTTACCAGAAAAATACTGGCATCATTGAGTCTCAAATCCATATCCAATAATTTATCATGCAGATTTGTATATCCTTTAAGTGTAATAGAACTTGGCCCGACTGCAATTGATAATGGCGAATCAATTGAGAAAATTTGATCATTGTAAGAAAAAGTACCTGAAATGGATATATCTCGATCTCCATATAATTCAGATTCATTCACTTCCATTGTTACCGAAATATCATTGAAATTATTTTTTTGAATTGTCCCTTCCAACATAATAGTGCCATTTACATTCGTTTGCTGCTGTTCTGTAATCCATTTACTCAAGTCAAAATGTGTTAACAGTATATTACCACTAATCCGACCATTTTTTTCATAAATTCCTGATAGTGATAGATTTGTATCTTCGCTATCCAGACCTAATCGGTTTAGTGAAATATGATTTTCATGACGTGTTAAAGAAAGTTCTCCTTTCATAAATAATCCTAGGGGATTCTTAATAGTTACATCACCGGAATAATGATCCAAATCAGACTCAAAATGGATGAATGTCTCCAATGAAGAAAATTTTGGTTTTAACGGCAAGTTTTCAAAAATATTTTCAGGAAATTCATAGCGTTCAATATGGATATTACCAGATAGATCTGGTAACAAAGTCCAATCGTAATGTATTTCACCATCAAAAGGCAATCCATTTACCACACCACTTGCAGGTGAAAAATGAGCACTGGTTTCATTTATTATCAATGGTGTGTTTCTTAATAAAACATATCCTGATGTATCATTAAATGCAGCAGAAAATTCATCAATATAAAATTCCTTCTTTTCAGGTGTAACATCAAGACGGCTATTCAATTTCAATTTCAGCTTTTTAATTACATTATTTACAGGAATTTCAACAACACCTCCCAAGCTGATATCTTGAATAATAAAGTTAAATTTAGAAGGAAAATCTAAATCTAAACTGTCAGCAGTATCAGTTGAAATTGAATCAGTATTGATTATTGGAGAAAATAATATATTCTCGACACGCAATAACGATAATGTTGGTGTGGAAAAGAAACTTTGTAAATAATTAACTTTGATTGAAAAATCACCAAAAATGATTTGAGATCCATTACCATGACGAAATTTCATCCCTTTTCCCTGAACAGTACCAAGCAGATTACCTTCTAGGTTGGGAATTTTTATTTGCCAATCAGAATTTTCCTCTAATTTAGAGTTGATGTAATTTTCAATTGGTAATCGCCATGATGATGACTGTAAATAAATATTTACAGCAACAACTATGAGGATAAATATTCCTATAAGTATAGTTTGTATACGTGTCATGTTCGCTTGATTTGGATACTCATCATTACGAATATACGTGTATGGGGTTCCAATTACAAAAAAAGCGTTCACAAAGGAACGCTTTTTTTTATGCTAGTTTCAGATGACTTTTAGTCTACAACTTCAAAGTCAGCATCTTCAATTTCGTCTGCGACGTCTTTCTTTTTTTCATCTTCATTCGGAGGAGGTGCTTCACCTTTTTCAGCCTCTTTACTATCATCATACATTTTAGAAGCTAATTTATTCCATTCAGCATTTAATGAATCCATAGCTGATTGAACATCATCTTTATTTGATCCTGAATTTGCGGTTTTCAATTTTTCAACTGCATCAGAAAGAGTCTTTTTCTCATCATCCGATAACTTTTCATCAAACTCATCAATATTCTTTTCTGTTTGATAAACAAGTTGCTCAGCTTGATTATTTAAGTCTACCATTTCACGCTTATCTTTGTCTTCTGATTCATGCTTCTTAGCATCATTAACCATCTTATCTATTTCAGTTTCACTCAATCCACTTGATGCTTCAATACGAATACTTTGTTCTTTACCCGAAGCCTTATCTTTTGCACTTACATTCAAAATTCCATTTGCATCAATGTCGAACGTGACTTCAACTTGCGGTACACCTCTGGGTGCAGGTGGAATCCCATCTAAATGAAATCGGCCAATGGTTTTGTTATCAATCGCCATTTCACGTTCACCTTGTAAAACATGAATTTCAACAGTGGTTTGATTATCTGCAGCCGTGCTAAAAACTTGCGATTTGCGAGTCGGAATTGTCGTATTTCGTTCGATGAGTTTTGTGGATACGCTGCCCAATGTTTCAATACCCAATGAAAGTGGAGTTACATCCAATAAGAGGATATCATCAACATCACCTGCTAAAACACCGCCTTGTATAGCTGCTCCAAGAGCGACCACTTCATCTGGATTTACACTTTTGTTGGGTTCCTTACCGAAAATTTCCTTCACCTTTTCCTGGATTTTCGGCATACGCGTTGATCCGCCTACGAGGATGATTTCATCGATTTCTGATGCGGATAATCCCGCATCCTTAATCGCTTTTTTGCAAGGTTGAATTGTTCTCTCAACTAGATCAGCAACCAATTCCTCAAATTTTGCACGGGTCAATGTCAAATTCAAATGTTTAGGACCAGACGCATCAGCTGTTACAAACGGTAAGTTGATTTCAGTTTGTTTTGAACTGGATAATTCTTTTTTTGCATTTTCAGCTGCTTCCCTCAACCGTTGTAAGGCCATGGGATCTTTACACAAGTCAATACCATCACTTTTATTGAATTCATCCGCGATCCAATTAATGACTTTTTGATCAAAATCATCACCACCCAAGTGTGTATCACCGTTGGTTGATTTTACTTCAAAAACACCATCACCCAGTTCTAGGATTGAAATATCAAACGTACCACCACCTAAGTCAAAGACAGCAATTTTTTCATCTTTCTTTTTATCCATACCATAAGCAAGTGATGCAGCCGTAGGTTCGTTAATTATCCGTCGTACATTTAAACCGGCAATCTTTCCTGCATCTTTGGTTGCTTGACGCTGGGAGTCGTTAAAATAAGCAGGTACTGTAATCACAGCGTCTGTAACAGTCGTTCCTAAATGTTCTTCAGCCATTTGTTTGAGTTTTTGCAAAATCATAGCACTGATTTCCGGTGGAGTATATTCTTTATCATCTACCTTAACAGCCAGATTTTTCCCTTTTTTCTTTTCAACCTGGTAGGGAACTTCTTCTAGCTCCGTGCCCACTTCATCATACATTCTGCCCATGAATCGTTTGATCGAAAAGATTGTTTTTTGTGGATTGGTAACAGCCTGCCGTTTTGCCGGTTGGCCAACTAATCGTTCTTCATTTTTTGTAAATGCAACAACAGAAGGTGTTGTTCTTCCACCTTCCGGATTATTGATTACTGAAGGTTCTCCGCCTTCAAGTACGGCTACACAGGAATTTGTCGTTCCTAAGTCAATTCCGATAATTTTACCCATGTTTAATTTCCTTTTTTATGAGTTTTTCAAAAAAATATGAATTCAACTAGTTTAATAACAATTATTATACCAATATAGTTTATTTACCTATATGGCAAATAAACGGCTTATTATCGCCCTATATGGCAGAATTTAGGGAAAATTAGACTTCTTCGGTAGAATCGACGGAGGATGTAGATTTTTTGGATTTCGTTTTTTTAACAGGTGCTTTTATATAAAAGAAATCACCTTTCTTTGCATTCACTTTTATAGTGTCACCTTTAACAAATTTATCTTCCAAGAGCATTTCAGCGATGGGATCTTCCAGGCTATTCTGAATTTGCCTGCGTAAATGGCGGGCACCGTATTCAGGGTTATACCCTTTTTTTAGAAGTAATTTTACAGCTGATTTCATTAATTTGACTTTCATTCCTTTGCGCTTCAGGTTACTCCGCAGATCTTCTAATTGTAAATCGATAATATTTAAAACATGTTCTTCAGCCAATGAATGAAATACAATCGTTTCATCTAGTCTGTTTAAAAATTCAGGACTGAAAGTTGTTTTAACTTTTTCCAAAAGTTTATCCCGCATATTTTCATAAGATTTTTCAGTAGACTGTTTAACAAATCCCAGCGAACTCCCTTTTAAGATTTCTTTTGTACCTAAATTGGATGTCATTATAATAATCGTGTTTTTGAAATCAACTTTACGGCTCAAACTGTCTGTTAATACACCTTCATCGTATAATTGTAATAAAAGATTGAATACATCCGGATGAGCTTTTTCCATCTCGTCAAAAAGTATAACTGAATAAGGATTGCGTCTGACTTTTTCAGTCAACTCTCCCCCCTCTTCATACCCTACATATCCCGGAGGTGCTCCAATCAGGCGTGAGACAGAAAATCGTTCTCCAAATTCGGACATATCAATTTTTATAAGTGATCCCGTATTGCTAAATAAATAATTGGCCAATACTTTTGCTAACTCTGTTTTACCGACACCCGTTGGTCCTAAAAATAGAAATACACCTATGGGGCGATTTGGATTTTTTAATCCAGCTCGAGCACGTTGAATAGACTTGGCAATACTATTAATGGCTTGCTCCTGACCAATAATATTCTTTTTCAGTGTATCTTCCATTTTGAGAAGTTTATTCGTTTCAGATTCTGCAACTTTGTTCACAGGGATTCCTGAAACAAGAGCAACAACATCCGCTATGTTATCTTCGGAAATTAATTCAGGTTTGGAATGTTCATGTTCTTGCCATTCCTGTTGAGCTTTTGATAATTTTGTAATCAGTTTCTGTTCAGTGTCGCGATATTTTGCTGCTTTCTCAAATTTTTGGGCTGCCACAACATCTTCTTTTCTTGTTCTAACCTCATCAATTTCTTTTTCCATTTCTAATATTTCTTGAGGAACGCTCACATTATGCAAATGAGCCCTGGAACCAGCTTCATCCATAATATCAATTGCCTTATCCGGTAAATATTTATCTGTAATGTATCGGTCTGACAAATATACACAGGCATCTATTGCACTTTTATCATAACGAACATTGTGATGGCCTTCGTATGCTTCTTTAAGCCCATTTAAAATTTCAATCGTCTCATCCTGACTTGGAGGATTTACCATTATTTTCTGGAAGCGGCGCTCCAACGCGCCATCTTTTTCTATATGCTTTCTAAACTCATCCAACGTTGTTGCACCAATACAATGAATATCTCCACGAGCTAAAGCAGGTTTAAACATATTAGACGCATCCAGTGATCCCGAAGCACCGCCAGCTCCCACTAATGTATGTAACTCGTCAATAAATAAAATGAGGTTATCTGTATTTTCCAATTCGACCATAATGGTCTTCATCCTCTCTTCAAATTGACCTCGATATTTTGTACCTGCCACGATAGATGCAAGATCAAGAGATAAAATGCGTTTATTGTGCAATAACCTGGGAACAGATTTCTCATTGATACGAATTGCCAATCCTTCGATGATAGCTGTTTTACCAACTCCCGGCTCTCCAATCAAAACAGGATTATTCTTTTTACGCCGTGTTAAAATTTGCGCAACACGTTCAATCTCACCCATTCGGCCGATGACAGGATCTAATTTCCCTTTTCTTGCCAAAGACGTAATATCACGAGAAAAGTGATCTAAAGCAGGTGTTTTAGATTTTTTAGTGCTTTTCTCTTTTTTAATTATAGGTAATGATTCGTCATCGTCTTCATCATTATCATCAGAAGCATCATCATGCAGCAATTCTAACACACCGTCATAATCTAGGTTATAGGAATTCAAGACTTCAAAAGCGATGCCTTCGGTTTCTTTTAGCATCGCCAACAATAAATGTTCGTCATCGGCGACGGAAGCTCCCAAGGCAGCTGCTTCATTGTAAGCATTACGTAAAATGCGTTCAGCTCTGCGAGTGAGTGGCAGATGTCCAAGCGTCATTGTTCCGCCTGATGATTTAATCATATCCTCTATCATGGCCCGCAAATCAGCGAGATCAATATCATAAATATCAAGTATCTTCACACCCAATCCAGCTTCGAGGCGAATTAAACCCAGCAATAAATGCTCTGATCCCACATAACTATGTCCAAGGCGTACGGCTTCCTCCTTGGCATGTTTCATAATCAATTGGACTCTCTTTGAAAAATTCTCTTTCATGGGTATCCTAAATTAAGCAGTACTGTTTCACATTCAAATACTATCTACAGGATTTAATGTTTCATTTTCTAAAATAAATCGTCGATTTCCTATTTCGGCAACACTGGGGTTATGTGTTGTAATGACAAACGCCTGATTATAATCATTATTGATTTTCCGGAACAAGGTTAATAAGCGATCAGCGTTATCGACATCTAAATTTCCGGTGGGTTCATCTGCTAAAACAACATCCGGATTTAAAATCAACGCTCTCAATACAGCCACTCGAAGTCGTTCACCGCCGGATAATTGAGCCGGATAATGGGTTTTGCGTTCATTCATTCCCACATAGTCAAATAATTCAACCGCTCGTTCTTTAGCATCATTTTCATTTCCGGAAATCAATGCAGGCATTAACACATTTTCCATTGCGGTGAATTCAGGAAGTAAATGATGGAATTGAAATACAAACCCAAGATGCTTATTACGTAATTCCGAAAGCTCATCTTCTGTTTGTCCGCTGATTTCCTGACCACAAATGGATACGGAGCCGTTATCGGGAGAATCAAGCGTTCCCAAAATATTCAGTAATGTTGTTTTTCCTGCGCCAGATTGGCCCATGATGGTGATAATTTCACCCTTTTGCAGTTCTAAATTTATATTTTTTAGAACTCGTAATTCCTTTTCGCCATTATAATAGGATTTGTTGATGTTATGTGCGATTAAGATCATTTTTCTAAATATACAGCTTCTTTTGGGTTGATTTTAAGAGTACGACTTGAAGCCACTGCAGACGAAATAAGGATAAACACAAATGAAATACAGATTACTGCCATTAAATCAACTGCTTTGAAAACCATGGGTAATTTATCAATAAAATAGATTTCTTCTGGTAATGGAAATAAACCAAATTGATTTTGGACGGCCACTAATAATAAACTGGCTGCAATACCTACTACGGCGCCAATGCCGCCGATCATGATGCCTTGAATTAAAATGATGCTTTGAATTCTGCGAGCTGTCGTTCCGAGTGTTCGCAAAATACCAATTTCCCTGATCTTTTGATAGGTGACCAGTACAAGAGTGGACATTAAATTAAAACAGGCCACCAAGACAATCAGACTCAATACAGCCATAGTACCTAATCGTTCCATGCGCATGGCATTGAACAAACTTGAATTCAGATCAGCCCAGCTTTTGATGGAAATTCCACCCGGTAAAATGCGTCGAAAGTACCGTTTCAATTCGTCTGCTTTTTCTAAATCCTGTAGTCGCACATCGATACCATCTAACCCTTTTTTTCGTGTAAATAATTTCTCACCTAATTGTAATGGAATAAAAATAACCCTGTCATCCACATCCAAAACTTCAGCATGAAAAATGCCGGCGATAGTACCGGAAAATCTTCTAGGCAAACCTACATTACCGCTATGATCAATAGGACTCATGAGATTGATTTCATCGCCCACACCAACATTCAGCCTCCGGGCTAATACTTGCCCCACATAAACAGATCTTTCATCCGATTTTTCCTTATATTCATCAATTCTAATATCGTAAAATTTCTTAAATCGGTCAATGGGAATAGCCTTGAATGTAACCAAACGCTGATCCTGGCTCGATGATGAAATCAGCCCTTTGCGTTCCTGGTAATTCAGAGCATCAACGACATATTGATCCCGAAGAACCGCATCGAGGACTTTTGTCAAATTTACTTCATCATCCACAGCTGTAATTCGCAAATCTCCTTCAAAACCAACCACCCTGTTTGTGACCCGTTCTTCAAATCCGTTCAGTATGGCGAGTATAACAATTAGAGCAAATGTACCTGTGGCCAATCCTATAATAGATATCCAGCCTGTCAATTGACTTGGCCCTGCTCCTTTACCACCCAGCATAAATCGGCGCGCAATGGTAAAAGCAAATTTCATTCGTACCTCAATGCAACAGCAGGTTCAACAGACGATGCTCGATGCGTTGGCCACAGCGCTGCGAAAATGGAGCTGATAAAACTGCACAGTACAATGAGTCCTATAATGGTCCAGTCGAACAAGACAGGAACGTGACTCATGAAGTAAATGTCTTCAGCGATGGACAAGGGTTTGAACCAAATCTGGATACCAGCTAAAATCAGTGCTACTCCCAAACCGGCTAATGAACCCATTACACCAATATATATGCCTTTGATAAGAAAAATTCTGCGAATTGTTTTTTTATTCATACCCATGGATATGAGTGTTCCGATGGATCGTATTTTCTCCAAAACAATCATGGTAAGAGCTGAAATAATATTAACTATACCCACCAATGCGATCATTCCGAATATGATTAAAATGGGCCATTTTTGCAGGTTCAGCCAGTTAAACAGCGTCCGGTGTTTCTCTTTCCATGTAATCGCATAATTAGGATATCCCAGCGTTTCTTCTATACGTGAAGCTAAAACCCTCGCTCGTTTCCCATCTTTTATATTGATGGTATATCCGGACACTTTTTCATCATATTGAAATAGTGTTTGAGCGTCTGCGAGTGTCATATAGACGACTGATTTATCATATTCCTGCAATCCGGATTTATATATTCCACTCACTGTCGCTTGTTTCATTCGTTGTCCGGATGAAATTGATACCATGGATTTCATGTCCACTAAAACGAGTTTATCACCTACTTTCACTTTAAGGGCTGCGGCAAGGTCGTTACCAATTATAATATGGCCTTTTTGTAGGGAAGCAGATCCTTTCCGTATCATTTGATTAATACTCTTCGGTAATGCGTCATCGCCATGACCTACAATCAAAATTCCTTCTGCTGATCGTCCTTTACGAACCATGGCCGCTTCCTGAACATAGGCTACAGTCGAAAAGGAGACATTGCTTGAAGTCAGAATACTATCGAGTCTGGTTTTATAAGGAGTGACCGGTTTAAACAAAAAATGCTGAATACGAATATGACCATCAATACCAGCGATTTTACTGGAAATGGTTTCTTCAAACCCATTCAGAACGGATGAGGTTAAAACAAGCGCACATACACCCAATCCCAGTCCAACCATAGCTGCGATACTGGCAAAGGACGTAAAACTGCCCTGGTGTTTAAATCCTAAATGACGAAAAGCAATACGGAAAGCTGTCTTCATTCATCGACAGTCCGCATGGCGGGGAACAGAATCACATCTTTAATGGTATTTTGTTCGGTCAAAAGCATTGTGAGGCGATCAATTCCCAAGCCAACGCCGCCTGTAGGCGGCATACCGCATTCCATGGCTTGGATGAAATTCTCATCCACCGGTTGCGCTTCTTCATCACCTTGCTCCCGCAATTGAGCTTGAGCTTCAAGCCGTTCCCGCTGATCGATGGGATCATTTAATTCTGTAAATGAATTGGCAAATTCTGCGCCGCCGATAAATAATTCATAACGCTCAACCAAATTGGGATCACCATTGCGATGTGCTTTTGCCAGAGGTGAGATGGCTTTAGGATAATCAATAACAAACGTCGGTTGTACCAAGTCTGGAATCACTAGTGCATCAAGTAACTCATCCAGCATTTGACCATAATTGGCATTGTCTTCCACATCAATATTATGAGCTTTGCAGATCTTTTTCATTGCATCATCGGATGCAGAACCCAAGTCCTGACCAGTGACTTCTTTCAATAAATCCAAAATCGGTTTACGTGTAAATGGTTTAGACAGATCAATTTCATTTCCATGCCAAGTGACATTTGTGGCATCTACAGTTACGGCCGTTTTACGGATCATATCTTCAACTAATTCCATATTGTCTTCATAATCAGCAAAGGCCCAATAAAATTCTAACATAGTGAATTCAGGATTATGATTCTTGTCCATGCCTTCATTACGGAAATCCTTCGATATTTCATAAACGCGGTCAATTCCGCCAACGATTAATCGTTTTAAGTATAATTCATCCGCTATTCGCAAGTATAGTTTCTGATCCAACGCATTGTGATGAGTTGTAAACGGACGTGCATTTGCTCCGCCGTACAAAGGTTGAAGAACGGGTGTTTCCACTTCTAAAAATGCAAGATTATCCAAATATTGGCGGATAGTAGAAATAATTTTTGCTCGTTTAACAAATACATCTTTTACTTCTGGATTGACAATGAGGTCCAAATGACGATTGCGATAACGCAACTCCTTATCCTCAAAAGCATCAAATGTTTCACCATCTTTTTCCTTCACAACCGGTAGAGGACGAATGCTTTTTGCTAAAACAGTAAATTCCTTAGCATGAATGGATTTTTCTCCCATTTTCGTGGTAAAAGGGAATCCCATTACTCCAACAATATCACCAATATCCATTTTCTTAAAATTGGCGTAAGAATCCTCTCCCACTTCATCTCGCTTTATATACACCTGGATACGGCCACCCATATCCTGAATATGAAAAAAGGACGCTTTGCCCATCTTGCGCAAAGCCATGATTCGACCAGCTACGGTGACATCCTTTTCTTCTAATGCATTGTAATTATCAAGAACGTCAGTGCTCGTGTGGGTAGGATTATAATTGTGAGGATATGGGTTTACACCTCCTTCGCGGAGGGTATCCAATTTTTCCTTACGGAAACGTATAATTTCGTTTAAGCTTTTATGGTCGTCTGACATGTCATTTTTATAATTTGAAGGTTGTGAATTTAAATATATAGATTGGAGTGCCTAAATGATTCTTTTTAATTCTTACTTTAATTCCAATTATGATTAAAGTTCACTGGTGTGAGTTTTAAAATTCATATGTTAGGACAATCTTTTAGTGTAATTTTTGTCCATATTAAGAACAGCAAGATTTTCTGTTTGTTGTGACGATTTAAATCAATTTAGTAACAGGAGAATTCAATGTATACTCAACCAATATTCAACAGAATTTTATCAACTATTATTATTTTTGGTTGGTTTTTAAATGCCGCTACACCCTTCACTATCGATTATGAAAAATATACTCTTGATAATGGATTAACGGTCATCCTCCACGAGGATAAATCAGATCCAATTGTTGGAGTTGCAATTCAATATCATGTGGGTTCGAATCGCGAAACGCCGGGAAGAACAGGCTTCGCTCACTTGTTTGAACACATGCTCTTCCAGGAATCCCAACACGTTGGCCAAGACCAATTTTTCAAAAAAATACAAAATGTGGGCGGAACGCTAAATGGCGGCACCAATAAGGATGGTACTGTGTATTATGAAATAGTACCCAAAAATGCATTGGAAACAGTCTTATGGATGGAATCTGACCGCATGGGCTGGCTCCTTTCAACCGTAACCCAATCTGCCTTTGAAAATCAACAGGAAGTGGTTCAAAATGAAAAACGCCAACGGGTAGACAATCGTCCATACGGTCACAACAATTATGTTATTATTAAAAATTTATATCCAGAAGACCATCCTTATAATTGGACAACTATTGGTGAGCTGGAAGATTTGCAAAATGCGACATTGCAAGATGTTCGAGAATTCTACGAAAAATGGTATGGACCCAATAACGCTACAATGGTTATCGCCGGTGATATTAAAAAACGCGAAGTAAAAAAACTGGTTAAAAAATATTTTGGTGAAATCAAATCCGGTCCTGAAAACAGCGATCCGGAACCCATACCCATACACCTCACCGAAATAAAAAAATTATATCACGAAGATACATTTGCAAAATCACCACGACTAGCCATGGTATTCCCAACTGTTGATCAAAAGCATAATGATGCGGCTGCTCTTGAATTATTGGGCCAACTATTAGGGGATGGCAAAAAAGCGCCACTGTATAAAGTCATCGTGGAAGAGAAAAAACTGGCGCCCAATCTGTATTCCTATAGTTACACGCAAGAAATTGCTGGCGTTTTGTGGATTGTTGTTGATGGATTTCCAACTACAAATCTGACGGAAGTTGAATCGGCTATACATGAGTCATTTGCTCGTTTTGAACGTGATGGCTTCACTGATGAAGATTTGGGAAGACTAAAAGCCAAATATGAAACAGGATTTTATCAGGGCATATCTTCTGTGCTTGGAAAAGGGTTTCAACTGGCTCATTATAATGAATACTATGACTCACCGGACGCAATTGCTGATGAACTGCAAAAAGTCCTCGATGTTAATATGGATGATATTAATCGCGTATATGAAACATATGTAAAAGGTCAACATTATGTTATGACCAATTTCGTTCCCAAAGGCAGTGTCGATCTGGTAGCAGATGGATCTGTTCTCTTTTCAATTGAAGAGGAAGCAATCGTTGAAAATGTAGAGAAAGAAGCGGGAACTGGAGATATGGAAGTGGCTAAAATACCGTCCACTTTCGATAGGTCTATTGAACCGACTACGGGACCTCAACCCCGCCTGAACCTACCCACGATCTGGAGACATAATTATAAAAAAGGTATCTCACTCTATGGCTCAAAACACAGTGAACTACCCTTAATCAATTTTGGTATACAGATTGAGGGAGGAATGCTGTTGGATGATCCCAATAAGGTTGGTGTCGCAAACTTGATTTCGGGTATGATGATGGAGGGGACTGCCAATAAAACTCCTATTGAACTTGAAGAAGCTATTGATGCCCTTGGATCTTCCATCCGCATGTATACGGGCAAACAATCAATTGGAGTTGAAGTCACAACATTAAAACGGAATTTTGATGCGACACTTGCATTAGTCGAAGAAATCCTATTTGAACCACGCTGGGATGAAACAGAATTTGATCGCATCAAAAGAGAAACAGCTGAATCCATAAAACGCCGGACAGCTGTGCCTTCGGCTATCGCATCAAACGTCTATAATAAATTGATTTATGGCGATCATATTCTTGCAAATTCAACTTCCGGCACAGTGGAATCAGTGGAATCTATCGAACTGGATGATTTAAAAAACTACTATACAACCAACTTTTCAGCTGATTTAGTTTCAATGAGTATTGTAGGTGATTTAAATCGCAATGTAGCTGTACGAGCCTTTGAAGGATTGGTGGACAGATGGAATGTAAAAGATGTGACGTTTACTGAATATGAAATGCCTGTACCTGATAAAAATGCAAAAGTATATTTCGTAGACGTTCCTAATGCCAAGCAGTCTGAAATCCGTATAGGTTATTTGGGATTAGCCCGAACCGATCCCGACTACTTTCCTGCAACGGTAATGAATATGAAACTGGGTGGAAATTTCAGCGGTGATGTGAATTTAGTCCTTCGCGAGGAAAAGGGCTACACGTACGGAGCGCGAACCGGATTCAGTGGTTCTAAATTTCCGGGGAAATTTACAGCCTCATCTGGAGTACGATCAAATACAACCGAGGAGTCTGTCAATATCTTTAAAAATTTAATGACAGCCTATCGTGAACCAATTGCTGAAGAAGATCTGGATTTTACCAAGAATGTTTTATTGAAATCCAATGCTCGACGCTTTGAAACCCTAGGAGCCTTGCGCGGGATGATTAGTAGTATTGCCACTTATGGCTTTCCTTTTGACTACATTAAGGACCAGGAAGAAATAGTTAGGGATATGACAGTAGAAAGCCACAACGAATTAGCACGGAAGCTTATACGTCCAAATGAAATGATTTATTTGGTAGTGGGAGATGCAGCTACGCAACTTGATGGACTGAAATCCCTAGGTTTCGGTGACCCCATTCTTCTCGATGCGGATGGGAATCTTATGGAATAATTTCAACCTTTCAGATATTCCAAAAAAAAACCCCTCGAAAAGAGGGGTTTTT
Source organism: Fidelibacterota bacterium UBA6531 (assembly GCA_002436185.1). Taxonomy (GTDB): domain Bacteria; phylum Fidelibacterota; class Marinisomatia; order Marinisomatales; family TCS55; genus UBA2126. Next base: position 36,124 of record DJKX01000004.1, read on the forward strand.
TATATTTTGATTATTTTAAATAATTACTTCAACTTACTCATCAAAAACGCTCGGATGAAATTATCAAGAGCGCCGTCCATCACAGCCGAAATATTTCCTGTTTCTTCTTTTGTGCGATGATCTTTCACCATATTGTAGGGATGGAATACATAAGACCGGATCTGGCTTCCCCAACCGATATCCATTTTACTATCTTCTAATTCCTGATTGTCTTCTTTTTGCTTTTCAACTTCCAATTGATAAAGACGCGCTTTTAACACTTTCATTGCCGTTGCTTTATTTTTGTGTTGGGAACGTTCATTCTGACATTGCACGACAATACCAGATGGAATATGCGTAATTCGTATGGCGGAATCGGTTTTATTTACGTGTTGTCCCCCGGCTCCGCTGGCACGGTATGTATCAATACGTAATTCGTTTTGATCAATTTCGATTTCAATCTCTTCATCACTGGAGGGATACACAAACACCGACGCAAAGGAAGTATGGCGGCGGCTGTTGGAATCGAAGGGCGAAATACGTACCAGGCGGTGGATGCCCGCTTCCGCTTTTAATAATCCATAGGCAAAATCACCTTTTACTTCCATAGTTACATCTTTTAAGCCTGCTTCATCACCGGGCTGGTAATCCATGATATTTTTCTTAAAACCCTTCTGCTCAATCCAGCGTGAATACATACGATAAAGCATTTCCGCCCAGTCTTGGCTTTCAGTGCCTCCAGCGCCGGGGTGGATGGTGACAATGGCGTCCTGGCTGTCCTGTTCATCGCCCAGGATCATCTGTAGTTCCACATCCTCGATGATCTTTGTATAGGCCTTTAATTCGGTGGACACTTCCTCCAGTTCTGCGTCGCCGCTTTCGGCAAATTCCAACAGCACCTCCACGTCTCCGTTGCGTTTTTCAAGATCGGACCATAAGGTGATCTCTTTTTCCAATAGGGATATTTTTTTAAGGGTGGCCTGGGCGGCTGAATTGTCGTTCCAAAAATCCGGCGCTGCAGATTTTTGGCGGAGTGCGTCTAGCTCCGTTTCCTTTGACCCCAGGTCAAAGGTGCCTCCGGAGTTCGTGGTGTTTGGTCTCTGCTGTGGAGAAACCGTCTTTCAGGTCTATCAATTCCATGGAATAATTTAAGATGATTGGATCGAGAATTGATCCGTAAATTATTTCATCAATACCACTTTTTGTGTTTCCACAAATTCCCCGTTCTGTAATCGGACAAAATACACTCCGCTGGGGTGGTTAGAGGCATTCCACACAATTTCATGTTCACCCATTGGAAGTTCACTTTCAACCAGCGTTTCCACCATTCGCCCAGTTATATCAAATATGTGTAGTTGCGAGGCATGCCTCGCCGCTACGTTAAACTGGATCGTTGTTGTTGGGTTGAAGGGATTTGGATAAGGTTGATGGACTTTGAATTTTATTGGGTGAGGATTTTCATCATCAATGGCTAATTCACCTTTATAGAAAATTCCATCATCTGTAAGTACCCAGCCTGTATTTTCATCAATGAAAACCATATCTCTAATTCCATTACCTGAAAATTCTACTGACCATGAACTCCCTGAATCACTGCTGAAATAAACCTTATCACTACCAGCAAACCATACTTTTGACGGATCTGAAGGATGGTATTCTACATCCATTCCCCAATTTGGGTCATTGGTGTCCGGTCGATCTGCTTCTTCCCAAGTTAAACCACCATCCAATGTTCGGTAATATGTTCTAAAATGGACTACAAGACCTATATTTTCATCATAGAATTTTAGTGCCTGCCCCCTGTTTTCAGGTAGAGTTGTACTTGTCCAGGTTGAACACCCATCTTCGGTCTTGAACAATAAATTTGGGTTAATACCTGATTCTCGAAAATATCCAGTGTTTATATCTATAAAATCAATTCTTCTCCAAAGATCACCGGAATATCCTCCAAATGCTGAATCATTAACTGATATCCAGTTAGCGCCACCATCAGTTGTTATTAAAATAATTGCAGGTCCTTCGTTTTCATTCCCATCTCCCATGGCAATACCATTATTTTCATCAAACATTTCTATATAATTGAAATATGTTGTAATTGTTGAATCCGAGAATTGTCCAATCCACGTTTCACCGCCATTTTGAGAATGATATATTGATGCCGGTAAAGCTGTACAAAACCATATTTTATCATCATCAATAATTGAAACATCAATTATATCTTCAGGATATAAGGAAAATATTAAATCCCATTGGCTACCTGATGATTGTGTAAAATATACATGTGATGAATCTGTGTGTATAATAAAGGATGCTGTGTTTTCATCTACAGCATCGATTGCATATCCAGTATAATTGTCATGAAGTATTCCGTTAGCTTGTTCGTGCCATTGAGCATTTAAAAAGGACATAAATAAAAAATAGAATGTATTTTTTCTTTTACTCATTTTTTATTATGATTGTGGGTTAAAACAGACTTCTGGAGCAGAGTCTGCTATTGAATAAAATAGTTTTGTATATACTCGATAATATATTTTATCTGAAGGAGGTAAACTTTGATTTTCATCCCTCCAAACTTCGACATCACGGTCATCAATTTCCTTTATTGTTTCCCAATCTCCAGATCCGACTTTCTTTTTTATTACATAGCCATGACCATAAACAAAACTCCATGTTAATCGAGATTTTCCTTTATAGTTTTCTCCAGTTAATGAATCAACAGGTTTTATTGTAATAGGCCTAACTTCGCATGCTTTACTAAATAGTTCATCATCTGTTAATAATACAAGGTGTGTCCAATAAGTACCACAATCCCATCCGATAACATCATTAGGATCGGGTTGTCCGCCTTCACAATATGTAATTGAATGCAGAATCCCTTCAGCATCAACTTTTGGCAAAAGATTATTACAACATGGTTTTAGTGTTTTACTGTGTCTAGTATCCTTTTTTGCACTATTGTCTTTTTCTTTCATAAAAGTCATTACTTTATTTCATTAAAATAATTTAAAAGGCAGTAGCAAGTCCAAACATGATGGCGATGCCGCCCAGCAGTGCCAGCAGCTGCAAAATAGAGATCTTCACATCTGTATTGTGATGTAGCTCCGGGATCAGGTCCGAGCCGGCGATATAGATAAATCCCCCGGCAGTCAATGGAATGAAGTAAAGCATGGTCTCATCCATGGCGCTGCCGATCATAAGAGCAAGAACAACCCCGATCACCGATGTCAGCGCTGAGGTAAAGTTGAAAAACAGGGCTTTTTTCACTGTCAGTCCACCGTGGATCAAAATGCCGAAATCGCCGATTTCTTGTGGAATTTCGTGGAGAAATACTGCAACTGTTGTGGCCATCCCCAATGGAATACTTACAGAATAGGACACACCGATCAATACTCCATCGATCAAATTGTGCATGGCGTCCCCAAAGATATTCATGGGCACCACAGGATGGACATGGTCTTCAGTGGTCTCGTGGTGGCAGTGGCGCCAGCGAAAGAATTTTTCCAATACGAAGAATAATATGATTCCTCCTAACACAGACAGGGATACAGACATGGGGTCCAGATCGGAAGCGAATGCTTCCGGGAGTAAATGAATGAATGCGCCACCCAAAAGGCTGCCCACGGCAAAACTCACTAGGAAAAATAGGATACGTTTCAGGAAATCTCGTGAAAGTGATAGTGTAAAAGCTCCCATGAGGGACACGAGGCTCACCAGGAGGACGCTCCCCAGGGCATATTGCCAGGTCTGGCCCGTGATCATAGATCAGTCCCCGGAAGAAATAAAAAGCTGCTCATTGAGATAGCGACGGAGCTCCATCTCATCCATTCCCACATGGACAAATCGCCCATTTTCTGCCACAGACACTTTTTGATTTTCTTCTGATATGACAATAGCGATGGCATCTGTTTCCTCGGTAATCCCCAATGCCGCTCGATGACGTGTACCCATGGCCGGATCAACCGTGGTGCTTTCGGTCAATGGCAGGATGCATGCTGCGGATTCGATGATCTCATTCTGCATGATCACTGCTCCATCATGAAGTGGTGATTTAGGATTGAATATGGACAATATCAAAGGAGCCGAAATTTCCGCCTTTAATTGTGTACCGGCTTCCTTGTACACGCGCATGCCCGTTTCCCTCTGAACTACGATCAATGCTCCCCATTTATGCTCTATCAATTGGTTAACAGCATTGACCATTTCTTCAATAGATCTTGATGTGCCCATGCGAAAGAGCTTTTGAAAGAATCGGGTCTGACCAACATAAATGAGTAAACGGCGTAATTCCGGTTGGAACAGAATTACAAACGCCACGACCCACACTGTTTGGAATTGGTTGACCAACCATGATGATGCGCTAAAACCGATAGCATTAAATAAAAATGACGCAATGAGCAAAATGATAAGACCCACAAGCATCTGCCCGGCTCGAGTATCCTTAAAATACTGATAAATTTTAAAAAATAACCAACTAACCAAAATCAGGTCAATGACATCAATAAGGGATACTGTAAGAAAACCGATTTTGAATAGATCCATTAAGCAAGGCCCCTAATCGTATCCGTAATTATTGCCACGCGTTTCATTTCCTTAACGTCATGAACCCGAACGATATTAGCATTGTTTAAGATGGAAGCAGTCACTGCAGCAGCAGTTCCTTCCACCCTTTCATCTACCGGAAGATCAAGTGTAAGTCCGATAAAGGATTTTCTGGATGGACCAGATAAGACTGGAAAGCCAAGGTTCGAAATTTGTTTTAATTCCCGCAGCAATTCAAAATTGTCCTGTAATCGTTTTCCAAAGCCAATGCCCGGATCGAGGATGATATTTTCATTTTTGATGCCATGTTCATGGCAAAACTCCACACGTTCCTGAAAATATGCAACTATTTCTTCCATTAGATTTTCATAGTGTGGATCCTGCTGCATATTTCTCGGCGTTCCTTTGATATGCATTATAATTACCGGGACATTTGCAGCTCTAACTACATTTACCATTCTCTCATCGAACTGCAATCCGCTGATATCATTAACCATGTCCGCTCCCGCAGATAAGGCCTTATCAGCTACATCCGCTTTATACGTATCTATAGAAATGCACACATTGGAATTTGACCTTATTCCTTCAATGATTGAAATGACTCGATCCAATTCTTCTTCCATTGTAACCGGTTCTGCTCCAGGTCGTGTGGATTCTCCACCAATGTCAATAATGTCAGCACCGGATTTTTCCATTTCAAGGGCATGGTTAACTGCAATATCTCTATCGATGAATTGTCCACCGTCGCTGAATGAATCCGTGGTTACATTCAAGATTCCCATAATCAACGTTGATGTATTGGAGGTGTGTATATTTTTCCAATTAGATGGTAGTGACATAAGTTTAAAAACCCTTTATTCACCCTGTCACAGTGGGGTCATTTGGGAATAAATAAATTGACTTATCCTTCGTCTGGTTTTGATGGTGTTTCTTTTTTATTTTTTTCAGGTTTCTCTGCAGAAACAGATTTTTTCACCTGAACCTTTTTACGTTTTTTAGGACGACTTTTCTGGGGACGGCCATTCTTGGAACGAGTCAGTTTCTTTCCATCCATAATTCGATTGATGTCTTTGCTATCCAGAGTTTCGTATTTCAAGAGTCCGTCAGCCATTGTATGTAGTATTGCAACATTTTCCTCTAAAAGACTAACAGCTGCTCGCTGTGCTTTGCGAATGATACGCACCACTTCTTCATCAATCATTCGTGCGGTGGATTCGCTGAAGTCACGGTGGCTCTGGATCTCACGACCGAGAAAAACTTCTTCATTTTTCTTTCCAAATGTCATGGGACCTAAAACATCGCTCATACCCCATTCGCATACCATTTTTCTAGCAATAACAGTGGCTTTTTCAATGTCATCCCCGGCACCGGTTGTTAATTCATTAAATATAAGTTGCTCTGCAGCACGCCCACCCAAAAGAATCGCCATTCGACCTTCAATATATTCCCGTGAATAGTTGTGTTTTTCATCAATGGGTATTTGAGCGGTAATTCCAAGCGCTTGTCCTCGGGGAATAATGGTGACTTTATGAATTGGGTCGGCGCCGGGTGTCATGGTTGCCACGAGTGTATGTCCGGATTCGTGATATGCTGTCACTTTTTTCTCTTCATCAGACAGGATAACACTCTTACGCTGGATGCCCATCATAACTTTGTCTTTCGCATCTTCAAAATCTTCCATGTCCACGGATTTCTTACGCTTTCGAGCTGCCAATAGGGCTGCTTCATTCACCAAGTTTGCCAAATCAGCACCCACCAAACCCGGAGTACCACGGGCTAATTCTTCCAAGTTTATTTTGCGTTTATTTAGAACAATTTTTTTAGTATGGACTTTCAATATTCCTTGCCGCCCTTTTATGTCCGGTACATCCACTATAATCTGGCGATCAAATCGTCCGGGACGTAATAGCGCCGGATCGAGGACATCCGGTCTGTTTGTAGCTGCCAGGACAATCACCATTTGATCGGAATCAAACCCATCCATTTCGACCAGCAATTGATTCAATGTTTGCTCACGCTCATCATGGCCTCCACCCAGGCCGGCACCCCGCTGGCGTCCAACGGCATCCAGTTCATCGATAAAAACAATACAAGGTGTATTCTTCTTTCCTTGCTCGAAAAGATCCCTAACACGGGACGCTCCCACACCTACAAACATCTCAACAAATTCCGCGCCACTTAAACTATAGAAGGGGACACCTGCTTCTCCTGCAACTGCTCTTGCTAACAACGTTTTTCCTGTACCGGGAGGCCCTATCAATAATGCACCTTTGGGAATCTTGGCACCAAGCTTCTGAAAGCGTTTTGGCTTTTTAAGAAATTCAATGACTTCTTTCAATTCTTCCTTTGCTTCAATACACCCGGCCACATCATCAAACGTTACTTTTGGCATATCCGATGTCCATACCTTAGCTCTGCTTTTGCCAAAATTGAAAATACCGCGCATTCCTCCGCCTCCGCCTTGCATACGGCGTATGAAAAATATCCAAATTCCTATAAGCAATAACCATGGAAGCATATTGAGAAAATAACCCGTCCAGTCGATGGATTTTCCTTTAAAACTATAATTAACACCGTATGAATCCCATTCAGTCATTATATCCCTGTCAATAAAGGGTAAAATGACGTGGAACCGGGAAATGTTTTCTAAAACAGTTACTTCAGTTTGGATGGCCTGTGGTGTTGCAAATTGACCATAAAAAATATTCTCTATAATATCCGCACGAGATATCTGGCGTGATTCCAGATATTCACGATATTGAAAATATTGGATTTCTATTGATTGCTCCTTGGAGGTGAGTAATCCAGACAGAAATATCGCCACCATTAGAATCATCACCCATATTAGAGATGTTTTCCCAGCGCGTTTCCATTGAAATTCGTTATTCTTTTTATCTCCCTGTTCCCTTTTAGGATCCTGTTGATTCTTTTGGGGTTTAGGCTTTTTTTGCCCATCCAAATTTGATGAGTTTTTCTTGAAATACATCTTATTCCTTTTCTATGCGATAAATTGCGGATAAGTGGCGCATTTTCTGGTCATAATCCAACCCGTATCCTACAACAAATTCAGGTGCAATTTCAAACCCTACGATGTCAATTGGAAAATCCAAATTTGCCACATCCGGTTTTAATAATAATGTTATAATCGTTAATGATTCTGGACCTGCTTCTTTCATGCGGTCTTTAATAAATTTGATCGTTAATCCTGAATCGATGATATCTTCTACTATCACCACATGTCGGCCTGTAATATCTGCAGAAATATCTTTAAGCAAACGAATGGTTCCAATCGATTGGTCACCTGTATAACTGGATAGTTTAATAAAATCCATTTCACAATCGATTTTCAATGCACGGATCAAATCGGACATAAATATAAAACTGCCATTTAAAATACCAATTAAAATTGGCACTTCATCTTTGAATTTTTCAGACAAGTTCTTTGCAATCTCAGCAACTCTTTTCTGAATTTCTTCATTAGAAATAACCAGACTCAGTTCATAACCGTGAAAATGCATGATTACACTACATCCTGTCGAAATGAAAGTTCCGCATAATCTGTTGTTTCCGGTGTTACTTTTACCCGGTCACTTATCCGTTGTCCGCACACCCATAACACTTCCTCTTTATCTGCTAAAACAAATTGCTCTTGCTTACTGAAACGATCCATTTTTATATCTATCAAAAAATCACTGACTTTTTTATGTCCGCTCATACCAAGTGGCTGAAATCTATCACCAGGTTCCCAAGGTCGTAATATCATTGTTTGATTAATTTTATTTGCATCAATAATTTCTGTTTCCCGATCAGAGTTAAATGATTTTCCTATACAATCTGTTTTCCATATAAAAATAAAATCATCTGTTTCAATCTTAATTCTAGGAGACACTGTGATTGGTTTTCTATTACGCAAGTTTTTTCTCGTTAATATGAATTGTTTACGATCTTTAAGTATCTGCCACTCGTCTGGCAATTGGTAAATCTGTCCAGTATTAGCGTTCTTAAAAAACCTTTTTAAACCACTGTAAACGAATCGTCTCCAAGGTTCAGCAGAATCCATTAATTCGCGTAACAAAATTATACGCAGTAGTGGTGGTATTGCGAGTAATTGAACTTCATCCAATGTAATGAATACTCTAGTCTTTTGTTTTATGATATTGGGTATAAATATGTTTGCTGCGAATTTCAGTGCTTCATTTGCATCCTTAGCATGTTCACTAACTTCTTGGAACGCCTTGACTAAATTGGGATCTGATTTTTCCCATAACTTGACAATATTTCGTCGTAGATAATTTCGTGGAATTGTTTCATCCGCATTTGAGCTATCATCTACCCACGATATATTCACTTCATCAGCATATTGGTCTATATCAACACGAGAAAAACCAAGCAAAGGACGTAAAATGTGGCCTTGAATATCATGAATGCCTCTGAAACCACTTATTCCAGTTCCTTGTGATAGATGTAAAAGAATTGTTTCAATTTGATCATTGCCGTGGTGAGCAGTAAAAATCCAATCTGCATTAATTTCTTTACGAATGCGTTCCAGTGATCGATACCTATGTGTTCTTGCCCACATCTCTAAACTTTCACCCTTTAACTTTGTAGCCGGATCCAAATGATCAATTATTAGATTAATTTTGAGTTTCACACATGTTTTCTCTACTAATGCTTGATCTTCATAGGAATCGTCTCGTAGATGATGATTCACATGTACAGCATCAATTGCAATGTTTAACCTACGAGCAGTTTTATTCATGGAATGCAGCAAAACCATAGAATCTTTTCCGCCAGAAACTGCAATTATTACTCGCTGATCGGATTTAATACGGCTCTGGGAGCATAAATATCCAACCAGTGATTTTTCAAACTGATTTAATTTAGGATTTTTCATGATTTAACAATTTGTTTCAGTATATCACCATCAACAAAATCATTATCAACAACATTAACTAAGTAATAGGTGTCATATATTTCTTTTATAAGTTCATATGATTCAGATTTTGCTTCGTATATTGAAGCCCAATCATTCATCCACAAGCTGAATGCTTCATCCTTCCAGATTAAAAATGATCGCGTATCTACAATGGTAGGTTGCATTATTTCCTTATCAGGAAAAACACCCCACGTCACGGCAGTCACATTATTTTCTGGTAAATTTGTAATTAAATCACCACTAATGTTGATGGCTTGATAGGAAATATTTTCTTTTGAACCTATACTTTTTAGCAACTTATCTAATTTATCCTTTGATGTAAAAAACTCCAGATAAGCTTTCTGATAAATTCTTCCACCTGATCCACCCCAGCCAACTTCAGCATCTTCCGATGGTACACCATTTATTTTAGGCTGAGAGTTTATAGTAAAATATCCCATCTCATTGAGTTTAAGCAAATCTTCTGAAATTAGTTTACTCTCTAGTGCTAGTGGCATTTCACACCATGGTAAACTATTTATCTTCGCCTTACAGAATGATACAAAAACGTCAGTTATATCTTTGATAGATTTCGGCTCTCCCCACATCCTTTTTCTTTTGGCTCTAATTTTGTCACTCTTTGAACCTGCTCTAATAGCATGATACTGGTTAAGTTCACCAAAAGTTGGACTTTCTATATCACCCCATCGACCATTAGGAAAATCATCCCAGATTTCTGTGCGCGTTAAATAGCTGACAGGTCTATTACTCCAATATATCGGGCGTACATCTTCACTTGTTTTCCTATCATCTGATGTTGATTGCCGCCACGGCAATTCTTTTATGGTACCTGGGGATGAAACAAAACCAAGCGACT